>NZ_JBOITM010000001.1:0-55276 GCF_050717535.1 Clostridium sp.
TGTGAGGTTAGATACTCAATTATAACACGTGATTAGGGGGTCATTGTTTTTTGCATCTAAAAAACTCTGTAAACCTTGATATATATAAGGAAAAACAAAAATGTAGTGTGAAAAAATTTACACTACCGGAAGTTGTGGGGGAGATATTTATATGAATAATAGAAGACTAAATATGTATTTCTTCGGAGATGTAGGCGAATATGACTGTTATAATCCAGCATATATATGTGGCAAACAATACACTTATGAAGTATTATTCTTAATTTCATCTAAACAACCATTTTCAATTTCTAAATCTGAAATCTCAAGTTATTTAAATATAGAAGATGCAGTCATTACTAATATTATTCATAATCTTGAAATGATAAACGCAATAGAAGTTAAAGAAAATACATTTAGAATAAAGTTTGCAATTTTTTTAGAACAAGATGTTATAAAAATGGAGAAATACATAAATAACATAGGTGAGGTAATTGGAAAGAAAATTGTATCCTTGAGAGATATATTATATAAAAATGTATCAGATTTGAGATGCTCAAAGTGGCATAGTAATGAAAGAATACTTTATCATATTATTTGTGACAAGGTGTTCGATGGTACTGCTTTTGATTTTTTTGCTGAAAGAAACACATTTTGTACGTCAAAATCGCAACCTGGCAATAGAGCTTACATTATTGTTGCATATGAAGATAGTGAAGCAGTAGAAGCATATAGTAATAAATTATTATGTAGTAGCAATAACTATATAGGTTCTGATTTTACTTTTAATAGTTTTGGAGATTCAAATGGCTCAAGGAAGGATATGTATAGGTTTTTTAGACTTATCCAAAACAGTATTGATAATAAAAGTTCATTCCATGAACTAAACATATCTTATATTAAAATTTTAGATAATATGAATAGAGAAATTGCAGCTGAATGCGGTGAATTGATGTGTAATATTATCAGTAATAATATCAAATATAATCAATTAGACGAAAAAGAAAAGGACTTAGCAAGATTCTTAAAGGAATTAAAATATATTGATATTGACGACCTTACTAACATTATAGTTATAAATGTTCCAGTATTTTATGAATTTGAAAATACAACAGTTATTAAAAATTTATCGGACATTATACTCACAAATATATATCCAATAGTAGAAGAAGTATTTGAGAATTTTAATAGCAATGTATCTGAATTGACCTCAGTAAGACACAATGTAGATATAAAAGAGATAGCAAATGAATTATGGCATCAAATCTTTGGTGCTACCAATGAGTATTTAGTAAAAGAAGGATTTGTTTCATCACCATATGCTATAGATGGAGAAGGTAGATATTTGAGAAGCATCACTATAAATCGCTGTTAATATTAAATTTGTAATTAGATACTTTTGATTTTCAAGCAAAAGATTTTTACATTAGACAAGGATATGAGGTTTTTGGTGTGTTAGATGATTGTCCGTTGGATCATAAAAGATACTACATGAAAAAATTATATATATTGAGTGCTTTAGATCCTAATAACCATAGTATGTAATAAATATAAGGATAACTTAAATAGTTTAGGAGGCAATGTGATGAGAGCAAAAATTCAGAAGATATGTGATGATTTCAGTAAAGAACACAATTTTTCGGGTACCTGTCTTGTTAAACAAGAAAATGATGTAATTTTTTCGCAAGCATATGGATTTGCACATAGAGGTTTTAATATTCCCAATAAACTTAATACTATGTTTGATACGGCATCTATTACCAAGGTTTTTACTGCAACAGCCATTTTGATTTTAATCGAGAAAGGGTTATTACATTTTGGAGACAAAATTGCTGACATTATTGATTTAAAGGGAACGGCAATTCCTACAGATGTAAGTATTTATAATTTTCTTACTCATACGTCAGGAATAGCTGATGATGCAGATGAAGAAGCAGGCGAAAATTATTCTGATTTATTTATAAATAAACCGAATTATTCTATACGAAATACATGTGATTTTCTTCCTCAATTTGCATATAAAGAACCTATTTTTAAGGCAGGTACGAATGTTAGATATAATAATTGTGCTTTTGTTTTATTGGGTTTAGCAATAGAAAAAGTAACTGGACAGGATTATAGAAGTTTTGTCACAAATAATGTTTTTGTGCCATGCGGGATGCTAAATACAAAATTTTGTGCTATGGATGAAGTGAATAAAGATATAGCAGAAGGATATATCGGATGCTATGATAAAAATGAAAATTTTATTAAATGGAGAAAAAATATATACTCTTACCCTCCTATTGGGTCTCCAGATTCAGGGGTATATACAACAGTAATTGACCTTGATATTTTTATCAGAAACCTAAAAGCAAATATGTTATTAACAGTAGAATATACTAATATGATATTTTCACCTCATTGTAAATTCACAAGGCCATTTAATTATGGACAACCTCCAATTAATGCAACAATAAGAAAAGGATATGCCTTTGAATTTGTAGAAATTAATGGCGAGATATTTTGTATGCGTAAAGAAGGCTTGAACGATGGTGTAGGTGCAATGCTTTCATATTATCCAGATAATGATGTAACAATTATAATTATGAGCAATCAAACCATGTGCAATCAAGAATGTAATGTATGGCAGATGCACAGAGAGATTGAAAATTTATTCATAACTGTATAACAACAATGACATGTATAAAATTTGAGGTGAAATATTAGTGCAGTTTTGTTACTTACATAAGTCAAGTCATTTATGACACAAAATCCACACATCAGTGAACAAAATTTTACCGTAAGCATTGGACGGAGAAGCCTATTAGATGCTAATGAAAATTAAAGTAGAGGTGTTGTATGGAAATAAATATAATAAAAGGTAGTATGGAATATATAAATTATTGTGAAGATATATTATTAAATTCCGAACTTGGAATAAGATATTTTTCAGAAAAAGGAAGCGCTAGAAGGGCATTAAAGGATGGATTTAATAAGAATGAGATATATGTTGCCTTAGATATTGATCATAATTGTAACGGGTTCATATGGTTTATTTTACAGGGGGCATTTCATTCATTTCCATATCTTCACATTATCGCAGTGAAGAAAGAAAATCGCAAACTTGGAATAGGGAAAAAACTATTAGTGTTCTTTGAGGATATTTGCTTTAAAGATTATACAAAACTATTTCTAGTGGTTGCAGATTTTAATACAGATGCCAAAATATTGTATGAAAAGATCGGATATGTTGAAATTGGCGTTATACCTGGCTTGTACAGAGAAGGAATAACTGAATATTTAATGATGAAATTAAAAGAAGAGAAAATATAGTTGTCGTGTAGTTCTTGAAACAAAAACAGTTGCCGGACTGAAAGAGTCAGTAGAGAACCTTAAAAACTATACGTAGGATTCTTATTGGAATATCATAATATTTATATGTAATTACTTTAAAAGCTTGAGATTATGTTTCAACAACACATTCATCGTATAGGTTCAATGTGAATCTTGCATTTTAAGAAAGGAAGTAGCTAATATGAATGAAACTATTATTTCTGAATTTAATAATAATATAAAAATATACTATAAAAACCAGAAAAAATCTTTACCACTGGTTTATCGTGAAGAGGTTGAGACGAACTGGGACAACCTCTTAATTAATGGTGAAAAGTTTTTTAATGTGGATGTATTTACAATTGACAATATAGAGGTCAATGAAGATAACATAAATATCTTTGTTGGCTTAACTGACTATGCGCATTTTTTGTATACCATCAATAAAAACACTTATGAAGATAATGATTGTAGAGTTATTCACACCTCCGCTCTGATTGAAACTAATGATAATAAATTTGCTATTGGCGAAATGAATGAGGGGACAGCATTCCCTTTTAAGCTGCAATTTATTGGCGGAGGCATAGATAAGAATGATATTAAAGGAGACCTTTTGGATTTAGAGCATAATATTAAAAAAGAAATTTTAGAAGAGCTTGGTATTGAGACTGCTGATAAAAGTATTGTGAAAAGCTTTAAGCCTTGTTATTTAAAAAGTGGAGGCAAAAATAACTTTCTATCAGCTATTTATAAATTGGATTTATTAATTAATGAAGATGAGCTTAGGGTACTATTAAATAATCATAACGAAGCTTTAGCATTAAAAATGGAAATGCAAGAAATAAGGTCCTTAATTTTTCTTGATACTAATAAACAAGCTATACAGGAATTTGTTACTAACGATAAAAGAGAGAGGGATGGAAATCTTATTGCAACTTTGGAGGCATCAGTTGGAATAAGGCCAGTCTTAGGATTTAAGTAAAAGCTTTTTATTATTTAGTTAGTAAATATTTAATTTTAATAAGTAACAAAATGTTACCGTTCGCCCTAGCTGAATACATATACGAAGGAGGTACATAATGGATATTTTTAAATCTGCAAGCGAGTTGATGAGAGAACAATTAGGTCATGATGCGATAATATCACTTGCCACTGGTACAGAGAACGGAGTAAATGTTCGGAATGTAGACGGTTATTATAAAGATGGATACGTTTATGTCATGACACATATTTGCTCACAGAAAATTAAGGAAATTGAAAGAAAATCAAATGTAGCAATATGTAAAGATTTGATGTGTGCACAGGGTATAGGTGAAAATCTAGGTAATCCAAAATCAGTATCAAATGGAGAATTACGAGAAGAACTAAAAAAAGTATTCTTTGCATTTTATGATCGTCATGTTAATGAAAATGATCCTGGAACATGTGTTTTAAAAATTGCATTAACAAATGCGGTTGTATTTAGTAAAGATACAAAATATATTATTAATTATAAAAATTCAACAGCTACTGTAACACCTTTTGCAAATGATATTATTTAAATCAGGGAGGTTAATTTTAACTATGAATGATCCAGAAAGTATACTTAATTATTATAAGGACGAATTGAAATGGAATCCGCCTTTTGCGGAAATACTCTCTAAATATTCCCCAGATGCATTAAACGGATATTTGGGAATGCGACAATCTATTCAAGAGGGACATTTGCCTAAAAAGATAAGAGAACTAATTTTTACAATATTGGATAGTTTGGATGATGAATTAAGTGGGGCAAAAGCACATGCTGTTGCAGCCATAGAAGCAGGTTTAACTATGGAAGAGCTGACCGAAGCATTTGTAATTGTAACTATTGTTAAAGGGATTAATGTGTTATGCAAAACAGGAGTTGAAGCAATAAAAGCAGCAGAGAAAAGGTTTCAAGAAATCAATTTGGACAAAGAGGACCAATAGTTTATTAATCGTAAGCCAAGTAAGTATTATATACTAAACGATATATGAGTGGAGGATAAATATGTTATTTAAAGAGTTTGGCAATAAAAATATGCCCGTTATTATTTTTATTCATGGGGGCGGATTGTCATGGTGGTCATGGAACCCACAAATTGAAGCATTAAAAAAGAATTTTTATATTATTACTCCAATTATTGACGGGCATGGCGATGCTTGTGACACCACTTTTGTAAGTATAAAAGAATCAGCAGAACAAGTTATTAAATACATAAAAGAGAATTGTAGTGGAAAAGTTTTCGCAATTTGTGGTCTTTCTATTGGTGCTCAAATCGTTGTTGAAATATTATCCAAAGAAGCTGATATTACTGAGAATGCGGTTATAGAAAGTGCATTGGTTTATCCTATAAAGATGGCAATTGCACTAACGGTACCAATGTATAATATGTGCTATGGGCTAATTAAAAAAAGATGGTTTTCAAAACTACAGGCTGAAACATTGAACGTTCCAGATGAATTATTTGAAACCTATTATAAGGAAAGTTCACGAATGACAAAAGAATCACTAATTAATTTTACTATAAGCAATGGAAACTATCCAATGCCAAGATCTTTATGCAACACAAAAGCCAAAACATTAATATTAGTTGGTGGGAAAGAATTATCAGTAATGAAAAAATCTGCAGTATTACTGCACGAAACCATTAAAGATAGTATTTTACAAGTAATTGAAAAAAGCGGACATGGTGAAATTAGTTTAATGTATCCAGAGAAATACCTTAATTTGTTGCAACAGTTTTTTTCAAATAGTTTATTATAAGGAAAAAATTATTATATTCTACTAAGTGGAGAAAATTATGATTAATATTCAAGGTGACAGCATCTGATGAAACACCAATTGGTCAATTGTCTTTTATAAGGATTAATTATTAAAAAAGCCAATGTGAACTTGGTTATCGCATACGTACTTAGTTTTCTTGCATAATGATTAATAGTAAATAGGGGTGTTTAGAAATGAAAATATTAATATTTCTTCATGGGACGGTAATAATGCATAAAAACGGCTTAGGAAAAACTAGAGAACAAAGGGTTCAACAAGTAATAAACAATGATCCTTCATTATATGACTTCATATCTTATATACCAATAGGCACTTCTGATAGAAAACTTGGAATATGGAAGAAGCAAGGTGCAGAAATTATTTATTTGAGTTCAAATAAAAATTTAGAGGACATTAAAAAAGATATGTTTATACTAAAAAAGTATGGTTTTCCAAAAGAACAAATTTTATTTAGAGAAGGTAATCTAAGTTACAAGGATATTGCTGAAAATATTATTCCTGACATTTTAATAGAGGATGACTGTGAAAGTATTGGTGGAAGAATTCAAATGGTCTATCCCAATATTTCATATTCAGTAAAAAATAAGATTAAATCTATTATAGTAAAAGAGTTTAGTGGGATTGACAACTTACCTAGTGATATTAATGAATTAAGATATTTATAAATCATAATAAAGCTTACGTAACCATAATTTAGTACTCATTATATAATTCATGAGATTATTTATATTTTGACTGGGGGAAAAGAGATGAATTTGGATGAGTTAAGAATCGACATTGCGAAACGAAGTAAAAAAGGATTACATTTTTTTTAGCTTCTGTAATTATTTGGTGTGCTGTGCTAATTGTATGGTTGCTACCAATAGACGATATTTTAAATAAAAATTTGCTAACATTCTGTTTTACAGCACCGCTTCCACCACTTGCATATATGATTTCAAAGATAATTAAATCAGAATTTTCAACAAAGAATAATCCTTTAAGCAAATTAGGGCTTTAGTTTTCGTTTAATCAATTTTTATATATATTAATTCCTATGTGGGTATACCCAACAGTCTCAGATAAAATGGTAATGGTTTTAGCTGTTATATTTGGGGCTCATCTGCTACCTTTTGGTTGGCTATACAAATCAAAAGCATATTCAGTGATGTCTGTACTTATACCTCTTACTATGATTATTGTTGGGATTATGTTTAGTGCCGTTGTAGTTTCAATAATTATGATAGTATTTGAAATTATATTTTGTATATGGTTAATGTTTGAAAATAAATTTCTAAATAATGAAGCATAAGTTCTCTAATTAATCAATGATCGATTATTTAAAAAAGAAATTGTTATTTATTTGCTTAAAGTGGAGTGACTAAAACTAAGTATAACAAAATGTTGCTGTTCACCTTGACTGGTGGGCTTTTTTTATATAGCTATGTGTAAATTTGTGGTTTATAATTTAAATATAGGTTATTAGAAAAAAGGTAACGATTTTGGAGACCTTAAGTTTTTTGAAACATAAAATTGATGTCGGTTCACCAGTTGAAATGTTCAGTAAAAAAATAAGTTTTTCAGTACTCATAGGAAGGATGTTTTAATTTATATGATAACAAATATTGATAAAATAAAAGAAATTGTGGAAAAGGAATTATCTTGCTCAGCTCATAATATAGATCACGTTATGAGGGTACATAATACGTGTATATTTTTATCAAAGTATGAGGAAAATGTTAATTTAGATATTCTTATTCCTGCAGCATTATTACATGATATAGCAAGGGTTATTGAAAGCCAAAACAAAACTGGTGAAATTGACCATGCTGTTTTAGGCGGAAGCATGGCCGAGGAAATATTGAGGAATCTAGATTATGAACAAGAAACAATTAATAAAATTAAGCATTGTATCACTACACATAGATATAGAAGTGGAAATTCACCTAAATCAATAGAGGCAAAAATACTTTTTGATGCAGATAAACTAGATGTAATAGGATCCATAGGTCTTGCTCGTACATTTATGATAGCTGGACAATTTGGACAAAGCTTGTCAAAAAATAAACTTAGCAGTGATTATATGCCAATAAACACAAGTGAAAACGGAAGACTAAAGGATGTATCAAAGCATTCACCATTTATGGAATATGAATTTAAATTTAAGAAAATTCCTGAAAAGTTATTTACACAAAAGGCAAAGGAAATTGGTATAAATAGACTGAAATATATGGATGACTTCTTTAAAAAATTAGATTTAGAAATAGAGGGTATCGAATAAACTTTAATATAAAAGATGGCATTAGTCGTATTTTAGGGGGCATCAAAATGATTAAAGGTATGTTAAAGGCAACTACTCCTCCAATTGTAGATCAGAATAATAAGTGTATTGCCATTTTAGAAAGAGTAATTATTGGTGGAATAAACCAGTGCATTTGTATACGCGGAAAAAATATTAGAAATCCGATATTACTGTTTCTACATGGGGGTCCAGGTGACGCAATGTTACCGGTAATGACTGGAATAAACAAAGATTTAGAAGATGATTTTATTGTAGTTAATTGGGATCAAAGAGGGACTGGTTTAAATGTTTACTATTGCAACGGAAATACTTAGTTAAATATGGTGGAGCTGTTTATGGACAGAGTAGCTACCGTTGCTTAGAAAAATATTTTTTATCTTCGCCAGAATATTCTTTAATTGATATTATAAACAGAATTCGTGGAAGCAAACAATCATTAAAAATGCTTTGGCTAAAACTTTTAGAGGTTGACTTGTCTAAAACAGCAACACAATTTGAAATACCTATTTATTTTATAGAAGGGAAATATGATTATAATGCTCCCTTCCCACTTGTCCATGACTATTATGAAAGCATTAAAGCTCCTAAAAAAGATTTAATATGGTTCGAAAAATCCGCACATTTCCCTCAATGGGAAGAGCCAAAAAAATTTCATACTTTACTAAAGGATAAAATAATCAAAGAAACTTACAAAGAAGGCTTGTTGTAATTTATGGTAATGTAATCAGAGGTCAATATATAAAAGAGAGGTTGATGAATGAATACTAAAAAGATAAAAGTAGGAGCATTTCAATTTTCGCCCTGTAATGATATTGGGGAAAATCTTAAAGCAATAAAGTGTGGAATTAAGTTAGCGGCCGAAAAGAATGTTCGGTTATTACTAACTCAAGAATGTGCATTATGTTGTTATCCTCCTGTATAAATACCTTCAGTTGATTCTATTGATCAAGTTGCTCAATATGAAGCAATAAAAGAAATTTCATTGCTTTCAAAAGAACATAATATGTTTATCGCTTTAGGATTAATATCATTTGAAGATGGATGTACATATAATTCTGTACAACTGATAAATCCAGAAACAACTCATTATAAGTCCTATAATAAAAGAGCTTTATGGGGGTGGGACATAGATAGTTTTACTCAAGGAAATGACATAGGAATTTACAGTATTGATGGAATTAAAATTGGAATAAGAATTTGTTATGAAGTAAGGTTTCCGGAATATTTTAGAGAACTTTTTAGAAATCATGTAGATTTGTGTCTTATCTCTTTTACTGACGTTGGTAAACAGGAACAAAATGGGAAGTTTAATCTTATTCAGTCGCATTTGGAAAGCCGTGCGGCAGAGAATATCATGTATGTACTCTCAGCAAACTCTATTTCACAATATCAGTTACCTCCAACCTGTTTAATAAATCCAAATGGATTAATTCTAGAAGTGGCTCCCATTAATAAAGAATCATTAATAACTAGGGAAATAGAGATTTTACCACACGATTTTGGACAAGAGGGGAGAATAACTTGTTCTAAAATATTGCAAAAATAACGATATACAATGGTAAAATATGAATTGCTAATAATAATTTTGTCTAATAAATATAAAAACACTTAATGGTTAAAAGTTAGTCATTAAAATTTAAGGAAATGAATGGAGTGATACTAATGTTTGGGAAAAGACAATATCCTATACTTGAGTTTGATCCTTGTAGGAGTGCATTTATTGAGCCGTCAACTTTCATAAAACCAATAGATATAGCCGAATGTTGTGTAATATCTTTTTTTAGAGCTATTATTGAAATGAAAAATAATAATGGACAGCTAAAACAAGTTGCTACTATTCATTCTGAAACTTTAGATATTCCAATTTATGAAATAATATGCAATACCTCAAAAGACAATTCTTAAGAAAAATGAATTTATAATTTTAGGAGGATTAATATTGGATAAAAGTAAAAGAAGGCACTGATGAATGTGAAGGGGTTAATCTGAAAAAAATAGATAAATGGAAATATGCAGTTCTCAGAATAACTAACCCTTTCTCAAATCCCTTTCAAGCTATACCTGCTGGCTGGAATAAATTAGTAGAGTGGGTTAATTCAAATAGATATTATCCAAATTGCAGAGCTGACTGTTATAAGGAGAATTGCTGGCTTGAAGAAAAACTAGAAGGAAATGGAATTACTTACATGGATGTTTATCTCCCATTAAATTAATTTTATCATTAGTAAACACAGTGAAAAACGAAATTTCAAATCACCTATTGTAATTTATGAAAATAATTTTGGGAGGTTAGTAATGAAGTCAATAGCAAATTATATTTCAATTTTCAGAGCATTTCTCGCTCCTACATTGGCTTTAACAAAACCATTAAGTATAACTTTTTTTGTAATCTATCTTATTTGTGGAATTAGTGATGTTTTTGATGGATATGTAGCACGAAAAACTAATACTACAAGTAAATTGGGCGAAAAACTTGATTCTGTTGCAGATTTGATAATGATTATGATATTGATAATTGTACTATATCCAATTATTAATCCAACAGTTAAAATCATTGTTTGGATAGTTATCATTGGAATAATTAGAGTAGTATCAATTATGGTGGTATTTGTAAAGTATAAAACGTTTGGGATACTTCATACTTATGGGAATAAAATTACAGGGATTGTATTGTTTACGTTCCCACTATCACTTACTTTTATCCCATTATATGTGCTACTATATATAATTTGTGTAGTTGCTAGTATTTCTGCTATTGAAGAATTAATCATTCATCTATCATCAAATGAATTTCGAGCAAACAAGAAAAGCCTATTCTATACCCTTTTATCATGAAATAGGATTTAGTGATTTGGGTGTACAACAAGATTTTCACAGGATTTTATTTACACCAATGGAATTTATGGTACAAAAAAATTAAGGGAGGCACATTTTTGGATTATAAAAAACAGATTATTGAATTTAACCCTACCAATGAACAAGAAAGCCAAGATAAGAAGATAATTCTTGATTATATAGAAGAGTTTCCACAAAATATTTTGTCAAGAGAAAATAAATTTGCACATATTACAAGTTCAGGATTCATAATGAACAGCGCAATGGATAAAGTGCTAATGGTTCACCACAATATACGAAATACTTGGGCTTGGACTGGAGGTCATGTAGATGGAGACACAGATTTTTTACATGTTGCCATCAAAGAGGCTAAAGAAGAAACAGGCATACACAATGTGACAGCTCTTACAAAAGACATTATTTCTTTAGATGTTTTTCATGTTTATGGGCATGTAAGAAGAAATAAGTATGTTAGTGCACATCTTCACCTTTCGATAGCGTACGTTCTTATCGCAAGCGAAAAAGAAGCTCTTATAGTAAAGAAAGATGAAAATAGCGATGTTAGTTGGTTTTCTGTGGATAGATTTACTGAAGATTTTTTTGATTCAAGAGATGTTTATTTATATAACAAGTTAATTCATAGGGCCAAACAAATTAACAACAGCAGTTACTAGATTATATTAAACAATATATTCATAAAGTGAGGATTTTAATATGAAGAATGAAATAACTGTTGTTTTTTTCGATTTATTTTACACATTGGTAGAACCAAAGTATAACGATTTAAGAAATGAAAATGATGTGTTAAAAATAACAAAAACACAATGGGAACACTCTAACTCAAAAATACTTGAAATAGGTGCTGGTAGCGGGAAAGCAACAGACCTATTTGTTAACATAGGTTTTAATATGTATTGCATAGAACCTGGAGAAAACTTAGCTGCAGTAGCATTGAAAAAATTTGCACCTACTGGCCTGGTTGAATATTGTACATGTCGTTTAGATGATTGGGAGGAGAAGAAAGAATATTTTGATTTAGCAATTTCAGCTCAAGCTTTTCATTGGATTCCAAAGCCTATAGGTTTTCTAAAGTGTGCAAGTGCATTAAAACCCAATGGGTTTATTGGATTGTTTTGGAATCTATATTTAACCTATAATGAGCCTATTGATTCTGAACTTAATGAAACCGGAATGTTTCTTTTACAGTCTGAAGCATCTTGTGAGGAACGTATCAAGTCTCATATAGAGGAAATAAAATCAAGTGGTTGTTTCAAAGAAACTATAGTATATAGAATCCCATGGTCTCAAAGATATACAACTGATGAGTATATAGGATTTATGAAAACCTGTAATGGGTTTCTAAGTGCAAATGAAAATGATAGACAATTAGCTGAGGGCGATTATAAATAGATATGGTGGATTTATAACAAGACAATATCTATGTGTGCTATTTCTCGCACAAAAACGTTGAATTATTCTTAATTCATATTTTCTTCAATTAACAAAAATAGTCCGCCTTGGTCAGCGGACTACTTTTTTATAGCAATGTGTAAATTTATGCCTTATAATCTATATATAAGCTAGCAAAATCAAATATTTGTTTTATATTGATATTAAACATGTAATAACTATATGATTATATAGTTAATAAAAGATAGTGACAAAGACTTAAGGAGGAATAATTATGAGTATAAAAGAAGAAAAAAAAATATGTCCACTTTGTGGACAAGATAATAATTGTCAACATGGTCAAGGTGGATGTTGGTGCGATACAGTTAAAATTCCAAAGTACATATTAGATTTGATTCCTAATGACAAAAAGGGTAAAGCTTGCATATGTAAGTCTTGTTTAGAAAAGTATCAGAAATAATTCTCATAGAAATATTTTAGCATTAAAGGAGAATAATCCGAATGGATAATATTTTAATAGACGAGTTAACAGAACTTGTAGAAAATGCTTGTAAATCTAAAAAGAATAAATATGGATATGGAATTTGGTCCCATCACACAAAACCTATGCTTAAAATTTCAACAAAATTAGCTGCATTATTTAAAGCAGAAGAAATACTTAGAAAGTATAATTATCCAAAGGTTGGAATAGAAAAAGTAAAAAAATGCATTTTAAATCACAGAGGGAGTGTTAATAATATTAAAGATAGTGTTGAAGAAATTTGTGTAGCAGATGTAGATGCAATGGCTCATATAGAACAGATAGGTTCATTATTTTATCTTGTTTACAAAGAACTGAATATGGAAATAGAAGAAGGAATTCAATATATAAACGGTAAAATAAATAGAGATTGGAATAAGATGAGTGGAAAAAGCAAGAAATTATTTAAAGATAAGTATGAAAGAGTGATTGATGTAATCAATTAAATAAAGGTGGTTAATTAATGGGAAAAATTATAACAATTGGTGGAGGAAATCTTGGACAGCTCCAAACTTTTGAAATAGATAAACATATCGTAAAATCTACCAATAAAGAAAAACCAAAAGCATTATTTATACCAACTGCGGGTAATGACGCAACAACATATATTGAAACGTTTAATAAGGTTTATGGTGAAATGTTGGGATGCCATACCGATGCATTGTGTCTTATAAACAGCAATATTACTGAAGATGAAATAAAGGAAAAGATATTTTCTTCTGACATAATATATGTTGGTGAAGGAGATACAAAAAGCATGCTAAAAATTTGGAAAGAGAATAAAGTTGATTATTACCTAAAGCAGGCATATAAGGGAGAAACAATCCTTTGTGGACTTAGTGCTGGTTCAATTTGCTGGTTTGATTATGGATATAGTGATGTGTCAAGTGAAGGTGACGAGTGTAAAAACTTTATTAAGTTAAAGGCCTTAGGTCTATTAAAAGGATTTCATTGCCCTCATTTTAATGAAGGTAGTAGAGGCGAGGGATTCATAAATATGTTAAAACACAATGATATTTTAGGGATTGGTATTGATAATAATTGTGCTTTAGAAGTACTTGATGATAAATTTAGAATATTAAAATCAGATAAAAATGCAAAAGCATATAAGATATTTAATAAAAATAAAGTTGTGATAACTGAAGAATTAACTAATATCGAATCATATGAGCCATTAGAAAATTTTTATAAGACTATTTAGTCCACAACATTCAAGCAGTTGTCAGGAGAGAAATAGTGTAATGAAAAATAAGGAGCTAAGTATGGAAAGAATTGCAATAATATCAGATATTCATGGAAATATGCCATCATTAGAAGCTGTATTAATAGATATTAAGAGTAGAAATATTAAGTCTATTTTTTGTCTTGGAGATCTAGCGGGAAAAGGTCCTAGTTCAGCAGAAGTAGTAGATAAAATTAGACAACATTGTGAAGTAGTAATTAAAGGCAATTGGGATTATTATATGACTGAAACAAATGATAATGAAGCTGTAAAGTGGCATCAGAGCAAATTAGGAGTTGAAAGATTAAAATATATGAAACAGCTACCAATATATAAAGAGTTTTATATAAGTGGAAAACTATTAAGACTATGTCATGCTTCCCCAAACGATCTATTTCATAGAGTTTACCTCTCAACGAAGCAAAGTGAACGGATAAAATTATTTGAAGGAACACCAACTCTTAATATCGACGCAGATGTAGTTGGATATGGGGATATACATGGTGCTCATATAGATAATTTCGATGGAAAAACTATTTTTAATGTTGGAAGTGTTGGTAATCCACTTGAAATTCCTCAAGCATCTTATGGAATAATTGAAGGTAAATTTAATGATGAATATAAATCATCATTTGCAATATCTCTTGTTAGAGTACCATATGACATAGACTTAGCTATTGAACAGGCTGAATTAACAGATATGCCAGAAAAAAAAGAATATATTAATGAATTAAAAACAGCAATATATAGAGGTAAATGAACATTAGCATATTAGTAAGCTAAACCACATTTGTTTAAATGCTTATTAATATTCATTTAAGAAAGGAATACAATTATGAAAATAATGATTATAGGAGCAAGTGGGTATTTAGGAAATACAATCTGACTATAACCCAGATGAAATATACCATAGTTTAAGCAATGATAAAAGAAAATCAATACTCACCACAATAATAAGAGACATATAGGTATTAGTAACAATATGGATATTAAGTTTAGTTATTGAAACTAAAATCTTGAAAACAGTTGATGCTTCTAGTAACTTTAGTTTGCAGTTCGATGTGGCAGCCAAGGAGCCAAAACGTGTATTTAAGTGTATATTATCACCTGAATTTAATGAATAGGTTAGGAAACATTAGAATTGAGTATTGGAAGGGAATGGAGATGGCAAATATGTTAAACAAATTTACAAGCACTGATATAGTATACACAAAGAAATTCTCCGAAAACTATGAAGATAATGAGATAATAAGGTTCTACGATAATAATTTGCAGGACATGTATATGCACAGTTTTACACTTATCAAAAACAGTATTTGTAAAGATACGTTTAGAAAGATAGTTTTTGAAGAGTTAGAAAAAAGAAAGAGTGAAAATGCAAATTTCTTAAGAATAGAGTTTGATTTTGCTTTTGAGGATGATTTTATTGATAATTTACCAGTAATTCCACAAGTAACAAAATATGATTATATGCATATTAATCCTCATATGGGCGAATATTTAACTGGAAATGATGAGTGTGGTTTTAAAAAAGCAGGAGATAAGACGGAATTATTCTTTGATTTAAGTTAATCTTAAACTTTAATGACTCTGCAATTCATATTCTTCCTGTATTAAAAAAGCAGGAATTTGAATGCTTTTATTACTTATATTGAAAAGGTACTGAATTATTTAGTATAAATATAAAAATAAGAACTTTTTATTGTTCTATCATAGGGAATAACTGTATAATAGTTATAAATATTTCGTTACAGTAGTAACCGTAAAACACTGTGTTCTATAGAAAAGAGGTGACTTTTATAAAAGTGAATAATAGTAATCAGTTGGCTATTGATGATATAACATTAAGCTATCATGAAAAAGGTCAAGGTGATGTTTTATTATTTTTACACGGTAATAGCTTGGATAGTGATATTTTCGTTAACATGTATGAGTATTTTGCTGAAAAATACAAAGTTGTTGCAGTTGATAGTAGGGGGCACGGTTCAAGTGAACATGGAGAAGTCCCATATTCTATTGATTTATTTGCAGATGATATCATTTCCTTTTGCCGCAAAAAAAAATTCTCGAATATACGTATTGTCGGTTATAGTGATGGAGCGAATATTGCATTAATGATAGCCAAAAAGTATCCTCAATTGATTGATAAATTAGTCATTATTTCAGGTAATTATAAAGTAGAAGGTGTTAAAAAATGGCTTAGAAATATATTAAAGTTCTTGATAATTTTATTAATACCTTTTTCAAAACACTTCAATTCAATCAAAACAAAAAAATGGAAATATGACTTAATGGTGGATGATATGGGTATTTCAGAAAGTGATTTAAAGAAAATAATAAAACCAACACTTGTGCTTTGTGCTGAAAATGATCTTATTTATGAGGAGCATACATTTAATATACATAGAAATATAAAAGGCTCTTTTTTAAAAATGATAAAAAAAACTAATCATTTTAATATAGTATATAATGATCAAATTATTGAAATTATAGATGAATTTCTTAATTAATTTTTAAATGTAGTATTCTTTTTAGCAAAAATAATATTAAAAAAATGAAATGATGGGGGAATAGATATGAAACTAGAATTATTTAGGGCAAGTATGGAAATGGAAGAACAGCATTTAAGTTTTATCAATGAATGGGAAAAAGATGGTGAGGCAATTGCACCTTATGCAGCAAGATTACAAAACATGGATTATAAAACATGGTTGGATTATACGTACAAAATTGAAACTGTGGATACCTGTCCACCGAATTTAGTGCCTGCACACACCTATTTTTTGGTACTAGATAATAAAAAAATTATTGGTGCTGTAAATATTAGACATTATCTAAATGATTATTTATTAAATTTTGGTGGACATATTGGTTATGGTGTTTGTCCCTCAGAGCGAAAAAAAGGATATGCATCATTGATGTTATCTATGGCTTTACCTATAGCGAAGAAACTTGGAATTAATAAGGCTTTGATTACTTGTGATAAAAATAATTTAGGTTCTGCTAAAACGATTATAAAAAATGGTGGAGTTCTAGAAAATGAAGTGTCTGATGATGGAGAAATAACTCAAAGATACTGGATAGAGGTTTAATATTTGGATGGGTGAATTATGAGACAAGAGAATAATTATGACTATTGAAAATCAAGCACAATACTTTAATAATACATATGAAAAATGGAAACAAATATCTGATGAAAAAGGTAGAATTATAAATAAAGCAATAAATATGTTGGGAATATCAGAAGGACATTCTGTACTCGATGTAGCATCAGGAACAGGAGTATTATACACAGTTTTAAAAAATATGAGGTTAAGTAATTATGTTGCCTTAGACATATCAGAAAATATGTTGAAAGAATTACAACATTTATATCCTGAAACAAAAACTATATGTAATAATTTTGATAAAAATTTGGATTTAGAAGAAAAATTTGAGTATGTTTTAATATTTAATAGCATACCTCATTTTGAAAACTTAAATATAGTATTTTCAAATGCTAAGAAACATTTGAAAATTGGAGGGACTTTTGCAATAGTACATTCAAAAACTCGAAATGAATTAAAAGAACATCATAAAAGAATAGGATATAATTTGGGAAGAGAAGCAATTCCAAATGATGATGCTTTATATGAGCTTGCAGAAAAATATCAATTTAGAGAAGTTATAATAAGAGACGATGATTTTTTCTATCTTAGTTGTAAAAGGTAATCACTATGGAATTACAACAAATAAGATTTTATAAAGAATTAACTGAAGATTTGAAATTGTGCAATTTGTTGTTATCTTAAAAGGTTTTTCTTGGTGTACATAAAGAAAGTGTAGATGCTGTAAAACCATATAAGGACCTGGGTTTTGATTTTAATGGCCAGGTATTTGGTAGTGAATATATAATGAAATTAGTTTTAAAAAGGATGTAGGGTGACTATCCTGAACTTCATAGTAGAATCTTTAACTGAAAACTACGCAAAACAAATCTGTAACTGGAAATATAAGAGTGAATATTCTATATATGATTATCCGAAATGGGATAAAATATTTAGTGAAGATTGGGGCATTACAATAGATCAGACGAGGAAGAAGGAATTTAGTGCCATAGTTGATGAATGCACTAATTTATGTGGATACATAAGAATACTAGATAAAAATGAACATCTGCTAATAGGAGTAGGCCTAAAGCCATCTTTATGTGGACAAGGTTTAGGAATCATTCTAATGGAACTATTAATACAACAATGTAAAAAGAGGTATGAAAATAAAAAGGTTGTTTTAGAGGTTCGTTCTTTTAATGAAAGAGCAATTGCATGTTATAAAAAGTCAGGATTTAAGGTTGTAGATACTTATAAGAAGAATACACCAATGGGATATGGGGAATTTATTAAAATGGAATTTACCGATTAAATTTAGGAGGACGTAACCATGGTCAATCATGCAGGTACAAAATATATAGAAACAGATAGGTTAAGCTTAAGAAAATTTGTAGAAGAGGATGCTGAAGATATGTTTAATAATTGGGCATCCGATTCAAATGTAACCAAATACCTTACTTGGCCAACCCACGGCAGTATTGAAGTTAGTCAGGAAGTACTCAAAACCTGGATAGACGATTATAGAAATATAGAAAATTACCAATGGGCTATCGAGCTAAAAGAAAGTGGTAGTGTTATTGGAAGTGCAGCTTTAATGAATATAGATAATAATAATGAAAACTGTGAAATTGGATATTGTTTGGGACACAAATTTTGGAACAAAGGTATTATGACAGAAGTATTTTTAGGTATTATTGAATTTGCTTTCCATGAAATAGGTTTTCAGAGAATAACGGGTCGTCATGATGTAGCTAATAGAGCATCGGGACAAGTTATGAATAAATGTGGACTAGAGTATGAAGGAACTTTAAGAAAAACAAATAAAAATAACAGTGGTATTTTAGTAGACTGTAAGTATTATTCAATATTAAAGGATGAATATAAAATTTAATTGAAAGGAGATATGAATGAAAGTTATTACATTGTTTGAAAACAGAACTATATCAAAAGATTATAAATGTAAGCATGGTTTATCGTTGTATATAGAAACGTCTAATCATAAGATATTATTCGATACTGGTACGGATCAATCATTTGCATATAATGCTAGTAAGTTAGGAGTCAAATTGGAAGAGATAGACATAGCTGTGATTTCACATGGGCATTATGATCATGGTGGCGGACTCGAAACGTTTTTAAAACTCAATAGTAAAGCAGAAATTTACATCGGTAAGGGAGCATTTGATAGTCATCTTGTAAAATTATTTGGGGTTATTAAGTACAATATAGGTTTAAAGAAAGAATTAATTAATAACAGATTTGTATTTGTAGACCGAATCATGAAAATAGATGATGAGTTGACCTTATTGGGTGATGTTAAAGGCAATAAATTACAGCCTAAAGGTAATGATAGGTTATTAAAAAAATTTACTAATAACTCCATAGGAAAAGATGATTTTGAACATGAGATAAACCTATTGATTAATGAAGATAGAAAATATAGTCTATTTTGTGGGTGTGCTCACAAGGGCATTATTAATATTATTGAGAGAGCTAAGGAGCTCATAGATAATAATTTAGATACGGTAGTTGGCGGATTTCATTTAATGAGAACGAATACTAAAAGTTCTAATTCTAAAGTATTTTTAGATGATCTTTCAGTCAATTTAATTAACAATAATGTTAATAAGTATTATACTTGCCATTGTACTGGTGAACAAGCTTATAGGTATTTATCTAATACCATGAGCAACTTAAATGAGTTAAAAACAGGAATGATCATTGAAGTGTAGCTAGTTAGAAAGTTGTAATAATAAAAATAGAGCAAGTAAAAGCAGTCTTAAAATTTACATGACCAATTTACAAAGGACGTGAGAATATACTAAAATTTATTAAAAGCATGATTATATACACACTACTTTCAGTATTTGTATTCTTTTTTATATTTTTTATAGGAACATTTATAAACAGCGAAAAATACAAACTATTATTTGAAGATTGGGCACTAGTTATATCTATTATACTTGGTATATTATTATACATAAGAAAAAAATCAAAATTACCAGATTTTAGTTTATATATACTTAAAGGAATATTAAAACTAGGCTTTGGTATCATATTATATACAGCTGCAAGTATATTCTCAATATTCATGATAATGGATTATGTGCCATCTAAATTTAAACCTATAGTATCTATATTAACAATAATAATGCTGTTAGGCTCTATGGTAGCGCTAATAATGTACAGCACAAGACATGAGGATAAAATGATAGCACTGGTAGAACAGGAATTTCTAGACGGCAAAATAAGTGAAAAAGAGTATACAAAAAATAAAAACGATAAACTTAAACTTGCAGTTATACTAGGCAATTTAGCGCTGATAGTAGCAGTATTAAAATTGTTAATCAATTTATTAGCTAATTGAAAATACAAATTAAGGAAAGTAAATAAAAAGAGGGAGTATTTATATGGCACAGATATTTAATGAAAAAAATATATCATTTGAACTCAGACAATCACCAATTCCAGAGTTTTCTTGGCATACCAGTCAGAAATTATCAGAAATAGTTAAATCAAAACATTTAGAGTTTGATGTAAGATCCCTTGATGCAGGTAAATATTCATACCCATATCATTTTCACAGAAACTCAGAAGAGATGTTTGTAATCTTATCCGGAAGTGCTACACTTCGAACACCCAATGAATTTGTGGAATTAAGTAAAGGTGATATTGTGTTTTTTGAAATTGGACCAGAAGGTGCTCATCAACTATATAATCATACAGAGGCACCATGCACATTCCTTGATTTAGGTACTCATGATGGCCTAGATGTCTGTGAATATCCTGATTCAGGTAAAATAATCATTTTACCTTATCAAGAAGTATATCAAAGGGATCAAAAGGTGGATTATTATGAAGGTGAAGGTAAAGTTAGTGAAAATTGGCCAGGTATAATGAGTGTAAGTAATTTAAATACAGAGAGATTAATGTTAATACCAATGTCTTTAGATATAACCAAATCGCTTATGGAAGATAATACTATGGTCATTGAAAAGCTCGGATTTAAAGTAGAGAGTGATTGGCCAAGGTTAGACACTAAGGATATTTTACCCATGGTTAAAAGTGCTTTAGAAAAATCAATAATTCCAACTGGATTTGAATGTTGGATGATTGTAAAAAAAGATACTATGAAAATAATAGGAGACATTGGATTTAAAGGACAACCTGATGAAAAAAAGGAAATTGAAGTAGGCTATGGTCTAGTAGAAAAAGAAAGAGGTAAGGGATTTGCAAAAGAAGCATTATGCAAAATTTTAGATTGGGCTTTTTCTCAAAAGAATGTAGATATAATTAAAGCAGATTGTTTAATAAGTAATTTGGCATCTATACATGTATTAAAAAAGGTAGGAATGAAAGAAATAAATAAAGACCATGAATTTATTTATTTGGAGCTTAAGAAAAATTCAATATAAAATTTTATAAGAATGATGAGGAGATAAAATGAGAGAACAAGATTCAGGGGTACCTACCATAGAAGAAGCGACGTTGATTTTAAATGAAGGAAGTAAATTAAATCCTGGACCATGGATAGAACATTCCTTATTTGTGGGCAAAGCAGCAGAATTAATTGCTAACGAAGATAA
This sequence comes from Clostridium sp., assembly GCF_050717535.1. Taxonomy (GTDB): domain Bacteria; phylum Bacillota; class Clostridia; order Clostridiales; family Clostridiaceae; genus Clostridium_AD. The sequence goes on from NZ_JBOITM010000001.1 coordinate 22,026, forward strand.
GGAGTTAGATGGAAATATTGCATTGGTATTAGGCATGTTACATGATATAGGGAGACAATATGGTGTAACGAGTATGCGGCATAGTATAGATGGGTATAACTTTTCAATGGAGAGGGGATATACTTTATTAGCGAGAATTTGTATAACTCATTCTTTCTCATATAAAAACATTGATGCCGTATTTGGAAAATGGGATTGTTCAGATAAGGAATACAAATTTGTTAAGGAATATTTAGATAAGATTGATTTTACAGCTTATGATAAATTAATTCAGCTATGTGATGCGCTAGCTTTGCCTACCGGATATTGTTTAATGGAAAAAAGAATGCTAGACGTTGCTATGAGGCATGGGGTAAATGAATACACAATTCAAAAATGGAAAGCAGTTTTTGATATTAAGGGTTTTTTCGAAGAAAGAATTGGAAAATCTATTTATAGTGTTTTGCCCAATGTTGTAGAAAATACTTTTGATTTTTAGAATTTATTATTATAGGAAAGGAGATAGGCTGATTAGTGGAGTGACTATGCAAGTTCGGACATTACCTCCATAGCAATAGGTAAGGATTTGAAGTTATCTCCTGCCTTTTCCCCTGCGCCATACCGTACGTGAGAGTTTCCAACTCATACGGCACTCCAACAATTTATACTTTTAGCTTAATCTCTGAGTTTCCTACTAACTTTCTTAAAGAATTTACTTTTTCCAAACCTTTTCCTTCTATTTTCATAAGTGTCATGTATTTATCAATAGTTTTTTCTTCAATACAATGTACTAATTTATGAACATCATAACTTAACCAAGTTAGGTTTTTATATTCATCTGTTCCACCTTTGCTCTGCATTCTCTTATGATGACATTCCAATTTTCCTATTTCTAATTGTTCCCTTGTAACATAACATTTACCTCGTTGTCCTACAATTAATGAAATGCTATTATCATTGAATTCTACACTTTTCTTTCTATCGGAATTATTTAATAGGTGTTCTATGATGTGATTGTATCCCTTGGCAGAATCATGTATTATTTTCCGACCAGCCTTAGTATAATTGCATACTTTTGTATTCATACACATTGCATTTTTTGTCTTGCAAGCATAGATTGGAAACAATGTTATATTTTGTACCGTTCTTATTTTCCCTTGATAACTACCATATAACTTATTATAAGTTTTACTAAATCTAGGTTTGTTGCTCATTACTCCTTTTAATCTATTGTCCAAGGTCTTTGTAACTAAGAAATTTATCAAGCTGAAATCCATAACACAATGTGTAGCCTTGTTATAATAATTGTGGCTACCTAATATCATGGAGTTAAGTTTAGTTACTTTTTTTGAATTTTGTTTTTTTTGAATCACCTTAACCTGTTCAACTAATTTATTGACTGTATTTACAACTGCTTTTTGGGTCATTCTACTATTACATACAAGTTTTTTACCTTTATTTACAACATTTAACCTAAACCCTAAAAACTCTGTTCGACCTTTTCTTACATTAGTTATCTTGGATTTTGTAGGACTTATATCTAAGTCTAATCTTTCTTTTAACCATGTTTTAACTGCATTATATGCTTTCACAGCAGTTTTATAATCCCTACAGAATATCTTAAAGTCATCAGCATATCGTACTAGAAACATTTCTTTCATTTTGGTCTTTTTTAATGTTCTATATTTGTCTGATTGAGCTATGTAATCATGTCTTGTTTCAAATGTTTCCCATTGAGAACTTATCCACCAATCTAGTTCATTAAGCACAACATTTGACAATAACGGACTAATTATACCTCCTTGAGGTGTTCCTTTTGTTGGTATTCCTTCGCCTTCAATTTCAGATTCTAGAATTTTTCCAATTATACTTAACAGTTGTTTATCCTTTATCCCCATATTCCATAATTGTTTCTTTAACTTATTATGATTGACATTGGTAAAGAAACCTTTTATGTCAATATCTACAACATAATGCAGTCCATTACGATTCATCAAAAACATACTTCTTGCGATTGCGTGCTCTGTAGACCTATTCGGTCTGAATCCATAACTGTGTTTATGAAATTTAGCTTCACATATAGGTTCTAATATCTGTTTAATACATTGTTGAATAACCCTATCATCTATGCATGGAATTCCTAATGGTCTAGTTTTTCCATCACCTTTTGGAATATCAACTCTTCTTACACTTTTAGGAAAATAATTATCAAATTTGTTTTGGATATACTTGATATAATTTTCTATACCCATATTTCTGATAAATTCTATGTTTAATCCGTCTGTTCCCGCTGTTACTGAACCATGATTTTTTTTAATGTTTCTGTACGCTAGTAAAATATTTTCATCTTGCTTTATAAGTTGTATAAGATTATTAAATTTAATTCCATCACAACTCATCTTGTATAAATCATCGAATGTTTCTTGCATATTATAATATTCATTATTTCTTAGTTTTTGTTTTTTCTTTAATAAGCTTTCCTTCAAGTCTGCTAATACCTCATTTCGTATTACTACTAATTTCAGCTTTCACATCTCTTAGTCTTACTCGAACCTTGAACTAACTCAGATATTAAGTTATCAAATACCAACTGTCTTGTGGCTATCCCTCCACCACTTATTATCATGGTTTCATTGGTACTGTGCCACTACTCTCACTAAGATTAAAACAAGTTATATCCTTAAAAAAAAACTTTCCTTATTACTACTTCATTGGCAATAAAACCTCCATATTCTTAGCTTTCTTTGTTCCGTTATTCCTATCATATTATATCCTTAGGTCATTAGTTTAAGCCTATAAGCTTGATACTGCCTTTAACAGTATAAGGATTTTCAGAGTCACGATTTTTACTAATCCTCACTTATCCCTCGCACGAGGTAATATTCATTTCTAAATATCCTTCATTTAGACCCGTACATTCCCAATTTCGTCAGTCCTTACGGACATTCTAACCATAGATATTAACCAACGCACTATCATATACTCGACTTTTTACAGTTCGCATTTCCTCAGCTACACCCGTTAGGGTATACTCTCATGCTGTGTTAACGTACTTAATACCTTTAATTGTTTATCCAATTAAACGCACTACGTCACTATTATGGAAGGCATTTCAAGACGTTACTCTATCATTCTACCTTTTGAAATAACAGTTATAATTTGTTACCAAATTACGTCAATGTTTCCATCAACAACAAATCGTACCATGACTTAAGTCACGAGTCTCCAGCCTCAAACATTATGAAAAAAGTACTATGCTCAAAATTCACACCATTATTTATTGCATTTCCTCCAATTATAATTGGAGTCATCGCTATGTTCTTCAATAAAGTTCCAATGATTATTTGGGGACAAAATATTGCTTGTTTAATAATATTAGGTTTAGTTTCATATTTTATTTTATCAAAAGAAACTAAATCTAAAAAGACAGAATTCAATACTATTACTATTATAGTAGCGGTACTATTTATATTACTAACGTTTGTTGACTCAGGATTTCAAGGAGTTAATAGATGGATATCTATGGGACCAATTAAGTTCTATGTTGCAAGTATAGTGATTCCAATTTTAATTATAGAGTTGTGTAGCTTATCTCAATTACAACATTTAATAATTTCGGTGATTATAATAATATTCGTATCAATATTACTTGCGCTGCAGCCAGATGCATCACAATTAACTGCATTTATTATTCCAATGATAATTTTATTATGGGGAAAAACTAATAAGATTACTTTACGGTTAGGTATTATAGCAATACTCTCAATAATAATGGTTAATTCGTGGGTACATTTAGATATTTTACCACCAGTGTCTTATGTTGAAAAAATACTTAGTTTGGTAGGAAATATGGGAATATTATGGCTCTCTTTAGGAGTAATATCTCTTATAATATTACCATTACCATTTATATTCTTTGCCCCAAAAAACTTAAGACTATCATCCACTTGTATTGGAATATATTTTATAATTATTTTAATTTCTACAATATTCGGGAATTTTCCAGTTCCACTCATGGGCTACGGGATTTCACCGATAATCGGCTATTTTGTATCTATAACTTGGTTTGTAAAAGCCAAGATTTATTCGTAAGGTAATACATAATGTATATTATAAATAACTTCACAAAAATTATAGGAGAAAATTATGAATGATAAATTTTTAGAACCCAATTATGAGTATGAACTAATCCCACTAACAGAAGATTATCTTCAAGAACTTTTCCGCTGGAGGATTGAAGAAAAGCACTTTGAACTATATACTTGTCGCCCTGTAAATTTGCCACAATCATTTGATGAGTATGCACGTAAAACAATAAAGTCAATCTCTGAAGAAAAACAGAAAACCTACATATTAATTAAAAAAGGAGCTGAAAATCAACCAATAGGGAAAATTACACTATTTGATTTTAATCCTAGAAATCATAGCGCAGAATTTGGATACTATATACCAAGCTGCAATAGAAAAAAAAGATTTGGTATTATTCTTTTGGCACAATTTATAGAGAAAGCTTTTACAGATAATAAACTAAATCTAAATAAAATATATGCAACAACATCATCAAATAATATACCATCCATTAAACTTTTAGAAAAGTTTGATTTTAAATTAGATGGAAGATTTAGAGAACATTATTGGGTTAATGAAGCTAAATATGATCAACTTAATTATTCGATGCTTAAAAATGAATGGAGGTAAAAGGATGCAAATAGGATGTTTAGCAAGATATTTTAATTCTTACAAAGAAGAAGTGGAATTTGCACAAAATGGCGATTTTCAATTTATGCAAATATGGTATGACAGCAATGGAATTTCATTAAAAAAAGATCTGAAGCCAATAGAAACCATTAAAAAATATGATTTTCCAACAATAATTCATGCTGTTTTAGATATAAATGAGTTCGAAGAACATGTACCAAAACTAATTGAAATACTAAAATATTTAGGACACCATGAATTAATAATTCATCCAGTATGTAAAAGTGAAGAAATAACTCCACAAACAATATATAAGTTATCAGATAAAGTAAGATTTGCTTTATCTGAGCTATCAAAAGAAAATATTACTTTATACCTGGAAAATAACAGTAGATTAGATCCAATATTTAATCAACCCAATGAACTAGAAATTATGTTTAAGCAAAACCCAGCTCTTCATTTTCTTCTTGATATAGCTCATATAGATAGCTACCAGCATCTTAAATCTATGATTGCAATAAAGATGCCTAGAATACTACATATTGCTGATAGACACCTTGAAGTGATTCATGAACATCTACCTATAGGACAAGGCAATATAGATTACAAGTATATATTTGCCAATGTATTAAAGAATTTTCACGGTAAGATGATCTTAGAAATTGTGCAAAGCTCAAGTGATATAATCAGTTCAAAAGCTATAATTGAGGAATATTGTAGAATCAGATAAATCTTTACAACTACTAAGAACATATTACAATCCACCCTCGCTAAATTATAATAGTAATATTAAGTTCCTAAAAAAGTATAAGTGACATATGATAATACCATGGGTATAAATCTTAGACATTACTGATCAGATAAACATACAATAAAATTAGTTCCCGATACGAAATAACTTGGGATAATAACACACTCAATTTTACTTTTACTTAAGATAATAGTGGAATAATATAAATTAATTCAATATTAGGGGGTAATCGTATGAATGAAAGTGGTTTTAGTAAATTGTATTGGGGATTCCTATTTACAATGCTCAGTTTTAGAATTCAAGGTTTTGATATTTTACCTGATATAGTGGGGTATTTATTTTTTGCTGCAGGCCTTAGTAAGCTTGCATTAAATAGCAATTATTTTAGTATAGCTGCGAAATATAATGTTCCTATGATAATATTGTCTGTTTTCTCAATCTATCAAAGTCCAGCACAAGGTGGAGGCATTCAATTAGGTCAATTGGGTATATTGAGTATCCCTTTGGCAATTGCATCATTTGTACTTGATTTATTAATTGTATACAATTTATTTATGGGAATTAAGGATATGGCAGAAAAACAAGAAAAGCCTGAGTTTGTGAACGAGTCTGATGAAAAATGGAATCAATATAAGATATTACAGATTGCCGCCTTATGTACATTTATTGTTATTTTCATACCTCTATTAAATGTAATTTATATTATTGGGCTTTTAGTAGTATCAATTATAATCACAATAGGCATATTAGGCTTTATGAAAAGATGTAGTGAAAGTTTAAGCGCTTTAAAATAATTTATTCCACCTTAGTTGGTGGTTTTTTTATATAGAATTATGTAAATTTAAGGGTTATACTCTATATAAAGGTTTATGCCATGCTCCATGGCAAAATCAACGCAGAATTTGTAGGGGGCTAATATGAAGACAATAGATGATATTACAAATTTTATTTTTCTTGAGGATAATCCTGAAAAAGCGGATATTATTTTTATACCTGGAGGGTCTTATGCTGAATTAGCAGAGTCTGCAGCTGAACTCTTGAGAAATGAATATGCACCACTTGTCCTTCCATCTGGTAAATACAGTGTTAAACGTGGATACTTTCCGAGTCCACTATCAAAAGCAGATAAATATACTGGTACATATAATACAGAATGGGATTTCTTAAAAGATGTTTTAATTAAAAATGGTGTAGATGAAAGTAGAATTTTAAGAGAAGATAATGCTGAGTTCACATATGAAAATGCATTCAAATCTCGTGAGATTACAGACAAACTAAATTTAAACATAAATAGTGCAATAATATGTTGTAAAGCCTTCCACGCAAGACGGTGTTATATGTATTACAAATGGGCATATCCAAACACAAAGATAATTATTTGTCCATCTGAAGTGCAAGGAATAAACAGGAATAATTGGTTTACTACAGAGATTGGCGTGGAGAGAGTAATGGGTGAACTAGCAAGATGCGGTTCACAGCTTAAGGATTATATAATGGAATTTACTAAAGATTCATCTAATTTGTAAGAAGTTTTATTAATAATTAGGAGGTATAACCTATGAATAAACTTATAATTGGAATTGATTTAGGGGGAACTAATATCAAGGCCGCAATATTCAATTTAGACTTGCAATTAATAATTGAAGTTCGTAGGCCAACGCAAGCTCATAAAGGTCCGGTTCAGGTTATAAACAACATAAAACAGATAATAGAAGAGATGCTGGAAAGTCTTAATATTACATATGATTCAATTTATTGTATGGGACTAGGTATTCCAGGATTACTAGACCCAAAACAGGGTATATCATTTTTTTCACCAAACTTTCCAGGTTGGGAAAATATACATGTTGTTAATGAATTGAACAAGAGATTTGATTTCCCAATATTTATCGATAATGATGTTCGTGTGAATTTATATGGAGAGTGGCGATTTGGTGCAGGCTTAAATATAAAAAATCTTATTCTTATTACATTAGGTACTGGTTTAGGTTCAGGAATAGTTGTTGATGGGAAAGTTCTATATGGTGCAACATCCAGTGCCGGAGAAATTGGGCATATGAATATGTATCGGCAAGGGCGTCCTTGCAAATGTGGGAGTTCTGGTTGCTTAGGGAGATACGTTTCAGCAAGCGGAATGGTTAATACTTTTATTGAAAAATTAAATGATGGAAGAAAGAGTATAGTAGAAGAATGGATTAATCATGATATCAATAATATTCAAGCGAGTATGATATCTGAGGCATATGATTTAAACGACGATTTATCAATTGAAGTAATGCATGAAACTGGACAGATACTTGGTTTTGGTTTGGCAAATGCTATTAATTTATTTAATCCTGAAATCATTATTGTAGGTGGAGGAATGTCTTATGCAGGGGACAGATTGTTAAATACAGTACGTGAGACAATTAGATACCACTCATTAAAGATTTCTAGTCAAGTTTGCACAGTTGTACAGGCTCAATTAGGCGATTGTGCTGGAATGATTGGTGCAGCATCATATGCTAAAGAAAGGATTGAAACATAAAAAATAGCTGGAGGAACTAGAAATGGAGAAACAGAAAATATTTGTTATAGGTGATAGTGTGTCAATACACTATGGTCCATATCTTAAAAAGATGATAAAACATAAATTTGAGTATGATAGAAAAAGAGGTGTAGAAGAAGCTTTAGAAGATTTAGACAGACAGGTTGGTGCTAATGCTGGAGATAGTGGAATGGTCATGGAATATTTAGCAGAGGAATATAAAAAAAATACAAAATACGAAATATTGCTTATAAATTGTGGATTGCACGATGCTCGGGTAGATAGGGATTTAAATAAAGTTCAGGTTGAATTAGAAGAATACAAGATGAATTTAACTAAAATAATTGAAATAGCAAGAACTATGGCAAACAAAACCATATGGATTGGATTAACACCGGTGGTAGATGAAATTCATAATTCTAGAAAAGAAGGTGTTTTAAGATATAGTAAGGATATTCAGGCTTATGATATTGCTGCAAAAGAAATAATGGAGAAGTACAACATCCCCTGCATAGATATGTATAACTTCACCAAGAATTTGGGAATTGATATTTATTCAGATCATGTTCACTTCAAAGAAAAAATTAGAGAATTACAAGCAACACTTATTGCTGATTATTTGAATTTGATTTAGTAAAATTAAATTAGGTGGTGAGAATTTTGGCAAAACAACTAGATGAAATGAATGGAGAAGAATTAGGAAGGCTGTTTCCCATTATAATAAGTGAACCTAATCCAAAATGGCATGCACTATATCTATCTGAAACAATTTTTATTGTGAAAGGAGTATAAAAATGATAAGGGATGCAATCGAAAATGATTTAACGGATATTTTAGAAATTTATAATGATGCTATTTTGCATACAACATCAGTCTATGATTATAGGGCTCACACTATTAACGACAGAGAACAATGGTATGAAAAAAAGATGCAAGATGGATACCCCATATTAGTGTATGAAGCAAATAATAAGGTTGTTGGATTTGCAACATTTGGACCATTTAGAGCATGGCCGGCATACAAATACTCTGTTGAACACTCTATTTATGTTAATAAAACATACAGAAATAAAGGAATAGGAGTGTTTCTAGCTAATGAGATAATACGAATTGCTAATGAAAGAGAATTCGCAATCATGGTGGCTGGAATTGATGATGCTAACAAAATCAGTATAAAAATGCATAAAAAGTTAGGATTCAAGTATTCAGGTACCATAACTAAAGCTGGGTATAAATTTGGAAAATGGCTTAATCTTGCTTTTTATCAATTAGATCTTAAAGGACCTAAAAATCCAATAGAGGGTTAGGACATAAGGGGGATAACATGAAAAAATTATCAAAGACTCTATTTAATCATATAAATACCTATATGAATACAGAAGCTAGACCATTGGAAAAATCTATATTCAATTACTATTTTAATCATTCAAGTGTTGATGACATATTGAATTCATTAGAAGCATTTCAAAATTCAGATGGAGGTTTTGGTCAAGGTCTGGAACCAGATTTTAAGCTTATACAATCCTCACCTATGGCAACATCCATCGGATTAAGACATTTGAGTAAGCTAGATAATAATGATAGGGCTCAAAAGATGATAGCTAGAGCTGTTGAATATCTAGAGGCAACTTTTGATAGTAATAGAAATGGGTGGTATAGTGCTTCAAGTAATATTAACAATTATCCTCATGCACCTTGGTGGGAATTTAGAGATGATATAAATATGACAATTATTGACTATTCTTGGGGAAATCCTACTGCTGAATTGATAGGTTATCTTTATAAATATAAAAAATATCTCAATAATCTAGATGTTTATTCATTAGTAAATTATGCTATAACCAATTTGAATAAAGTTACAGAATTCAACTCAGAGCATGAAATATTTTGTTATATTCATATGTATAATGCACTAGAGGAGAAATTTTCCATACAAATTGTAGATACACTAAAATTGGCTGTTTCTCAATTGGTTAACATAACTCAATCTGAATGGTCAAGTTATGTACCAACCCCATTAAAATTTATAGAGATTGATTCAAAATGCTCTTTTGCTATTGAATCTAAATTCATTGATGAGAACTTAGATTATTTGGTAGATAGACTTGAAGTGGAAGGTAATATATTTCCTACATGGCATTGGGACCAATATCTAAAAGAATGGGAAATTGCTAAGAGTGAATGGACGGGAATCTTGACTCTTGAGGCTTTATTATCTTTATTGAAGTTTAATAGAATAGAGCTCAACACTAAACCTGAATGACACAGCTAATCAAGGTAGTAGGGCTTTTAAGGGTCTAGAAAAACATTTGAACTATGAAAAAATAATTGTGGTATCCCATGGAATAGTAATGAGACAGTTTGAATATTATACTGACATCCCATATTGTGGAATCATTGAAGTTGATTTTTGTAAAGATTTTAAATGGTGTGGTTGGGTTGAAAACATAGATTAATGTGAAACAATAAATGAAGCCTATTGTGGACATGGTATAATATATCCAGTAGTAAATAACTTGATCCAATTAATTTATGGAGGAAATTAAAAATGACAACATTTAAATATAATCAGTATTTAAGGACTGTTGAACTATGTAGAAAAAATATTGATTCATTTTCTACATACCCATTTTCTTTAGAGGCAGTACGGAGCTTATTTACATTGGAACTACATCCAAAAGTGACTTTTATTGTAGGTGAAAATGGTACTGGAAAATCCACCATACTTGAGGCAATTGCCACAGCCTATGGATTTAACCCTGAGGGTGGAACAAAAAATTTCAACTTTTCAACTACGAGCACTCATTCAGACTTGTATAAGTACTTAAGATTAGTAAAAGGAATTAAAAGACCAGAGGATGGCTTTTTTCTTAGGGCAGAAAGTTTCTACAATGTTGCAAGCAACATCGATGAATTAGACAAGTTTGGAATAGGTCCAAGAATTATAGATTCATACGGAGGACGTTCATTGCATGAGCAATCCCATGGTGAAGCTTTTTTATCGTTGTTTGTGAACCGATTTAGTGGAAAAGGATTGTATATTTTAGATGAACCAGAAGCAGCATTGTCACCATCACGACAAATGGCCATGCTTGCTAGAATGCATGACTTAGTTCAAGAAGATTCTCAATTTATAATTGCTACCCATTCTCCAATTATAATGTCTTATCCAGATGCAACTATATATGAATTAAATGATGGATTCAAAAGAGTGGCATATAAAGATACTGAACATTATCAGGTAATGAAGGAATTTATAAACAATACTGATAGAATGTTAAGTATAATTATGGATTTATAATTTATTGAGGAAAAATTAATTAAAGGGGATGTGCATAATTCTTATAATTAGTATCATTATTACGTTACTTATAACTGGAATAATTGGTTATTTATCAAAGTCAAAAGTTAAAACATCAAAAGATTTTATTTCAGGTGGAAATAAACTTGGAATGATGGGTGTTACAAGTATGCTTATGGGTTCAATAATAGGCGGTGCATCTACAGTAGGCACTGCTCAAATGGCTTATAATCGCGGTATTGGGGCTGTATGGTTTATAGTTGGGCTTTCTATTGCAAGTATAATGTTGGGATTGTTTTATTCAAAGCAAGTAGATAAAAAATCTACAGAAACGATTCCACAGATAATTGGAAATGCATATGGTAAAAAAGCAAGAACAGCATCAAGTATTTTATTATCCCTAGGAATGTTTATTCATATTAATGGGCAGATTATAGCCTGTACTGCCTTGTTTACTGTAGTGCTTGGTATGAGTATTACTAAAACTGCGGTAATTGTTGTATCTCTGCTTGTAGCATATGTAGTATTTGGAGGTTTTTGGGGAAGCACAATGGTGGGTGCTGTAAAAACAATACTTTTATATGGAACAAGTATTATATGTGGATTATTACTAATATTTAAATTCAATGGAATTAGAGATATAAACTCTATTTTGCCACAAGAACCATGGTTTAATTTGTTTAGTGGTGGAGTTTCATCAGATTTAGCTTCAGGAATATCTACAATAGTAGGGGTGTTATCAACTCAAACCTATTTTCAAGCTATAATGGCAGGAAAGACTTCTAAAACATCAAGAAGAAGTGCTTTTTTAGTAGCATTCTTAGTTCTCCCAATTGGATTTGTATGTACAATGATTGGCATGTATATGAGGATTCATTATCCAGGTATTGCACCAAGTGAAGCCTTCCCATTGTTTCTTATGAATTATTTAAACCCAGTTTTCGGAGGGGTATGCATTGCGACTGTATTGATTTCATCTATAGCAACAGGAGCGGGCCTCACTTTAGGAATAGCGACTATGTTTGTTAGAGACATTTATATTCAGTGCATAAATAAAAAAGCGGGGGATAAAAAGCAACTTTATATTTTAAGAGGAACTATAATCTTTATTGGAATTATGACTTTAATAATAGTAATAAACAATAAAGATTCTATGATACTTAATTGGGGGTTCCTTTCTATGATTTTTAGAGCTACACCAATTTTCATTCCAGTTGTTGCCGCAATGTTTTTTAAAGACAAGATAAGAATGGAAGCGGGTATTTATTCTATAATAGCCGGGCCACTGGCCAGTTTAATATGGATTTTATTAGGCTTTGAAAAAATGAATTCCATATATATAGGCTTAGCAATTAGTATTTTTGTACTTTTGGGTATGAGTGAGTTATTTAGATTTAGACAAGGAATTCAGGATACCGGGCATAGTAAAAGCTAAAAAGGGGACGACGCAAATGTGGTCTGGTTGCATAACTAGTTTATATTTTTGAGGAGGGCAAACGTATGATATTATCAGGGAAACAAATTAGAAACAAGTTAGGAAAAGAGATTAGAATAGATCCATTTAATGAAAATCAACTAAACCCAAATAGTTATAACCTAAGATTACATAACGAACTTGTTGTGTATAAAGAACTAACTTTAGATATGAAACATGAGAATGCATATAAAACTATTGTCATACCCACTGAAGGTATAGTTTTAGAACCAAATAAACTTTATTTAGGTAGAACTACAGAATATACAGAGACAGATAAATTTGTTCCAATGCTTGAAGGAAGATCTTCAGTAGGAAGACTTGGCTTATTTGTACATGTGACAGCGGGCTTTGGAGATGTTGGATTTCGTGGATATTGGACATTAGAAATTCATTGTATTCAACCTATAAGAATATATGCTGATGTTGAAATTTGCCAAATATATTATCATTCAATTGAGGGTGATTATGATAGATATATCAGCGGTAAATACCAGAATAATAAAGGAATTCAACCAAGTTTATTGTATAAAGATTTTGATAATAAATTATAGAGTTAATATTTTATAATTTTGCATATTTAGAGAAATTTAATTATAGTAACAAAATAACTTCTAATTTAGTAAATGGAGAGTTTAAATTAGTACACCGATTTGAATTTGGCGTACGGGGATATAATGAATTATATAAACAAGTCCTAATTAGGTTTAAAAATTTAATCAAATTGTTAAAGCAATAATGGAGGGATATCTTTGAGTAATTTATTTGAATTTTCAATAGTAAATGATATCAATAATGTTGTCAAATTTTTATCCAAACGAGATATAAGCGAATTGTCTAGCAGCTCATTAGTTGATAAATTCGGAATTACACAAGTTGATATGATAATAATTCTAGGAAACAGTATTCCCTATATAGCAGAAGTCGGAGCAAAAGCATATAAAAACGGGCTAGCTAAAGATATAATGATAGTAGGGGGAATAGGACATTCAACTAAATATTTAATTCAAAATGTCCTAGAGGATAATAGATATAAAGATATTGATGTGGATGATAAATCAGAAGCCGATATCTTAAAACAAATTATTGTTAGTGGAGAAAATATTCAGAAAGATAAAATTATTATTGAAAGTAAATCAACGAATTGTGGATCAAATGCTTCTGAATCATTAAATGTATTAAAGGGAATTGGAAAAGTTCCAAAATCCATAATATTAATTCAGGATCCTACAATGCAATTAAGAACTCATGCATCTTTTTTAAAGCAGTGGAATGAAGAAAAAACATTAATCATAAGTTATTCACCCTTTATACCACAATTAAAAGTATCTGCGAAAAGTGATGGATATTTAAATAGCAATATACCTGGATTATGGTCTAAAGATAGATTTATTGATCTTGTAATGGGTGAAATTCCAAGGTTAAGTGATGATGCAAATGGATATGGTCCAAGGGGGAAAGGATTTATAGCCCATGTAGATATTCCAAAAGAAGTTTTAAATTCTTATCAAAGATTAGTATCCTACTATAAAGAATATAACGAAATTAAAAATAGGAAGTAAATTTGTTTTAATAAACATAGATTAATCTTTGTAGTATGAGCGATTTATTTATATCTAAAATATTTAAGAAAGTGGGGCTTAAAATGGAACCTTTTACAAAAAAAGTTGTAAATATTATAAAAGACATACCAGAAGGTAAAGTGATGACATATGGTCAAATTGCGACCTTGGCTGGAAGCCCCAGAGGAGCTAGGCAGGTAGTTAGAGTTCTTCATTTCTTAAGTGAAAAATATAAACTGCCTTGGCATAGAGTCATAAATTCAAAAGGTGCGATTAGCATAGTTGATTATGAGTCTCGGAATTTGCAGAAGGTATTACTTGAAAGTGAGGGTGTAAAATTTAATGATGACGGTACTATAAATCTAAATGAATTTCAATCTCATGAATACAATAGCTTTATGGAATTCGGTTTTTAAACCATAAATCCTTAGAATAAAATACTCAAAAATACCCCATAATAATTTATGGAGTATCTTCACTATAAATATTATGTTATTGCATTTAATATTATGAAAAGCAAGAGCTAGTTTTTTTTATTTCTAATTATGAAAACAATAATATTTGCAGCAGATAGTCCTACTAAGATATATATTGCTCTAGCAAGGAATGGAACAGATCCAAATATAGCACTAACTAGATTAAAATTAAATAATCCTAAAAGTCCCCAGTTTAATGCACCAACCAATACGAATATGAATGATAGTTTGTCTATAATATTAAGTTTATACATAATTCCCCCCAAACTATAAAATTGTTCTATTGTTTAAATTATATTAAAAATATAAAATTTTAGAACTATTTAATAATTTTTTAGAAAGTATATATTATTAAACTGATAATTTTATATATTAAAAAATATTTAGAAGAGCACAATTGATATATACGAACATTTTCATTACTTATGACATCATTGTATGTTATAATATGAGTGAAATTTGTTTGTTATTTTAATATGTACGTATGGAGGCTTAATAATATGAGAAATACTTATAATACACCGTTAAACAGTAGATACGCATCAAAAGAGATGAGTTATTTATTTTCAGACGATATGAAATTTAAGACTTGGAGAAAGCTTTGGGTTGCCTTAGCTGAAGGTGAAAGGTTACTCGGAGTTAATATTACGGAGGCTCAAGTTGAAGAACTTAGATCTTTTGAAGATAATGTTAATTATGAAGTGGCGGAAGCAAAGGAAAAAGAAATTAGACACGATGTAATGAGCCATGTATATGCATATGGAGTTCAATGTCCAAGTGCTAAGGGGATTATTCATTTAGGAGCTACTAGCTGCTACGTAGGCGATAACACAGATTTAATAGTAATGAAGAAAGCCTTATTATTAATTAAAAATAAATTAATCAATGTAATAGGTAAATCTTCGAAATTCGCATCAAAGTATAAAGATCTTCCTACTTTGGGTTTTACTCATTTACAGCCAGCTCAATTAACTACTGTAGGTAAAAGAGCAACTCTTTGGATTCAAGACTTAGTAATGGATTTGGAAAACTTAGATTTTGTAATAGATAAGATGAAATTAAGAGGAGTTAAAGGAACAACTGGAACTCAAGCAAGTTTTATGAATCTATTTAATGATGATGAGGAAAAAGTAAAAAGTTTGGATAAGTATGTAGCTAATAAAATGGGCTTTGAAAATACATATCCAGTTACTGGCCAAACTTATTCTAGAAAATTAGATTCTATAATATTAAATACACTTTCAGAGATAGCCCAAAGTGCATATAAATTCAGTAATGATTTAAGATTACTTCAAAGCATGAAAGAAGTAGAAGAACCCTTTGAAAAAAGTCAAATAGGTTCCTCTGCAATGGCATATAAAAGAAATCCTATGCGTTCTGAAAGAATTAGTGCTTTATCAAGATATATTATAGTAAATTCATTAAATCCAGCTATAACAGCAGCAACACAATGGTTTGAGAGAACATTAGATGATTCAGCTAATAAAAGAATTTCAGTAGCTGAGGCTTTCCTAGCTCTTGATGGAGTTTTAAATTTATATATGAATGTAGCGGGAAATATGGTAGTCTATGAAAAAGTTATTGCGGTTCATGTGAATAATGAACTTCCATTTATGGCAACAGAAAACATTCTTATGGAAGCAGTTAAAAGGGGAGGGGACAGACAAGAACTTCATGAAAGCATTAGAGTTCATTCTATGGCTGCAGCAAGAAGAGTTAAAGAAGAAGGCTTAAACAATGACCTTATAGAAAGAATTATAAATGATAATAGCTTTAAGATGTCAAAAGAAGAGATTCTAGCTGTAATTGACCCAATTAAATTTACAGGTAGAGCCCCAGGTCAAGTTGTAGAATTTATAGAGGAATATGTAAATCCAATATTAGAAGCAAACAAAGATGCAATTGGGGTAGAAACTGCTATAAACGTATAATAATTGATATTAACTGAAGATAGACTAAAGAAGCTGTCAGTTTAAATACTGGTAGCTTCTTTATTTAATATATTTTTATAAGAGAGTAATATTTTATATAAAATATAAAGAAATTAATTATAATAAAAAAAAGAAATTAATTATAATAAAAAAAGAAATAAAAATATTTTTGAAAAAAAGAAGGATTTTGACCCCCTCTTGTAGAATAATAATGTCGTGAAATGTTAGTTTCACGACATTATTATGTTTTTTGGAGGTACGTATGAAATCTGATATAAATAATATTTATAACAACGAACTCCCACAGTTTTTAAATGATTATTTTAATTATTTATCTACTATTAAAGGTTGTTCTCCCGCTACTATTGTTGCATACACAGCTGATTTATCATTGCTATTAAAGTTTCTAAAAATGTATAAAGGTTTAGTCTCATCAGAAAAAGCCTTGCACATTGAGGAAATTAGCATTAATGATCTAACCCTAGATACATTAAAAACTCTCACATTACAGGATTTGTATGCCTTTGTCTCTTATCTTGGAAAATCAAGGGCTAATGGAAACTATGCTAAAGCTAGAAAAATAGCATCTACAAAGTCCCTTTTTAAGTATTTAACCACTAAAGCCAAAGTACTAAGCATAGACCCAACAATAGATTTAGAGTCGCCAAAACTAGGCAAGCGAAGCCCCGTTTTCTTAACCTTAGCTGAAAGCAAGTCCCTACTAGAGGCTACAACATCTAGAGATAAGCATTCTGTCAGAGATCATAGTATTATTACACTATTTTTGAATTGTGGTATGAGACTTTCGGAGCTTTGCAGTATAAATATATCATCTATTAAAAGTGATACCCTATCGATTATTGGAAAAGGAAATAAAGAACGAACCATATATTTGAACAAAGCTTCACTTAGGGCAATTTATGAGTATTTACCTATTAGAAATACAGACAATGAAAAAATTCATGTTGAAGATAAGGATGCCCTCTTTATCAGTGGCAAATTTGGAAGAATCAATAAAAGAACTGTAGAAAGGATTGTAAAAAAGCATATAGGCAATGCAGGCCTTAATAAAGCAAAGTATACTCCACATAAATTAAGGCATACTTCAGCTACTCTTATGTATAAGTATGGCAACGTTGATATTAGGAGTCTGCAAGAAATTTTGGGTCATGAAAATATATCAACTACACAGATATACACTCACGTAGATAATGATAAATTAAGAAATGCAGTTAAGTCAAACCCCCTTTCTGATGAATAAAAAAGAAAAAAGTATATATTACGCATATTGCAATGCATTATACGTAATATATACTTTTTTTGAGTAAAAACTATTTACTTATTTACATGTTTTTTACCCTCATAAGTCCAGGAAACTCCTCATGAAGTAATTCTGAGTTATCTTCTTCATTTTCAAGAAGTTCTGCTACCCCTTCTATGTCGTCGATGTATTCCCAAACTTCATCATTTTCAGGTATAAAACCATCCTCATCTAGATTAGATTGTTCTTCCTCTTCTAGTAGTAAATCATATTTTTCAATTTGTGCTAATTCCTCAGCTTTTGTTAGTTCTTTAGAATCTTGTAATTCATGAATTTCATTTTCACTATCTTCTTCTTTTGATTCTTTTATTTCTGATAAACCAATTTCATTCTTATCATAAAAATTATTATCTAAACCTTCCATCGCTTCATCCTCAAATACTTCATCAATATTTATAGCTTTAACATCGTAACCTTCTAGTTCTAGACATTTCCCACAATTATTACATTTTTTATTTGGATCTAATTCGCAGACTTCACATTCTCCGCAATCATTACAAATTTTTCTATCGTTAAATATACAATTTTTAGACATATAGCACCACACTCCATTTATTTTCAAATACCTTCATAATAGTCTATTATAACAAATAAGGATTCAATAATCAAATCATGATATTTTTTTTAGTGCATAATTTTAATCTAATTACTATTTTGTATTTAACACAATTATTTACATTTATTCGCTTATACATTTCTTATAAAAATACGAACATAAGTTTGATGTTTTTGAATTTATATGATATAATTTTAATACGAATGAGAATGAGAGGTGTTTCCATGTTAACTCAAAAAAAAGATAAACAAAGTGAAATATATAACTACATAAAGGAGCAAGTTCAATCAAAAGGATATCCACCTTCAGTAAGAGAAATATGTGAGGCTGTAGGATTGAAATCTACCTCAACTGTTCATGGTCATTTAGAGAGATTAGAAAAAAAAGGATTTATTCGTAGAGATCCAACTAAGCCTCGTGCTATTGAACTGTTAAAGGATAATGTTATGAGAAAAGAATTAATAGATATCCCTATTATAGGAAAAATTACAGCTGGAATACCAATTTTAGCAGTTGAAAATATTGAAGACACATTTACTATACCATTAAATTTTACTAAAACCAATAATGAATTATTTATGCTGAGAGTATCTGGTAGCAGTATGATTGAAGCAGGAATATTAGATGGTGATTTAGCTATAATAGAGAAAATTAATACAGCTATAAATGGCGACATAGTTGTAGCTCTTATTGATAATGAAGCAACTATAAAAAGATTTTTTAAGGAAGAAGGATATATAAGACTTCAACCTGAAAATTCAACTATGTCCCCTATCATAGTTGAGGACTGTTCAATTTTAGGTATACTTGTTGGTATTTACAGAAAGTATTAAAGTGTTACATCTAAATGTTTGTTATATAATAAAAACCTGCAATGATTAAGTCATTTGCAGGTTTTTGTTTTTACTTCATTATTTTAATCTACAACTTTCTATTTTAGATAACTCTTGAAAGTGCTATTAATATTCCGATTTTAGCATGGTCAAAGGTTAATCCACCCTGCAAATATGCTATATAAGGTTCTCTAATTGGCGCATCTGCAGATAACTCAATAGATGACCCCTGAATGAATGCACCTGCCGCCATTATAACCTGATCCGCATAGCCTGGCATATCCCAAGGTTCACATTGAGCAAAAGAATCAATGGGAGAACCCTCTTGTATGCCCCTACAGAAATTGATCACCTTTTCCTTATTATTAAACTTAATAGCTTGAATTATATCACTTCTTTTATCAGTATACTTAGGAAGAACTTCAAATCCTGCAAGTTCCATAATTCTCGCACAAAAAATAGCGCCTTTCAATGCTTCCATAGCTACATGTGGCGCTAAGAATAGTCCTTGAAATAAAGAACGCATAACTCCAAAAGTAGAACCACACTCCCCTCCTATACCAGGAGTTGTTAATCTATAAGATGCTTGCACTACATATTTCTCTTTACCTGCAATATATCCACCTGTAGGTGCAATGCCACCACCAATATTTTTTATTAATGAACCGGCAACTAAGTCCGCTCCTACATCTGTAGGTTCCTGAAGATCAATAAATTCACCATAACAATTATCTACAAAGCAAATTACTTCTGGATTTATAGCTTTTGCAGCTTTTATAATTTCTTCTATTTCACTAATTAATAATGCGTTTCTCCAGCCATATCCAGTAGATCTTTGAATATGAATTAACTTTATAGACTTATCTTCTAGAAGATTCTTTTTCATTAAGTCAATATCAACTTTAGATGCTTGATTTAATTCTAATTGCTTATATTTTACACCATAATCTTTTAAAGAGCCTATATCTTCAGTAACGTTTATACCTATTATATTAAGCAGTGTATCGTACGGAGTTCCACATACAGACATCATAGTATCATTGGGTCTTAAATTGCCAAATAAGGCGGCTCCAATGGCATGTGTTCCATTTACAAAATGTGGCCTAACTAGTGCACTTTCACAATTGAATATTCTTGCATACACTTTATCCAATGAATCACGTCCAATATCGCCGTAGCCATAACCAGATGAATTTGTAAAATGAGATTCGCTAATTCTTTCATCTTGTAATGCAGTCAAAACCTTAAGTTGATTAAATTCTCTTATTTCATCAAGAATTTCAAACTGCTTTTGAACATCTTGTATTGCTATATCATAGAGTTCTAAGGTTTTCGAGCTTATTTTATACTTCTTTTGAAGGTATTCTTTTGTTATATCTATCATGAATCTAGGTCCCCTTTTGTCATTAATTTATTATATATGTATTTATAATTATACTTAAGGTAACTTAAATAAAATGTAATATTACTCTCTAGTTATTTAAACTACCTTAGTAATAATAACATATAAAATACCGATGTAGAATAGTTTTGTATAGAAACTAAAATAGGTTCTTTAGTATTATTTTTCTTTTTCAGAATCCTTTTTTCCATATATCTTGTGTAATATAGAATCATATTGTCCTAACTTTTCTGCTAACATATGCCAATTCTTATGTTCAGCATTTGACACATTCACTTGATTTGTCTCAATATTTTTAACTCGTACATTAATACTTTTAATGTCATTTTTCATTTCTATTAACATTTCTTTAATTTCATTATCCATAATTATCTCCTTCTCAACTTCTAAATTATCTCTAAATCTATTATACAATTTAGGAATACTCTTGTAAAACTATTTTAATAGCTATATATCACTCACCCCCCCTAAATCTCATATACTATAATTAACATATATATAATTTTTAGGGGGTATTTATAATATTTAAAGCAATAGATTTAAGTCACCCAAGAATTGCCCTAGTAGATAGTATAAACAATATTATCTTTGAAGCAAAGTTAAAGGATATTAAACACAACACATATCCAGCTATAATAGGTTTTATAATAAGCAGTATGTTACTAAATCAAAATTATGCCTATGCTAAAGATGCTGCGCAGCAAGGAACAGAAGTAATAAATATCTTATCTACCCTGGGTCCACCAACATTACTCACAGCAGTAGAAATTTATAAGGTGAGAGCCTATATAAAAATGTACACTCACAATTTAAAATTACTATTTCATCAAGCTCCAATATCAACATAGTTATCAAATTGCAGTTCTAATTATTTAAATATTTTTAATTATATATCCTTAAAAACAAAAGAACATTACATAATTAAACTAATTACGGAATGTTCTTTGTGTATGTAACAAAAGTCCAATAAGTAACCCATGGCTCACAACAATTAATAGGTTAAGAATATAGGATATCACCCGGAACGACTTGCAATAAGAAAAGAAAAAACAATTTTTTAATTAAATTTCTTGTTTAGAGTTTGTTTGCAAGTCACGCAGGGGATTACATTATTTTGTATAGAATTTCTTAATAGTATCACAAACAAATTCTACTTCTTCTTCAGTTATTTCTGGATATATAGGAAGTGCCATAATATTCTCAGCTATTCTTTCAGCTACTGGGAAATCACCTTTTTTGTATCCTAAGTATTCAAAGCATTTTTGAAGATGAAGAGGGATTGGATAATAAATACTTGTTCCTATTTCATTTGCTTTTAAGTATTCTGAAAGTTCATCTCTTCTGTCAGCTAATATGTTAAATACATAATAAACTGGTTTTTGATTTCCTTTAATTTCAGGTATTTTAATAAACTCACAATCTTGTAATCTATCTTTATATAATTTTGCAATACGATCTCTATTTTGAATTGCATCATTTATATATTTTATTTTTACTTGTAATATAACAGCTTGCATTGCATCAAGTCTTGAATTATATCCTAAAAAATCATAATGATACTTTTTAGATGCACCATGAACTCTGTACATCTTAGCAAGATTTGCCAAGTTGTCATCATTAGTTACTATCATACCTGCATCGCCATATGCTCCTAGAGTCTTTGTAGGGAAGAATGAGAACACTCCAAAATCTCCTATAGTGCCTGCATGTTTGTAGCTGGTTCCATTACCTTTCCATCTCATACCGAAAGATTCCGCAGAGTCTTCTAAAACCGTTAAATTATGTCTACCAGCTATATCCATAATTTTATCCATATCACCCATTTGTGAAAATAAGTGGATTGGAATAATTCCTACAGTATCTTTTGTTATTTTTTCTTCTATTTTGGTAGCATCTATACTAAATGTTTCTTCATCAATATCAACGAATACTGGCTTTGCTCCATTCTTTGCAATGCAAGATGAAGATGCTAGGAATGTAAAAGGTGAAGTTATTACTTCAGTGCCTTCTTTAAAACCCAATATGTCAGAAGCCATTACTAAGCCATCTGTTCCTGATGCAACACCAATTGCATATTTAGCTCCTGTAAATTCTTTAACTGCTTCTTCAAAGTCAGTTACCTCTTTACCAAGCATTGATACTCCTCTTTCCATAAGTCCTAAAACGGCATTATCAAATTCTGATTTTTTCTCCTGGTATTCTCTTGTTGGCGTAAAAAATTTAACTTCCATGGTATAACCTCCGATTTAATATTTATTATTTAGCAATTATTTCTTCTACGCATCTTATTAATTCATGAACCACATACTCGGCATCTTCTAATTTAAGTGTTGAATATACTGGAAGGGTTATTTCATTTATATACTGGTTATATGTGTTTGGATAATCTTCTATAGAAAATCCCAGTTTTTTATAAAGTGTAAACATTGGTAGCGGTGTATAGTGTACATTAGTAGCGATGCCTATGTCTGCAAGCTTTTGTATTAATTCATCTCTTTGCACTTCTTTAAATCCGTCTATTCTTAAAGTATACAAATGATATGATGTCTCTTTAGTTTCATCTTTTGTAAAAGGAATAATTGACCAAGATTTAGTAGAAAGAGCTTTAGAATATATATCAAAAATAGCTCTTCTTCTTGTAAGCATTCCTTCATATCTTCCAATTTGTGCAAGACCTATAGCTGCACTAATATCTGTCATGTTACACTTAAATCCGTCTGTAACTATATCATATTTCCAAGCTCCTGCTTTCATCTTAGAAAGAGCATCCTTTGACTGTCCATGAAGTGATTCAATCTTAAACTCTTTTTTTAAGTCTTCTTTACCTTTAAACTTATTATTATTAAAAACTACAGCTCCACCCTCTGCTGTTATTAGATTCTTCACTGCATGAAATGAGTATACATGGAAATCAGCCTGTGTTCCAACTTTGTTTCCTTTGTATATTGCACCAAAGGAGTGAGCTGAATCTGATATAAATAAGATATCTTCTCTATTTTTTTCCTTAAGTACCGCTCTTATAGCATCATAATCTACAGGTACACCTCCAATATCCACAGTAATTATTGCTTTTGTTTTAGGTGTAATTGCCATAGCTATTTTTTTCTCATCTATTAAAAAGCTACCTTCTTTAACATCTACAAATGTTGGTTTAATTCCTCTATGAATTATTACACTTGCTGTAGCAGTATAGGTATACGGTGTTGTAATAACTTCGTCACCTGCTGAAATATTATAAACCTTTAATATAAGTTCTAATCCAGCAGTAGCACTTGAAAGTGCCACTGCATTATTAACATCACAATATTTAGCAATTTTATCTTCAAATTCTGCAGTCTTAGGCCCTGTTGTAATCCAACCAGAATCTAAAACCTCCATTACAAGTTTTTTCTCTGCATCTGTTATATCAGGTGGTGAAAAAGGAATGTTTTTGATTTTCATATATATCCTACCTTTCAAATTAAATTTTGTTTTAAATTAAAATTGTTAATAATTTATTTTTTACTTAAATATTATAATTAACCCACAAAAGCTAAAGAAATATAGCATTTATGATGTTTTTACTTATGAACTCTTTTGCGCTTTAAAAAATCCCGTATCTTTAGTTATGTAAATTCCACCTTCAGTAGCAATTTTGTCTTTTAAATATTTGTTAAGTCTGTTAAGTCTCTCACTATTAAAACTTTCGCGCACATTTCCAGGCATGGAAAACATATAATCAATAATAGGTACTGCTTCTGTTACAATTAAGTTATCTTCATATCTTTTCATTTCTATATTATGAAACCACTTTTTTAACTTTTCCTGGCCATTTTCCAGTTTAAACCTAGAAGTAATGTCAGAACTTTTGATATCCATTGTTTCTGATTTAAACTTAGACATAATGTCTCTAATTTCAATCATATGATTTTGTCCAACAGTGGAGCAGTAAAGATATCCACCAGGTTTTAATACCCTAAATATTTCTGACAGTGCGCTATCAATATCATCTACATGATAAAGCATATGGTTAGCTATTACTATGTCAAAGCTACAATCCTCATAAGGAATATCTTGCCCATCTATGATTTGAAACATAAAATTCTCTGCTTTTTTGCCTAAGTTTATCTTAGCATCACTTAGCATTCCTTTAGAGACATCGCTTAAAGTAATATCTAAGTCCACAGGAATTCTATCTATATTCTTTTTCCACAAATTGGCATCCCCGCATCCTAGTTCGAGAATTTTACTATGTTTAGGTAGAGTTAATTCATCAAAATACCATCTCATCCAGCCATATTTATTTACACTGAACATCTCATGAATATTTATTCTAGCCCTTAAATTCGAAGCGTTTTCATACTGTTCTAGTAACTTTTTGTCCGAATTAATTACATTTATAATGTTAGTAAACTTATCCCAACTTATATTTTCTTTATTCTCCATGTCAATGGCTTCATCAATAGCTTTGATTACCTTGAAAGTATGCGCAGCCCGTTGTTTCATGATTTTCTTTTGTATTTCTAAGGATTTAACAAAATTTTCATCAGTAACATCATTTTCAGTTATTTTCTTAATTTCATAGAGAGAAAAGCCAATAAATTTTAAGGTTAATATTTGTTGAAGCCTTGCAAAGTCTTGATTACTATACAATCTGTGCCCTGCTGCGTTGTAAGAACTAGGCTTCATTAAATCTATTTTATCATAATACCTAAGGGTTCTTAAGGTAACACCTGCTTTTTCTGAAAATTCACCAATGGTGAAAAAATGTGATTCATTATTTTTCAATGTGATCACTCCTTATGGAACTTAGACCGTAAATACATGTAGATTTAACTCTCTATAAGTATATTAACACATTACGTAACGTCATATGCAATAGTTTTTTTAAAAATTTTAAAAAATGACTACAACTACTAATTAGTTGTGGTCATTTTTTATTATAAAATCAATTCTTTTTTTTCAACATTTGAATTATACAATAGTCCTAGAAGAATTAACAATCCACCAATAATCTTTCCTTTTGAAACAAAACCCATTCTGAAATAATCTATAAGTATACCTGTAAAAAGTTGACCTATAAATATAAGCAAAGTAGTATATATAGTAGGAATTTTAGGAAGTACAATATTAGAACTAGCAACAACTACTACTCCTATCATCCCACCTAAAAGAGCCCACCAAGGTATTTTGGTAAAAATACTTGGAGACAATTTTAGAGAACTTCTCACTATAATCATAAGTATTATAGTACTTAGGAGCCCTACAATATAGTTTATGAGTGTGCCCTTAAGCACTCCTATTTTTTTAGCTAGATGCGAATTAATAATCATAGATATTATAGTAAAGCAACCACATAAAACTGCTAAAATTATATATACCATGTTCTTCCTCCCCTATTTAAAATAAATCATTGTAACTAAACCAGAAAATATTATAAGAAATCCAACGATTTTTTTCTTTTTAAATTTATAAACATTTAAACCAAATAGTCCAAAATGATCTATAAAATTGGCTAATACTAATTGTCCAAAAATACCCAAAGATAGTGTTAAGGAAGCCCCAAGAGAATTGAAGCATAAATTATTTAAGTAAACCATCAAAACTCCTATTAACCCACCACTAAACAAATAAATGGGAATATTCTTTGTTAGCTTAAATTTTTCTTTTCTTAATATTAAAATAATAATTACGACTATAAGTCCTACTATATGAATTATTAATATTGCTCTATATTGATTAGTATAATTTACTAAAAGTCCATTAAACGTTACCATTATGGCAATTAATATACCTATAAATACCGCTGATATCTTATACATTTAGTTCCCCCATTCTTTAATTGTGAAATAAGCCTTTTTTAAAGGTTACCATAAAAATCTGGGCATCTATATGACACATGTCATATTTTCGCTGAATTAATTATACAAAACCAAGTTAAACTATTATAATAATACTTATGTAAACAAGAAAATCTATATGTACCTTAGAAAACACCAAGGAGGAATTTTTAATGAAACGCATAAATAATCAAAATGAATTAGACAATTATGTGAAAAAATATAATATAGAAAGTTTTTTTGGAATAAATATGAAAAAATATATGGAGCTACATTTATTTGAAAAAGGAAGCCATATTGTAAAAACTAATGAACCCATAAATTATTTTTATTTTTTTGTTGAAGGTAAGGTAAAGGTATATACTATTTTGAAAAATGGTAAGTCCCTTCTTTTTAGATTATATAAACCCCTAAATATAATTGGAGATGTGGAATTTATTGATTGCGATACTGCTAATTCAAATATTCAAGCAATAAATGACTGTCTATGCATTGGAATATCTATGAAAAATCTAAGAAAATATGCTATTAATGACCCGATTTTTTTAAAATATATGTGTACAAGCCTAGGCAAAAAATTTATAAGTTCCTCCATCGCTAGTTCAATAAATATTCTTTATCCATTAGAAAATAGATTATCAAGTTATCTACTTGCTATTGCGCCAGAAAATAGTCAGCGTTCAAATTTAGATGGTGGAATTATAACAGACAAGTTTACAGAAATGGCAGATTTACTTGGAACAAGCTATAGGCATTTAATTAGAACAATAAATAAATTATGCCAGGAAAACATAATAAAAAAAGAAAAAAATTCTATTATCATACTAAATAAAAATGCATTGGAAAAACTTGCTGGGGATTTATATGAATAAAGGACAGGTATTGTTATAAGCTCGCCTACTTATAACAATATCTGCCCTTTTTATTATTCCAAAATATCAATACTATTTCATTCCGTTCATTTTACCCTTTAGTGCCTTAACTCTCCCATTTATATAATTAAGAA
Organism: Clostridium sp.; assembly: GCF_050717535.1. Lineage (GTDB taxonomy): Bacteria > Bacillota > Clostridia > Clostridiales > Clostridiaceae > Clostridium_AD. The sequence goes on from NZ_JBOITM010000001.1 coordinate 49,662, forward strand.
GTTCTTTTTTGTCATCTTTTATTTCGGTTGGAGCGCTAGTTACCATGCTAATTATATCTAATTTGTTACCTTTTATCTCTTTTGCAACTTCATAAGCTAAGTATGTATTTTTCATTTTCCAATATGTAACATTAAATTGGTCTGCTTGGCGTTTATTGTAATGTCCTTTTTCAATGCCAAACTGAAATAAATCTGCTGCTGATTCTAATTCCTCTAAATCTTGAACCTCTAAAGTCTCTTTAACTAAATCCTGAAATGTTTTCATTTTAGCTCTCCTTTTTAACAGATAATATTATTTGTTGATATATTATTAATATCACCCAGTTGTTTGTTTTAAGAAAGTCACCTTTATAAATCTTTCCGTCAACTTTTATATTTTAACACATATTAAGGAATATTTGAATTATAAATTCACACATATCTTTGTCTTTGTATTTATTTTAACATAATTCAAAGTAATTATTAGTAGAATATACAATGATTGAATATTTGCTATTTAAAGGTAAAAGCATATGCAATTTGACAATGGACATATCAAAACAAACTTTAATATTAGACTATCTATATGAGAACAACTTAAGAAAAATTGGGGCACTGCTATCTTATTATGTCTAATATTCCCCACAATATGTGGTTTGCCTAGTTACATTTATTACTAATCTGCTTAAGTCTCTCTTTTAATATTATTTTTATAAATTTATTTCTACCTTTCAATACAATAAAAACCAAGTTGTATCTTCCATATATCCAACCTGGTTTTTCACATTTTTCTTCGCTATTGCATTATAAAACAATACAAAATTCTACAAATTATATTGAATTTTTATAGTAAAATCTTATATTATTGTAACATGTAAATATTCTATTCTCAATATAAACCAAATTAAAATTCTAATAGTTACTTTTTTAAAACTAACTTCAAATATATAAATGAGGCAGATAATTAAATATCTACCTCATTTCATATTTTATAACATTCAAGAAACACACTTAGTTAAATACTATTTGTTTGCTTTTTCTACTCTAATGGGTTTTCCTTTTATTGTCCCCTTATTAAGGGCTTCTAATACTACTTTACCTTTTCCACCCATAATATCTACATGAGAGAAATTATCTTGAATATCTATAATACCGATATCATCAACAGTGACACCTTCTATATTGCAAATAGTTCCTACAATGTCTACAGTTCGTATTTTTTTCTTTTTACCTGCACTAAGGTACAATTTCATTATATCTGTACTGAAATTGGATGCCTTAGTCTTTTTAATAATAGGTTTAGCATCATTTTTTTCATAAAATGCTTCTCTATACGGCTCTGAGTCTTCCTTTGATGGAATCGATTTTTTAGGTATTTCCATACCAATATACTCTTCTATAGCTTGTAAGAATTTTTTCTCATGATGAGTTGTAAAAGTTATAGCCTTTCCTTTTTTACCCGCACGTCCCGTTCTTCCTATTCTATGTACATAGTTTTCTTTTTCCAGTGGCAAGTCATAATTTATAATATGAGTTATATCTTCCACATCAATTCCTCTAGCAGCAACATCTGTAGCTACTAAAAATCTAAATTCACCCTTTTTAAATCTTTCCATAGCATCTAATCTTTCATTTTGAAGCAGACCTCCATGTATCTTAACACATGAATAATGACGATTTTTCATTTGATCAGTTATTACATCAACATTTTCTTTTGTTCTACAAAACACTATACAAGAATCTGGATTTTCAACATATAGTGTTCTTTTAAGCAAACTGAGTTTCTTATCTTCATCTACTTCAAAGCAAACTTGATCAATTTTCTCTACAGTTAATTTCTCAGGATTTATCTCTATTTTAACTGGACTTACCATGTATTTAGCACAAATTGCTTCAATAGATTCTGGAATTGTAGCTGAAAATAACATGGTAACTCTGTTTTTAGGCACAGCTTTAATAACCTCTTCTACTTGATCTATAAATCCCATACTAAGCATTTCATCTGCTTCGTCTAATATTAAATATTTTACCTTAGCTAAATTAATAGACCCTCTTTCAATATGATCTAAAGTTCTTCCTGGTGTTCCTACTATTACATGAACTCTTTGTTTCAACTGCTTCTTTTGCATCGAGATAGGTTGTTTACCAAAAACAGCTACGGCTCTAATTTTTTTGTACCTTCCTATTTGTGTTATATCCTGGCTTAATTGAAGAGCTAGTTCTCTAGTAGGTGTTAATATTAGCGCTTGTGGTTCTGTTTCTTCTATATCCGCACTCTCGCAAAGTGGAATGGCAAAAGCTGCTGTTTTTCCGCTGCCGGTTTGTGATTTTACTATGATATCTTTACCTTTTAGAGCTATAGGTATTACTGCAGCTTGAACCTCTGACGGATTTTTGTATCCTAAATTAACAATTGCTTTTAATATTTCTTTACTAATATTAAATTCTTCAAATTTCATGTTACTCATTTTAACTTCCTCTCTAGTTTCATATATAATTTTTAAGTTTAACTTAAATATATTTTTAACTCATAAGTTATTATTATACCATGATTATATACATAATTTCTATTGCAAATTTTAACAATAGGTAAATATATTTATACTCGCTTTGTTTCAATACATAAGGGATAATGAATTTCTTCACTATCCCCTTACATGTACAACTAATTGACTGTTTCACATGGATATATATAATTTGCTACACATCTAGCATCTAGTTCTTCAGGATCACCTATATTATCTGGAAGTACAAACACTAGTTTACGTGCAATAGTACCACATGCATTACTACCACATGTATTACCACATGCGTCCTCTCTACATAAGATTGTAGTAAAACCTTTAAAAGCAAGTATTCTATGACAATTATCATAGATAATGCATGCAACACAAACTGGTATACCAATGCATACATTATTTACTTGTATTCTTACAGTTAGTAATTTAGCACCGTGTTTTTCTAAATTTATTGGATCTACATCAATAATATTACATAGGTTACATTCACAATTATCATTTGGTGAACAATTTGGTTTATAATCTTTTTCATCTCTACTCATTTAATAAGACTCCTTTTTGTATAAATTTTCAATGGGAAAATACATTGTCTGATTTATAAGTTATTGTAGGTTTTTATGGATACATATATCACTTACATATAGTGTCAACATAAGCTTTATACTTGATATATGTACTAATAAATCAGAATGATAACTGAAATAGTCTTTATTAATGAGATAATGTAATTCATAGTATAATATATTCTATGTAGTGAATATTTGTTAATAAATATTCCATTTTCAATGAAAATTTTTTTTTGGCTTTAGATTTGTTGAACCAACTTGTGTTGCTTATAATTGATAGAATATATATATGATATATATGTTAAAGTTAACTTATTAACATATGAAAGAGGTGTATAAAAATGAATAGATGCCATTGGTGTGGGGTTGATCCACTATATATAAAATACCATGATGAGGAATGGGGCGTACCTGTCCACACGGATAGAAAGCATTTTGAATTTCTTGTTCTAGAATCTGCTCAGGCAGGACTCAGTTGGATTACCATACTTAGAAAAAGAGAAAACTATAGAAAAGCCTATGATGATTTTGATTATAATAAAGTAGCGCAATATGATAATGAAAAAGTAGCTGAGCTTATTCAAAATCCAGGGATTATAAGAAACAAACTTAAAATAGCAGCCTCCATAAATAATGCTTTGATGTTCATTAAAATTCAAGAGGAATTTGGTAGCTTTGACACTTACGTATGGTCATTTGTAAACAATAAACCCATAATAAACCATTGGGATAACATTGAAAATGTGCCAGCAACCTCTGATTTATCGAATTTGGTTAGTAGGGATTTAAAAAAACGTGGCTTTAAGTTCTTAGGCTCAACCATAACTTATGCTCTTCTTCAAGCAACTGGTGTAATAAATGACCATATAAAAAGCTGCTTTAGATACAATGGAGATTTCACAGTTAAGAATGAATATTAAAGATATAAAGCATTTAATTTTTCATAAAACAAAAAATCAGTTCTTAAATAAGCTTTAAAGTTTATTTAAGAACTGATTTTTGTTTTTATTGATTAGCATAAGAATGTACCTTATTTATCCATTGATTTCTATGAATTGCTTAGCAAAATAATTCTAGCTATGTTTTAGCAAGTTCTTTCAATATTTTCCGGACCTTTTTCAAGCGCCTTATCAATAGTACAAGCTTCTGACAATATACCTATTATTGAATTTATTCCATACTTATATAAATCCTCTACCCCATCACCTATACGTCCAGCAAAAGCTATAACAGGTATATTAAGTTCCTTAGCTATTAAAGCTACCCCAAGGGGTGTTTTCCCAAAAAGTGTTTGTCCATCTATACTACCTTCGCCAGTAAACACATAATCGGCATGTTGCATTTTTTCTTTAAGCTTAGTATGCTTCGTAACTAATTCTATTCCCCTATTAAGTTCTGCGCAAAAAAAGGCAAGAAATCCGGCTCCTAAACCACCTGCGGCTCCTGACCCAGGAATACTTTCGATATCTATATCTAACTGTTTCTTTATAATTTTTGCATAATGTCTTAAATTATCATCTAATATTTTCACCATTTCACTTGTAGCACCCTTTTGAGGTCCAAAAATATAGGAAGCACCATTTTCCCCAGTTAGTGGATTATTTACATCGCAAGCTACCTCAATCTTAGTGTCTTTAAGTCTTTTGTCTAGTCCACTTAAATCTATGTCATGAAGAAGATTTAAATATCCACCACCCAAATTAATTTCTTTGTTGTCCACTGTTAAAAGCTTTCCACCAAGTGCTTGTATCATTCCCGCACCACCATCATTTGTAGCACTACCGCCTATTCCTATAATTATATGATTAGCTCCCTTGTTAAGTGCTGCTTTAATTAGTTGCCCTGTGCCATATGTGGTAGCTAAAAGAGGGTTTCGTTTTTCCCTAGCAACAAGATGTAGTCCACTAGCACTTGCCATTTCAATTACTGCTGTTTTTTTATCTCCAAGCATTCCAAATACAGCTTGTACTTCATCCCCAAGAGGTCCTTTAACTATCCCCTGATATAAATAACCTTCAGTTGCATCAACAAGCGACTGAACGGTTCCCTCTCCGCCGTCAGCCATTGGAACCTTCACACACTGTGCATCAGGAATAACTTTTTTAATCCCTCTTTCCATAGCATCTGCTACTTCTTTTGCTGTCATACTCTCTTTAAAGGAATCTGGAGCTAACACAAATTTCATATATACCCATCCTCTCTAATGAAATTAAATAGTTTTCTTTTACTTCCTACATTGTAAACGGATTGCGTAAAATAAACATTAGGCAATTATTTAAAAATTAGCCCATAATTTTTGTGCAATTGACCAATTAGAACATTATATAAATAGAGTCATCTTTATTTATTTGTCATTATGTCATAAGCCTAGATTTTTTTAATGCATAAATAATGGTAGGTATGAGGACAATTTGAATAACAATGCCCGGCAGGCTGTGCGAAAACCTATAAAAAACTATTAATAATCTGTCAATTTTGGTATAATTAATCTATATTATACCAAAGGAGAAGGATAAATTATGAACTATATTTTGGGAACAGATAGACTGCA
>NZ_JBOITM010000002.1:0-53455 GCF_050717535.1 Clostridium sp.
TTTAAGGCTTTTTTGTTCTGTCTTATTTCATTCTTATCTTAATAAAACAAGCTATTTCAAAAATATTTTCCATATATTTGTACCAAACTAGTTCTTCTCATTTTTTCATAGCTCACTTTACACTACCAAATATTATTTTTGATTTCTTGAGTTTCTTTTATTTCTTCAGGTTCATTTTTACTTGCCATTTCAATTAAGAATGATACATTATCATTCTTAAATTCATTTTACTTCTCAATCCTGCCATGAATATCCTCCTATTTTTCTATTTGTGACTTTTTTTACTTATTTAAAACGTACTTCTAACCCTAACTTATTTAACGCTTCTAATTATTTTCTTTTTATAATTTACTTCATTAAGTAAATCGTCTTCAAAATAATCTAATATTTTTTTAAGTTTTAAGATAATTTTATAGGGTGGAGTAATTTTTCCATTTTCATATGAAGATAATGTACTTCTACTTTTCCCTATATAGGTTGCTAATTTTTCTTGTTTTAAATTTCTTTCGATTCTTAGCATTGTTAATTTCAGCATTTTATATTTATCTTCCCTCCCACCCTTCTTACATTAGCTATATCCTTATACTTATTTAGAATGACTGCTTGTACATTTTTTCTCTTAGTTTTGTTTAATTAGTTAAACTAACTTTATTTAATTATATGTTACTTTAACTAACATGTTAATAGACTTATTGGTTTTTAAAAATGATCTCATTTTTTGTTATGAAAAACCATATAAAAGTATAAATTAATATGCTTTAGAGCATAGTAATAATAAAAATATTATTATAAATTTTATAATGAAAATCAAAAAAGAAAGAAGGACTTATATGACAACAGAAGCAAAAATACAAATAAGCTCCTCAGAGCTAGGCACATTATGGATGGGTTATATCTCATTATCTGCAAGAATAATGTTTTATAACATCTTTAAGAATAAAACTATTGATAAAGAAGCACGAAACATAATAACTGATGTGATGAATGAAGCACAAAATGTAAAAAAAGAATTTGAGAATATATTTAATAATGAAAAAGTGGTTATTCCACTTGGGTTTAATGAAAATGATATTATAATTGACGCACCACCGTTATTTGATGATATTTTAAATATAATGTATGTTCGTCAATTGATGAAATTTAATCTAGGTCATAATGCTGTATCATCAACTATATCTTATATGGAAAGTGTTACTGATGTATTTAAGTTAGATTATAATATTTCTATTAAATATTATAAGATTACTACAAAATATTTATTAAAAAAAGGTGTATTAGCAAGACCCCCTTATGTTACTATGCCAAAACAAGTAGAATTTATTAATGATAAAAGTTATATGAGTGGAATAAATTTTTTTACTGATAAACGTTCATTAAATACAACTGAGGTTGGTTATATTTATGAAGCCGTAGAAGATAACATTTTTGCCAATCAGATGTTGACAGGATTTGCACAAGTTGCAAAAGAAAGTGAAATAAAAAAATACTTTCTAGAAGGTAAAGAATTGACAAGAAAAATTATTGATAATTTAAGTTCTGTACTATCAAAAAGTGATATTCATCCTCCGAGTACATGGGCAGGGAAAGCTACTGATTCAAAGATATCACCATTTTCTGATAAAATGATGATGTATAAAACAAATTTAATGTCCAGTACATCATTAGGTTTCACTGCGTTAGGTGCAGCTTATAGTATGAGAAATGATTTACCTATTAAACTTGGACTTATTTCTAAGGATGTATTTGATTATGCAAGAAAAGGTTCGAAGATAATGATTAAATATAATTGGTTGGAACAACCTCCACAAATGGAAGATAGAAATAGCCTTACAAAATAAAAGACTAAATATTAGTATTTCTATTCGAAAATGATCGATTCTCATTACTTATTAAAAAAATTATTAGTTTTGAATCAAACAAAATATTTGTGTGTATTAACTTTTGATTTATATATTTGAATACACAATATTTTTCAACCTGTCCTTAAACAGAGCAAAAAAATAAAGACACTCGAACTGGTCTAATCAGTTGAGTATCTTTATTTACTATATGAAGGCTGTTCTTTTACTACTCTACTTTTTTAAACTTTTAATATCACTTTTTTCTATATTAAGTTCATAGCAAAGAATATAATCAGTTGTAACATTGTATAATTTAGCTGATTTTATAATGTTTTGAGTAGTTGGCACTATCTCACCAGACTCATATGGGTCACAGTTGTTCTATGTACATCTAAATATTTAGATATATTATCTTGAGTTAGCTCGTTACTTTTTCTCAATAATTTTAATCTTTCAGCAATTGTACATTTTTTGTTGTTAAAAAATTCTAATGAAATTAAATATATTTTCTTGAATTTTAGTAGGTATTTCTTTCCCTGAATTTTTAACATAGAATATAATTTCTTTATTTTTTTTTATATGCCCCCAAAGTTATTATACGCTCTTCACTATCTACACTGGCTTCTATAGCATTAGTTAAAAGAATATTAAAAACTTGTACAAATGAATTAATACTTCCTTTAATTATTTCATCATAGCTAATATCTATCTTCTCCACTAATGTACAATTTGATTTTTTAAATTCATAACTCATAAACAATTTGATTTTATTTATAACGTCTTCTATAGAAAATTTATCATCATCAATCTGTTCAAATTCCTTTACTTGACCTTTAACCGTAGAAATTACGTCGGACATATATATCGCACCAAATACTTAGTTGCTTAAAATATAGCTTTAATTCATTTGGTGTTTTTAAGTAATTACTCATTACAGGGAAACTAATAAAGCAAATAATTGAAGGTATAAGCAGTATAATATATATTGTTTTTTTATTCTTTTTAATTATATTTACATAAGATAATCCATACAACAACATAAAGTATGGGCCTATAAAATGAGCCATGTTAGACAGTAAAGCGCTTATATAAGTGATTAATATAAAAGTTTCTTGACCAGCACCTCTAGTTACTAGATATGTCTTTACAGGTCCTTCGCAAACTACAGCAGTTGTACCTAGTCCCGCAAGAAAGCATATTGCTGCCATGAATTTTGTTGATTCTGTTTTATAATCTTTTATAAGAATAATAATTGCTATTAAAAATAAACCTATACTTGGTAATATCATAATGCTACACTCTCTTATATATAAATTTTAAAACATCACTTTTAATTTTGTTTTTGGAAAGTACAATTCCTGAATGGCCACAACTATAAATATATCTTTTTGGTTTCTCCCAGTTTTCCCATAGGGTATCTGTATCCTTATCTATAACATATTTATCATACTTACCTGATACAAGAATTATTTTGTTAAGGTCTATTACTGGTTTTCTTAAGCTCGGATTAATAACTTCCCAACTTTTTTTTAATAAGCTATAATTAAAATTGTTTTTCAAAAAATCTTTTTTTATATACTTACCAGCCTCGGTTTCAAATATTGTATATGACAAATCATTAGCATAAAACAAAGATATTAGCACATCAATGTTTTCTTCAACTTCACTTAATAAATTAGTAGTTATTCCACCTAAACTCAAACCAATAATTATAATCTTCCCTTTTTTTTCAGTTTTAATATAATTTATTAAAGCCCTAATATCGCTTACAGCTTGTTGTTCAGACTTTAAAGTTCTGTTTACGTCTGCACTTACAAAATACTCACCACTATATAAAGATGTATCTGTAGCTCTTTCCATATGAAAAGGTAAAACATAATTATAAATATTATAACTTTTTTCAATAAAACTATCTAAAAACACTTTCCCTAATCTATCTAGATTATCTGCTCTCCAGCCATGTACAAAAATAACATTTATATTATTATCCGCAACTAAATTTTTTCTGTAATGAAATATAGCCTCTTTATTACTATGTCCATTTTCAACTTCGCTTAAAAATTTTATTTTGCCTATTTCATAGTTGTTTTCAATTTTATCTTTTTCATAATGAATTTCTGGTAAAGTCGGTTTTTTATAAAATTTCGGAAAATCACTGTTAAGAGTAGTGACGTCTTCTTCCACATAATTAAACTGATCTTTTTTACTGTACTTTTTATGGAGAGTATATAAACCATAACTGTCTGCTATATCTGATATTATTTTCATTGTGGTATTACCCTCCTTGTTATATATATAAGTCTCTTAAATAATGAATAATTCGCATTGTTCACAAAGTAATTAAATTAACTTATTAGCATTATTATAGACGCAAACCATTCTCCCAATCAATATTTTGAGATACAGCATCGCTGTCTTCTATTTATATTCAGATTCTCTTTCAAATCCGCCTTTTGGAGGATTAATTAAACAACAATATTTTATATAATCACTTATAGTCATATTAAGAGCTGCCGCCTTTTCTAAAAATACTTTTTTTTCAACCTCATTTAATCTAACCCTTACAATCTCTGTTTTCATATTAACAACTTCCTTTCAATTAGCATCTAGTTTTAAGAGCCTTGTAACTCTTATACTGGCTGTGATTTTCTTTGAGTGCAAATATACTACTGCATTCCATATATGGCAAAAAACGCACCCTATACTCCATTTGGTGTTATTATAGGTACTTCAATTCTTAATATTATATTTTCTTAAATTTCTTGATATAGTTGTAATTATAATTGCTCCAGCTTATTATACATTTATAGTGTACCACATTAGTAGCTACAATATCCATTTAATTTTATTTTTGTGATACTTTTTTAGTTATATAGTGAATTTAACCGTAGATTATTAGAATCAACATAAATAAATGCATGCACACACTTATTTCATATTCAATAATAAGAATACAGTATATATGTTAATATTGTTTATATTAGCAATTAATGGTACTATATTATAAATGATTTGTGTCGAACTTGTATTTTAATACGAAGGTTTAAGAACAATTAAGGAGGTAACTATGGATTGTATATTTTGTAAAATTGTAAAAGGTGAATTACCATCTAACTTAGTATTTGAGGATGATTTAATTATGTGTTTCTTAACTAATGAGCCAATAAATGAAGGTCATGTACTTATAATTCCTAAAAATCACTATTTAGATATTGATGAAATTCCAACTGAGGTAGTAACGTCTATGATGGTATTATCTAAAAGAATTGTTAAGGTAATTAAAGAAAAGTATTCTCCAGATGGTTATAGTATAATGCAAAATGGTGGAGAATTTAATGATATTGGACATTATCATATGCATGTTTTTCCAAGATATAAGGGAGATGGATTTGGGTGGACATTTAGTGATAAAAAACATGATTTTTCACAAGAGATTGCCAAGGAATTAAAAGAGATGCTTGATAAAGAAATTTAAGATTATTAATTTTTGCATCGTAATATTAATTAAGTGCGTCACATTGGTAAAAAACTGTGGAATAAAAATTATTTATAGAACACGCAGCCAAATATTAATTTATAGAAAAAAGAAACAAAGGAGAGTGTATTATGCTTGAATACAAATTTGATATCCAATTACTAATCGAAGGACATAATCTTTCGGAAGATGCAATCAACGAATATATTACAAACAATATTGAAGGTGACTGTTTGCTTGCTGTTGGGGACTTTGAAATGATTAAAATTCATTTTCACACAAACATACCATGGAAGGTTATTGAGTATTGTGCTTCTTTGGGAGAAATCTATGATATCGTCTTAGAAAACATGGAACGTCAAACAAATGGTCTTAAAGGTTAAACTTATGCCTTTCTTAATTTTTTAATTAATTTTAAATCTACGATTGGTTCAAAGTTGTAGATCAGTGTGCTGCTAACAATTGTCTATATAATAACATTATTAAACAGGAATTTATTTAGGGGGGGGATGCTATGGTGGATTCTATATATAAATGGAGCATAGCTACTATTATTATATTCTACACTACCCTTTTTAATTCCGCTTTAAGCCCCTACTGCATCATGTTTCAATAAACCAACTGCATCAGCATAACATAACCAAGTTTGTACGCTAGCAATAACTATTCTTGTTTCAACTGCTAATAATTCCACAAGGTTTAAAGAATTTATACTAACATAAAAAATATCAGGAACAAATTCCTGATATTTTCTATGTTATTTACTATATTAATTGGTACGCTAATTGCTATTTTTGCACCTCTTAAACAAACCCGATGGATATTAATAGGGTAGTCCTTTTTTTACTTTGCCCCTGGTTACACGGATGCTGATACTACCCCAAGTTCCAGATAGACCTACAGATCAGTACAGTATAGTCCTTAAACCCCTATATCACTTACTTTAGTAGCAGCTACTTTAACTGATGGTATTAATGGCCCAACCGCAGGAACAGTAGTATATAGTCCAGCTAATGCTCCAAATCCGCTAGTATTCACTGAGAACCAAAATTCGAGGTAATCATCGCTTATATTAATATCCACTGTATATGCTGCTGCAGCAATTGTACTTTGAGCTAAAGTAGTAATGCTGGTCCTGTTACTAGACCGAGGTACATCCGCACCATTTTTTCTTAGCCAGAAATCTAGTAATGATGTTGAACTTGCATTAATTTGACGTATGATTGCTGTAATTGTTATCAAATAAATCCCTGTTGTTGGAAATATTATTCTTCCGGAATTTGCAGCGGTATCATGAATGACTCCAAAGATTATTTCGTTTGTATTCATAGTTATTACTGTTGGGGTATTCGCAGCAGTAGCCGTATGGTCTGTTGAATCAGTAAATTCTGCATAAGGAACAGTGCCTAACCCAGCTGGACCAGTAGGACCATTAGCACCATTAGTACCGTTAGCACCAGTAGCACCATTAGTACCGTTAGTTCCGTTAGCACCAGTAGCACCGTTATCACCAGTAGGTCCAGTAACACCTTGGATACCTTGCGACCCCGTTTCACCTGTAGTTCCAGTTATACCTTGAATACCTTGAATACCTTGAATACCCTGGATACCTTGTGGACCAGTTGGCCCTTGAATACCCGGTAATCCAATTTCACCTTGAGCTCCCGTAGCTCCTATAGCTCCTGTTACTCCTACCCCGGTTGGTCCTACGTCACCCGTTGCTCCTACTGGCCCTTCTATCCCTGGAGCACCTGTTGCTCCTGTTGGCCCCGTAACTCCTATTCCTCCGATTATTAAAGGTGGTATACTATAACCACAATTAGCTCCGTTCACTTTATTTCACCTCAATTAAAATTTTTATTGGTTACATATCTTAGCTGTCAAATATTATCTCAGTAGTATTATATGAATTTATATTATATAGTTCTACAATTTATTTATCTTTTACAAAAAAATTCATTTATAGCAACAAATCTTTATATAATTTCCAATTTATGGGGTTGTATACACTAATCATCCAAAAGTCTGGTAGATAATTTAGTATCCTAATTAAGTCATAAATTCGTTTAGTCTGTTACTTAATAGATATATTTCAATTGTTTCCCTCTGCCCGATTAGATTGAAACTTCTTTCTCTGGCCCTCATTGCTTCTAATCCTTCTTTTACTATGTCGTTTTTGATAATCCAAAAGCATCTATTAGTAATAGTAATTAATCATTGGTATGTAAGTTATTATTTTTTTTGCCATATCCATATTTCTCCTTCTTGAGGATAATTTTAAACCTATATCTATTAAATATTTATTATATTTTGTTAGTAAGTTAATTGACCATTTTTTACAAATGGTACTATCGAGATTAGAAGGTGATAAAAGAACATTTAAATGCTCTTGGTCACAGCAATTGTAACATTTTCTTTGCTTATTCCTGATTATACTTTCACTCAAACTAGTACAACAAATTATACATTTTCTCATATCAATCATTTATTCTTACCATTAAATCGGTGGAAGTCTGTTATCATTAGATGCTTTCGCTGACTTTGGTTGCATATTACTATCTATATTTTGAGTATAAGTAGAAGTATGTTTCCATAAATCCGCAGGAGAACAGTCTAATGCAGTACATAATGCATCCATAGTATTAGCTTTTACTTGCTTAGGGTTGCCATTCAATAAAGCACTCATTGATGTCGATGATAAGCTATACCCTTATTTTTTTTTCATTAATCGAGCCAATTCTGAACCTGACCATATTTCTTTGTCAGCCATAACCTTTCTTAATCTCCATTCTAAAGCCATAATTATTTTCCTTTCTTTTCATCCGATTCATCGGCTAATAATTGTTGTTTCCATTTTTCTTGTGACATTCTAATCTTCTTTTCCATAAAATCAGAACTAGGTGTTGAATATGTAAAAGTAGTTGATATATTTGAATGGCCTAACAATGTTTTTAACGTTAATAAATCAACACCTCTTTCTTTCTGAATAGTTGCAAATACGTGCCGAAGGAAATCCAAACGTTTGGATTTCCTTCGGCACACTCATGCTACTATAATGTTAAAAGCCAATATACATCCTAAAATAGTAGCTGAAAGACTAGGGCATAGTGATATTAGAATGACACTTAGCACCTATAGCCATGTGTTGCCAGATATGCAGGAACAGGCTATTAATGACTTGAATAATAAACTTAATTTTTAAAAAAAGAAAGTACGGATTTTCATTTTAAAATGAATCCCGTACTTTTTCTCTATTTTGCTCCGTACTTTTTCAATATTGAGATTTCTAAACCCTTATGTTTCAATGGTCTGAGTGACAAGAGTTGAACTTGCGACCTCATGAACCCCATTCATGCGCGCTACCAACTGCGCTACACCCAGTTAACAACTTATTATAGCATGAAATTTTGTACTAATTCAATATTAAATTTAGCTTTGAGTTATAAGAAATTTTTCCTATAACTCAAAACTACTATATAATAAAAAATATTATTATAATATAATGCAAATCAAGCTTCCATTACCTTCATTTATGATTCTTTGTAACGTCTTTTGAATTTTTACTTGAACGTCATCAGGCATCTTAAATAATTTGTTTTGAAGACCCTCTTTAACTAATACTTCTAAAGATTTACCAAACATATTACTCTGCCATATTTGGGACTTATCACTTTCAAACTGTTCTAAAATTGAATTATAGAAATCTTCACTTTGCTTTTCTGTACCCATAATAGGAGATATTTCTGTGGTTATATCTGCTTTAATAAAGTGTAAAGACGGTGCTGAAGCCTTTAATTTGACACCATATCTACCACCATGCTGTATCATTTCAGGTTCTTCTAAAGTCATTTCTGAAAGTTGTGGTGCAACTAGACCATATCCTTTTTCCTTAACATCTCTAAGAGCATCAGAAATTTTATCGTATTCCACTTTTGCTAAAGAGAATTCTCCCATTAATGTTAATAAATCATTCTCACCCGTTATTTCACGATTACAAGTTTCACCTAGTATTTTGTAAAATAATTCGTGTTTAGGAACAATATTGACTCTAGCAGTACCTTCTCCCATATTCACTTCATCTAGTGTTGCAAAATCTAAAAAATCAACGTCTTTAAAGCTTAACAGAGATTTATTTATATCCCTAACTTTAAAAATATCCTTGCACATATCTTTTAAGAATTTCATAAAGCTAATTTTAACCCAATGCTTAGAACTTAAATTTTCAATCCATTCTGGCATATCTATGTTAATTTCTTTAACTGGGAATTCTTTAAGAATCCTTTGGAATACATCTGCTATATCACCTTCAGTCATATTTAGAACATCCATAGCTTGAACTGGAACATCATATTTTTCTTCTAACTCTCTTGCCATAGCTTCTGTTTCAGGCGCCTCTGCATTTTTAGAATTTAAAACCATAATAAAAGGTTTATTGATGGATTTAAGTTCATCAACTACTCTTTTTTCAGCATCTAAATATTCTTCTCTTTCTATTCCTGTGATAGAACCATCTGTAGTAATTAACAGTCCAATAGTCGAATGCTCATTTATTACCTTTTTTGTTCCAAGTTCTGCTGCCTCCTCAAATGGAATCTCATAATCATACCAAGGAGTTGTTACCATTTTAGGTGTCTCCCCGTCTTCATATCCCAATGCTCCTTTGACAATATATCCAACACAATCAACCATTCTAACTTTGAATTTAGTGCCGCCGTCAAAATCAATCTCAACTGCCTCGTTGGGTACAAATTTAGGTTCAGTGGTATGAATTGATTTACCTGAACCACTTTGAGGAAGTTCATCTTTTGCTCTTTCTTTTTTGTGAGGATTGTCTATTCTAGGAATTACCATAAGCTCCATAAATCTTTTTATAAATGTAGATTTTCCTGTTCTTACGGGGCCTACAACACCTACATAAATATCCCCTTGAGTTCTCTCCGCTATATCTTTGTATATATCGAAATTATCCAAGATATTCCCTCCCAATACTTATTACTAACATTATAATTATATTTTAGAGAACAATAAATTATTACTACAGTTTGAAAATATATAAAAGCCCTGATTTTTCATTAATTTCACAATGAAAAATCAGGACTTTCTTACTAAAACTCGTCTTTTCTATTTCTTGACATCAATTCGTGTACTCCATATTTAGGGTCTTTACCTTTAAATAGTACTTTGTAAAGCACATCTGTAATAGGCATAGAAATCTGCTGTTTCTCTTTAAGTGCATAGAAGGCTCTTGTAGCTTTTATACCCTCAACTACCATTCCTATTTCCTGGCAAGCCACATCCATTGGAGTACCCTTCCCAATTAAAATACCGGCTCTTCTATTTCTACTGTGCATACTAGTGCAAGTTACTATAAGATCACCCATACCCGTTAATCCGTAGAAGGTTTCAGTTTTACCTCCGAGTTTTGTTCCTATTTTTATGATTTCACTCATTCCTCTTGTCATAAGTGCAGCTTTAGCATTATCACCATAGCCTATACCATCTGACACACCAGCAGCTAGCGCAATAATATTTTTAACTGCTCCGCCTATCTCTACTCCAATAATGTCTTCATTAGTATAAACTCTAAATTTATTGGTCATAAATACATCCTGCACAATCCTTGCATACTCCATTTTTTTAGATGTAACTACTACTGTTGTTGGTATATCTAAGGCAACCTCTTCTGCATGACTAGGACCTGATAATATTACTATAGGGTTACTAGGGATCTCTTCTTCTATAACCTGTGAAATTCTTTTTGATGAACCCTCTTCAATGCCTTTTGCAATGCTAACCACAATCTGATTTTCTTTTATAAGTGGTGCTATTATCTTACTTAAGTCTCTTATTGCATGGGAGGGCACAGCCAATACAATTATGTCACTATCACTTATAACTTTTTCTATATCAATGAATGCTGTTACTCCTGCTGGAACAATAACGTTTGATAAATATTTAATGTTTTCTCTTTTAATGTTAATATCATCAATAACGCTAAGTTTTCTATCCCAAATGTTAACTTTCAGTCCTTTTTTTGCAAGCATTATTGATAATGCAGTGCCAAAGCTTCCGCCACCTAAAAAAGCAACTGTTGCCATTCTATTCCTTCCTTTCCCTGAATATAAGTTTTATACCTGTTCCCTTAAATTCAAAAGCAAGTCTCAATTGATTCTCTAGGTATCTTTCATAAGAGAAATGCAATAAATTTTCATTATTTACAAAGAATACAAATGTTGGTGGTTTAGACGCTACTTGAGTCACATAGAATATTTTTAATCTCTTGTTTGCTACTGTTGGAGGTTCTTTCATTAATACAGCTTTATTTACAACCTCGTTAAGTATACCTGTAGAAATTCTCTTTGAATAATTTTCAAAACATTCTTTTACTGTTGCAAGTACCTTATGTACTCTTTGACCTGTTTTAGCAGATATAAATAAATAAGGTGCGTATGCCATAAAGTTTAATCCTGCTTGTAATTTCTTTTTATACTCAAGCATTGTCTTGTCATCCTTTTCAATAAGATCCCATTTGTTCACTATTACTAAAATAGCTTTTTTCATCTCATGAGCATACCCTATAATTTTCTCATCTTGATCACTTAATTCCTCTTGTGCATCAAGTATAAGTATAACTACGTCAGCTCTTTCCACTGCTGCTAAGGATCTAATAACGCTATATCTTTCAATTCCTTCTTCTACTTTACTTTTTCTTCTTATTCCTGCAGTATCTATAAGAATAAATTTACCCTCTGTAGTTTCTAATTTACTATCAATTGCATCTCTTGTTGTACCTGCAATATTCGTTACTATGTTTCTTTCTTCTCCAAGCATTCTATTTATAAGCGATGATTTACCAACATTTGGTTTACCTACCACTGCAACTTGGATATATTCTTCATCTTCTGTACTTGAATAAACACTATCAAAATGAGATACTACTTCATCTAACATGTCTCCAAGTCCTAACCCTTGTGTTGCAGAAATAGCTTGAGGATTCCCTATACCTAAATTATAGAATTCAAAAGCATTAGCCTCTAGTGCAAGATGATCTATTTTATTTACTACAAGTACTATTGGTTTTTTACTTTGTCTAAGCATTTGAGCAACTTCCTTATCTGCTCCTGTAAGCCCTTGTTTACCATCTACAATAAATATAATAACATCTGCTGTTTCTATAGCTATTTGAGCCTGTCTTCTCATTTGAGCTAAGATAATATCTTGGCTTTCAACCTCGATACCACCAGTATCAATTATTGTGAAATTGTGTCTAAGCCAATCTGCATCAGCATATACCCTATCTCTTGTTACACCCGGTTTATCATCAACTATTGATATTCTTTTACCTGCTAACTTATTAAATAATGTAGATTTTCCTACATTAGGTCTTCCTACTATTGCTACTATTGGTTTTGCCATTATTTTTCCTCCTGACTATTTTCGTTTATAATATGGATTAAATCTTCTCCTGAATAATCACATATTAAAACTTTTGTACCTAAACTTTTTTCTAAATCACTTACTGTAATATCATCTAAGAATATTTGCTCCTCGTAGTTTCCAAGTTCATATCCTTTTTTCAGCACATTACTAGGGAGAATTAAATATTCTCCTAGCTTTTCATCCTTAAGTTGCATGATTATGTCTTTTCCTGTTAAAAGACCTACTACTGTAATAGTCTCTCCAAAAAAATTATTTACTATCTTTTTAACCTGGATATTGATTTTGTTATTTGTTTCCATAATCTTGCCTGCTACCTTTAGTATTTCTGCATAAGCTAAAGAGCCTGTTATAAATGTGAAGCTTCCAGTATTATTTAGTTTTAGATTTGATACATCTTCAGCAATAACACTTCTGAGTAACCTTATCATACCAATGCCATCCTCTAACTGATCATAACCATCATAGAAAGATTCTTCTGGAACATCAACTTGTGCTG
Organism: Clostridium sp.; assembly: GCF_050717535.1. Classification (GTDB taxonomy): domain Bacteria; phylum Bacillota; class Clostridia; order Clostridiales; family Clostridiaceae; genus Clostridium_AD. Next base: position 13,253 of record NZ_JBOITM010000002.1, read on the forward strand.
TAACATAGAATTCATCAGACAACCGTACAAAAGGTGAGCCAACTTCACTAATATATTTTTCTTGTAATTTATTTACACCTTCAATTTCCTCTGCTGCAGTGTTTTTGTCATATAAGGTTAAGTTGAATAATCCTTCTCGATACTTGGTTATTCCAACTGGCACAACCGCTAAATTTTCTATGTTTGGATATAGCTTATATAAATCTTCAATTGTTTTTAATAGTTCAGGTCCATTATTAATCCCCGGACAAGAAACCACTTGACAATTAATTTTAATTCCAGCCTCAGCTAGCCTCTTTAACCTACCATAAACATCCCCAGCAAATTTATTGTTAAGCATTAGTTTTCTAAGCTCTGGATTCGTAGTATGCACTGAAACGTTAATAGGACTTATCTTATAACTTATTATCCTGTCAATGTCAGCTTCCTTCATATTAGTTAAGGTTACAAAGTTACCTTGAAAAAACGATAATCTCGAATCATCATCTTTAAAATACAGAGTCTCTCTCATACCTTCTGGCAATTGGTCAATAAAACAGAATATACATTTATTATGACAGCTCTTTGGCTTATCTAAAATGGGATCAACAAATTGGATTCCTAAGTCTTCATCATATTCTTTTTCAACCTCAATATCCCAAACTTCGCCGTCTGCCTTTTCAATCTCAACATTAATAAGTTCATCCGTAATTAAAAATTTGTAATCTATAATGTCAATTACAACATTGCCGTTTATACTAATTAATCTATCTCCTAATTCTAGTTCAATTTCTTCTGCAATACTTCCTGGAAGTATCTTAGCAATTTGGTTTTTCATTTTTACCTCCTATTTAACAATAACCCTTCATATGAAAAGTTTAATGAGGAATTAGAAATATTATATCAAAATTAAATCCACTCTATATATAGTGTTAAATATATATTATTTAATTTACAATAATCAATTAGCTCAATAATAAATTATAGCATTCCATTAAGTAATATTACATGAATTAGGTATTTAAGTCAACGTTATTACTATTTAAAAGAAGAAACAATGCATACATTAGCAAATTTTGCGTTTTTTCACGTATTTTACGTGTAAAGCTTAAAAATATCACATAATTTACTACAGAATAAAAATACCTCCTAAGAAGGAGGTACTAAAATGCTTCTATACAATATTTTCTTATGATCTTCTTACCGTCTTCACTTTTGAAATATTGGAAAAGATCCTTTAAACTATCTTTTTTCTCTTTAGAATAATACATTTGTGTTGAAAATCTTAGAGCATATAGTTTGTTTTTTAAATTTGAAGTAGTAATTTCAATACCATTTAATTTTAAAAATTTACTTTCTTTATTATACCACTGTCCTGGTATAAATCCTATAGCATTTTGATTCTTAGCAACAAAATTTTTCATTTCTTCAATACCGGATACATACTTCATACTACTACTCATTTGTTCTTTTACTGGAGTATCCATTATTTTCTTATCAAATTCTTGCTGAACTGAATTCAAAATATTTTTATAAGCTACTGGTACTATTAGTTTTGATGGTTCTTTTAATTTATCCCAGTTTATTATATTTCCAGTATATATTTTTTTTAACTCTTCAATGGCTATACTACTTAATTTATTATTAATGTTAACAATAATTCCTATACCATCATAAGCTAATATTTCTGTCTCTATTTCCTTATTCTCAGGCTGAACATATCCAATTAATATATCCACTTCAGACTTATATAGTTTACTAAAAGCACTTTCTCTGTCTAGATATTCCACAGTAACTACAGGATCATTATTTAGATTATAATCCCGAACTAAATCATTTACCATGGGGAAAACTGTGTCTTCGCAAACTATTTTTATGGCCTTAGGTTGTTTTTCTTTAGTTTCTGTATCTTTTTTACAACCAATATTTAGCATTAGTATGCTAATGCTAAATATTATCCCAAAAGTTTTTAAATTTTTATTCCTCATAATCACTACTCCACTACAATATTTTAATATAAACTCGCTTGTTTATATTAATTGTAGTTTCTGTATTTCATCTAAAAACTATTCGTTTAAATTAACTTTTTCTCCAGTAACTAAATAAATTGTCCATTCACATATGTTTGTTGTATGATCAGCAATTCTTTCTAACCACTTGCAAATAAATAGAAATTGAGCAGCTTGATTTACTGTGGCTTGATTTTTAAACATTAGCTGAAGAAGTTCATCAAATACTTCCTTATATATGTCATCTACTTGATCATCTCTTTTACAAACTTCATATGCCTTTTCAACATCTCCAGCCACATAAGCATCCAAGGAATCTTTTATCATAAGTATTACTATTTCAGCCATTCTAGGTATGTCAATCAGCTCTTTTATATATTTTTCATCTTTTAATCTTACTGTAATTTTAGCAACATCCACAGCATAATCAGCCATTCTCTCAAGGTCCGTTACTATTTTTGTAGTTGTGAAGATGTTTCTTAAATCTATTGCTAATGGTTGTTGCATAGCGATGAGTCTTATTGCTTTATCTTCTATTTCTCGCTCCATTGCATCAACTATGTCATCATCGATCATAATTTTTTCAGCTTTCTCAACATTTTGAGTAACTAAGGCATCTATACAGTCATGAATTTGCTTTTCCACAATGCTTCCCATTCTAATTAAATCATTATGAAGTTCTTCAAGATTTGCTTCGAATACTTTTCTTGCCATACTATCACCTTCCCTATTATATTTTAACCAAATCTTCCTGTAATATAATCCTCAGTTCTTTTATCTTGAGGTTTATAAAATATATTTTCTGTTTTACCATTCTCTACAATTTCTCCGTTTAGGAAAAATGCTGTATAATCAGAAATCCTACCTGCTTGTTGCATATTATGCGTTACAATTATAACTGTGTACTTTTTTTTCAGCACATCCATTAATTCTTCAATCTTCAAGGTTGAAATAGGATCTAAGGCTGAAGTAGGCTCATCCATTAGCAAGACCTCAGGTTGCACAGCCAAGGTTCTAGCTATACATAGACGTTGTTGCTGTCCACCTGATAATCCCAGTGCACTTTTTTTAAGCCTATCTTTCACTTCGTCCCAAAGTGCGGCGCCCCTTAAGCTGTCTTCTACAATTTCATCAAGTTGTTTTTTATTACTTAGGCCGTGAATTTTAGGGCCGTAAGCTACATTTTCGTATATTGACATAGGAAAAGGATTAGCCTTTTGAAATACCATACCTACTTTTTTCCTCAGATCTATAACATCATAATCCGGACTGTATATGTTTTTATTTTCATATAAAACTTCTCCATCTATTTTAACAGAGTCTATCAAATCATTCATTCTGTTGATAGTACGTAAAAATGTTGATTTACCACACCCTGATGGTCCAATAAGTGCAGTAACTGAATTTTTCTCCACACTTATATTTACATTTTTAAGTGCTTGAACATTTCCATAATATAAATTTAAATTCTTTGCTATAACTATTCCCATATTGCTCGCCTCCCTATTTACTCCCTGTATGAGCTTCATATACTTTTTTCCCGATTATTCTAGCAGTTAAATTAAATATAAGCACTGCTATTATTAAAACTGCTGAAGCTCCGTTTGCTATCTTCGCAGCATCAGGCACCATTCCTTCAGAATTGAGTTTCCATATATAGACAGACAGTGTCTCAGCCGGCCTAAACAAACTATAAGCTGAAGCTTTACTAGTCAAGCTCAAATTAGTAAAATTCAGAGTTGGCGCGCTCATACCTGCAGTATACAGTAAAGCTGCTGCTTCTCCAAATATTCTTCCTGCTGCGAGTATTACACCAGTTAGAATTTGAGGCATTGCAGAGGGTAATACAACTCTTTTAATAGTCTGCCACCTTGTAGCACCCAGGCCCAAACTTGCTTCTTTAACACTGAAAGATGCAGATTTAATAGCATTTTCACAAACCCTAGTCATACCTGGTAGATTTATTATAGTTATAGCTAATGCTCCAGCTATAAGAGAATATCCCCATTGTGCCATGTTAACAAAAACTAATAATCCAAATAAGCCAACAACTATGGAAGGTAATGAAGCCATAGTTTCAATACTCAATCTAATAATATTTAATATCTTGCCTTCTTTGGCATATTCAGCTAAATATATTCCAGCCCCTATCCCTAGAGGTACTGTAATTATAAGAGTTACTATAAGTAAATGTATTGAATTGTACAATTGACGTCCAATTCCTCCACCAGCTTCAAGAATTTTTGGTTCACCAAATAAAAACTTTAAATTCAAGGATTGCCTTCCATTATATATTATATATCCTACGAGGCCTACAAGCAAAAGAATTACTAAAGCAGAAATTATATATAAAGCAATAGTTGCTATTTTATCTTTAGCCTTAGAAGTCATTATATTTCACCTCTTTTTCCAATTTTTCTAATTATAAGTATAAATACAAATGATATTATTAGAAGCAATAGTGCCATAGACCATAAAGCATCATTCCATGGAGTGCCATCAATGGTGTTTGACATATCCATAGTTAATATGCTTGTTAATGTAGCTGTAGTTCCAAGTAACCCCTTAGGGAAAGTAACTGAGTTTCCTATAACCATTTGTACTGCCAGTGCTTCACCAAAGGCTCTTGAAACTCCAAGAACTATTCCTGTTAATATTCCACTTTTAGCTGCAGGAATAATTACTTTAATTATAGTTTGCCATCTAGTTGCTCCAAGTCCATAGGATGCTTCTATATAATCTTTTGGTATAGTTTTTATAGCATCTGATGATATACTTGTGATTGTAGGTAAAATCATTATGCTAATAACTAATACTCCTGCAAGTAAACTAAACCCAATTCCTCCAAAGAAAACCTTAATAATAGGCACTAATACACTTACACCTATCCAGCCATAAACAACGGAGGGTATTCCCACGAATAGCTCAATGGCAGGTTGAAGAACTTTTGTACCAATCTTTGGTGAAATTACATTCATAAATACTGCCAAGGCTACCCCTATTGGTGCACTTACTACCACCGCAAGGAAAGATACTACTGTTGACCCAAGAATAAATATCAAAGTTCCAAATTGAGGAGTTAAAGAATCTCCACCACCCTCTGGTTTCCAATTTTCAGAGAATAAAAAATGAAATATTGAGTATCCATGTTTTATAAAGGTATTTAAACCCTTAGTAGTTAGGAATAATATGATTGAAAAAGTAAGTATTACTATAACCGCACCACAAAATATTGCAAAACCACGTCCTAAATATTCATTTTTAAGTTTTAAAAATATTGATTTCGTATCATTTTTTTTCATATTCTTTTACCTCAAAAAAATTATTTTAATGAAAAATAAAGGCTGGTTTCAGACAACCTTTAAAGAACATTAATCTCTTTTAGCCTTCATATCCGTCATTGGAATATATCCTAATTTTGTTATTATTGCATTCATTTTGTCACTCATCATATAATCTAAGTATGCTTTTGTTACTCCTATAGGTTCACCTTTAGTATACATATGCTCATATGCCCAAACTTTATATTTGTCTGTACTTATGTTTTCTACAGTTGCAGCAATACCGTCAATTTTTAATACATTTAAGCCTTCTTTATTAGCTGGATCAGAGAAATAAGCTAATGCTAAATAACTAATTGCTCCATCGGTTTGTTTCACTATTTGTTTAACAGCTCCACTTGAATCTTGAGTTAAACCCGCTACTTCGTCTGCACCATCTAATCCATATTTTTTAAATGTTGCTCTAGTTCCTGAGGATGATGGTCTGTTTATAACTGTAACCACAATGTCAGCTCCTCCAACTTCTTTCCAGTTTTTTATCTTTCCTGTAAATATATCTATTAATTGCTCTTTAGTTAAAGATTGCACTTTAACTTTTGGGTTTGTTACTGCTGCAATTCCTGTAACACATACCTTATGATCTTTGAGTGAATCTTCATCAATACCTGCTTTATCTTTGGCATAAATATCTGAATTTCCTATTTCTGCACTACCTTCTATTACAAGTTTAAGTCCAGTACCACTTCCACCACCTTGAACATTTACGGTTGCTCCTGGGTTTTCATCTAGGAAACTTTGAGCCCCTACTTCGGCTAGTGGTTGAAGTGCAGTTGATCCTGCCGCTGTTATTGAACCTGATAGCTCCGCACTATTACCTGTTTTGCCTGCTCCATCTTTACTTGAACAACCAGTGAAAATTCCTGCTATCATTGCAATCGATAGTGAAATAACCATTAGTTTCAAGCTTTTTCTCTTCATTGATAATTCCCCCGTCCATTTATTTCAACTTCTTTATTTACTACTCATCATTATAATACTATACCCCGAAAGTTAACTTTGTATTATGTATAAGTTAAGTAAAGTTTAACTAATGTTAATTAAACTTTACAATGGATTACACTGTTATTTTTTGTAATTATAGGGAATTTCGATTGTAAATTTACTACCTTTTCCTAACTCACTTTCCACATATATTTTTCCATTTAATTGAAGTACTATATGTTTAACAATAGCAAGGCCAAGGCCTGTGCCTCCGTTTGATCTAGAACGAGCCTTATCAACTCTATAGAACCTCTCAAAAATACGCGAAATTTGTTTTTTAGCTATTCCAACTCCAGTATCCTCAACCCATAAGATAAATTTATCATCGCTGTCCTGCATTCCAATACAAACACTGTCACCTGTTTCTGAATAATTTATTGCATTACCTACTAAGTTAATTAACATTTGTTTAAACTTATCAGCATCACCCAGAAATGGTTTTATATTCTGCTGCTCAATGGATAGCTGGATTCCTTTTACATCTGCTGTATTCTTCATTAAATTATAAACATCTCTTACAATTTCATTAACATCAATTAGTTCTTCTTTAAGTTCTTTTTGTTGTTCTATATGTGAAAGAGTTAAAATATCTGTAATTAATCTAGTTAATCTATCAGCTTCTTCATTAATTATATTTAAAAATTTTTCCTTTGTGTCAACATCATCAACATATTTCAAAGTTTCTGCAAACCCTTTAATAGATGTTAGCGGTGTTTTAAGTTCATGAGAGACATTAGCAACAAATTGTGTTCTCATTTGCTCTAATTTTTTTACCTCAGTAATGTCTTGAACTACAGCAACAGTACCAATATGTTCGCTTCTATTAATTATATCTGCAGTTTTTATTCTCAGTTGTCTTTCCTTTGGCCAAACTATCTTTATTTCTTTATAATCATCATCACTTTGATTAAAAATATCTTCTAATTGAAAATCTCTTATATTATCCAGAAGATTTTGTCCTATAATATCATTAGTGATTCCAAACATCTTTTTAGCATAGGGATTAATCATTATCACTTTATTTTTTCTGTCTACAGCAATGACTCCACTGTCCATACTTTGTAGAATGGCCTCTAATCTATTTTGTTTATCTGTAACTTCATTTAATGTAAACTCTAGTTTATCCGCCATCTCATTGAAATTCTTAGCTAACTTTCCTATTTCACCATCCGATAGAATCCTAGCCCTTCTGTGAAACTCGCCTTTACTAATTCTTGAAGTAATAAAAATCAAGTCTGTAATTGGTTTTATTATAATATAAGATAGCTTTAGGGAAAACCAAATCGATATTGCCGCGCAAAAAATTATGGCTAATATATAGAACTTAAAATATTTACTGCCTAGTCCATTTACAATTTTAAGAGGCATAGAGCTTCTAATAATGAGCCCATCATCAAAAGATGTGGCAAAATACATCATATTTTCTTCAGTCGATGCACTATATCTCACTGAAAATCCACCGCCACTTTTTCTTGATGCTATTATTTCTTGCCTATCATTGTGATTTCCCAAAGTCTCACTATTTACAAATGAATCATAAATAACTTTACCAGCCTTATCTATGTAGGTTACTCTTAACTCCGAATGAGCTAAGTTTTCCACGAAAAATTTCTCTTGGTCTCTTAAATTATTGCTTTGCAATAAACTAATTATCATATTATTATTATTTTGAAGTTTATCTTTTAGATTCTGTTGATATTCATAGTTAAAAATAGATACAAATAATGCAGTTACTACTGCAAATATAAAAATCACAGTACTTAACAGATATATAACTAATTTTTTTTTCATGGTTACTCTCCAAAATTAAATCTATATCCTATACCCCTAATAGTCTGGATATACACTGGATTTTTATCATCGTCTTCAATTTTTTGTCTTAGATGCCTGATATGAACATCAACAGTTCTTGTTTCCCCTAAGTATTCATAACCCCATATTTTATCTAGTAAGAAATCTCTAGTCATAACTCTACCTTTATTCTTTATTAAAATTTCTAATAACTCAAATTCCTTTAATGTTAAATCAACCCTATTTTCACTTTTAATAACCTCATGCTTACCAAAATCAATAGCCAAATTACCAATTTTAAAAGTCTTCTCAATTAGCTGCATATTAGTTCTTCTAAGTATAGCCTTTATCCTTGCAACCAATTCTCTTACTGAGAATGGTTTTGTAATGTAATCATCCGCACCTAACTCAAGTCCTATTATTTTATCTATTTCTTCTCCTTTTGCTGTTATCATTATTATAGGCATATTTGACATAGATGAATCTTTTCTGATTTCCTTACATACATCTAAGCCATCCATTCCAGGTAACATTAAATCTAGTAACATCAATTGTGGCAACTGTTCTTTAGCAAGTTTTACAGCCTCTATACCATTGCCCGAACATATAACCTTATACCCGTTCTTTTCTAAATTGAATTTAATTAACTCCTGTATATGTTCTTCATCATCCACCACTAATATTTTCTCTTCAGACATGTTAGCACCTCCATATTTTCATCGAATTTATTACTTTAAATAAACAAAGGAAAACATCCGCCCTTGTTTATCTTTACTATTTCTATAGGAATATAACTCATGTTGTTTATCACAAACAGTACAAATATTGGTAGTAATAATGTTTTCTTTTTTAACTCCCTTGTCTACAAGCTGTTTCAAAATGCATTTTTCTAAATCTAGTTTATTGTTATTACTGATTTTAATATTACTATAAATATCCTCACTAGTAAACTCCTCTATTAGCTCTTTACTAACCTCATAGCAACAGCCTCTAATATGTGGCCCAATATAAACTCTAACCTCATCAGCTACTGAGCCATAATTTTCTTTTAATTTCTCCATAGTTTTACTTACAATCAGTGCCTTTGTACCTTTCCACCCACTGTGAATTGCAGCTATTACTCCATTCTTAATATCTACCAAAATTACAGGAACGCAATCTGCTGTAAACACACCCACTGCCGTTTCGGCTCTATCTGTTATTAGTGCATCTCCATCTTTAACATTTCCATCAAAAGTGAAAATCCTATCACTATGAATTTGATTTAAATAACCAATAGATTGTAAATTATAATATTCTTTAATTTTTTCTAGATTTATTAACCCTTGCCCAGTATTTTTATTAAAATCGAGCCTATTCTTTGCTGTTGAAAACAAAATCACTGCATTATCCTGCTGGAACTTTATAAATTCATAATCGTTAATATTTTCAATCTCCATTATTTCACCTCATTTTTATGACATATTTAAAATTTTGTATTTTCTTAAGATACAAAAAAATGCCTAAAGGCATTTTTATTCCTTAGACATTAACTTTCTTATCTCTTCCATAAAGGTATTAATATCTTTAAATTGCCTATAAACTGAAGCAAATCTCACATAAGAAACCTCATCTACACTTTTTAAAATGCTCATAATAATTTCTCCAATATAGTCAGATTTTACTTCTGTAAGCATTTCATTATTTAATTGTTTTTCTACTTCATCACAAATATCTTCTATTTGCATTCTTGATACCGGTCTTTTTTGACAAGCCTTCATAAGTCCATTTATTATTTTTGTCCTATCAAAATATTCTCTATTGAAATCCTTTTTTATTACTAAAATTGGTATGTCTTCCACTTTTTCATATGTCGTATATCTTTTAAAACAACTTAAACACTCTCGTCTCCTTCTAGTTGCAATATTATCTTCTGTTGATCTAGAATCAACTACTTTACTTTCCTCACAGCTACAATATGGACACTTCAATGTTCTTCACGTCCTTTTCCTAATATAGTTAGCAAATATACTAACATTATACACTTTTTAATATAAATTAAAATAGTTTAATCCCATAAAAATAATAACAAGTATTAACCTGTTATTATTTTTATGCACTGAATTATTCATTTTCTATATTTATATCACTACCATCTATAAGAATAACATCCACACCAATTTTTTTCACCTTTTCCCAAGGCACTTCAATACTATTATTTTTATTAAACCAAGAGGATTTTTGAGTTGGAAGTATAATTGAAATAATTCTATACTCTTCGCAATCAATTTTTAAATCTTTAATATATCCCATTTTCGAACCTGAATTTATATCTATAATTTCCATCTGTCTTAAGTTATTTATTGCAAACATTAAGCTTTCTATTTTATTACCCCCCTTATGCTTATTCTTTAAAACAAGTACTCACCATACTAATTTTTTTAGTTTATTAATGCTATATACTATTTATATTCATCAGTTTATTAAAATATTATTTTAATCGTTAATATTTTGTGTTCTTTATAATAAAATAAATAAAATCCACTTCGAAAAAAAGGGACCCCTAAGGGACCCTAAACATATTTTCTCATATGCTTTAATGCAGTTTTTTCAAGCCGTGACACCTGTGCTTGTGAGATACCTATTTCATCAGCAACTTCCATTTGAGTTCGGCCATCGAAAAACCTTAAATTCAATATTAATTTTTCTCTACCATCTAATTTTTTCATTGCCTCATTAATAGATATATTTTCAAGCCAACTATCATCTAAATTTTTAGTATCACTTATTTGGTCCATTACATAAATCGCATCTCCGCCATCATGATAAATTGGCTCAAACAAAGATACTGGGTCTTGCAACGCATCTAATGCAAATACAACCTCTTCTCTTGGCAATTCTAGTTCTTTTGCTATTTGAGATATAGTGGGTTCTTTATTATCTTGATTTACCAATCTATCTCTAACTTGCAATGCTCTATATGCAATATCCCTAAGTGACCTGCTAACTCTTATAGAGTTGTTATCTCTTAAGTATCTTCTAATTTCTCCAATAATCATGGGGACTGCATATGTTGAAAACCTGACATTTAAACTTAAATCGAAATTATCAATGGACTTCATTAAACCAATACAGCCTACTTGAAATAAATCATCTACATTTTCTCCTCGGTTATTGAAGTGCTGTATCACACTTAAAACCAATCTTAAATTTCCGTTAATAAATGTGTCTCTACACCCATGCTCACCATTTTGTATCCTATACAACAATTCTTTCATTTGCTTTTCTTTTAATACTGGTAATTTTGATGTGTTTACTCCACATATTTCTACTTTGTTGATCATCATAAGGTCATCATTCCCTTCTGAGTAATTGCATTTAAATTATGCCCTTATGATTTATTTTTTATACCAAAGACAACCCTATACCATTTTATTTATTTCTTTTTTCAATCTTTTTATAATTCTTTTTTCAAGTCTTGAGATATAAGATTGCGATATTCCAAGTATATCTGCCACTTCCTTTTGCGTTTTTTCTGTAGTCCCATTTAAACCAAATCTTAACTGTACAATTTCTTTTTCTCTAGCATTTAGACGTTGCATAGCCAGCCAAAGCAATTGTTTATCTACATCATCTTCAATGATATTATAAACCACATCATTATCAGTACCAAGAATATCAGAAAGTAGCAGTTCATTGCCATCCCAATCAACATTTAAGGGCTCGTAAAAAGAAATTTCTGTTTTAATCTTACTGTTCCGCCTAAGATACATTAAAATTTCATTTTCAATGCATCTTGAAGCATATGTAGCTAACTTAATTTTTTTACTAGGATCAAAAGTATTAACTGCTTTTATAAGTCCTATAGTCCCTACTGAAATTAAGTCTTCAACATTTACACCTGTATTTTCAAACTTCCTAGCTATATAAACTACCAGTCTCAAATTTCTTTCAATTAAGGTGGCTCTAACTTTTTTATCTCCAGTATCTAATCTAACTACTAATTCTTCCTCTTCTTCCCTAGTTAAAGGAGGTGGTAGTGCATCATTCCCCCCTATATAAAACAAATTTTTTGAAAACATTTTTAATTTAACAAACAACTTGTTTAACACTACTTTATAATCAAACATAATTTCCCCCTTATCTCTATTGTTATCATATAATAATTATTGATGTTTTAGCTGATTAGCTTAATAATCCTCTAGACATAAGCCCATTATAGTCATTATCTTTACTTAATTTATACTCACAAAAGGCTATAATTACATCCCTTGTTTCAATGGTTTTTTTATCAACATGAATATTAATATACTCTGGTTTAAAACCAGTGAGTCTACCAGCAGTTCCATTTACTACAGTGTAAGGAATCTGATAAGTATTGTTCTTTTCGAGCATTATCTCACTTAACATATTCCTTTCAACAATTAATACTGGTAAATTAGTAGCAGGCTCCCGAAGCTCATTTCCTGTATCTAAAAATGCTCTAATAGTTTTTTTATAATTTTTATTTATTATATCAACAGTGTATATAAGTGTGGATATTTTTTTTCTATCCCCCACAAAAATCATTATCCTATATATCAAGATATAAATTATCATCACTGAGAGCAATAATTTTTCATATGGAAAATTTATTATAATTACATTAAATGACACATCTTTACTGTTACTTATTTGAATAAACATACACATTCCAGCTAAAAGAATTGAATATAATAGATAAATTAAAGAAGCTTTAATATTGAATAGAATGTTTTTTTCTCTAAAGACAATTAGAATCATTGTAACAACTACCAGTATTTTAAAAGGTGTATATGTCAAATACTTAAGCTTTGGGTAAACTACTGTTAAAACATATAAGCTTCCTAAAAAACTTGAAAGGCACAACCACATAAGCTTTACTCTTTTTCTTAATGTTTGAACAGTAACATGTAATATGAATAGATTAACTATAAAATTTACTAATATTAGAACATCTACATATACTATCACCGGCCCTTCCTCCTTTTAATTATTATATAACTTATGCAATCAAAATTTTGTCATTTTTTACCACAATTTTTTAATTTTATTCTTCTATAAATCGTCACTAATTTCTATATTCTTTTAAATGCACAGGTCAAAGTAATAAAAAAAGACCTACCACCTACAAATTCACCACCATAATAAAGCCCTTTATAAGGTCTCTAGTCAAAGTAATGTTGTTTTAAAGGTAATAGGTCCTATTAATAATCAAAATCGTTTTAAACGCAAATAAAGTGCCTATAAGGCACTTTATTTGCTAAACACATTCAAATAAATAATAAGTCAGCATGTTTGTCTTCTTATCTGAAATGAATTATTTACTTTGTCTTCTTAAAAAAGCTGGAATTTCTAAATCGGAATCTTCATAGCTTTTAGTATAAGCCGCTTCTTCAATAGGTTTCACAAATTCTTTTTCTTTAGACTTTGGAGTAGCTTTATTTTTTAATATATTTTCATTCTCAAATCCAGTAGCAATAACAGTTATTCTTATCTCATCTTTTAGACTTTCATCTATAACTGCACCAAATATAATATTAGCATCTGGGTCAGCTGCTCCTTGAACAATCTCTGCAGCTTCATTTATTTCAAGAAGACCTAAATCTGTCCCACCTGTAATATTTAAAAGAACACCGGTAGCACCAACTATAGAGGTCTCCAGCAATGGACTTGAAATAGCTTGTTTTGCTGCTTCTTGAGCTCTATTATCACCTGAAGCTCTACCAACACCCATATGTGCAAGGCCTTTAGCAAGCATAATTGTTCTCACATCTGCAAAATCTAGGTTTACGAGACCTGGTATAGTAATTAAATCAGATATACCTTGTATACCTTGTCTTAAAACATCATCTGCCATCTTAAAAGAATCCATTAAAGTAGTTTTCTTATCTACCATAGTTAATAATCTTTCATTTGGAATTGTTACTAATGTGTCTACTGTTTCTTTAAGTGTTTTTATTCCTATTTCAGCATTAATCATTCTTTTTCTGCCCTCAAAAGGAAATGGTTTTGTTACAACACCTACAGTAAGTATTCCCATTGACTTAGCAATTTCTGCAACCACAGGTGCAGCACCAGTTCCTGTACCGCCGCCCATACCAGCAGTAATAAAAACCATATCGGCTCCTTTTATAGCTGCTGAAATTTCGTCTTTGCTCTCTTCCGCTGCTTTCATACCAATTTCTGGATTAGCACCAGCTCCTAACCCTTTAGTTAATTTATCACCGATTTGAATTTTTTGAACAGCATGAGATTGAATTAAAGCCTGTTTATCTGTATTTATAGCTATAAACTCCACATTTTTAAGTCCCTCAATAATCATTCTGTTTATAGCATTGTTTCCTCCACCACCACAACCAATTACTTTAATCTGAGCAAATTCTTGAACATCAACATCAAAATCTAGCACAACACTGCCTCCTTTTTAGAAAAAATCTGCAAAGAACCCTTTGATTTTAGATGCAAATCCATCTTTTCTATTTTTATTTTGGTTTTTTGACCATTTGTTTTCATATGAATTTTCATCTAATTCTTCTGATAAACTACTACTTACCTTAAGATTATTAACAGCTTGTATAACTATTCCTACCGCTGTAACATATATAGGGCTAGCTGCTCCTACATAATCCGGAGAACCTATTCTTACTGGCTTGTCCAGTATTCTTTTGCTAAGTTCTGTGGTACCTCTAAATAATGATATCCCTCCACCAACTATAACTGCACCAGAAATTTCTTTGTAGTATCCACTATTTAATAAATTTCTTTTAATTAAATTTAATAATTCTTCTACCCTAGCCTCAATTATATCAACTAATAAATTACTATCAATTTCCATAAAATTATCATATGAATCTTTAACTCTGATTTTCTCTGTATCCGTTTCTTTTCCTTTAACTAAACTTCCATACTTAAGCTTTAGCTTTTCACCTTCACTAAATGGAATTTTAAGACAAACTGATATATCGTTGGTTATATTATTTCCACCTAGTTGAACAATAGACGTATATTTTAGTTTTGCACCCTTGTAAATAGAGATATCAATGGTCTCTGCTCCAACATCTACAATTGCTATACCCATGTCCTTCTCTTCTTTTCTTATTACTGCCTCTGCTATAGCTGATGGCTGAAGTACTATACCATTAACTTTAATTCCAGCATGCCTTACACTTTTCAATAAATTACTAACTACTGTGGTTTGTGCCATGACTACTTGTGCTTCAACTTCCAGTCTTTCTGCACTCATGCCTCTAGGATCTTTGATATTGTCATATCCATCAACAATATATTGCTCAGGTTCAACACCAACTATTTCTTTGTCCGGTGGAACTGATATAAGTTTAGCAGCTTCAATTACCCTGTCCACATCAACTTGTTTGATTTCTCTGTCTTCAGAAGATATTGCAATCATTCCCGTATTTCTTACTAGTTCACAAATTCCTCCAGGTAAAGATATATATCCCTCGGTGATTTGTGTATCTGTCATACGCTCCAGTTGTATGACACATTGCTTTATAGCTTCAGCTGTGCTATCTATATCTATTACAACTGATTTATTTAAACCACTACATACCACTGATGTAATGCCTATAATCTGAAGTTTTCCATTACTACTAATCTTACCAACTGCTCCGCATATTTTTGATGATCCTAAGTCAATTCCTACTATATTTTCTTTCATTAAGTTTATCCCCCCTCATAAGAGAAACCTCAAATGTATATATTCAACAAAAAAATAAATTTTCCTCTTATTTAAATCGATTTTTTATAATATTTATTATAAATTTAAATACAATTAAAAACAATTATAGTTTAATTGTATTTTTACGGAATATTTATAAACTTAATTTTAAATTTTTAAACCACATTATATTAATAATGTTAAAAAAAATAACTTTTTCGTCTAGACTTAGTATAATAGCAATATGTAAAAAAAGCAATATTATATTACCTAGGCAATTATGCCCAAATTAATATTAAATAAATAATTTATAACAAAAAATATAAAGCTAAAAGTTATAAATCAAGCATTCTTTTAGCTTCATTTAATTATTCACTAAAGTGAAAGCATTCTTATCATCATTTCTGTATCAACTGAGTAAGTCATTGCATCTTCTTTAGATATAATGTTTTTTTTGTACAACTCCGCAATTGACATATCCATTGTTTTCATTCCATATTTTCCTCCAGTTTGAACACAGGACTGCAGTTGATGAGTTTTACCTTCCCGAATAAGATTCTGAATTGCTGGAGTTGATATCATAATTTCAAGGGCAGCCACTCTTCCTTTTTCATTAACTTTAGGTATTAATTGTTGAGAAACTATTCCTTGCATTACTGCAGCTAATTGAACTTTAATTTGTTGCTGCTGATGTGGAGGAAAAACATCCACTATTCTATCTACTGTCTTAGCTGCACCTATAGTATGTAAAGTAGAGAAAACTAGATGCCCAGTTTCAGCTGCAGTAATAGCAATGGAAATTGTCTCAAGGTCCCTCATTTCTCCAACTAATATAACATCAGGGTCTTCTCTAAGGATTGCTCTTAAAGCATTTTTATAATTTTTACTGTCTTTCCCAATTTCTCTTTGATTGATAATCGACTTGTTATGTTTATGCAAATACTCAATAGGATCCTCTAAAGTAATAATATTACATGCCCTAGTAGAATTAATTTCATTAACCATAGCAGCTAGTGTAGTACTTTTACCACTACCTGTAGGTCCTGTTACTAAAACTAACCCTCTTTGTTTTGTAGTAAGTTCCCTAGCAACCTCCGGAAACTCAAGTTGTTTAAGTGTAGGTATTTTTAGCGCAACTACTCTAATAGCTATAGTGTCGCTTCCCCGTTGCTTATAAACATTGACTCTAAATCTTCCAAGTCCACCAATAGAGTAAGAAGTGTCAATTTCTCCAGTTTCATAATATTCTTCATAAGAATCTTCTAAAATTTCTCTTGAATACCTTTCAGTATCCCCCGGAGTTAATTTGTCTTTACCAATTTGCATTAAATGACCATTAACTCTAATAATTGGTACAGATCCAACTGTCAGGTGTAAATCTGACGCATTCTGTTCTGTGGTTTTTTCTAGCAATTCACTAAGTGATATCATTATTTATCCTCCTGTTCTTCTAATGAGGCTTCCCAAATATCTATGGCAAAATGAGCTTGAAATTTCAACATATTCTTGCCATTTATAATTTTTGCTCCACTTTCCTCACCTTGATGCAGAAACTTTGTTTTCTCGGGTATATAAATTAAATCGTATAATATATTTTTTTCTGAAGTATTTTCTAGTTTTAATGGAAATTCTTTAAGATTATTTACTCCGCCTAAGGGTGTACAATTCACAATTATGTCGTAGTTTCTGCAATTTATTATGGAATTAAATTGCACGAATTTATCTATTTCAGAAAACTGATCCAAGACCTTTTGTTTGTTTCTTCCTGCAATGTCTATGAACTGTATCCCTAAATGTTTAAGTGCAAAAAATATGCTCTTAGCTGCACCTCCATTTCCAATAATTAATGCTCTACCCTTTAGGGATTTAACCCCCTCTACCTCAAGGCTTTTTATGAAACCTAAGTAATCTGTATTGTATCCCACAAGCTTACCATTTGTTACAGCAACTGTATTCACAGCACCTATAACATCTGCTGGGTATATTATCTTGTTTAAATAGTTAATAATATGCTCTTTATAGGGTATAGTTACATTAAAGCCAATTATATTGTTTCTATCTAAATTCTCAATAAAATAAGGTATTTCATTTTCTTGTAAATCGAATAACTTATAATTAAAATCAATTCCGTTTAATTTGTAATACTCCTTGTGAATAGATGGTGATTGAGAATATTGTATATTGTTTCCAAGTAGTCCAGTAGTCTTCACTTTATCATCTCCAGGTTATAAACTTAGATAAAATTATAATATTCGACAAAATTATAGTATTTCCCTCTTTTATTTTTTTCTTATCTATATCATAATTTATTAGGACCATTTAATTTAGTTTTACTGGTGCAATTTAATTCTCTATAAAGCTTCTTTAATGCTCTTTTTTCAATTCTAGAAACATATGACCTAGAAATTCCTAGAATTAATGCGATTTCTCTTTGAGTTCTAGGATTACCATCAAGTAAACCATAGCGCATTTGAATTATTATTTTTTCTCTATCCATCAAAGCTACATTAATTTTATTATAAAGTTTCTTTATTTGTATTTTATTTTCTACTATTTCAATAATAGAATCTTCATCGCTACTTAATACATCCATTAAAGATATCTCATTTCCCTCTTTATCAATGCCAATAGGGTCTTGCAAATACACTTCCCCTTTTGTTTTCTTATTATTGCGAATAAGCATAAGTATTTCATTTTCAATACATCTTGCTGCATAGGTGGCAAGCCTTGTTCCTTTAGTTGTATCAAAAGAATCAATAGCTTTAATTAGACCTACAGTACCAATGGATATAAGATCATCTACATCTTTTCCTGGGTAGGAATATTTTTTTACTATATGAGCAACTAATCTTAAATTTCGCTCAACTAATGTACTTTTAGCTAGTAAATCACCTTCTTTTAACTTTGTTAAATAACATTTCTCTTCTTCTTCACTTAGAGGTTGTGGAAATGAACTACTACCAGTTATATAAGCGGTTAAGAATGTAACATTTCCAATCATATCTAATAAACAATTCATGAAAAACACAGATGTTCCTCCTAATAGTGCTTATTAATATAATATGATTTATTTTATTAATAGTGCTTGTATATAAAAAAAAATATTTTGTAAATTTATTTAGTCTATATCTTTAATTGCATTGACTATTTCTTTAAATATTGGAGCAGCTGTACTACCACCAGCTTCATTTTTATCAATATTATTCACACAAACAACCATAGAATAATTTTTCCCCCGCAAATTGAAAAAGCCAACAAACCACCCATCATAATACTTTGTTCCCCCTTCAAGATACATACTAGTTCCTGTTTTACCACCTATATCCATGCCTTTAATAATAGCTTCTTTCCCTGTGCCATTTTTTACTACATCCAGCATATCAAGTTTAACTTCTCTTGCAGTTTGTTTTTTTAACACCTGATAAGTTTTAGAAGTAATTCTCTCTAAAACTCTATTGTCATCGTTTACATATGCATCTATTATGCTTGGCTGAACATATATCCCATTGTTCATAATAGTATTAGGGATACTAATTGCTTGCAGTGGTGTTATTCTAATCTTTTGCCCAATAGCTGTTTGACTTATATCTTCCTTAGGACTTGATAAATCCACTTCAAATTTACCACTTTGCTCCTGCTCCAAATTTAGCACTTTGTCTAACATACCTTGATTTTCTGCATAATTATATATATTTTGAAAACCTACCTTCCAACCTAATTGAGCAAAGATGTTATTAGAAGAATCCCGAAAAGCCTCACCAACTGTAAATTTATTTTTATTGTTGTAATTATGTAAGTCTTCCGGGAATAAGCCTGGAATTATTGTATATATTTCATTCTTGCTTATTAAATTCATATCTAGACCAGCTTCTTCCACGATAGATTTAAATATTGACCCAGGATAAGCGCCATAAGTACTTGGGTATCCTAAATTAGCATTAGATAAATTATCATCCTTTTGTGCCATTGCTCTTATTTTACCAGTGCTGCTCTCCATTAGTACAACACCAATTTGACCATATTTTTCATATTTTTTCACATGAAGAATACCTTCAGCAATATCTTGGATATCTTTGTCTAAGGTAAGTCTCACATTAACATTGTTTACTGGCTCAATAATTTTACCTTCAGATATTTCACCATCAACCCCTTTATCAAACCTTACTTTTGCAAACTCATTATTTTTAGTTTTATTATATATTTGCATTTCTAAAGAGGTAGCACTTTTAGGAACCAGTTTGCTAAAAGTTTTTTTAGTTACTGGATCAATACTATTTTTATTATAATTTGTTTCTATCAACACATTATCAATTTTCCAATATTTACTTTTATCTTTTATTACTTCATTAGCTGCATAAGTATAAAAGCCTTTCACTTCTTTAATATCCTTAAGCTTATCAAAAGTAACTTCATCAATTTTATATCTTATTTTTCCACTACTACCAGTACTTTTTATTTTATCTAAATCATAATTGCTATTGAAATTTCTTAAAGTAAATGTTAATGCCTGCATGTCATATTTACTGGTATATTCATTAAATCTAAAATAGTCTATTGGATCAATAACTGCATAATAATTCACAGCATACTCTAAAAGAGGTACATTGTTACAATCAAGTAAATTATACTGAAGACCATATTTTTCATCTATTGTATATTGCGCATTAAACATTGCTTTTAAGGGTTCAGCCTTAAAATACATGTAATTAACTATTTTCCAAATTAAAAAACAAAATAATAATATAAATATAATCAATAAAGTCCAAGTTCTTTTTTGAATTTCTCTCCTTTGGTTTGATGATCCAAAGATATTATTTCTACTATACATAAAAACACCTCACTTAGACTAATTCTAGCCTGGAATGAGATGTTTTATACTTTATAATTGTTATTTTTGGTTTTGTTGGTTTTGTTGATTTTGATGTTTTTGAAGTGTTTGCCTTATATTTGATGTAATTATATCTATAGCCACTTTATTATGTCCACCTTCTGGTATAATAATGTCTGCATATCTTTTGGTATGTTCAGTAAATTGTTCGTGCATTGGTTTAACAACATTTAAATACTGTTTTATAACAGAATCTGTTGTTCTACCCCTCTCATTAATATCTCTAACAAGTCTTCTTATAAATCTCACGTCTGCATCAGTATCTACATATATTTTAATATCTAGCATATCGCGAAGAATCTTTTCTTGAAGTACAAGAATTCCTTCGACTATAATAATTTCCTTTGGCTCCACAGCAACGGTTTCTTCCATACGGTTATGTATCTCAAAATTATATATAGGTTTCTTAATAGATTGTCCTTCTAAAAGGAGATTTAGATGCTCAACTAAAAGCGAAGTATCAAAAGCATCTGGATGATCATAGTTTGTCTTTACCCTTTCTTCAAAAGAAAGGTGACTTTGATCCTTATAATAAGAGTCCTGTTCAAGCATTGCAATACATGAGTCATCAAACTGCTTATAGATTTCTCTTGCAATGGTACTTTTTCCAGAACCAGTTCCTCCAGTTATCCCTATTGAAATCGGACGATGCATTATTTTTCCTCCTTGGATTTTATAAGTATATCATTCTCATGAAGTTTTTCCATAACATTTACAGTAAATAACATCTGAGCCCTTGGAGCGGAATCTATAATTTCTCCCTTAGAATCTCTCATATCCACAAGCACAATTAATACATTATCTCCCACAGGTCTTAATACTTCAACAGTATCACCCCTATATACCTTATTTCTTTGCTCTATTGTTGCAATATTACTTTCTTTACTATATTCCCTTACAATTCCAACAATATCATAATCTCTAATATATGAAGATGACTCATATATCTGTTTGTCAGGATCTCCAAAGTAAAATCCAGTATAATATTGTCTATGGCTAGGTTTTAAAAGATTATCCATCCATTTTTGCTCGAATTTGTAGTTTTCAGGATCTTCTAAATAGCTATCCACAGCTTCTCTATAGGATTTACATACAGAGGCAACATAATATGAGCTTTTCATTCTTCCTTCTATTTTAAAAGACATTATCCCTGATTCCATAAGTTCTGGTATATGTTCTATCATATTTAAGTCCTTTGAATTCATTATGTAAGTGCCTTTATCATCTTCAATTATAGGAAAGTATTCGCCGTCCCTTTTTTCTTCCATTAAGAAATATTTATATCTACATGGCTGAGCACATTGTCCTCTATTAGCATCTCTACCCGTCATGTAATTTGACATAAGGCATCTTCCTGAGTAGGACATACACATAGACCCATGGACAAAAGCTTCAAGTTCAC
The DNA here is from genome assembly GCF_050717535.1 of Clostridium sp. Lineage (GTDB taxonomy): Bacteria > Bacillota > Clostridia > Clostridiales > Clostridiaceae > Clostridium_AD. The sequence continues at coordinate 35,322 of NZ_JBOITM010000002.1, forward strand.
AAGTATTAGGTAATTTTGCTCTAATTTCTTTGATTTCTTCTAGGGATAATTCTCTTGCAAGAACAATTCTTTTTACTCCTTGTTTATGCCAAAAGATAGCCGATTTATAGTTTACATTGTTAGCCTGAGTGCTTAAGTGGATTTCTAAATTTGGTACAACTTCTCTCGCTACCATGATAATCCCTGGATCAGATACAATAATAGCATCTGCACCTATTTCATATACCTCTTTTAGGTAATCTTCAAGACCTTCTAAATCCTCATTATGAGGAAATACATTTAATGTAACATATACTTTTTTATCTTTTGAATGTGCAAATTCTATACCTTCTTTTAATTCTTCAGTACTAAAATTGTCTGCAAAAGCTCTTAAATTTAATTTGCTCCCACCTAAATAAACTGCATCTGCTCCAAAATTTATAGCTGCTTTTAATTTCTCTAAATTACCTGCAGGTGCTAATATTTCTGGTTTCATTAGTTTCATTCCTCCTTGCTACTCTCTGAACATTTTCTTACTGTAACTGAAATGCCATCTCCCATTGGTATTACAGAAGTAATAAGTTCATCGTTACTAGATACTAATTCTAAGTAACTTTTCATGCGTTTTATTATAGTTACTTTTCTACGTGTTGCAAGTTCTTTTGATGCAACCATTCCTCTAAATAAGACATTATCAGCAATAAGAATTCCTTGCTTTTTTAAAAGTCTTAAACAGTGGGGAAGAAAATGATTATAGTGCCCTTTACCTGCATCTATAAAAATCATATCATATTCACCGTGAAGATTCTCTAAAACTTCTAGGCACTCTCCTTGTAGAATAGTGATTTTATTTTGCAATCCATATTTTTCTATATTAGTTTTTGCAAGATCTATCATTTTTTCGTCTCTTTCTATAGTGGTAATTTCACAGTTTCCACCCATAGCTTGATTCATTAAAATAGCAGAATATCCTATGGCAGTACCAAGTTCTAATATTCTACTTGGTCTATTCATAGTTACCATTAATTCTAAAAACTTTGCAGTTTCCTTTTGAACTATAGGTACTCTATTCTCTAATGCAAAATTTTCCAACTCTTCTAAAATACCAGTATTACTTGGAATCAATTTTCTTAAATATTGTTCCATATAATCATATGTTATCCCACTCATTAAATTTCCTCCAAAAATTGATTTAGGCACATGAAAATAAATAACAAGTCAAAGCTGTTAGTATATTTTCATGTGCCTAACACAGTTAACTAAAATCCTTGTGTTACACCTTTAACTTTTAAGAATTTACCGTAGTCATCTGTAAAAAAATGCTTCCCATCATTAGTGGAAACAAAGTATAAATAATTTGTCTTAGCAGGAGATAAAGCTGCTTTAATAGATTCTGTTCCTGGGCTACATATTGGTCCTACTGGTAACCCTTTAACCAAATAGGTATTATAAGGTGATTTAAATTTTAAATCTTTATCATATAGTTTTTCTCTATGTTCACCTAGTGAATATATAACAGTTGCACAAGATTGCAACTTAATGTTTTTTGCTAATCTATTATAAAAAACTGATGCTACTTTATCTCGTTCCTCTTTATCACTAGCTTCTCTTTCAACAATTGATGCCATTATTATTATATTGTCCAATTGCTTCATATCTATAGTCTTTTCTTTGTTTATTTCATTTATAGTTGTGTAAAATTTATCCACCATCAATTTAATTATTTCATTGCCACTCATACCAACATTAAGCTGGTACGTGGCAGGAAAAAGAAAACCTTCCAAATTAAATTTTCGAGATTCTTTGTTTTGTACATAACTTGGCAGCTTATAAGTTTTACAGCTATCTATAAATTTTTCACTTTTTATTATGCCTTTTTCTTGAAGAATTTTTGCGATATCATTTACATCAAATCCTTCTGGCACAGTTACTTTAACAATATCTTCCTCATTCCCTACAGTTGATAAAATATTTACAAACTCAGTAACTGAAGAATCCTTCGGTATAAAGAACTTTCCTGTATGTATATTGGATTTAATAGCATTTTTCTTAATAAAAAGTTTTATAATATTTGAATTTTTCATAGCCCCATTTTGGTTTAAATCATCTAGTATACTATATAAAGTGTCTCCATTTTTTACAACAACATGGATATCTTTCCCGGCTTTAATAGGATGCAGTGTTATTTTCTTATACTGGAAAATTCCAGCTAACACGCAAACTATTAAAATTCCAACTAATAGCCCTATCTTTTTCAATAAACCACCCCATAATTAAAACTATTTACTTTTTCTAGTAGTTGCCCTTTTTCTTTCTCCTGAATCTAATATTCTTTTTCTCATTCTAATATTTAATGGTGTAATTTCAACTAGTTCATCTACAGCTATAAATTCTAAACATTGTTCTAGTGTCATTTGTTTTACTGGAACTAGTTTCGGTGATTCATCTGCTCCTGAAGATCTAGTATTTGTTAATTGTTTCTTTCTACAAATATTTATCTCCATATCTCCAGCTCTTGCACATTCTCCTGCAATCATTCCTGCATATACAGGTACTCCTGGTACTATGAAAAGAGTACCACGATCTTGAGCATTAAATAATCCGTAAGTAATTGATTCTCCTGTTTCAAATACTATTAAAGAACCTCTGCTTCTATCTGGAATTTCACCTTTATATTTATCATAACCATCTAAAACGTGATTCATTATACCATTACCCTTAGTATCAGTCATAAGTTCACTTCTGAATCCAATTAATCCTCTTGATGGTATTTTAAATTCTAATCTAGTGTAACCATTTATAGCTGAAGTCATATTTACCATTTCTGCTTTTCTAGGTCCCATTTTTTCCATTACTACGCCCATAAATTCTTCTGGTACGTCAATTGTAAGGTATTCAATTGGCTCTGTTTTATGTCCATTTTCCTCTTTAAATATAACATTTGCTTTTGACACTTGGAATTCATATCCTTCACGTCTCATTGTTTCAATTAGAACTGAAAGATGAAGTTCTCCTCTTCCACTTACTTCAAAACCATCCTCAATTTCTTCTACTCTCAAACTAACATTGGTTTCAAGTTCTTTCATAAGTCTATCTCTTATGTGTCTTGATGTAACAAAAGTTCCTTCTTGTCCTGCAAAGGGAGAATTATTAACCATGAAATTCATATTTAGTGTAGGCTCATCAATTTCAATGAATGGAAGAGCTTCTGGCTCATTAATATCAGCTATTGTCTCTCCAATGTTAATGTCTGGAATACCAGAAACTGCTACGATATCACCAAGCATTGCTTCTTCAGTTTCTTCTCTTTTAAGACCATTGTAAACGTAAAGGCTTGAAACTTTAACATTGTTTATTGTTCCATCTTTTCTTATAAGTGCTATTTGTTGATTCTTTTTGATTGATCCTCTTTCAATTTTTCCTATTCCAATTTTTCCAACATACTCATTATAATCAATTGTTGAAATAAGCAATTGAAGAGGTTGATCTAAATATCCTTCTGGTGCTTCTACATTTTTGATTATAGAATCAAATAATGGTTCCATGTTGTCACTTACATCTTCAACATTTAATTTAGCAAACCCTTCTCTAGCAGAAGCATATACCACTGCAAAGTCTAATTGTTCATCGTCTGCTCCAAGTTCAACAAATAGATCAAAGACTTCATCAAGTACTTCTGTAGGACGAGCATCTTTTCTATCAATTTTATTTATAACAACTATTGGTCTAAGGTTTAATTCTAATGCTTTTTTCAAAACAAATTTAGTTTGTGGCATTGGGCCTTCATATGCATCAACTACAAGAAGTACACTATCAACCATCTTAAGTACTCGTTCAACTTCTCCACCAAAATCTGCATGGCCAGGAGTATCAACTATGTTAATTTTAATTCCATTATGCATTACTGCTGTATTTTTAGAAAGAATTGTAATCCCTCTCTCTTTTTCTAAATCATTAGAGTCCATTACTCTTTCTTGTACTTTTTCATTTTCTCTAAAAACATGGCTTTGCTTAAGTAGACAATCCACTAGGGTAGTCTTGCCGTGATCTACGTGGGCAATTATTGCTATATTTCTAACATCATTTCTTGTAAATAAATTCATATTAATCCTCCAATTTTTTTTTCGTAAGTAGTTTACACATTTTACACAAACAAAAATTGGATACGTCTTGAAGTATCCAATTTTCGCATTTACTATACTTATTCTAATATTATCTTGCAAAAAAGTCAACTAGGTCTAGTATACATTATTGCCAAATGATTAAAAAAGTCTAATTATTTATCTAAACACTTGTCACAAATACCATAGAATTTCAAACTATGATCTTCAACCTTAAAATTATATTTTTTTTCAACAATTATCTCTAATTCATCCAGCAAATCTCCCTGTACCTCCAACACTTTCCCACAGCGATTGCATATCAAGTGATGGTGTTGATGGTTTTCATCTTCATGGATTAGTTCGTATCTACTACAACCGTCATCTAAATCTAGCTTTCGAATTACATTCATTTCTTCTAAAAGTTGAATTGTTCTATAAACTGTGGCAAGACCTATCTCTGGGCAGTCAGATTTAACCAAGTCATATAGTTCTTCCGCAGTAAGATGGCTACCTTCACTCTTAATTATTCCATTTAAAATAGCTCTTCTCTGCGGAGTAAGCTTATATCCCTCTTGTTTTAAGGTTTCTTTTAAACTCTCAATAGTCTCTGGAGATAAATTTGACATATATGTACCCTTCTTCCACAATTATTATTTGACTCACCAATAAAATTACATTTAGTATTCTCTCATTCTAATACTCTTTTGAGGTTTTGTCAATTGATAATCATTTAGTTTTAAGAAAATAAGTTAATTAGGTTAATTGCCCACTAAAAGAAGTTAATCTTCTTCAGAAAAAACAGTCTCATAGGCTTCTGAAATCATTTCGAATTCTTCATCGTCTTCTATTGTTACTAGAATATCGTTGCCCTCTGCATCCTTATCAATTCTTAATGCAATGGCATCAATATCCTCTTCTCCAGTTGGTGCAACTATAATATATTCTTTATCTTCAATGTCTAATTTAGTTAGTACATCAAATTCTATTTCTTTACCCTCTTCATCGTTTAATAGTATAGTTTCAACATTGTTTTCCATCTTATTATCTCCTTTCAGCTTATACATTTAATAATATTTAAATTTCAATTGCATATTTTGTAAACGTATTTTTTATAGACGTGTGCCTAAACTGTCTAAGTACCCTTGCAAAATAAATGTAGCCGCAATTTTATCTACAATTTTTTTTCTTTTGTTTCTAGATAAATCTCCCTCTAGCATAACTCTATTAGCTGCAACTGTTGTTAATCTTTCATCCCACATTTTCACTTCTAGATTCAAAGTTTCTTTTAACTGTTGACAAAACCTTTGAACCTTTTCTCCTTGTGGTCCTATAGTCCCATTCATGTTTTTAGGAAGTCCAGAGACAAAACTTTCTACATCATACTGCTTACAAATTTTTGCAATTTCCTCAATATCTAAAACTATGCTTTTTCGTTTAATTGTTGTTATTCCTTGTGCAGTCAATCCCAAGGGATCACATACTGCTATTCCAATTGTTCTGTCTCCAATGTCTAGTCCTAAAATCCTCATTCACATACTCCTTTTGTAACAGCATAATTAATCCATAGCAACATCATTAAAAAATAAAATGCCCACAAGGGCATCTTATTTTTTAATGTCTAGATAAGATTTCAAAACTTCTTCTAAGATTTCATCCCTCTCTAGCTTTCTTACTAATGCTCTTGCTCCATTGTAATTCGTTATATATGTCGGATCCCCTGAAATTAAATAACCTACCATTTGATTTACTGGGTTATATCCCTTTTTTATAAGTGAATTATATACATCAGTCAAAATAGTTTTTGTTAAATCTTTTTTATCTTTTACAAAATCAAATTGGACTGTATTTTCATTATCCATTATATATACTCCTTTCCTCATTATAAACTAATTTTTGTAAATTATACAATTAAATTATTTAAAATAAAAATTTTGTATATGTTACAGTTTTTTAGCTATACTAAGTCTCATAATTACATGTTAACGATAATTAATTTACTTATCACTAATTATATTATAAAACAACTGTCGCAAAAAGTATACTATTTTACAAATGTTTCTATTATAGATGGTACTTTATCTATTGCGTCATCTAATTTCTCCGGAAGTTTTCCACCTGCTTGAGCCATATCAGCTCTTCCACCGCCACCGCCACCAGCAATTTTAGCAACTTCTTTAACAATTTTTCCACAGTGTACTCCACTATCTATTGCAGATTTAGAGGCCATTGCAACAAATTCTACTTTATCCTCTACACGGCTTCCAATTACCACCACACCATCGCCAAGTTTATCTCGAAGTTTATCTGCTAAGTCTCTTAGTGCATCACCGTCTATACCTTTTACAACTCCACAAATAACCTTAACACCTTTAACATCTTTAACATTATCTAAAATTTCATCTACTGAAGAAGTAGCTAATTTGCCTTTTAATAATGCTATCTCTTTCTCTTTGTCTTTTAATTCTGCTAATTGAATTTCTAATCTATTTGTTATGTCTTTTTCTGAGCATTTCATAGTACTAGCAATTTCTTTTAATAAAATGTTTTTATCTTCTAAATATTTAATTGAATTACTACCTGTTATAGCTTCAATTCGTCTAACTCCTGCAGCCACTCCTGCTTCAGACAATATTTTAAACATTCCAATTTCCCCTGAGTTTCTTACATGAGTACCTCCACAAAGTTCCTTGCTATATCCTCCTACTGACACTACTCTAACATCCTCTTGATATTTTTCATCAAATAATGCTATAGCTCCACTTTTTTTAGCTTTTTCTATTGTCATAACATTAGTATCAACATTAAACACTTGCATAATATTATCATTCACAATTTTCTCAACTTTAATAATTTCTTCTTCGGTTAATGCAGAAAAGTGTGTAAAGTCAAATCTTAGTCTATCTTCATCTACATAAGAACCTGATTGATGAACATGATCACCTAACACTCTTTTTAATGCTTCTTGCAGCATATGAGTTGCAGTATGATTTCTACAAATTTCAGTTCGTCTAATCTTGTCAACTTTAAGTGTTACTAATTCATCCTTTTTTAGTGTCCCTTCTAGAACCGTAACAAAGTGTACCACCTTACCAGAGGCATTTTTTTGACAATCGTAAACTTCTGCCTTGAAATTGTCATTATATATTATTCCCTTATCTCCAATTTGACCCCCCATTTCAGCATAAAAAGGAGTAACTTCTGTTACAATAATACCTTTTTCACCCTTTGAAATCTCGTTTACAAGTTCTTCTCCACTAATTAAAACTTTAGCTACAGCTTGTAACTTAGTTTTATCATATCCATCAAATTTTGTTTCTATATTTTTAGGAATTAAGTTTAGTTGGTTTTCTCCGTTGCCCATATAATTCGAATGTCCTCTAGCAGCTCTTGCTCTTTGCCTTTGGCTCTGCATTTCACTATTAAAACCTTCCGAATCGATTCCCATACCTTTTTCTTCCAATATTTCTTCTGTAAGCTCAAATGGAAAACCAAAAGTATCGTATAATTTAAAAGCTTTATCCCCACTCAAAATTTTATTGTTATTGTTCTCAAGCTCTTCTATATAAATTTTTAAAATATCCATACCAGAGTCTAAAGTTTCTGAAAATCTTTCCTCTTCTAATTTTATAACCTTCTTAATGTATGCTGCTTTCTCTTTTAATTCTGGGTAAGCTTTAAAGGAATTTTCAATAACCGTGTTACAAAGTTTATTTAAGAAAGTGTTTTTAACTCCAAGTAATCTACCATGCCTTGCTGCACGCCTAAGTAAACGCCTAAGAACATAACCTCTTCCTTCATTAGATGGAAGTACTCCATCACTTATCATAAATGTTGTACTTCTAACATGATCTGTTATAATTCGTAGCGATATATCATCTTTATGATTTTCTCCATATTTCACTTTTGAAACTCTTGAAACTTCCTCTAAAATACTTTTTATAGTGTCTACTTCAAATATGCTTTTAGTCCCTTGCATTGTAGCAGCAATTCTCTCAAGACCCATACCTGTATCTATGTTAGGATTCTTTAATTTATTGTAGTTGCCACTCTCGTCTTTATCAAATTGAGTGAATACTAAATTCCAAAGTTCTATTACCCTATCTTCATTCCCTGCTTTTACAAATTCCTCAGCAGTTTTTATTTGACCCAGTTCTACATTTCTATCAAAATGTATTTCAGAACTTGGTCCACAAGGTCCTTGACCTATCTCCCAAAAATTATCTTCTTTTCCTAATCTAAAAATACGTGAAGAATCAATATCTGTATTTTTACTCCATATATCAAAAGCTTCATCATCCTCTAAGTATACTGTTACATATAAATTTTCTTTTGGTATCTTTAAAACCTCTGTCATATACTCCCAAGCCCATGGAATAATTTCTTTTTTAAAATAATCTCCAAAAGAAAAATTCCCAAGCATTTCAAAAAAAGTACCATGTCTTGAAGTCTTTCCTACATTTTCAATATCCCCTGTTCTAATACATTTTTGACAAGTAGTTATTCTAACACTGGGTGGTGTTTGTATTCCCGTAAAATATGGTTTAAGTGGTTGCATGCCTGCATTTACAAGTAATAAACTAGCATCATTTTTAGGCACTAGAGGAAAACTCCCCAGTCTAAGATGCTCCTTGCCTTCAAAAAATTTCAAAAAGGATTCTCTGATTTCATTAAGTCCTAATTTTTCCATAATATCTCCTCCGTTTATTTAATATATTTTTATGTAGAATTCAAAAATTAATAATTTTTTATAATAAAAAAAAACTTTACTCCCCCAAAACAAGGGACGAAAGTTTTCCGCGTTACCACCCTAATTATACTGCCATGTAATTAACAAAAATTAGTTACACTGCAATATCTCTCAAGAAACATGGTTCAAAGATAGCTTCAATATATCTAGCAAGAAGTTTTCACCAACCACTCCCTCTCTAAATGCACAAATATATTTATTAATTCTTATCATTACCAAGTATTAAATTCTATTACTATATTATAGCATATTTTCCCTTAACACATCAATATATACATCATATAAAAAAATAAATCTGTAATGCTATAATTTTTAAAACAAATAATAGTTTATATCCTCATATAGGACTTTAATCACTACTCCCAGTGGCACTGCAAGTATCATGCCTAAAATTCCTCCAACATTCCCACCTAAGATTAATAATAATATTACTGTTAAGGGATGCATACTTATACTATCTCCAATTATTTTGGGTGATAATATGTCCCCTTCAATTTGTTGAAGTACAAAAAAACATACAGCCACATATAAAGCTGTTTTAGGGGAAATTAAAAGCCCTATTAAAATAGCAGGTATTACCCCAAATATAGGTCCGAAATAAGGTATTATATTAAAAATCCCATTTATTAAGGAAAGTATTAATGGAAAATCAATTTTCAAAAACATCAAAATTAAAAAGCTAGCAATAGTAATGAATCCACATAAAATAAGTTGGCTTATAATATATTTCCCCAGTATCTTATCAATATCCTCTATAATTTTCTTTATCACATTTCTACTCTCTGGTGGGAAAATTATTAATGACTTATTAATCATATTTTCACTGTCCCATAAAAAATAATATATTATTAAAGGAGCTACTGTGTAAGTTATTATATTTTCACCAAGGTTCATAATAGAATTTAATATTTTATCAAATATCACGGCTATTTGACCATTTGCTTTGTGGTTTATGATGTTTAGAATATTACTCATAACTTTATTTTTGTTTAATACCTTTATCCTCATATTTAAATTAGTCAAATAATTTCCTAAATCATTAATTGACTTATCCATATTTAAGCTTTCACTAAATAAGGCCGGAATAAGTAGCATAAATAATAATACTACAAAACCTACTAACCCAAATATTATTAAAGAAGAAGCTAATTTTTTATTTATACCTTTTCCAATTAAAAGCATATACAAAGGTCTTAGTATATAAGAGAGAATGAAGGAAATAAATACTAAATTTATTAATTGTTTAATAATAGGTACTCTCATTGCCATAATGATGATTATTGAAAAAATAATAGTACACACAATAGTAATAACAAGTTTTCTTTTATTAATTTTTTTCATTAGCTTTAGCCTCAACAAAGAAGTTATGTGGCACACTTTTAAAAGAGTACTCACTACAATTAGGAATGTATAATATATTTTCTTCACCAAGAATTAGTTCATTTATTAGCATTATTCTTTTACCTCTAAGTAAATTTATAATAAACCCTGAAGATACTATAATACCCTTTATATCATAGGTATCACCAGTAAAAGTAATATCCTCCACCATACCAAATATATTATTACATTTGTCTATTACGTCCATATTAATAAAGCTATGCAAACATAAATATTTGTTTTTATCCACTTTCTTAACTATCATTCGCTTATTTGAATATATAATATCTTGTTTTAATATGCTTACATTTTTGTGAAAGAGTTTATAGGGCGATACTAAAAACCCAATTACTTTTCCAGCATTAAAATCTATTAACAAATCTTTTATAAACCCAATTTTTTTCCCCTCTACAGTCACCACATCCATAAATATAAAGTCCTTACTTCTAAACATAATATCTCCTATATGAAAACCACCCATTTACTTTATAGTTATGTTTTCCAATTAGTCTAAGAATTATTACATAAACTAAAACTAAATTCACAAACAAGAAACTCAAATTTATTAAGCACATAAATTTGAGTCTCTCTGTTATCATTATCAGCTATTTAAACGCAAGGTAAATCTCTGAAATAAGCTTTTTTTCTTAGAGGATGCTAACAAAAGTATATATCGCGTAGAATGCGTTTGAGCAAGCTTTAGTAATTCACAACTTATATTATCTTCAGATGCGTAAAGAAACCCGCATGTCTGAGCGAAGCGAGTTTGCGGGTTTTAGCAGCTGAAGATAATATAAGTTGTAGAATTACTTAGCAAAGCGAACGCATTCCTAGCGATATATGCTTTTCGTTACAACATCCCTTAAGAAAAATTTCTCAACCTTATTTTAAATCATCTTTCCAAAGCTCAAGATTTTGTGCCTCTCTATAATTATTAATTGCATTATGAATAGTTTGTTCAGCAAGCACTGAACAATGCACCTTTGATGTAGGTAGCCCTTCCAAAGCCTCGATAACTGATTTGTTAGTTAGTTTCCATGCCTCCTCTGTGGTTTTTCCCTTTACAAGTTCTGTAGCTATGCTAGAAGATGCTATGGCTGACCCGCAACCAAATGCTTTAAACTTAACACTCTTGATTATATTATTTTCGACTTTTATATATATTTTCATTATGTCCCCGCAATTAGGATCTCCGGCTTCCCCAATACCATTAGCATCACCTAATATTCCCACATTTCTTGGACTATAAAAATGTTCCATAACCTTATCACTATACACCATAATTTTTCTCCTTTTCTTATATCAAAAATAGTTTTTTTGTCTTTTTTTAACTATCATAGTTTCTCCTATTATCTCCTATAAACACAGAGGGATACCTAGTTTCCTAACTAGATACCCCTCTGTATTTATTATCCACCAAAATAGTTTTAATCATATTAGTCACATTCAAATAAATAACAAGTCATTATGCTATAATTTACAACTTTTTTTATTTAAATGTGTATTGCACTTATAAAACTTCTTCTATTATGCCCCCACCTACTACTAAATCTTCTAAATAGAAAACTACTGATTGGCCTTTGGTTATAGCCCTTTGCTTGTCGTCAAACACAAGTTTTATTCTATTGTTTTCTAATGGAATTAAAGTAGCAAGTTCTGGTTTTGCAGAATACCTAATTTTAGCTGTAACTCTTAAGTTTAATTCAAGTTTATCAAACAAAATAAAGTTTAAATCCTTTGCTATAAGCTCTGTTTTAAAAATATCCTCTTCGTCTCCTATTACCACTTGGTTAGTTAGTGGATTTATATCAGTGACAAAAACAGGCTTACCTAGTGCTATACCTAGTCCTTTTCGTTGTCCTATAGTATAATACACTATACCTTTATGTGTTCCTAAAACTTTGCCCTTCTTATCAACAAAATTACCTGACTTAATTTCCCTACCACTATACTTTTTAATATAAGCTCCGTGATCATTATCAGGTATAAAGCAAATTTCTTGACTATCCTTTTTTCTAAAAACCTCTAGACCAATTTTCTCTGCAATATCGCGTATTTCAGGTTTAGTATAATCTCCACAAGGCATTAAAGTGTGACTTAATTGATCTTGAGTTAAACTATATAAAGCATAGGTTTGATCCTTATGATTATCATCAGCTTTTTTAAGCACATATCTAGCATCACGTTTTTCAATTTTAGCATAGTGACCTGTAGCTATATAATCAGCTCCAAGAGCTTCTGCTTTTCTTAAAAATTCTTTGAACTTGATATCCTTATTACATACTATACATGGATTAGGGGTTCTACCTTCCATGTATTCATCTATAAAGTTATCAATAACATTTTTTTTAAAGACATCCTTAAAATTCATAACATAAAAGGGTATGTCTAATACATCTGCAACACGTCTTGCATCATTTGCAGCAGAAATAGAACAACATCCACCTTCATTTTCCTCATAATCAGGATTATCTGCAGAGAGCTTCATCATAATTCCAATAACTTCATATCCTTGCTGTTTCAAAAGATAGGCAGCTACGGAGCTATCAACACCTCCGCTCATTCCAATAACTACTTTTTTTTTCATCTAATATCCCCTATTCTCCGTGTGCCTCGGCATGTATATCATCATGTGATTTATAAGCCCATTCTTCAAGTCCAACTTTACTTCTATAATCATTAATTGCTTTGTGTATAGCCTCTTCAGCAAGTACTGAGCAATGCATTTTTATTGGTGGGAGTCCATCTAATGCTTCAGCTACAGCTTGATTTGTTAGTGTCCATGCATCATCTACAGATTTACCTTTAATAAGTTCTGTAGCCATACTAGAAGATGCTATAGCAGATCCACAACCAAAAGTTTTAAACTTTGCATCTACTACTATATTATCTTCTACTTTTAAATAAACCTTCATAATGTCTCCACATTTAGCATTACCAACTTCACCAATTCCATCTGCATCTAAAATTTCTCCTACATTTCTTGGATTTCTAAAATGGTCCATAACTTTTTCACTGTATATCATATTATTTTTCCCCTTTCTTTAAGAAGTCATCATATAACGGTGACATATATCTTAGTCTTTCAATAATTTTTGGTACTGTTGCTATTACAAAATCTACTTCTTCTTCAGTAGTTTCATCACCTAAAGTTAATCTTAGAGATCCATGAGCTATTTCATGTTCAAGACCTATTGCAAGTAAAACGTGAGACGGATCTAAAGAACCAGATGTACATGCACTTCCGCTAGAAGCTGCAATGCCATTTGCATCTAACATTAATAGGATGGATTCGCCTTCTATAAATCTAAAACAAATATTTGAATTACCTGGAAGTCTCTTTTCTCCTCTTGGCCCATTTAATCTTGTATATGGTACTTCTAATAATCCATTCATAAGTTTATCTCTTAAATAAACCATTTTTTTATTGTTTTCTTCCATGTTTTGAGTTGCAAGTTCAATAGCTTTACCAAAGCCAACTATTCCAGCAACATTTTCAGTACCAGCTCTTCTATTTCTTTCTTGTCCACCACCATGTATTAAATTATCTATTTTAATACCTTTTTTTATATACAGTGCGCCAACACCTTTAGGGCCATAAAATTTATGAGCAGCTATTGATAGTAAATCTATATTCATTTCTTTTACATCTACTGGAATATGACCTACAGCTTGAACTGCATCTGTATGGAAAAGTATTTTCTTACTTCTGCATAATGCTCCTATTTCTTTTATTGGCTCTATTGTTCCAATTTCATTGTTAGCAAACATTACCGATACTAAAATAGTTTTATCTGTAATAGCATTTTCTAAATCTTTTATATTTATAAAGCCATATTCATCTACTGGTAAATATGTGATGTCAAATCCATTCTTAGCTAAATATTCACAAGTATGTAATACAGCATGATGCTCAATTACTGTTGTTATAATATGATTTCCCTTTTGCTTGTAAGCAGACGCTATTCCCTTTATTGCCCAATTATCTGCTTCTGATCCTCCACCAGTAAAGAAAATTTCATTTTCATTAGCATTTATGGCTTTTGAAATCTTATCTCTTGCAACATCAATGGCTTTTTTAGTTTCTCTTGCCAAAGTATAAATTGAAGATGGATTACCAAAGTATGTTGTGAAATAAGGCATCATCTCTTCTAAAACCTCTGGTTTAGTATAAGTGGTTGCAGCATGGTCCATATAAATTGATTTATTCATTATGTTTCACTCCTTTATTTAATGTAATTTCATTATAATCGTCTACAATATCTTTTAAAGTTATTGATGTAGTAACACTATCTATACTATTTTTAATTTTCTTCCATAATAATCTTGTAGCACAACAGTCAATATTATTACACGAACCGTCTTCAAGGCAATCTGAAACCTCGATGGGTCCTTCAAGTACATTAATAACATCGTATATAGTTATTTTCTCGGGCGGCCTATTAAGTATATAGCCACCTTGCGCTCCCCTTACACTTTTAATAAGTTTAGCCCGCCTTAGAGAAGAAAATAATTGTTCTAAATAGTACTCAGAAATACTTTGTCTTTCGGAAATACTTTTTATAGATACAGGTTGGTCTCCATAATTAATTGCTAAATCTACCATGGCTTTAACCCCATATCTTCCCTTAGTAGATAATTTCATTTAATCACTCCTTCAAAGTAGAGTGTTTTACTATACTTTCTAAGTTCATAATATCAAACCCTAGTAATCTTGTCAACTATAAATGATCGTATTTTTCATTATTTTTTTCAACTATAATCTAAATTAATAAATTGTTCACTAATAACCCATCTATATATCAATAATGCACAAGTTTATATGTTAAAAAAATCATTTAACTTTAAATTTATATCCAATCTTGAAGAATTCTATTATTTATAGTATAATTTAAAAAATGCTCGGAAGGACTATCACCCTTATATCTACAGACTTACATGGGGTTTTTATATTAAACAGGAGGTATTAAAAATGATAAATCAAATAGTAAAACCATCAATTTTGCCTGGCTTTATGGAATTACTACCAGGAGATCAAATTCAGTTTAACAAATTAGGGGACACAATACGTAAAACTTATGAAAGCTATGGATTTATGCCCATAGATACACCAATAATAGAGAAATCAGAAATTCTACTGGCAAAGGGAGGCGGAGAAACTGAAAAACAAATCTATAGATTTTTAAAGGGCAGCACTGATTTATCCCTTAGATTTGATTTAACAGTACCATTAGCTAGATACGTGGCTCAAAATTACAGTTCACTGACTTTTCCTTTTAGAAGGTACCAAATTGGCAAAGTATATAGAGGAGAGAGAAATCAAAAGGGTCGCTTCCGTGAATTTTACCAATGTGATATTGATATTGTTGGAAACAATAATTTAAATATTTTGAATGATGCTGAAATACCTAGTATTATTTATTCAGTATTCAATAACCTTGGTTTCAAGGACTTTACAATAAAAATCAACAATAGAAAACTGTTAAATGGATTTTTTGAAGCATTAGAAATTCAAGATGGTGAGATAGTTTTAAGGATTATCGATAAAATAGATAAAATTGGAGTAGAAGCAGCCACTGAGGAACTATTGGGTAATGGCTTAAAAAGTGAAGTTGTAGAAAAAATTCTTAAGTTTATTAATATTAGTGGAAGCAACCAAGATATTTTATTATTATTAAGTAATTTAAACATTTCAAATGCTAGCTTTAAAAAAGGTATTGAAGAGCTTTCAATAGTTACTAAATACGTTAAATTATTTGGAGTTCCTGATGATAATCTTAAAATAGATTTAAAAATAACTAGAGGTCTTGATTATTATACAGGTACAGTTTATGAAACATTTTTAAATGAGTACCCATCCATTGGTTCTGTGTGTTCAGGTGGACGCTATGATAATTTAGCTGAGTACTATACCAAGCAAAAACTACCAGGAGTAGGTATTTCAATTGGTCTTACTCGATTATTTTATCAATTAAATGAAGCTGGTTTCTTTAAAAAGGATACTAATAAATCTATAACAAAAGTTCTAATAATACCACTTGATAATAATCTTGATTATGGAATTTCTCTTGCAACTTTTTTAAGGGATAAAGGAGTCATCACAGAAATATACACAGAGGAAACTAAACTAGTAAAGAAGCTTGGTTATGCAGATAAATTAGGTATTCCTTTTGTAATTTTAATAGGCGATAAAGAAGCTGAAAATAAAACTGTTACTATAAAAACTATGTCAACAGGGCAACAAGAAAGTGTTGATTTTAATGCCGCTTATGAACTAGTTAATTCTTAAATCAATATCTTTCAAAAATACTATTATCTCACAAATATATTCTTTTGTGGGATAATAATATTTATTAACCTTTTTTTAATCACCTTTCCCTCATAAAACTAATACTATATACTGTGAATAATTTTATGAGGAGGATTATTATGTCTTATAAAGATAATAGTCCAAGCTACAGAGATTTGATCCTTGGTGTAAACCAAAAGGTCCCTCTTATATCTGGAAAAAGTATTACTGCAATTAATTTTGATAATGCAGCAACTACACCACCCTTTAAATCTGTTATGAAAGATATCGCTAACTTTGCTCCATGGTATTCTTCAATTCATAGGGGTGAGGGATTTAAGTCTCAACTTACTACTAGGTTATATGAGGATTCTAGAAATAATGTTAGCAAATTTGTTAATTCTGATTCTAATAATACAGTTATTTACGTTAAAAATTCAACTGAAGCCTTTAACAAGCTTTCCAATCTATTGTACGATCCCCATAAAAAAAATGTTATTCTTACAACAGACATGGAGCATCATTCTAACGATCTACCTTGGAGAGATAAATTTATTGTAGACTATATATCCATAGATGCATCTGGTAGGTTGTCCTTAGATGATTTAGAAGCTAAGTTAAATAAATATGAAAATTATGTAAAACTAGTTACAATTACCGGTGCTTCAAATATAACCGGCTATAAAAACCCCATTTATGATGTAGCCAAATTAGTTCATAGATTCGGCTGCAAACTACTTGTGGACGGAGCACAATTAATACCCCACGCACCTTTTATTATGAATAGTGAGAATACAGAATATAATATAGACTTTTTAATTTTTTCTGCCCATAAAATGTATGCCCCATTTGGCACAGGTGTATTAATTGGTCCTAAAAACATTTTAGATAATTGTGACCCTGATTTAGTAGGTGGTGGAACAGTAGATATTGTAACTCATGATTTTATAAAATGGAATGATTCCCCAGAAAGACATGAGGCTGGCTCCCCAAATGTTATAGGCGCTATAGCTCTATCGTCAGCTATAAAAACATTGAATAAGATTGGTATGACTAATGTAGATCATATAGAAAAGAATTTGACCACCTATGCCATTTCTCAGATGAAAAACATTCCTAATTTAAAAATATATTGTGACATTTCTAAAGAAATCGACAGAGTTAGTATAATTCCCTTTAATATTAATGGAATTGACCATGCTACAGTTGCAAAAATACTCTCCTATGAATGGGGAATTTCAGTAAGAAGTGGATGCTTTTGTGCTCAGCCCTACCTGGCTAAACTATTAAATATTTCTAGTGAATTTGCACAAAATCGCATAGCAAATCCTGATTTATACCGCCCTGGAATGGTTAGAATAAGTTTTGGACTATATAATAGTTACTCAGAAATTGATATATTAGTTTATGCTCTAACTAAAATCTCATTAAAGAAAAATTATTATATTTTGAAATATCAAAATATGAAAAAAACTCTTTTTGATTAATAGTTTCTACTATTATTTAGCATCAATCGAGTAGGAGCTAAATAATTAATTTATTTAGCGACCTCTCACACCACCATGCATACCGTTCGGTACACGGCGGTTCAATAGAAATTAATGTTTTAATAAATATGTCTCAGATATAGAAACTA
>NZ_JBOITM010000003.1:0-53421 GCF_050717535.1 Clostridium sp.
TAGTTTCTATATCTGAGACATATTTATTAAAACATTAATTTCTATTGAACCGCCGTGTACCGAACGGTATGCATGGTGGTGTGAGAGGTCGCTAAATAAATTAATTATTTAGCTCCTACTCGATTTAGAAAAAAAGGGACTATCTCAATAGAAATAACTTTCTATTTTGAGATAGTCTCTTTCTTTTATTTGATTTTTTACATGCTTTTTCTCCTGCTAGATAGCGCATCGATTACAAACACAATTGCAGCAACTATTAGTAGAATATTAATTAAATTTCCACCTATGATCAAAAGAATGACCATCAATCCAAATAATACTACAAAGCCACCTAACCAACGTAAAAAAGGCATATGCCTACCTCCATATATCAAAATATAAGTTTAACAGAAATTTAAAATCAGTTATAGCATATTAGCTACTTTAGTGGATAAAGCTAGATTAGTAACTAAAATCATATTAAAAATAAATCCAGAAAAGTACCTTATATATATGAATACTAAATATAGTATGTATTATTTTAGCTAGGTATATGCAAAATATATATGGTAAAATATTATAAAAAGTGTATGCATACATTTGAAAAAGTAATTATTCTTGTATATAATGATATCATAACAACGTTGTAGGATATATTCTGATTAAATTATAGGGGGAAAAGTATGGAAAATAGAGTATCATCAATTAAAACAATAGATATAGTACAAATTAGTTTAATGGCGGCTATTACATTTATAGCTACTTCAGTTATACATATACCCACTTTTATGGGAGTACTTCATTTGGGAGACAGCATGATTTTTTTATCGGCTATATTATTTGGAAGAAAAAAATCAGCCATTTCATCTGCTGTTGGTATGTGTTTATTTGATTTAATGACTGGATATACCATGTGGGCACCATTTACTTTTGTTATTAAAGGTGTGATGGGGTATATTGCTGGCAGTATTGCTTATAGGAAAAATTATGAGGGAAATAATTTTTCCAATAATATCTTTGCCTTTGCTATGGCAGGAATTTGGATGATTGTTGCATATTATATAGGTGGAGCTGTTATACTAACATTTATTTCTAAAGATTTCGCACTTAATAAAGCATTAATTATTTCTTTAAAGGACATACCTACTAACATTCTTCAAGTAGTGGGTGGTATTATTTTAGCATTTCCACTAATAACAGCTTTAAAAACAAAAATCAGTAGATCATAATGAATTTATAAGGAGCTATCTCGATATAGAAAATGAATTTTATATCGAGATAGCTCCTTTTTATAGTTTAGTCCTGTGATTACGTGTATTTATTTTTTTGATTTTAAAATGAAATATACTAAAAACTATTGTTGGAATTAGTATGAAATTTAGTAGGTTGAAATAGGTGTAAAGATTTAAAAATTTATATAAAAGTAATACTTTAGCGGAAATGAAATAAGAAACTATGAATACAAATAAAGTTATAATATATATCCAGTATTTATTAAAGATAGATAGCTTTTTAAATAAAATTACTATAGCATATAGCGTTAATATATATTTTATAAACCACCCGCCTACCATTTGAAGCATTACAAAAAATTCTCCACCCTCTAAAAAACTGAAATAACTAACTAATTGAGTTTGTATGAGTTTAGGATAGTTAATACTTACTGCTCTAACTATGCCAAAGGTAGTTAAAATACCAATGGTTGCAACTATCTCCATTTGTATAACAATTAATAATGCAATAAAGCAATGTTTTGTGATTTTTGACTTATTAGCTACTCTAGATAAGAATGGAATACAAATACCTATGCCACCATAGCAACCAAGTGCTTTTATTATAGATAAGATAAAGGAGGGGGTGACTCCATCAGCCATTATAGGAAGTAGATAATTAAGGTTTTTATACTTAGCAGTAAGAACTGATAGGTTTATACCTGCCACCATAATAAGGCTTATTCCTATAATAGTAACTATTATTATTGCCCTAGTGCCTTTTTTTGTAATATAAATGCCGGGTATCAATATAAACAAAAGAAAAAACCAAGGTGGAGTATCTGATAGCATATTTAGATGCAGGGCATTTGCTTCTACTGAAGAACTTTCTATAAGGCTGACAATTAAGGTTATAATAAATAGAATTAAAAATATATTTCCTATGGATTTACCTAAAGCTTTATGATATATTTCATCCATATTATAGCAATTGGTTCTTTTACAAACGAAAAGTATATAAGCAAAAAATAGAAATAAAAGAATAGAGGCAATAATAACTGAAATCCAAGAATCTCTACCTCCTTGTATAATGAATACATTGGGGTAAGTTTTCATTGCTATAATGCAAGTGCCCCAAATTATGAACATTAAGTGTTTTGTATTTAGCTTATCCATTTTGCCTCCTGTTAATATTCGGGTTCTCATTTTAACGTGATTTTCGATCATAGTGTTGTGATTGAAAACAAAATTTTCAATATGTTAGTAGTATTTACCAATTTCAGAATATTAATCTTTAATATTACAAATAATAAATTGGGTGATTAAAATGGAGAAAATAAATATAAATTATATTAAAGACAAATTGAAAAATAGTTACGATGTAAAGTATAAGGAGATAGAGTGCCAATTAGGAATAATATTTGGTGTATTTATTGACGATATGTGTGATTCTAAATTTATTAGTGAATATATATTTAACCCTTTAATTCAAAATAACATAGTAACTATGGATTTGAATTATATAAAAAAAGAAATATTACCAGCTAATAGCATGGGCGATATAAATAGTAATGATGAGGCTATATATCATATTTTGTCTGGGGACGTAGTGCTTATATTTCCTTTTGCAAACTGTGCAATTTATTGTGAGGCAAAGGGATATGTGAGGCGTGGTGTTGGGATTCCTGTTACAGAAAATGTTATTAAAGGACCAAGAGAAGGATTTACAGAGGCATTTGTAGACAATGTATCACTGATAAGAAGAAAAATAAAAAACCCAGACTTGAAATTCGAGACTATTATCTTGGGGAATAAATCTAACACAGTAGTTGTCATATCCTATATAGAAGGGGTAGCTCCGAAGAAACTGGTGGATTATATAAGAAAAAAGGTGTCCAATATAAAATTAGAGTTTGTATTAGACACAAATTATATTGAGGAACAATTGAAAAATAAGAACACAGCTTTTGATACGATTGGAACTACAGAAAAACCAGATGTAGCATCATCAAAGCTATTAGAAGGTAAAATAGCAATAATTGTAGATGGCACACCTTTTGTAATTACAGCACCATATTTCTTCCTGGATAATTTTCAAGCACCAGATGATTATTATTCTAATGTGTACTTTGCAAATTTATCAAGAATTATTAGAGTGATTAGTTTCCTTATAGCTTCCTTGTTGTCAGGGGTGTATTTGGCTATTGCTTGCTTTCACTTTTCACTTATTCCTACGGTGTTTGCTGTAAAATTTACAATATCGAGAGCAGGTGTTCCTCTACCTACGGTTGTAGAGTTATTACTAATGAATTTTTTCTTCCAATTACTTAGAGAGGCGGGAATAAGACTGCCACAGTCCATAGGTCAGTCAATGAGTATTGTTGGTGCTTTAATTCTAGGAGATGCTGCGGTTGGAGTGGGTCTGGCATCACAAAGTACAGTTGTAATAGTGGCGCTTTCTTCTATATCTTCTTTTTTAGTTCCCAAACTTTATGGCGCACTAAGTATATGGAACATAATTATTATCTTGTTTTCTTCAGTGCTAGGGCTGCCAGGATTTTATATTGGTTTCTTTATATTTATCTCACATCTGGCGGGCCTTGAAAGTTGTGGCTATCCATATTTATTCCCTTTAGGGACACTAGAAACTTTTAAATTTAAGGATATACTATATAGAAAAAATCTTAGCGAGATATCTAATAGTATATTTGATAAGGGTGATTCTAATGAAAAAGTATAGAAAGATATTGATTATAGGCTTAATAATAATGAACTGCTTTAGTATGTCATCGTGTTTTAGTTATAGGGATATTAATAAAGTCTTGTTTATTACAGCAGTAATAGTAGATGTAGATAATACGGGTAATCCTATAATATATGGTGAAGCCCTTAAGGGGCTAAGAGGAGTAGCACCTCAAGGGATGGATGAAAGAATTTTATTTAAAGGAACTGGAAAAACAATGTTTGAAGCCGTCAGAAATATGAATGCTACTTCTAGTTATAAACTGAATTATACACAAAATAAAGCCATAATATTTACTCAAAAGGCTGCAGAACTAGGCCTTGATAATTTTATAGATTTTTTGGATCGTGATCAGGAACTTCTTATAAGGCCTTATATTGCAGTATATAAGGGGGATCCAGAGAAACTTATAAAGTTAAATATTGCTCAAGAAAAATATATTGGATTATTTCTAGTGCAACTTATAGAAAATATAGGAGCATCGTCAAGAGCTGTAGAACTAGACTTAAACGAGTTTTATAATCAAAGGAATGTTGGGGATAAAACAAACGTAATAACAATAATAGATATCACAAAGGATTCCTTAGAGCCTAAATTAGAGGTTAATGGTGGAGCAGTGATTAAAGATGATAAAATGGTAAGTGTATTATCAAGAGATGAAGGTCAAGGGTTTAACTTTTTAATGAATACTATTTTAGGTGGTACTTTAGAAATAACTAATCCCTGCGATATTAATAAATTTGTAACCTTAGAAATTAAAAAAAGTAAAACTACTACAAAAGTAAGCTATTATGACAATATTGTTCACTTAAAAAAGAAAATTGTGGTCAAGGTAGATTTTGGAGATGCTCAAAAGTGTATTTCACTTACGGATGAAAATATTAGTAAAATCCAACAAACATCAGAAAAAAATATTTTAAAAGCTTGTAATGATGTATTTCAAAAATATAAGGGTATGGAAGTAGACATTTTTGATATATGCGAAGAGTTTAATCGTAAATATCCAAAGATAAAAATTGAAAATATAATTAGTAAGACGGATATAGAGGTGGAGGCTGAGGTACATATAATGAATACAGGTGATGTTAAAAACTTTAATTAAAAATCCTTTAAGCAATGGTTTGCATTAACTATAAAACAAGCTAGGAAATCATGAGATTTAGTTGTATACTAATTATAAGATAATTGAGTTATAATACTTTGAGCTATAAGGAATGTTAAATTTATAAAATATAATTAATTCTGAAACATTGTATAACTTTAAACATAGTATATTATTATAGTGCGGTTGGGGTGGAATCTATGGATGCGAAAAAAATTAGCATATTACTTAAGAGGGAAGAAGGTACAAAATTAGATTTTAAGTTAAAAATTGATATATTATTTGAAAGTGGTAAAAAAGAATTAGCTAAAGATGTATGTGCTATAGCTAATTCTCGAGGGGGAAGAGGATACATTGTTATTGGGGTGGAAGATAAAACTAAAAGAGTTGTTGGCATTAATGCAGATGAATTTATGGAAGAGCAGTTTCAACAAATTATAAGTTCAAGATGTGAGCCACCTATTCCAATATCCTTAGATTTTGTAATATACCAAAGCAAAAGATTGGCAATTATAACTATATACGATGGTGGCCAGAAGCCTTATCAATTAAGGGAAAATGGTGCTTTTTATATTAGGCGAGGTTCTACAACAGATACTATGCGAAAAGATGAATTGATTTCTTGTTTACAAGAGAATCTCAGCCTTAATATTGAGACCATGCCTCTTATAAATAGTGATATTAATAGTTTGGATCTTAGTATTGTTAATAAATACTTTTTAAATAAGGGAATTGTAGTTGACGACACCAATAGATTATCATTCATGGATAATACGGGAATAACCTTTGTTGAGAGGGATTATAATAAGAGAGTTGTGACACTAGGTGGGTTATTAGTATTTTCTCAAATTAATAGTATTTATATACCTCATAATATGATTAAAATAGTAAATAAAGTTAATAATAAAATTGATGAGGTTATTATTGTACAAGGAAGCCTATTAGATATTTTAGATAGAGTAGAAGAATTGTTTAAAAGTATATTTCCGATTAATTATCCAATAGTAGCCGTACATGAAGCAGTAAAAAATGCAATACTTTATAGAGATTATACTATTTTTTATAAGGAAATTGAAATAGCTATAAACTACAATAGTGTGAGTGTGATTAGTCCAGGAAATCTATTATTTTCAACTAAAATTAATGCCCATAATTACTCGAAAAGAAATATGTGGATATATGATAAGTTAATTGCCTTAGATGATAAAAAAAGATTTGTAAAATCGGGAAAAGGTTTTGCACGAATGAAAAAGGCTTTTATAAAATACGGAAAAGTAATATATGTGGATTCAAAGGAGGACAATAGTTTTAAAGTTATTTTTCCAGGAATTAAAAATTTTATTTAGTAACTATAATATTGCAAAAATATTCTGAATATTATATAATGTATATAACTATATTGCGCACTGTGAAGACCTGTTTAATAATTATCTGTTAAGTTTAGATAAATAGGAGGGGTTAACATGATTCATGTATTTTGCGGTAGAAAAGGTTCAGGTAAAACTAAGGCACTGATTAAATTAGCTAATGAAAAGGTTGATGAAGTCAAAGGAAACATAGTTTATATTGATGATGACACTAAAGCTGCACTGCAATTGAATAGAAAAATGAGATTTGTAGCTACAAATGAGTTTAACTTAAAAAGTCATAATGATTTTTATGGTTTTTTGTGCGGTATGCTTTCAAGAGATTACGATATTGATACCATTTTTGTTGATGGTGTATTTAATATTGTGGATGATAAACTTGAGCATACGGCACAATTGTTTTCTAAAATGCAATCCTTAGCTGAAAAATACAATGTGGAATTCTATGTGAATGTTAGTTGCGAATACACTAACCCGCCAGCATTTTTAAAAGACTATATCGCATAAAGATGTGAAATAGATTTGAATACTAGGCACATGAGAATAAGCTAGAAGGATTATTCAATATTATTTGAATGTGCCTTAAGTATAATGAAGAGTCCGTAGAACTAGATTAATTGCAATTTGAGCAATTAGTTGCAAATTAGCATAAACAGCTAATAAATACTACATAAACGCAGTAAATGAAGTATTAGTTCACTTGATATACTTTAGATATACCATTACAATTAGAATAATGAAAAATTATATTTAAAAAGCTACGATAGAAAGAAGTAACTATAGGAATTATTAAGAGAGCTAGTGGTAGGTGTGAACTAGTTAATGAACATAGTGAAATACATTCTGGAGCTTCAAGCTGAAATAAAATTATTTTTAGATTAGGCTGAGACGGGTTGACCTTACGTTATAAGGAATGAGCGGATTGTTAAATCAATTTGGGTGGTACCACGGAATTATTTCGTCCCTTTCATAGGGGCGTTTTTTTATTTCCCAAAAATAATAGAAAATCAATATTAGGAGGAATAATTTATGACGAATGTATATGATACACTGGTAGAGCGAGGATACATTAAACAAGTTACTCACGAGGAGGAAATGAAGAAAATATTTGAAACTGAAAAGGTTACTTTTTATATTGGGTTTGACCCAACAGCTGATAGTCTACACATTGGCCATTTTATTGCTATGATGTTTATGGCTCATATGCAAAGAGCTGGTCATAGACCTATAGCCTTAGTTGGTGGTGGAACTGCAATGATAGGCGATCCATCTGGTAAAACAGATATGAGAAAGATGTTATCAAAGGAAGAAATTGATTACAATATATCTTGCATAAAAACTCAGCTTTCAAAACTTATAGATTTTAGTGATGGTAAAGCAATACTGGAAAACAATGCAGATTGGCTTTTAAATTTAAATTATGTAGATTTTATAAGAGATATAGGAGTACATTTTTCAGTAAATAAAATGTTAACTGCTGAGTGTTTTAAACAAAGATTAGAAAAAGGCTTATCCTTCTTTGAGTTTAACTACATGCTTATGCAAGGATATGATTTTTTAGTTTTAAATAAAAAACATGGATGCACTATGCAGTTAGGTGGAGACGATCAATGGTCTAACATAATTGCTGGCATGGAATTAATTAGAAAAAAAGAAGGAAAAGCTGCTTATGGAATGACTTGTGCGCTACTTACCAATAGTGAAGGCAAGAAGATGGGTAAAACAGAAAATGGTGCATTATGGCTTGATGCTAATAAAACATCGCCTTATGATTTCTACCAGTACTGGAGAAATGTTGAAGACTCTGATGTAGAAAAATGTTTAGCATTACTCACTTTTCTGCCAATGGATGAAGTTAGGCGTCTAGGTGCACTAAAGGATGAAAAAATTAACCAGGCTAAAAAGGTTTTAGCTTTTGAGGTTACAAAACTTATTCATGGAGAAGAAGAAGCTATAAAGGCTCAGAGCGCTGCAGAGGCATTATTTGGTGGTGGAACTAATATGAGTAACGTGCCTACAGTATCTATACCAGTAAACATGAAGAATGCAGGATTAATGGATATATTAGTCTACACTGATATAACTGCATCAAAAGCGGAAGCTAGAAGATTAATTGAGCAGGGCGGCTTAACTATTGGAGATAAAAAGATTGAAGATAAAAATGAAACACTAATAGATTCAGATTTTAAAAATGGTAATGTACTTATTAAAAAAGGAAAGAAAAAATATTATTCTTTAATAATAGAATAGCAATGTTTTAAAATAGCAAAGCTAAAGTTAATATTTTAGCTTTGTTATTTTTTTAAAAAACACTTAAAATTATTAACCCTGCCCTTTAAAAAAGAAAGTTTTATACGATAATTAAGTATTGATAACTTTTATGGAGGTTATTATGGCAAACCTATGGGAGGTGGCTTATGTCAACAATCAATAATGTTGCAATATTACAGAATCCACAAGCTAAAAAATCTTTTAGTAAAATATCCTTTGAACCTGGAGAAAAGTTCAATGCAAGAATAGTAAGTATGGATTCCCAAACGGGAGAGGTTAATTTAAAGTTAGCGGATGGATGGCAGTTTTCTGCAAAGATTGATAAGCCACTGGAACAGGGTACCAGTGGTAGTGTGTTAAAATTTGAAGTAGAAGGGTTTGAAGATGATAAGCTTAAAATAAAATTAGTATATGAAGATAAAGAAGGTAAAACTGCCACCAATGATGTAATAGGAGACTTCATTAAGGGTAAGACCTTAAGTAGTGAGAAAGCAGATGCCTTAATATTTGAAAAAATGATAAAACATGATATGCCACTAACTAAAGATAATATAGCTTCCATAAAAAATTTAGTTGATTTTAGAGAGAAAATATCTTTGAATTCTAATAAAGAAGAAATATTTATTGCTAAATATCTTAATAGTAGAGGTATTGATCCTCAAAGTGAAAAAGCTAATGAAATGACAAAAACTTTAAAAAATTTTTTTCAAGCCTTAAAAAATCTAAATGTTGATGAGATATTATTATTTAAAGAAAATAATATAGAGCTTACTAAAGGAAATTTAGAAAGCTTTATAAAGTTGTTTAAAGGTAGCTCAGCTGTATATAATAATTTAAAAGATATTAGTAACTATCTTTTAAATAGTGATACAACTAAAAATTTGCAGAAAAATTCAATAGTCATGGACGAAAATAGTTTTACCGCAATAGATCAAAATAATGAAGGGTTAAATAATGTGGAACTTAAAAATAGCAATATAAAAGGAGTGGCTAATTTAATAAATAATGAGTTAAAGGATTTAGACATAAACTATAGGGTCTTAAACTCCACGATTAAAAGTTTAGGTTTAGATAAAGGTTTAGGTTTAGATAAAAGTTTAGGTTTAGATAAAAGTTTAGGTTTAGATAAAAGTTTAGGTTTAGATAAAAGTTTAGGTTTAGATAAAAGTTTAAGCTTAGATAAAAATTTAGGCTTAGATAAAAGTTTAGATTTAGGTAAAAGTTTAAACATGGATGAAAATTTACAACCCAATAAAAATTTGGAATTAGATGTGGATTTAGAGACAAATAAAAATTTGAAATTGGATAAAGATTTGGAGCCAGATAAAAATATACAATTAGATAAAAATTTAGCAACAGATAAAAATTTAAATGCAGAAAATAACAGTGAGCATAGTAGTGCAATAAAGGTTTTGGTGGATAAAATTTTTAAGATGGATGGAATATCCTTAAATCCAGATAGCTATATTAAATTAATAGAAAATTTGGAAATCAAGTTAAATACAAAACAGGCCGAGGCTAGCAATGTTAACTTAGAGCATACGGTGCAAAGCGAAGAATTGCCTTTAAACATGCTAAAAAATGATAAGGTTAATCAAGTTGAAGTAAATAGTAAAAGACCTAGTAATACTAAGGCTAATGCGTATGGAAAAAATAATTCACTTAATGAAATTATAAATATGATAAAAAAGGAATTGAATATTTCAGAGGTAAATAAGGGAATTATAAATAATGTGGAAGAGGATATAGAAAAGATAACTACAGATATTCTCATTAAAGAGCAAATTAAATTAAAAACAGATGAGATTAAAGGTATAATTAAAGATGTTATCGAAAATAAGCTTAATCTAAAGCCAGAGACTTATGACAAGGTTATGGATTTATTCCACGAAAAACTTAATGATTTTAAAATGTTTAATTCTATTTCAGAGCAATATTATTATTTAGATTTGCCTATAAATGTTAAAGAAGATGAATATCAATTGAAGCTTATTATTAAAGATGATAGAAAAAAGAATAAAAAAATTGATAGTAAGAATGTGAAAATTGCTACTAGTGTCAAAACTATTAATATGGGGACTGTAGATACATATATTAAAATTAATAGTAATAATATGAATATTGATATTAATTGTGATAAGTCTTGGGTTAAAGTTTTAGAACTTGGCAAACAGAAATTAATTATGGAACTATCTAATCTGAATTATAGAGTTAGTATTGATGTTAATAAAAAGGCTAAAGAGTTTACATTATCAAATTGCGGAGAATTTTTTGATGATAGAAGTTTTAATACAATCAATATAAAGGTATAATAGTATGGAGGTATAATTTCTGGCAAGAAGTTGTGACTAACTTATTTAAAAACTACTATTTTAAAATATAAGAAGGAGGTAGGTTGGATTTGAGTGCTTATGGCACTCCTCTCATGGTTAAAATCACGAGTGTTCAGCCATAAAAACCATGAAAAAGGTAAAGAAGGCTGTTGCTATAAAATATGAACAAGGATATGACGTGCCTATTGTAACTGCAGCAGGAATGGGCTACATTGCAGACAAAATTATGAAGAAGGCTGAGGAGAGTAAGGTGGCCATAGTGAAAAATGAGGAATTGGCTAATATACTATTGAATATTGATATAGGATCAGAAATCCCTTTCGAATTATATGATGCAATAGCAAAGGTCATTGCCTATGTAATGGATATAGATGCCTTGATGAAAAAAGACTGAAAGACAATTGAAAATTATAATTAATAAAAACATACTAATTGATAAGGAGGTACATTATGGCATTGTGGGCAATATCTGATCTTCATTTAGCCATAAATTCAGATAAACCCATGGATATATTTGGAGAAAAATGGGAGAACCATCATGAGAAAATAAAAGAAAATTGGCTGAAAAAGGTTTCTACTAATGATACAGTATTAATTGCAGGGGATATTTCATGGTCTATGAATATTTCCGAGGGAGGGTCGGATTTGGAATGGGTTCATAATCTGCCCGGTAAAAAGATACTTATTAAAGGAAATCACGACTATTGGTGGGGCAGTATTACCAAGCTGAATTCTCTTTATGAAGACATGGATTTTATTCAAAATAACTTTTTTAATTATAAAGATTTTGCTATATGCGGAACTAGGGGTTGGAATTGCCCAGGATCTGCAAGATTTACAGAGCATGATGAAAAAATATATAATAGAGAGTTAATAAGGCTAAGAATTTCATTAGATGAGGCAGTGAAGAAGGGATATAACAAGTTTATTGTAATGCTTCATTATCCACCCACTAATGATAAGTTCGAGGAGACTAAACTTATAAGCATAATAAAAGAATATAATGTATCAAAGGTCATATATGGACATTTGCATGGTCCATCTTTAAATAGATTATATGAAGGAAATATAGAGGGTGTAGAGTATATAGTAACTTCTTGTGATTATTTGGATTTTGATCCACTAAAAATATTAGAATAGCACAAAAGGTTAATTAACTGTGGATAAGTGTGACTATTAAATTTATTTATGTGGATAACATTTATACTCGACTGTAGGGAGAATTCGTTCTTTACACGGTAAAGAAAGTATATATTACGTAAACTTCATTTGAGCGAGCTCTAGTAATTCTTAAATGATTTTAATGGGAGATGCGCTCAGAAAAGTGCATGTTTGAGCACATAACAATTGAGAATTGTTGTGTGCCCATGAGGAATACTAAGGGGATAGCGAGTTTGCAATTTTTAGCATCTTTCATTAAAATCAGTTTAGAATTACTTAGCGCAGCGAACAGAAGTTGTAGTAATATATACTTTTTTTTATTTGAATATTTTAGAAAAGAATCGTGATTTCTTAGTTGGTTTTATTGTCTCAAAGTTCTCTGTAGAAGCATCGCTAAGATTAGCAGAAGTAGTTACTAATACGGATTCTTCTTTAATTAAGTCTTTCATATCTCGTGCAAGTTCTTTTAAACTCTGTTTTACATTAGGTGTTGTTATAACATTACTAAACCAGATTAGTGAATTTTCAGTATTACCTAAACGTCTATTTAATTCTCCAATAAGATACATAACACTGTATTTATCCATGCCATATATGGGGAAGTCTTCTGAGTAATATGCGTCACTTAGCCCTTCTAAGGCCTGCTTTAAAAATATAGGCTCCATTTCCTGGGACTCATCAGTGTCTAAAAGCCTGTACATCCAGGCTAGTTTAAGGCAGTTTATTGCCTTCTTACTTGATTTTGAATTAATTGTTATGTAATTTAAGAGGGATAGCTTGTACCTTTCAATAGCAACAGATACACTATAAACTTCTGGATAGACTCTTCCCTTCCATTTTGGAGATATAGACTTTTGTATTTGTTCTATTTCCATACTTCTTAAAGTAGGGAAATCTGATTTCATAGCTGAATATCCGCAAGAATTGCAAACCCAAACATCATAGAAATAGGGATTAATTAGTGAATATCTAATGAAAAAGTCACTATCTTTTTTTATCATCCGATAAGCCGATGATTTTACTGTACTAGCTTTAAAAACATTGTTACATACAGGACATGTAACTTTTTTACTATATAAAAGAGACTTTCCTGTGTTATCTTTATTCTTTTCCATTTAATCACCCCAAAATAAAATTTAATGTGGTAGCACTAGGCTATATTAATTGGTACATTTTTCTAAAATAATTGCTTTTATGTTAATTTAGTAGTAAATTAATTATAACAGAAAATTAATTATAATTGAAATTTAATAAAATATTTTTATTATAAACCATAACTCTAAAATTTGATATGTTAATGGAAAGCATGAAATACTATGTAAAGGACTGATTATATGGCAATAAGAGAGTGGAAAAAATTCTTAATCCCTTATGAACAAGCAGTAGAAGAGCTAAAAGTTAAATTTAAAAGTATTAGGCGGGAATATAGAGGTAAAAATGATTATTCACCTGTAGAGTTTGTTACAGGGAGGGTTAAAGAAATATCTAGTATTCTTGAGAAAGCTAACAAGTTCTCTATTCCTTTGGATAGAATCGAATTCGAAATGGAGGATATTACAGGGATAAGAATAATGTGTCAATTTGTTGATGACATTGATAAGGTGGTAAATTTAATTCGTGCAAGAAGTGATATGAAGATAGTTTATGAAAAAGATTATGTGGCAAATGTAAAAGAGAGTGGATATAGAAGTTATCACATGATTATAAAGTATCCTGTGAATTTAGTGGATGGTCAAACGGAAATACTAGCAGAATTTCAAATTAGAACCATGGCAATGAATTTTTGGGCTACTGTAGAGCATTCTTTAAATTATAAATATAAACATGATATACCAGAGTATATAAGAGAAAAACTTAAAAATGCCGCAGATGCTGCTTTTAAGTTAGATCAGCAGATGCTAGAAATTAAAGATGAGATTAAAGATGCACAAAAACTCTTTGAGGTTAAATCTAATTTGGTATCAGATATTATGAATAATATTCTTATGATTTCTTCTCTTGGAAAATTAATGGATGCAACTAGGTATAGAGAACAATTAAATAAGTTATTGGAAGAGGGAGAAGTTTTTGAGCTTAGTAGTCTCCTTAAAGCAACTCAAAAAACCCTAGATGTGTATGGGGTTTCATAATATAAAAACACTCAAAAATTAAAGAATGAGAGTAGATTGTCTTTAGCTAAGACTTTCTACTCTCATTTTCTAAGCTGCACAATAATTATTTTTATGGACCTAACAAAAGGTTAAGAAGCAACTATATTAACTAGTCTGCCCTTAATTACAATAACCTTTCTGACAGTCTTGCCTTCCAGGGAAGTGATTAATGCTTCATCCTTAAGAGCTGCTGCTTTTATACCTTCTTCATCTAAATCTGAAGCTATAGTTATTCTAGATTTAATTTTACCGTTTACTTGAATAGCTATCTCTATTTCATCTTTTATTAGAGCTTTAGCATCATATATAGGCCAACTTTGATTAAATATAGAGTAATCCATACCTAAGGTTTCCCACTTTTCTTCTGCAAAGTGAGGAGCAAAGGGAGCTATAAGTAAAAGATAATCTACTAGAACTTCTTTTAAGAAATTACTATTTACTGTTTCTTCATTAACATATTTTGATAGAGCATTTGTAAATTCCATAAGTCTTGCAATAGCAGTATTAAATTGAAGTTTTTCTGTATCTTCAGTAACACCTTTTATTGCAAAATTTCTCCAGTAGTTTAATTCTTTTTCAGCATCAGTGGAAGGAGAATCAGTATTGCTTTGTTTTAGCATTTCTTCAATACCGGTGTCGATGGCTCTTTCAATTCTATCCACGAATCTTCCAATGGCTTTTATACCATCATCACTCCAAGCACCACCATCAGTATAACCAAAACCAAACATTAGGTACATTCTAAATACATCTGCACCATACTCTTTTATATACTTATCTGGAGAAATGGTATTTCCCTTTGATTTACTCATTTTAAGGCCATCTTCTCCTAAAATTAAACCTTGGTGCGTAAGAGATAAGAAGGGCTCATCAAAGTTTAAATATCCCATATCACGAAGAGCTTTGGATATAAATCTTGAATAAAGCAGATGACCACATGCATGTTCAGGTCCACCTACATATTTGTCTACAGGAAGCATTTTATTTACTAAATCTGTATCAAAGATCTTTTCACTATTTTTGTTATCTACATATCTAAATTCGTAGAAAGAAGAACAAACGAAGGTATCTAGAGTATCAGCCTCACGATGAGCTGGAGCTCCACAAACCGGGCAAGGTACATTCATAAATTCTTTGCATTTAGCTAATGGAGATTCTCCATCTGGAGTAAATTCTACGTTATAAGGAAGCTCTACAGGTAGCTGATCCTCAGGAACAGGGACAGTTCCACATTTATCACAATGAATTATTGGAATAGGAGCGCCCCAATACCTTTGCCTTGAAACTAACCAATCACGAAGTCTAAAGTTTACTTTGCCTGAACCTAAGTTCATGCTTTCTAATTTTTTAACAATTGCTTCTTTTCCGTCTTCCGTAGATAAACCATCAAACTCACCACTATTTACCATTTTACCATGCTCAGTATATGGAAGGTTTTCTGGATGTTCAATTACACTCTTATAGCCAATAATTACCCTTTCAATAGGCAAATTGTATTTAGTAGCAAAGGCAAAATCTCTATCATCATGTGCAGGAACAGCCATTACTGCACCTGTTCCATAAGTGTTTAGAACATAGTCCGCAATCCAAATTGGAACTTTGCGCCCATTGATAGGATTAATAGCATAGGAACCAGTAAATACACCAGTTTTATCTCTTGATATAGATTGCCTTTCTATATCGGTTTGTTTTCTAGCTTCATATTTATAAGTTTCAACAGCCTCTTTGTATTCCTTCTTAGTGTAGATATCTACAAGATCATTTTCAGGGGCTATAACTACATACGTAACACCATATAGAGTATCAACTCTTGTAGTGAATACACTAAAGTCTACATCTGAATCTACTACCTTAAAAATGACGTCAGCACCAGTAGATTTACCTATCCAATGTTTTTGCATTGCTTTAGTTTTTTCAGGCCAATCCAAGGTATCAAGTTTTTCAAGTAGTTCCTCAGCATAATCAGTAATTTTTAAAAACCATTGAGTTAAATTCTTTTTAGTGACTTCAGTGCCACACCGCTCGCAAGAACCATCTGCGAGTACTTGTTCATTTGCAAGTACTGTATTGCAACTAGGACACCAATTTACAGGTGCTTTTTTTCTGTAAGCAAGACCTTTTTCAAAAAGTTTTAAGAATAACCATTGAGTCCATTTATAATAGTCTGGACGACAAGTTACTACTTCATGATCCCAATTAAACATAGCTCCCATAGCTTTTAATTGTTTTTCCATATTACTAATATTTTGATTTGTAGAATCCTTTGGATGTACACCTGTTTTTATTGCATAATTTTCCGCAGGTAGACCAAAAGCATCGAAGCCCATTGGCTGGAATACATTGTATCCCTGCATTTTCTTCATTCTAGCCCAAGTATCTACAGGACCATAGTTAAACCAGTGCCCAGCATGTAATTGGCTTCCAGATGGATAAGAGAACATTTCAAGTACATATAGTTTCTTATCGATTTTACTCTCATCAAATTTATATAAATTAGTTTCTTCCCATTTTTTTTGCCACTTTTCATCGATGATTGTACTGTATTTTGCCATTTAAATTCCTCCTCATATTATAAAGCAGAAAATAAAAAAAACCCTCATCTCAACAAAGAGACGAAAGTAAAATTCCGCGGTACCACTCTAATTAGGCATTACACCTCACTTACGAATATAACGGTTTTAACCGTACTTGTTTTACAAGTAAGCTCATACTTACAAGTAAGTCTTTACTTACAAATAAGCTCTTAGGTAAGTTCATTATTATATCATTACTGCTTTACACCTAAGGGTCACTCAAATAGTTATTTTCATGACCCTAACAGCAGCTCTCTTTTAAATGCTATAAATACTACTACTCCTAATCAAAGCAATTTATTATTTTTTGGTTTATTTAGTCTTTATTATTACTTATTATAATTTAAATAAAATTTTGTGTCAAGGAAATGCTTTATTCACAGTAAAACAAACAAGAAGTTATTATATTGGGCTATTTTAACCCAGTCTTTTTTTATCAAACTTTTTAAGAAGATTATTATTTGCATAGACGATAAAAATCGTAAGGGTATAATCGTATACTAGGAAGCTAAATTCCATAAAAAATATAAGCAAGTATATATTTACATTAGGGATTTTTAATAATAGCAATTTATATATAAATATAATTATAGCTGAACTCATATTAAAGTATAATAGCTTAAGTACAAATTCTATAGGAATATTTCTTAATTTTTCTATGAAATATTTTACAAAGCCATAGGATCCAAAAATTAGTATATAGGAAATAGCTATAAGCTTTGAAGGTATAATAAACAAACTAAGCATTGAAACAGCACCATATACTATGACAGTATTTTTTATTCCAGTAAGTAGAATGGAAAGTGGGATGATGCAAGAAGCTATGACTAATATAAATAATCTATTTGTTGGAAATACAGAAGAAAGATATAGTAATATCAAACTAAGGGCTGCGAATATGCCACCTTTAGCAATATTATTAGACTTCATAAGAACCATCTCCTAATTTAATGTGCTTAGCAACAAGAAATAAGATCTCCACCTAAACATTCACAAAGACTATCTGCACACCACAAGTTTACACACATATTACCCATATCAGAATCCCTGTTTCGTCTG
The DNA here is from genome assembly GCF_050717535.1 of Clostridium sp. Taxonomy (GTDB): domain Bacteria; phylum Bacillota; class Clostridia; order Clostridiales; family Clostridiaceae; genus Clostridium_AD. Next base: position 17,950 of record NZ_JBOITM010000003.1, read on the forward strand.
CCATAATAGTTGCCTCTATAGTTTGTGTTTCTAGTATTTAGGTTATTAAAGCTTTGTCTATATTCAACGTTATTAGGCTCCATGGAGCAGGCTTTGCTAATGAAATTGTAAGCACTATCATGCCAGCTTTTTTTAAGGTGAACCATTCCCATTAAATAATTCCATTCAGCAGTTTTTGTATTCATTGAACCTAATTTCTGCTCAGCTGAAGAAAGGTTTCCATTATTTAAATCCATCCTTATAGATTGATATATGTCTCTATTGACATAGTCATCATTTGAAGAAGAATTATAATTGTTAGAAGCATTATAAGTATTTGAAGACTGATAGTTGTTAGAGGAACTATTGTTCTTCATAAGTGAATCATAGGCTTCATTTAGTTCCTGCATTTTTTCTTCGGCTAAGTCTTTTAGTGGATTATCACCATACTGATCAGGGTGATATTTTTTTGCTTGTTCTCTATAGGCTTTTTTTATATCTTCTTTAGAGGCACCTTCGCGCACACCAAGTACTTCATAGGGATTAGTCATTTTTATATTCCTCTCCTTTTAAATAATCAATATTGAATTTTCTGTTAAAAACCTTATCCATTTTTTCCATTAGTCCCAGTTCAAGTATATTATATAATATATCTTCATTTTTTATTAAGGGTAATGAACTTAAATTTTTCAAACATTGCTGGGCACAAGTAGTTAATATATAATCAATTCTTGGTTTTATACATTTAGAAAAGCTTTTAAAATCCAATTTATCCACATTAAATAAGGAATTTATAGCATTAAAAGAATTACTTTTCATATCTTTTTCTAAATCATCATAAGCATCTATAATATATATCCATTTACCTAAATTATATCCAAGCCAATACAAATCATCTTTAAAGGGTGCATCCTTATAATAAAAGGATACTATAAAACCCGTAAGGTCAGCAAAAACGTGAGACAATTCATCTATGGATAGCTGTTCATCTAATGAAATACCCCCGTGATTTGCTTCTAGAGTATTTAGTAATAAAAGCTTTTTTTTAGTATATTTCATTACATCAGTATATTCTACTTTAGATTTTGACAAATAGTTCCTTAAAAACAATGAAAAAACTTTGCTTTTCATTGTTTTATCATCGCAGGCATCATCCATTAGTTTATAATAGGCTAATGTGGTATTAGAAAAAGCCGCATAATCTAAAGCATTATTATTAACAACCATAACTCTTTTTTTTAGTGGATGAATTAAACATCTAAATTCAGTAAAATTACTTTTATTATCCCTAAGTGAATCTAAAAGTATCGCTAGAAAAGTCATATCAAAATTTAGAGTAAGTCTTGGTAGGTTGCCATAGTTATTTTTAATGGAATTGCATAGACCACAATAATAAGCTTTGAATTTCTCGTAATCTTTTATCTTCATTTCCATTTTACATGGAGTTACATATCCAAACATTATAAATTCTTACCTAATCCTTTTAGTTCTAGTATTTCATAAAGAGTCTTAGAGGTAGTATCTTCTAAGCGGTAACCTAGGAGAGTTAAAACTTCTTCTAGCTGCTCTTCATCAGGACTTTCAATTTCTATATAGGGGAAAGGACAGAACTGCTTCTCATTTATGTCTATTTCTATAAGAGTATTTTTATATTTATAACTTTCTCTATATTTTTTAATGGATTGTATAAGTATAAGACCTAAGGATTCAAATATACCAATAGCTGCAGCTTCATCTTTAATTTCTGTTTCATGCTCATCCATGATTTTGAATTTTTCTTGGCTTATAAGTTTTTTTGTGGTCATATAGTGAATCGTAGAATTTGTTAATTCATCATGGATAGTTCGAATTCTTGCATAGCCTTTGCTGCTTATTAGTTTTTTATCCGAGAAATCATAAATATTATTTATTTGATTTTCTTGTTTTACCTTTGGGGCATTTAAGTCGGATAGTTTACTGCGAATTTCGTCTACATCAATATCTATAATTTTAGTTTCTATTTCTTTCATATTTTCCTCCTGTAGTCCTCTGGGACACATAATAACTATTAATTGTGATTATATCATATATCTAAATAAAGTATCATTAATATTTCATTAAAATTGTAGATTTCAATATAGGTGATTAAATAATGGCAATAATATTCTTCTTTAACTAAGAATATTGTAAATTAGGAATTTGTTATAATCATGGTTAGATAGTATAATAATTAGGCATATTAAAATTAATATTGCAGCATCACAGATGATGATTTAATTATTTTAATGTGTGTTAGATAAATAACAAGGTGGTGTTTTTTTGGAGTATATAAAAGAAGTTAGCATAAATGAGGCTATAATTCATGTTTTAGATAATAATGCGGATGAACCTATCTTGAATGAATATGCTTTAGATTTAGACGAAGAAAAATATAATTTTTTACTTAAACATATTCAAAAATGTTTGAAAGATGAAGATTTAAAATATGGAGTATTTAATGAAGAGAAAAACATAGTAAAAGATTTATCACAAGAATATTTAAATGGTGAGAACAATCTCTTAGTTGTATCTAAAGAATTAGCAACACAGATGTTTATTTTGATGAGAACTAAAGGAAATATTCCTTCCTGCGATTTGATAATAATTTCTTTTACTACGGAGTTTGGACCAATGCTGGGTATATTTAAAATGGATTATATAAAGAATTATGTACACACTATTGATTTTGTAGATAATAAACTAGGTATTGATATAGTACCACAATTCACAGGTCTTCCAGGTAGTTCGCAAAAAATACAAAAATGTGCTTTTTTAAAACCTATTAGAAAAGAGAATGGGTTTGATTTAATGGTTATTGATAAAATAACAAAAAATAAAGATTCTAGTACTGAACAATCAAGTAGTAAAGATGACCAAGAATACGGGCTAAATTATTTTATTAATGATTATTTAGGTTGTACAACGTTTGATAATAAAAGAGACATTACTAAAAATTTTGTGAAGGCTGCTGAAAAATTTACTCAGAATACCTTCCCGGAAAACGCAGATAAAGCAGAGGCTGTTAGAAGTACTGTAAAAAGAAAGCTTAAAGAAGAAGATAATATCGATATTAAAGAATTATCCGAAGAAATGTTTTCTGAAAATCCTGATACTAAGGATAAATTTGTGGAATTCATTAAGGACCAAGGAATTTCAGAGAATATTAGTCTTGACAAAGAATGGATAGATAAAAAACTAAAAAGAGTTAGACTTAAAATTGATAAAGATATAGATTTATATGTAAACGAAGAAACCTATAATGATAATAGCCGCTTTGAAATACAAAGGAATGGCGATGGAACAATTAATATGGTAATCAAACATGTAAGTAATTATGTGCAAAAGTAGGTGAAAAAAGTATATATTACGCGTATTACAATACTACTAATGCATTCATTTAGCTAAGAACTGCTAATTATATTTTGAATTGTGCTGCTAAAAAAAATAAACTCGCTACGCTCAAACATATTTTTTTCTTAACGCAGCTTAATTTAAAATAAAATAAGCAGTTCTAAAGCTTATTCAAATGCATTATACGTAATATATACCTTTTTTGGCATATAAGAACATTATAGCTTCTTATATAATAAAAAAAGTGGAAAAATATAAGAACCTCTGCTAGTTTCCCATATAATGAGAAATAAAACAAAAAGACTCACAGTATAATAATATACTGTGAGTCTTTTGTTTAAAATAATTTAATTTAAATTATTTAGATGAATTAGCAGAACCTAAAACATTAGTGATTTTACCTTCAACTAATTTAGTTATGTTAGTTCTTGCTTCTCCAAGATATTTTCTTGGATCTATTTCGCCAAGATTTTTATTTAATACTTTTCTTACTGAACCTGTCATAGCAAGTCTTAAATCAGTATCCATGTTTATTTTACAAACAGCCATAGAAGCTGCTTTTCTAAGCATTTCTAGTGGAATTCCTTTTGCACCTTTCATTTCTCCGCCAAATTCATTGATCATAGTAACAAAACTTTGATCTACAGCAGATGCTCCGTGAAGAACTATTGGGAAATTATTGAAGCCTGCTTCTTCTAATTTTTTGGTAATTAAAGCTAATCTTTCAAAATCGAGTTTAGCTTCACCTTTGAATTTATATGCACCATGGCTTGTTCCTATAGCTACAGCTAAAGAATCAATACCAGTTCTCTTTACATAATCTACTGCTTGTTCTGGGTCAGTATATGTTGCGTCAGCTGCAGAAACATTAACAGCATCTTCGACTCCAGCAAGTTTTCCAAGTTCAGCTTCAACTACAACACCTTTAGAATGAGCAAAATCAACTACTTCTTTAGTTGTTCTTACGTTTTCTTCATAATCAAGATGAGAACCATCATACATTACTGAAGTAAATCCAGAAGCTATTGCAAGTTTACATTGTGCTAAATCTGAACCGTGATCTAAGTGAAGTGCTATATCAAGACCTGTGTCTTCTACAGCTGCCTCAACCATTTTTCTAAGATATGTAGGTCTAGCATATTTCATTGCTCCGCCGGATACTTGAAGTATAACAGCTGATTTGTGAGTTGCGCATGCATCTACAACTCCTTGAATTATCTCCATATTATTGATGTTGAAAGCACCAATTGCGTATTTTCCTTCTAAAGCTTTTTTAAACATTTTTGTAGTAGTAACTAAAGCCATATTAATTCCACCTTTCAAATTTTGTAACAGGGACATATATTGTCCCTGTGGGACTTTTTATTGTATAATCTAATTATAAGCTATAAATTGAGTATTTTCTACCCTTTTATGATAAATGATTCTATAAACATAAAGAATTAAAAGATATTGCTTATAGAAACCTTTTCATGACATTTTATATGATCTACAAGATATTTCATAACATGCACAGTGGCTAAAGATTCGGATTTATCTTTAATTTTTATATATTGAGTTAATTTTAATAGCTCATTGTCTACATGGTCTAAGTCTTCATGATGTATATAAATGGTTAAAAATTTAGAGTCACTTTTCCACTGAGTTATATAATCTAGAGATAAGGTATATGCAGCTTTATAATTCTCTTTAAGTATATAACTTTCTAGGGTACAATTCAAACTTTGCAAATGATCGCAACTTCGGTTTATAAGATTTATAGAAAAAAATATTCCTATAATCATTGCAATGAATAGGCTAAAGGCTATGTAAACATTTTTCATTTGGTTTTATCTTTCCCTTCCTTAAGTTGATAAAAAAACTTATTTTTAGAATCTAGCATTCCTATGAAAACATCTTTTGCAGAGGAAATCTTATTTTTTTTCAGGATACTACTTAACCAAGTTTCGTCTTTAGATAAAAGTTTTAAATTTTTATAGTTTATATTACCATCCATAATTAGTGGTATAGGTAAAGCCTCTTGAGTTATTTTTACTAATAAATCTTCCTTAGTTGTATTGGATTTTTCAGTTTTTGGTAAAATAGAAAGTTCTCCACTAGTTTCTAAAATAGCATATTGAATATCTGACAAATTAAAATATCCCTTTAATCTAAGTTCTTCTAATAAATCATTAATATTAAATCTTTGATATCTTAGTTCTGCAATATCGATTTTCCCATTTTTTATTAATATACTTGGAGCGCCTGTTAATATTCTCCTAGCCTTTTCGCTTTTGAGTTCAAGAAGAGAAGTAGACACTTGTAGAAATAGTAAAGTAACTATTGGAACAATGGCATGTATAATTGGTATTCTTATATCTTGCATTGGAAAAGTTGCAAGTTCAGAAATCATCAATGCAATTACTAGTTCAAAAGGCTCCAGTTCACCTATTTGTTTTTTCCCCATCATTCTCATAATGAAAATTACCGCAAAGTATAGGAAACAAGTTCTGATTATTAAAATAAACGTATTATCACCTCATTGCTATTTTATCTGTTTATTAGTATAAGCAATTTAGATGAAAAATATAGATATGTTTATCTTTTAATATGAAAAAGTTAAATACAAAAATTATAAGGTGTATATGATACATTTTTTTAGAATTACAGTATAATAGTAGTAAGCACTAAAAAATAGGGGATGATGGTATGAATAATTTCAATATAGGCCTTAAAGATGGTAGGAAGGTTTTAGCACAAGAGGGAGCTATATTAAATGATATTATTAAAGATAATAGTTTATTTAATGATATACCAATAGTTTTAGGTAATTTCAATAATAAACTTTATGAGTTAGGTGAAATTATCACGCAAGATGGTAATTTTGAAACTGTAGACATTACAAGTAAAATTGGAATGATGACATATGTTAGGACCCTTCAATTTGTGCTAATAAAAGCAGTGCTCGAATTGTTTCCTGAAGCTAAAACTACCATCGAGCATTCTTTAAGTAAAGGCTTATTTGGAGAGATTCATAAACCTATTGCATTAGATATTGATGATATATATGAAATTAAAGGTAGAATGAGAGAAATAATAAAAGCCGATATTCCTATAAAAAAGATAACGGTATCAAAAGTTAAAGCAGCAGAAATTTTTATAGGATATAATATGCAAGATAAAGTTAAACTTTTAAAATATGTTAACTCAGAAGGAGTAAAACTTTATGAACTAGATGGGGTATATGACTATTTTTATGGACCTATGGCTTATTCAACAGGAATATTAAAAACCTTTGATTTAATATATTATGAGCCAGGTTTTATATTAAGATATCCTACAAGTGAGGCTCCAGATAAAATTCCTAAATTTCAAAAACACCAAAAACTAGCTAAAATATTTTATGAAGCAGAGCAATGTGGAGAAATATTAGGTGTTGGAAGTGTTGGGGCTTTAAATGATGAAGTAGTAAATGGTGATATTGTTAATTTAATTAGAGTGGCAGAAGCTCTTCATGAAAAGAAAATAGCCTACATTGCGGATATGATTCATCAGGATACTAAGGTGAAATTAGTGCTTATAGCAGGACCATCATCTTCAGGAAAAACTACTTTTTCAAAGAGGCTAGGTATTCAATTAAGAGTAAATGGTTTAATACCAACATTTATTTCTTTAGATGATTATTTTGTTGATAGAGAATTCACTCCAAGGGATGAAAATGGAGAATATGATTTCGAATCAATATATGCTTTGGATTTAGAGCTTTTCAACAAGGATTTAGAATTGTTAATGCAGGGGTATGAGGCTAATATACCAAGTTTTAATTTTAAGACAGGAAAAAGGGAATGGCAAGAAAATAAGATTAAAATGCCTGAAAATGGAGTTGTGATTGTAGAGGGAATACATGGGTTAAATGAAATTTTAACTGCTTCAATTGCTAAGGAGAGTAAGTTTAAAATATATATAAGTCCATTAACTCAGATTAATTTAGACGACCATAACAGAATTTCTACAACGGATGTAAGAATGACAAGGAGAATAGTTAGAGACTATTTATCTAGAGGGTATGGAGTCGAAGATACACTGAAAATGTGGCCATCTGTAAAACGTGGAGAAGAAAAAAATATTTTTGTATTCCAAGAACAGGCAGATGCAATGTTTAACTCAAATCTAGTTTATGAGCTTTGTGTTCTTAAGAAATTTGCATTGGCGGAGCTTAATAAGATTGGACCAGAAAGTTCAGTATACTATGAGGCAAGTAGGTTAAGAAGTTTTTTAAATTTCTTTGTAGATGTAGACAAAGATTTAGTACCAGATAATTCAATAATTCGAGAATTCACTGGGGGGAGTTGTTTCTATAAATATTAGGATGGAAAAATTTATACTTACTATTATCACAAAAGAATAGCATATGTTGATGTGTGGCAAAATAATTATAATTATTTTGTTACTCAAAGATGGATAAGGAGGAAATAATGAAAGAGTATAGTGTTTTTGATATATTGGGTCCAATTATGATAGGGCCATCAAGTTCCCATACGGCGGGGGCAGCAAGGCTTGGTAAAATTGCTTCTATAATTGCGGGGGAGCATATTGCATCTGTTAAATTTGTTTTACATGGTTCTTTTGCTAAAACTTATAAAGGTCACGGAACAGATAGAGCATTGGTGGCAGGAATTTTAGGGATGGATCCTTGGGATGATAGGCTTAAAAAAGCTATGGACATAGCTAAAGAAAAAGGCCTCAAAATAGAGTTTGCTTGTGCAGATTTGGGAGATGTTCATCCTAATACAGTGAAGTTTATTATAACAAAAGAAAGTGGTAAAGTTGTTGAAGTTATTGGTTCATCTGTTGGCGGAGGAAATATTTTAATCTTTGAAGTTGATGGTCAGCCACTTAAATTTACGGGTAATTATCCAACAATAATAATTAGCCATAAAGATATTCCAGGTATGATTTCAAGAGTAAGTACCATATTATTTGATGATAATGTTAATATAGCAACTATGAATGTGTATAGAAATAGCAAAGGGTTAAAGGCAGCTATGGTGTTTGAAACAGATAGCATAGTGCCTCAAAATGTATTAGACAAGATTAGATGTTTAGGAAATATTTATAGTATAAGAGAAATATCACCAGTAAAACAGTCTTAATGATTATTATTTACCAAAGAAAAACCTGGAGGAGGCAATAATTGTGTTTGTAAACAAAGGAATAAACCTTGTAAGTATATGTGAAGAAAAAAATATGACAATTTCTGAATATACCATAATGTGTGAAGAGGAAGAAAGTGGTCTTTCGCGCCAAGAAGTTATTGAAAAGATGAGAAAAAATTTAAATATAATGAAGGAAGCTGCAGAATATGGGCTTACAAATGTAACTAGGTCTATAAGTGGTCTAATTGGTGGAGATTCAATTAAACTTAATAGGTATTCCAGTTCTAAAAATACACTGACAGGGGAATTTATGACAAAAGCAATGGCCAGAGCTCTTTCGTGCTCAGAAGTTAACGCGGCTATGGGAAAAATAGTTGCAGCACCTACAGCGGGTTCTTGTGGAATAATTCCAGCAGTGATTATTACAGCAGGAGAAAAATTAAATAAAACTGAAGATGAGCTAATTAATGCTCTGTTCACGGCTTCTGGTGTAGGTATTATAATTGCAAAAAATGCTACATTATCAGGAGCAGAAGGTGGATGTCAAGCTGAGTGTGGATCTGCTGCAGCCATGGGAGCTGCGGCTGTAGTAGAAATGATGGGTGGTAGTGCTTCAATGGCATTAGACGCAGCTGCTATTGTAATAAAGAATGTATTAGGACTAATATGCGACCCCGTGGCAGGGCTAGTTGAGGTTCCTTGTGCAAAACGAAACATAGCGGGAACAGTAAGTGCACTAACCACTGCAGATTTGGTTATGAGTGGTGTAACTAGTAGAATACCGTTTGATGACACAGTAATTGCTATGTATAAGGTTGGAAAGCAAATGCCTTGCGAATTAAGAGAAACTGCTATGGGCGGGCTTGCAACTACACCTACAGGACTTAGACTGGCGAAAGAAATTTTAGGTAAATAAATAAAATTTTTAACAATAACTTTTTAATGAATAATAAACTATATTAAAATATGAGAGGTATATCCCAAGGGGATGTGCCTCTTTTTTTAAGTAACCTTTAAAAACATAATGAATAGAATAATAAAGAAGATAAACAATTATATGGAGGAATAAGAATGCAATTAAAGGGTAGCAAAACAGAGAAAAATCTTCTCAAAACTTTTGCTGGAGAGTCAAGGGCTAGAAATAAATATACATTTTATGCTGAAAAAGCGGAGCAGGAGGGATATGAGTATGTAGCCTCTATTTTTGAAGCTACTGCAAACAATGAAAAAGCTCATGCAAGAGTAGTTTTTGATAAGTTTTTAAAGATGAATAAAAATACAGAAGAAAACTTGATGGATGCTGCAGCGGGAGAAGCTTTAGAAAGTAGCAGGTTATATAAACAATTTGAAAAAGAGGCCAGAGATGAAGGCTTTATAGAGATTGCAGATTTCTATAAGGAAATACAAGAAGTAGAAGAAAGTCATGAAATGAGATTTATGAAAATATATGAAAATCTTGTGGCTGATATGATGTTTAAACGTAATAATGAGGTTAAATGGCAATGTATGAATTGTGGGTATATTCATATAGGAAAAGAAGCGCCAGCCTTTTGTCCTCTATGCAAGTTTCCAAGAGCTTACTTTAAAATATACTGCGAAGACTACAAATAGGAGGGGCGAATATGATAATTTATTATCCAACCTATTATTTAGTGCCAGTAGTACCTGTGATATCAATAGACGAGGATGAATACGATGATGAGTATAGAATTCAAGGTAATGATGAATACGGCACTAGGTACAATGATGAATATAGCTTAAATGGTAATGAGGAATATAGCAATAGATATAACGATGAATACTGTCTTCAGGACAATAATGAATATTGCCTTCGCTACAACACGGAGGAAAAAGGGGTGCATAATATACAAGGTCATGTAGATATTTTTGAAGAGGTTGATGAAGATTACGTAAATGAAAGTACAAAATAATGATAGTCTGGTGTTTTGAATGAAAAAAACCTACATTTTTATAATTGTTGTAATTATCACAATGTTTATAAGTACTTCATCAAGTTTAGTAAATACAATAATATATTCATTAGCTATAGTTCCACTAGCTATTTTACTAGGAGACCAAACCACTAGAATATCAGATTATATAGGACAAAAAAAAGGTGGGTTACTCGCCGCTACTGTGGGTAATGTTCCAGAACTTATGATGGGAATATGGTCAATTAAGTATGGGATGATACCACTGGTTCAAGCTTCCTTAATTGGGTCAATAATAAATAATATGCTTTTAGGTCTTGGTATTGCAGTAGTGTTTGGAGGTTTTAAGTTTAGGCAGCAAAGCTTTAGTAGTATAATAGCACGAACAAATTTTAATATGTTATTACTAGCTATGTCCTCTATGATAGTTATAGCTACATTAAATAGATACTCTGTAGTTGTGGATTCAGTGCTGATATCCATAAGTGTGAAGGTTGCTTTTTTACTCATAGGTATTTACATCCTAGGGCTAGTCTTTTCATTATATACTCATAATAATTTATTTGTTATTAGTGAGGATAATGAAGAGGAGAAAATCACCATAAGCAACAAAATAAATACTGTAAAAGAAAAAAGAATTACGATAAATAAAAGAGTTATAGAAAGTACAATATCTTTAATTAGTATATCTGTATTACTTTATTTTATAAGTGATAAATTGATTTATAATATTAGAGATTTTATAAAAAACTACAATATATCCCAAGAATTCATAGGAATTATCTTAATTCCATTTTTAGGAAACATAGGAGAAAATGTTTCTACCATAATGAGTGCAATGAAAAACAAAGTAGATATGAGCCTAGAAACGGCTATAGGGTCAAGTATTCAAATTTCACTTTTTGTTACCCCTGTGCTTGTAATATTTTCTTGCTTTATGGGCCTAAATATGACACTTTTATTTCCCGTTTTTCACATAATAATGTGTGGTATAGCAGTAGGCATGTCCTTTTTAGTATTTCAAGATGGTAAAACCTATTGGCTAGAAGGTAGTATTTTAATCACCTCCTATATCATAATTACTTTAGCATATTATTACATTGTATAGGGAGCTTTAAATAAATAGAAATATTTATTTCCTAGTGCCTTAGCATAATTTAATTTTTATAACAGTATAATTAATGAATATCAAAACTTAAAAGGTGATTATTTGGCACATAGAAGAGTAATTCAAAATTATTATAATGATATAAATAATTTGGCGGACATTTTAACAAAACTAGTTAGTTCTTATAGGTTACTCATAGGTGGAGCAGATGAATTAAATAAAATTGCACTATCTAAAAAAAGTGAGGTTAAGGATGCCCTTAAAAGAGCAGACAATTTGGGAGACATTATTGATGAAACAATAAAGGTATTAGATAATGCCAGTTATAGTTATATGTCTTATTGTACAATGAAAACCGAAGTTATGAAATGTAAACTTCAAATAGAGTATATAGAAACAGAAATCGATGAAGAGTTAAAATTACGAGAGTAAATAGTGAAAGTGTGAGAGAATTTTTCTCACACTTTCTTCATTTTAAATTTACTTACCATAAGATAAGAGAGTATAAACATTATAATGATAGTAAGTGGAAAATTATTTGGAGAGTTTAAAGTGACTAAAGCATAAAGTGCCAATAGCATTCCAGCCAGGGTGATAGGAATTCCAGTATAAACATTATCAAATTTACAACTATTATACCGTGCAAGTCTATATGCACCAGCCACAGGGAAAACTAAGAAACAAACATAGGCGAAATAGCCAAGTGATATGAAATTATATAAATTGAATATAAGCATAGAAGGCGCAACACCAAAAGAAACTAGGTCCGATAGTGAATCTAATTGTTTTCCTAGTTCACTAGATACTTGTAAAAACCGTGCTAGTTGGCCGTCGTATCTATCCATAAGTCCGGCTAATAATATAAAAATAATGGATAGCTTGTAATTAGCTTGAAAAGTCATCAGTAAGGATAATAAACCAAAAACTAAATTTCCAAATGTAAGGATATTTGGGATAGAGGATTTCTTCATTGCGCATCACTCCTAAAATAATAAAATTGAATTATAAAATAGCTTTATACTAATATAGCATTTACAAAAATCATCTTTTTAAGTATACATCATTTTACAGCAATTTTTAAGTAGAAAAACCATATATTTATTCTTTTTATAAAAGAATATTAATATTAATTTTTCTTTATGGTTAAAATAATATTAATTGTAATATACCTAAATAGTAAGGAGGATTATAAAATGAAAATTTCTGAAATAATGACTAAAGATGTTGTGTGTTTGTCTGTAGAGGATACAGTTAAGCATGCAGCTGAGCTTATGAAGGAACATAATATAGGTTCCCTTCCTGTAAGTACAGAGGAAAAAGTAGTTGGTATTGTAACTGATAGGGACATAATACTTAGATGCGTGGCTGAAGGAAAGGATTTGAAAGTTCAAAAGGTAAGAGAAATTATGACAACAAATCCAGTAGTAGCAAATGAGAGCCTAAGTGTGGATGATGCCGCTAGAATAATGAGTGAAAGGCAAATAAGAAGACTACCAGTAGTTGAAAATAATACATTAGTTGGAATGGTTGCCTTAGGGGATTTAGCAGTAGAACCAAATCTCAGAGGAGAAGCTGAGAATGCTTTATCTCAAATTTCTATACCCTCCATACACAATATTTAGAATGGATGTCCACAGGAAAAGGTGAATCTTGTGGATTTATTTTTAAAGGGGTATAATATACATAAATATATGTAAAAATTAAGGTTAAAATAGGAGAGAATGCAATGCATAAGGTAAAATTTATTTACAATCCATATTCTGGAGGGAATACAATAGTATCAGATTTAGATACTATAATAATGATTCATCAGAAATATGACCATATATTAGTGCCTCATAGAATATCCTACGAAAATCCTATATCAAATGCTTTTTTTGATATAGATGGAAGCTACAGATACATTTTAATAGCCGGTGGAGATGGAACCGTAGATAATGTAGTAAATGAAATGAAAAAAAGAAATGTTAATTTACCTATAGCAATCATCCCAGTAGGTACTGCAAATGATTTTGCCAATTACATAGGAATGCCTCAAGATGTTGAAGAAGCTTGTGAGCAAATATTAAAAGGTAAAGTAAAAAAGATTGATATAGGAAAGATAAATCATAAATATTTTTTAAATGTAGCAAGTACAGGTTTATTCACAGATATATCACAAAAAATGGATGTGAATTTGAAAAACACTATCGGAAAATTAGCATATTATGTAAAAGGGTTAGAGCAATTGCCTAATTTTAGAAAGTTGAAAATAAAAGTTGATTCAGATGAGATTTCGTTTGATGATTATATGTATTTAATGTTAGTGTTTAATGGACAAACAGCCGGGAATTTAAAATTTGCATACAAGGCTAAAATAGATGATGGGCTTTTAGACGTAATTATAGTAAAGGCTGGAAACGTAAAAAATATTTTGAATATTTTTATTAAGATGATAAGAAATGAGCACCTGGAAAATGTGGAGGGTATCGTTTATTTTAAGACTAGTAAATTAAAAATAGAATGTTTCGAAGATATTGTTACAGATATAGATGGAGAACGGGGTCCCGATTTCCCACTACTTATAGAATGTGAAAAAGGTGGTATATCCATATTAGGGGCTAAAATATAGTCATTTAATATTTATTTTAATTTGCCTTGTGCATATTTTTTAAAATAGATTAATAAATATTAACAGTAGCAATTTTAGGGAGAGTATATCAGTGAATATATATTTTTTACTACTGCTTGTGATGGCTCTTTTATTATACAAAGGTATAATTTCTAGTTTGGTTTATTCACCTAAAAAAATTAAGCTAATAAGTATTCTGGCTTTAATTTTAATGACCTTTAGATGGATAGCATTAATGATTCTTTTTATTATAAAAAATCAAAATTATTTGTATTTATTAAAACCACTAGTGTATACAAATTTAATTTGTATACCATTATGTGGTATTCTTTCATTTCTAATTTTTTCTAGGAATAATAAAATTAAACTTAAAAAGCTTTTTTTGGGATGTATTATATTATTTGTAGCCTATTTTATTGTTATATATAAATCCACTACAAATATTAATATATCAAATTATTGTGGCTACACCATGGAATTACAATTAGAAGCATACTGTAATACTATGCTACTTATAATTAATGTAATTCTTGGTATAAAGGCAATAAAGCTATATAGCATGATTTATTCTAGTAAACCTGGGGCTATATTAATTATAATATCTGCGAGTATAACTATAGTATCAGTACTTCTAACTTCAATAAATTCTAATTTTACATGGCTATTATTAGGAGATATTTCTTGGCTTGCAACAATGGATTATGGTCTTTCAAAGTTTAAAAGGTAAAATCCTGAGTTCATTTATACGTAAAAAAAAGATATATATTACGTATAGTGCATTTGAATAAGCATTAGAACTCGTTATTTTATTTTTTTCCTTTTACGCAAAAAAAAGGTATATATTACGTATAGTGCATTTGAATAAGCGTTAGAACTCCTTATTTTATTTTTTTCTTTTACGCAAAAAAAAAGATATATATTACGTATAATGCATTGGAGCAAGCATTAGAACTACTTATTTTATTTTTAATTAAGATGCGTTAAGAGAAACATATGTTTGAGCGAAGCGAGTTTATGTTTCTTAGCATCTTAATTAAAAATAAAATTAGTAGTTCTTAGCGAAGCGACTGCATTAGTAGTAATATATATCTTTTTTTTATCTTTTATTTCGAGAAAATTTCATGTTACTAGTTGATCTTAGAGGTCTTGGTGGTATCAAAGATTTTCTATCAAAACCAATTAAATCTTCTCTATGAGCCTCTATTAAAGCTTCTTTAACCAGGTTATAGTTTGCAGGATTTTTAAATTGAAGCAGTGCTCTTTGCATATTTTTTTCTTTTTGCTGAGTTGGAACATAAACTTTCTCTTTAGTGTAGGGGTTAATTCCTGTGTAGTAGATTGTAGTAGATAAACTACCTGGTGTTGGGTAAAAATCTTGCACCTGTTCTGGAGTATATCCCATTTCTTTTATATATTCTGATAGTTTAATTGATTCCGTAAGGTCACTTCCAGGGTGGCTTGACATAAGGTAGGGAACCAAAAATTGATTTTTATTAAATTTTTTGTCTATCTCAAAATATTTTTTAACGAAACGGTCATAGACTTCTTTTTTTGATTTGCCCATTTGAGTGAGTACCTTATCACTAATGTGTTCAGGTGCTACTTTTAATTGTCCGCTAATATGATACTGGCATAATTCTTCAAAAAAAGTAGTATTTTTATCAAAAATCAAATAATCGTATCTTATTCCGGAACGAATGAAGACTTTTTTAATATTTGGTAGTGCTCTAACTTTTCTTAATAAATCTAGATATTCCGTGTGATCGATAATAAGATTTTTACAAGGAGTTGGGTACATACATTGCCTATCTTTGCACACACCTACACTTTCTTGAATCTTGCAAGCCCTATGTCTAAAGTTAGCTGTAGGGCCACCAATATCGTGAATGTATCCTTTGTAATTCTTTAAGGTAGTTAAAAGCTTTGCTTCCTCTATAATGGAATTCTGGCTTCTATTTTGAATAACTCTTCCTTGATGATAGGTTAGTGCACAAAATGAACAACTACCAAAACAACCTCTGTGGCTAGTTATAGAAAATTCAACTTCAGTTATTGCGGGAATACCGCCTTTTTCTTCATATATAGGATGATAGGTTCTAGTGTAAGGGAGACCATAAGTTATATCCATTTCATTTTGAGTTAGTGAAATTTGGGGTGGGTTTTGCACCACATATCTATCGTTATGCTTTTGAACTACAATCTTTCCCCTTATATCATCTTGCTCTAATGACTGTAATCTATAGCTTTCTCCATAAGCTTCTTTGTCAGTTTTAACAATTTCAAAAGATGGTACTTCTATAAAATCTTTAAGTTCTCCAATTTCTTTTGAGGCATAAACTGTACCTTTTATAGAAGTCATTTTATCTATGGTCATGCCATACCTAAAAAGATTAGCAATTTCAACTACAGTTTTTTCTCCCATACCATAGATTAGTAAATCTGCTTTAGCATCGATTAATAGACTTCTTCTCACCTTATTGTCCCAATAATCGTAATGAGCAAAACGTCTAAGACTTGCTTCTATGCCACCAATTATAATGGGAACATTTTTAAAAGCCTCCCTAGCTCTATTACAATATACAATAACTGCTCTATCTGGTCTGTGACCTGATTCTCCACCTGGTGAATAAAGGTCAGTATGCCTCTTTTTCTTTGCTGCGGTATAGTGATTAACCATAGAATCTATATTACCTGAATTTATAAGAAAACCGTATTTAGGTTTTCCAAGTTTTCTAAAATCATCTATGCTTTCCCAATTAGGCTGGGCTATAATGCCTACTGAAAATCCTTGATTTTCTAAGGTTCTTCCTATTATAGCAGTTCCAAAGGATGGATGATCAATATATGCATCCCCTGTGATTATTATAAAATCTAATTGAGATATATTTCTTTCTTTTAAATCGGCCATGCTAATAGGTAAAAATTGCTTGTTTAATATCATTGTCATTTCTTGTGGCTGGACACTCGTGATTTCAATCATGAGTGGAATGCCATAAACACTCAAATCCAGTTTGCCTCCTTATTTTAAAATAGTAATTTTTAAACAAGATAGTCGCAACCTCTTGTCAGGAACTACCAAACCCGTTATTTACCCTTCGACAATGTTGTAAAGGCTTTTTAGGTATAACACACCACTTCTTACCCTTGAAGTTTTTAATATTATACGATAGAGCTACAAACTAGGATAAATATTTGTAGGTATCATGACCTAAACAACGTAGCTTTCGCTTAGTCTAATCAACTAAGACATTGGAAAATTTCTTCCCTATGTCTACGACTTTAGTCGTGGGTTAGTTGACATAATCCTCCCAACAGATTAGGTGAACTTAAGTTTAATGTACATAATAATATTAACATAACTACTGAAAAATATGAACTATAAAAATTTATAAATAATAAAATGTGATTATCAGAAGTGAAATATTAAAAAAATACATGTATTTCTAAGTAATAATGAGAAAGAATGATAGATAATACACTAGGACTATTTAAAAGAGTATAATGGACAATTTCAATTGAATTTCTCTTTTATAGTTGCATTTTGAAGTATATATAATATAATTATATAGAGATTAATTTTTTTAGTTTAAATTAACATGTAAAAATGTACATATATAGATAAAAATTTTATAGGTGGTGAAGCTAAATGGAAAATGGCCCTCGGAGTAGAAGGTCAAAATTGATTCAAAATTTAATACTAAAATGCAGAGGAATTGTTATAATAGCTAATGATATAGTGTAAGTAGTGATTAATAATCAAAGTGTCACTAATTATAACTAAATATTTCTCTGCAAAATAGGAGGGATATTTTATGGAAAAAATTTCTGTGTTTTTTTTAAGTAAAGTATTAAATCAAAATGTGTATGATGAGTTTGAGGATAATATTGGGAAGCTGTATGATATTTATGTTACTACGGAGCAGGGATATCCAAGAGTTATAGGATATAAAATTAAAAAGGGAAGAGAAATTTATAATTATGAATTTAGAAATGTTGAAATATATAAAGAAGAAAAAGGAATAAATATAAGAGTAAGAGGAGTTAAAGATATAATTCCTAGGAAAT
This sequence comes from Clostridium sp., assembly GCF_050717535.1. GTDB lineage: Bacteria > Bacillota > Clostridia > Clostridiales > Clostridiaceae > Clostridium_AD. The sequence goes on from NZ_JBOITM010000003.1 coordinate 36,148, forward strand.
TCTCTTACCTTTTGTCTAAAAACTTGTTAAACAAACAAATAGTTGATGTTAACGGGAAGAAAGTTGTTAAAGTAAATGATTTAACTATGAATAAGATTGGTGGAGAAATAAGGGTTGTCACCGTAGAATCCGGTATTATTGCAGCTGCTAGAAAATACAAATTAGATGGTATAATTAGATTCTTATATGATATATTAGGCAGAAAACCTAGGGAGAATAGTATAACCTGGGAAAGTGTTCAATCTTTAGAAATGGTAGCTGATTCCCTAAAACTAACTGAGCCTTACGGGAAATTAACTAAGCTCCATCCGGCAGACCTTGCAGATATTTTAGAGGGACTCGATACTGAAGCTCGTAATAAAATTTTTGAAAGCTTAGATAAAGATTTGGCGGCGGATACCCTTGAGGAATTACAACCAGAGGTTCAAGCAGATATTTTAAGCACTATAAACAACATACGTGCACAAGAGATTTTAGATGAGATGCCCAATGATGAAATTGCGGATATTTTAGATGAGATGAAGGAAGTAGATGCAGAAAAAATTCTTCTGAATTTTAGTAAAGAGGATGAAGAAGAAATTAGAAATCTTATGGAGTATCCAGATGAAGTTGTGGGAAGCATAATGAATAAAGATTTTATATCTTTTAATGTAAATATTACAGCTAGTGAAACTATAGAAATTTTAAGGGAACTTAAGCCAGATGATGAGGTAATGCATTATATTTATATTGTAGATGAAGATGAGAAACTTCAAGGTTTTATTTCACTCAGAAACTTAGTGCTTTCAGCTCCAGTGCAGAAATTGAAAGACATTATGGATGAAAAAGTTATTAAAATTAAAGATTGCCAAGATATTGAGGATGCTATTGAAGTGGCATTAAAATATGATTTAATATCACTGCCAGTAGTGGACTTAGACGAGAAATTATGTGGAATAGTAATTATGAATGATATAGTTGAAGAATTAATGTCACCTAGATTAAAAAGAAAACTTAAAAAAATCATATAAAAATACATTGTGCTGCTAAATTAGATTAAAGTAGCACAGTGTATTTTTTTTGAAATTAGGCACAAACTAACAACATTATAAAGTGTAGATATTAGGCATATAAAATAAATAGCATACTAATGTGTTATTTACTCGAAAATGCTTAATTTTGAGGAGGAATACTTTTGAAGATTAATAAACATATACTCAAAAGATGTATTGCTGTAACTATGATTATTTTAATTGCATATTTTGCAAATGAAGCTTATTTTAATATTTCTAGTAAGGCAGTTATAGCAGAAGTTTACAAGTATGGGTCACGGGGAGAGCAAGTTAAACAAATACAATCAAAATTAAAAAATTGGGGATATTATAATAATGGTGTTGATGGAATATACGGCTACAATACCTATCTTTCTGTTAAGTCATTTCAAAAGAGTAATGGACTTAAGATAGATGGAATAGCAGGAAGTCAAACACTAGCAGCAATAGGCATTAATCCTAGTGCGGCATCTTCTAGTGGAACGGCATCTAGCAATAACGTAACAAACAATAAGGATGTGGATTTAATAGCGAGACTAATAAATGGTGAGGCTAGAGGCGAGCCTTATGAAGGCCAAGTGGCTGTTGGAGCCGTAATTTTAAATAGAACCACAGATGCAAGATTTCCATCCACAATAGCAGGAGTGATTTATCAACCGGGGGCATTTACGGCTATAGTAGATGGACAAATAAATGCAAAAATTGAAGCCAATTCTATAAGAGCTGCCAGGGATGCAATAAATGGATGGGATCCTTCCGGGGGAGCAGTATTTTATTTTAATCCCGCAACAAGCACCAATAAGTGGATATGGTCACGACCACTTATAAAAATAATTGGTAAGCATAGATTTTGTAGCTAGTTAAAAATATCTAAAGTAAAATATGTTGCACATTATTTCATTGCAAGTTTATAATAAAGGACTACCCAGTAATTTTATTAAGATTACTAGGTAGTTTTTTATATGAAATTACAAAATTTTATGTTTATTGTAGAATTTTTGTTTATTTTTTTATAATAAAAAAAAATTTTGGGAATATAATTAGTATTATTCAATATATGGTATAATAATTTTAGATGTTTCTAAATAAATTACATAAAATTTAGTAAAATATGCAACTAAATATAAAAAACCACGTATATTAATCGATATGTTTTTTTAATAATCAGTGGTATTAGAACAACAAATTATAATGGGGGTACCGCTTAATGCAAAGTAAGTTCGAACAGCTTTATGATACGTACTATGATTGTGTTTACAGATATATTTTTGTTTCGGTAAAAAATAAGTGGAATGCAGAAGATATAATAGCCACTGTATTTACTAAAATATTTGAAAACAAGGATAAAATCACTGAGGTAGAAGACAGTAAAAATTGGATTTTTCGTATAGCTCATAACACTATTATAGATTTTTATAGAAAAAACAGTAAAGTAATTCCTATTGAAAACTTTTTGGATATAGGGGATGAAGATTTTGGATATGAAGATATTGTTATAAGAGATGAGTTTAATGGAGTAAGCAAAATAATTGATGTCTTACCAGAAGAAACTAAAAAAATGCTTTATTTAAGATTTTATGGGGGCCTAAAATTTAGAGAAATCGCAGAAGTAGTAAATATAACAGAAAACACTGTTAAGTCAACTATTTCAAGAGCTATAAAGAAAATCAAAAAAAATTATGAACATAGTTTAAGAGGTGATGTAAGTGGTTAGCAATGATTTTTATGTAGAAAAGTTATTGTGTAAGGATGCAGAAAAGATTGTTATTGATGAGGAATTCAAATGTGATTTGAAAAATAAGATAATGTTTGGTGAAAAACATAGCAACGTTACACAACTACCTAAATACAAAAATAGATTTAAGAAAAATAAATATTTGAAAATTGCTTCAGGTTTTGTAATTTGCGTAGTTGTAAGTGGGACAATATTTAAGGCTATAGATGTTCCAAGCATGAGTATATTTACAAAGAACAAATTAACTCCAGATGTTATTACACCAATAGTTACTGGAAAAACTTTAGCTGAAATTGAAAGTGAAAAAACAGATGCTTTAAAATCTAAAGAAGCATTAGCAAGTAAAAATAGTGGGAATAAGATACCAGTTGTAGTAAAGGACAGTAAAAGTAGCACTATTGCTAATACTTCGGAAAAAGATAGCAAAGTAAATGATGCTACAATAAATAAAGACACTGACAAAGTAAATCCTGTAGATAAGAATGCTGTTGTACCTAATAGTGTGGATAAACCTGGTAAAGATGATGGTGTTTTAACAGAAGTTATGGTATCTATAAAGGCATCTAATGTATCTAATTCAACCAATATACCAAAAATGGAAAATGTTAAAGAGGATGTAAGTTCTAGTTTGAAAATTTATGACTCAAGTTATTCACTTGGTGAAAAGAGTCTAGTTAATGTTAAAGAAGGCGCTATATATGTGAAGGATGTAGAATCTTCAAAAGAAAAAAAATTAATAGCCTATAATGAGGAGACTCAAATAGTTGAAAAGCCTAATTTTACACCCAATAATGAAATAATCTATTATAAAGCAGAAAAGGTAACGGCAGATAATGGAGATAGTGTAGCAAAAAATGGAGCTATCTACTTAACTGATAAAAATGGCCAGGAGTCTAGTAAAATCGTAGATGGGAAAAATCCTATGATATCTAAAGATGGTAAGAATTTAGTTTATGAAATTGATGGCAAAATATATATTCTGAATTTAGCATCAAGAGATAAAAGATTTGTAGATGAAGGCAAAGAACCTGCGTTTTCTGATAATGGTAACACAATAAGCTATGTAAAAGAAGGTAAAGAAACTCAGAACTATGATGCTAGTACTGGTAAAAAAGATGTTTATATTCAAAAGACATTTTCAAGTTTATGGGTTTTTGATTTAGCAACTGAAAAAACACATAGTTTAACGGATAATGAAGTAAACATCAATAACAAAAATATTCAGTCTTGGGCAACTGCTGTAAAAAATGGAACGATTACTAGTGACCTTGAAGTAAATAGTAAATACAGCTACTTTGAGAGTGTCTGGTCTTCTGATAATAAAGAAATTTATGTTATTAGAAAAAACAATGATTTAAAAATATTTGAGCTTATTAAGGTAGAATTGCGTAAGTAATGAGAATATAAAATTGGTAGTAGAAATTTTTCTACTACCAATTTTTTTTGCTTATTATTCTTGTGAACAGTATGAAATTATTAATTTTAAAGTACATAATATGGAATCCATATGAGTTCTCTCATAGCCATGTGACGCAAAAATACCAGCTCCAATTAGTGCCGTTTTTATGTCATACCCAGCTCTTAGAGCAGCTGAAGCATCGGAACCATAGTGTGGATAAACATCTATTTTATAATCTATATTTTCTTTTTTACAAATTTCTGTTAGCTTTTTTCGAAGTCCTAAATCATAAGGACCACTGGAGTCTTTAGCACAGATACATACACTATATTCAGAAGAATTTTGATCAAGCCCTGGGCAACCCATATCTACAGATAAAAATTCTTTAGTGTTTTCGGGTAATGCGGCAGAAGCACCATGCCCAACTTCTTCATAATTGCTAATGAATATATTGGTTGTATATGGTAGCTCAATGCTATTGTCCACTATATATTTGATGGCATAAAGTAGAATAGCAACTGAAGCTTTGTCATCTAGGTGTCTAGATTTTATAAAGCCCTTTTCAGTAAAGCGTGTTCTTGTATCAAAGCAAATGAAATCACCAACGCTTATTCCTAATTCTTCAACTTCTTTTTTAGAAGAAATTTTTTCATCAAGAATAACCTCCATATTTTCGGGATCTCTTTTAAGCTCACGTGCATCATTACCGCTAATATGTACTGAAGGCTTTGTGCTTTGAATAGTGCCGGTAAAAATTTTACCAAGGACAGTCTCTATTGTACAGTTTTCTCCTTCTATTGAATTCATCATGTACCCACCTATAGGGTCTAATGCCAATGAACCGCTGGAATTGATTTTTTTAACCATTGCTCCAAGGGTATCTACATGAGCAGAAAGAGTTCTTTGATAATCATTGTTTTTACCCTTTAAGGTAGCCACAACTGCACCTTTATTTGTGGTGAAATGTGGGACATTTAGAGTATCAAGCTCTTCCTTTATGTAGTCCATAATTTTTTCAGTATAACCTGAAGGGCTGGATATTGATAAAATGTTCTTCAAATAATATTTAATTTTATCTTCGTTATAGTTCATATTATCACTCCTTTGATACGAAATTAGTATGAGATAATACTACCATAAAAAATGTTAAATTTAAACTTAAACATAAAGCATAGAAAATAATAAATATACGTGGAAAAACAGACTTAGAAATAATAAAAGTGTATAGGCTTATTAGTATGTTTGTAGTATAATGTCAAGGAGTAGAAAAGGAGATTTCACATGAAGAAAAAAAAAATTATGATAATTGGAATTTTAATTTTGGTAGGTACTATTGTTTTTACAAGCTATTCTTATGTTAAAGTAAAACATTGGAATTTACTAATTTTACCTACAGTTAAAATAGAGGATGAAGATTTAACAGGTAAGACCAAGGAAGAAGCCCAAAAGATAATGATGGACAAGTATTCAAGTCAAGCGGGTAAGAAAAAGATAGAGATAAAAACTGAGGAGAAAAAATATATCTTAGACTATGCAATGTTAGATGCTAAGTATGATATTAATGAAGCGATAGATAAGGCATATGCTTATGGAAGAGACATGAATATGTTTCAAAAATATAAAGCTATAACTTTTCCTGTAGAGAAGTCAATAAAACTGACTTTAGAATATAATGATAAAATTGTTGATAAAATGTTAGGAGAAATAGCTAAAGATACAAATAAAAAGGCTGTAAATGCAACTATAATTATTGCTAATAATGGTAAACTTAATGTTGCGAATGAGATTATGGGAAGGAAACTCGAAGAAGATAAATTAAAAAAAGATATTAAAAATAAAATCAATGGTGTTATTTCAGAAAATATTGTAAGTATTGAGGCCCCAGTAACACAATTAAAGCCGAAAGTAACAGCAGCTGTTTTAAAACCAATAAACACAAAAATATCTAGCTATTCTACGAACTTTTCAAGCTCTGCAGAAGGTAGATCAACTAACATAGGACTATCTACTAAAAGCATTAATGGTACGTTACTTATGCCTGGTGATGTCTTTAGCTTTAATGGTACTGTAGGTGAGAGAACCTCAGAAAGAGGATATCAAAGTGCGGGTGTAATTATTGGAGATAAAATAGAGCAAGGTCTAGGTGGAGGAATATGCCAGGTTTCATCTACTTTATATAATGCAATACTGGGTACTGGACTTAATTCTGTAGAAAGAACTCATCATACAATTTCTTCAGGATACATACCAAAAGGACAGGATGCCACAGTTGATTATGGTAATCTTGATTATAAGTTTAAAAATACTTTTAAGTATCCAGTATATATTGAAGGCTTTGTATCAGATAGAAATATATATTTTAATGTTTATTCTAATTCAGCATTAACTAAAAAATCTTATGAAATAGTAAGTGAAATATTGGAAGTTACTCAACCTACCACTGAAACAATAAAAGATTCAACTATGTATGAGGGTGAAACTGAAATTGTTAAAACAGGTTATAATGGATATAAAGTTAGGGTATCTAGAAAAACCTATGAAAATGGTAAGCTAATTAACACTACTGTTATAAATAATGATACATTTAACGTTATCAATGGTGTTATAAAAGTTGGTACTAAGAAGAAGACCACAATAGCTCCAGTAGTACCGCCAGTAGTAGTACCACCAGTAGTAGTACCACCAGTAGTGCCACCAGTGGTACCGCCCGTTGTAACACCTCAATAATATAAGAAAAAATTCCTCATTTGAGAAATGTGTTTTTTTAAAACGTGTAATTATTCTTAATAGTTAGTAATCGTGAAATATACGAGGTTCTTACATTCGCTAAGTAAGAATTTTTAAATCAAATTTAATAGTTTCTACGTTTCATATTGCAAGTCACTTCAGGTGAATTCTAAAGAATGTTGAGTTTAGAGAAGTGAACGTAACTAATCTGGCTATAGTTAATGACTCAGGTTTTATCATTGTTTAGTAATGTGATCATATATAGTCACAATTAACCCCCACATCTAATGATGTGGGGGTTAATATATTTAGATTATATTAGTATGTTATTTTTTAAAACTTCTTATGCAACTTAAATTATTTAGAATGTAAAACTGCATTTATTGAACATGATTGAGTTTTTGTTACTGTTGTTTCATTTGTGGTTGATTATCACCATGACCACCCATTTGTCTACCACCATTTTGTCCACCATCATTAAGTTCTTTAGCAGGGGCTGCTATTATTGAGGTTTCTTGAGCCGATGTTATTGTACCAGATGTTACTAAGGTATCTAGTGTGGTTTTTCTTCCTGCTTCAGTTTTATCTGCTGATTTTAAAGCAGTTTCTATTGCAGTCTGTTGTGCTGCTGTTATTGTTCCGTCTGTCACTAAAGCATCTAAATTAGAGCCATGACCAACCTTTTCTCCATCGACATTATCTGAAGGCATTAAAGCAGTTTCTATTGCAGTTTGTTGTGCTGCTGTTATTGTTCCGTCTGTTACTAAAGCATCTAAATTAGAACCATGAGAACCCTTTTCTCCGCTGATATTACCTGAAGGCATTATTGCTGTTTCTATCGAAGTTAGTTGTGATGATGTTATTGTTCCTGCCGTTACCAACGCACTTAACTTAGTTTCAATATTAGTATTTACAGGTGCTGTAGTAGCACCAAATGCTGCACTAGCAGTTGATATAGTCATACATGCTAAAACGAGTCCTGCCATAATCTTACTTTTAATATTTTTACTTTTCATTAATATCACTCCTATAGTTTATTTTTTATTTGTTGTTAACTTTTCACTAACTTCATTGTATCTTGTAATTGTTGCATAATTATCAAGAAAATATGTGAATATTGTGTTATTTTGAAAAAATTAAAAGGAAATGTATCCTTACTTTTTTTAATATAATATAAATTGAAAATTCAGAATTAAATCTAAGTTTAATAATTGAATTAATGGATATATCATGAAAATGATGATATTATATAATTATTATAATATTATAGGTTTTATAGCCTAAAGCATGGGAGGAGGATAAGTTATGACAAATGATGTGGAATTAGTACAAAAAATTGCAGATAACATTGGAAAAGTTATATTGGGAAAGAGACTTGAAATTTACAATATATTAAAAGGGATATTAGCCAATGGTCATATTTTAATTGAAGATGTTCCGGGGGTAGGAAAAACCACACTTATTAAAGCTTTGGCAAAATCATTAAATCTGTCATATAATAGAATCCAATTTACACCAGATCTTTTACCTTCAGATATTATTGGGGTTTCTATATATAGTCAAAAAACCATGGAGTTTGAATATAAAAAGGGACCTATTTTTTCTAATATAATATTGGCAGATGAGATAAATAGGACATCACCTAAAACACAGTCTGCACTACTTGAAGCAATGGAAGAAAAACAGGTTTCTGAAAATGGGGTTACATATAAACTAAAAGAGCCGTTTTTAGTCTTAGCAACTGAAAATCCTATAGAGTACGAAGGAACATTTTCATTACCCGAGGCGCAGCTAGATAGGTTTATGATTAAGGTAAAAATAGGTTACCCTCAGCCAGATTCTGAAGTGAATATATTAGATTTATATAGGCAAAGTAATCCTTTTGAAGAATTAGAATCTGTTGCCACAGAGGAGGATATTTTATATTTACAAAAAAAAGTTAGGGATGTGCATGTAGAAAAAGAGTTAAATGAATATATAGTGAAGATAGTTAATGCAACTAGGCATAATAGCTTGATATTGTTAGGTGGGAGTATAAGAGCATCCTTAGCGCTTCAAAGAGTTGCACAAGCCACTGCACTTATAAATGGACGAGATTATATTATACCAGAAGATATACGGGTAAATGTATTAATTGTCTTAAGTCATAGAATAACATTGACTTCATCCGCTAGAGCTAATAATTATACAACGCAGCAGGTGATTTTAGATATTTTAAAAACAATTCAAGTTCCTAAGGTGAAATAACATGATTAAGGTTGATAAAAAAATAATATTTCTTAGTATAGGGGCTTTTGTTTTTGCTTATATGTCAGGGGGTAATCTACCCTATTCAATATTTTATTTATTATCAGTTACCATGATTTTAGGAAAAATTTATATGCATACAACTAAAAAGAGCTTGAATGCTAAAATAAAATATGACAGTAGATTTTATAATGTTGGAGACAATGCTAATATTACAATAATAGTAGAAAATTCAGGGATAATACCCACACCCTATGTTTTTGTGGAAAGTAAAGCGTTACGTTCATTAGTACAAGGATACTGTGGAGATTTGATATTTATTGGTATGGATAAGAGTAAATGGATTGTTAATAAGATGATTTTAAAAAAAAGGGGAATCTATGATTTCGGAGATATATATTTAGAAGTAAGTGATTTATTTTGTATTTTTAAATCAATAAAAAATATTCACAAGCAACTGGATATTAAGGTATATCCTAAGTTATATGATTTAAGTAATATAAATTTGTGCGGGCAGGATAGTTATGAAAATCTTATTAATAGCAAAAGTGGAATTGATGATTTTACATTGATTAAAGATATAAGAAAGTATAATACAGGGGATAATCTTAAAAAAGTACATTGGAAATTAAGTGCTAAGCATGGAGAACTGTATGTGAAGAATTTTGATTCGGTTTCTGGAAAAGAATGCAATTTATTTATGAATATGCATATTGATAACGTGAAAGAAGGATTAAATGAAATTATTGAGGAAGAGATGGTAGATTTTTCTTTATCTTTAACTAAATATATGATGAATAATAGAATTAAAACTGCTTTGTTTATAAATGCAAAGGAGCAAAAAAAAATGCAAGTGGAATGCAAGGAAGATTTTCTGGGGATAATGGAATTGTTCTTAAAAACTAAAAGTGATGGGAATTTTGAATTTACTAGCTTTATAAGATCAAATTTAAAATATATATCTAAAGGTAATTGGATAGGAATTGTAAGTATATCTGTTGATGATAAATTAAGAAATGCCCTTATGAATTTAAAAGAAATGGGATATAGAGTTAGTGTGTTTTATTATGCAAAATCCTTACGGGAATTTAAAGACAATAATATTGTTAAAAATAAGGATTTTAATAAAAATATTACCCTTCTTAAAAATTTAAGAATAGAATGCATTAATTTTAAGGAACTCATAGAGAGGTGAAGCAATGCAGTGGATTAGAAAAAAGTTCACATATATAGTTCTGATTATTATAAACTTTAATTTCATTTTAAGACTCTTAGAAAAGGGTGTATATGTTATAAATTTTAATTATGTATTTACAAGCTTGTTATTTTTAATAGGCCTTTTGATTTATTGGTTTTATGATTATGTTCTCAGAAAAAGAATGTATAGAGTCTTGTTTACATTATTTATTTTTGGGATATGCGGTGCCTCTTATCTTAAAAAAACTGAATTTGTTAATGACATAGTAAATCGATATATTATTAAAAATATTATCAGTCTAAATGACCTTATATATGAAGGGGCTATTACTTATTTTTATCAATATAAGTATATATTAATTATAATTATACCTTTATTTATTGCACTAATTTTATGGATAACATTTAGGTTTATGAAGAGTTTCATTTTAATTATATCTCTTGGAGTGGTTATTTCATTATGGTTTTCTAATTCTTATGCTGTGGTTAAACAGTATTTGTTCCTATATCTATTTATCTCCCTAATGACTTTCTTTATTATTAGTTACATAAAAAGGATTGAGAAATATAAGAATGATGGAGTGATAGTATCTTTAAAATTTGTTCCCATGTTAATCTATGGAATTATAATCTCTCTAGCAATTTCTAAAACAACCCTTATGCTACCACAGGAGATTAAGGGGCAAGACTTAACCCGTTTTGGTAATTATTTTGAGAATAAGTTTGGATCAGATACTGCTGAACCTTTCCCATTAAATAAAGATAGATATAGTTTATCTGCTTCTGGGTATAGTAGTAATGATAAAAGATTGGGTGGACCTATTTCCTTGAATTATAGGGAAGTTTTTAAGGTCAAAAGTGATAGATCATATTATTTAAAGGGCAAAGTTATGAATTTTTATGATGGAAACAAGTGGACTAAAACTAATGAAAATTATTATAGAAAAATTGACGGTAGTGATATGGAGTTTTTAAATTATGGGAAAAGCTCAATTGATATGAAAAATACACTAACTATATATCCAGATAAAAAATTTAAAACTAATACAATATTCGTACCTAACTATGTTTTTAGTGTGGATATGGAGGGAGCTTTATTTTATGATAAGGCACCAACGGTTTTAAGTGAAGATGCAGTTACAAAACCTTATAATGTGGAATTTTATAGATATAACGATGCAATTGATACAATTGAAGATGTAAGAGACTCCACAGCAAAAATTTTAGAGAAGAGTAATCAGAAGAAGAACTCTGCAATAAGTGTGGTAGTGAAATATGATTTTCCTATGGATTATTTGCTAAGGCCTAAGGATATAAATATATTTATTGATAAAAATACTCTAATTGAAGATAAATTTAAATTTAGGAACAATGAGGATTATAAAATAGTGAATGATTATGCAGAATATCTTCAAGTACCCCAAAACATTTCTAAAAGGACTTATGATTTAGTTGTGGATATCACAAAAGATTCTAATACCAGTATAGAAAAGGTATTGAAAATTAAAAATTATTTAGTTAAAAACTATGTATATGATTTACAGGTTTCAGTGATACCAAAGGATAGTGAATTTATTGATTATTTCTTATTCAAGGAGAAAAAAGGGTACTGCACTTATTTTAATACAGCAATGACTGTGATGTGTAGGATGGCAGGGGTCCCTGCAAGGTACGTAGAGGGATTCAAAACCCCTGACAAAAAAGATTCTAGTGGATTATATAGTGTTTCTAATTCAGATGCTCATGCATGGTGTGAAGTTTTACTTGGAGCTTCTGGATATTCAAATTTATGGACAATAGCAGATGCATCACCAACTGCTTCAGAGGACATACAAAGAAAACTAATGCAGCTTGAAGAAAATCAGAAAAATACTGCAGATACTGGTGAAGTTGACATAAGTATGACTCGCAAACCACAAAATATTATAGGAGATATTGAACCTACAGGAGGATCAGCTGCAGGTAAAGTGGTTTTATTTTCAGATGTGCAGCTTAGGACAATAAACATATTAACTGTAATTATATTATTTTTGATGATGAGAATCATAAAAGTGTTTAAAAGGCGGAGAAGGCTATTAAAATCTAAAAAGGTAGCACCAATATATAATTATTATCTTTATAGATTAGCTGTGATTCAGATAATTAAGCCAGAATACTTAGGTGATCTGGAGTTTGCGGAGGGCATAACAAATTGGAAGCTTAAAGAAAGAATGAAAATTTTAGTTGCAGGAGCATATGAGGAATTTTATGGTAAACATTCAGTGGTGACGTTAAATAATGTTGAATACTATGATTTTTTGGAGAGATATTTGAAAGATTATGAAGGAAGGGTTCAATATTTATTGAATAAGTACTTAGGAACATTTAAATAAAAGCAATTAGACTAGTATAGGTAAAAGATATTTTATAGTATACACTATTAATAATGGACAGAGATATCTCCTATATAATCAAGAAAAAATTAATAAAAAACAAAGAAGGAAGGCAAAAATATGGATTATAAATTAATATGTATAGATATGGATGGTACCTTGTTAAATGATAAAAAAATTATTAGTGAGGAAAATCATAAAGCTATAAAGTTAGCCAGTGAAAAGGGTGTAAGAATTGCAGTGTGTACGGGAAGAATTTTTACTTCTGCAGATTTTTTCTCTGAACTTTTGGGGGTTAAGTCACCGGTAATAGCATCTAATGGTGCTTACATTAGGGAAAAAGATAAAGATGAGATAGTTTACAAATCAACATTGGGGATAGAAAAGTGCAATAAACTTTTAGAAGTTTTTAAGAAGTACAGTCTATATCCACACTTTTATACTAGCGATATAGTCTTTACGGAAAAACTAATATATTCTTCTCGTTTTTATGAGGAAGTTAATAAAACACTACCAAAGGATAAGCAGGTTAAAATAATACTTGTTGAAGATTGGGATGAGGTATTTAAAGAATATGAAAGCGAAATTTTTAAGGGTATAGCAGTGGAGGAAGATTTAGATAGATTGCAGTGTGCAAAAATGGAGCTAAAAACCATGGATGAGTTTGAAGTGGTAAGTTCTCGTTTTAACAATTTTGAAGTAATGAATAGGGGCGTATCTAAGGGAAGTGCGGTTAAAATTTTAGGAGAGTATTATGGAATAAAAAGTGAACAGATTATTTGTATTGGGGATAGCGAAAATGATTTGTCTATGATTGAGTTTGCGGGGCTTGGAGTTGCTATGGCAAATGGGAGTGAGCTTGTGAAAGAGGCTGCGCAGTATATTACTGATAGTAATAATTGCGATGGAGTAGCAAAGGTTATTCAGAAATTTGTGTTAGAGGTATAAAAGGAGATAATCTAAAAATTCAAGTTAAGAGTTTTTTCTTAGATTATGCTATAACGAAAAGTATAGATTGCTAGAATGCTTTCATATCGCCAAGTAATTCTAAAATTCATTTTATCTGCATCTGCTAAAAAATGCAAACTCGCTTTGCTCAAACATGCATTTTTCTATATGCATCTGCAAATAAAATAAATTTTGAATTACTAAGGCTTATTCAAATGCATTCTGCGCAATCTATACTTTTGTTAGCATAATCCAAGAAAAAATACCTAAGTTTGAAAATGAATATTATTAATTGAAGTGAAAAGTTCATTATTGTAAATAAAGAAGGATTTTTAAAACTTCAGTTGTATATTTCAATTTTGAATTCAATGTGCATGAGTGTTTTCGGTATTATAGTAATTATATATAATTTACCAAATTCATATGTAGTAGCATATCCGATATTATTTCAATTAATAAATTATATGATAAGGCCAATAAGTAGAAGTAAACAATATATAAAATACAAATAGGAACAGGGACTATATAATATCGTATTGTGAGGTAAGCAAAGGAGATTCTCAATATGAGGAAGAAAATTGATTTAAAAAGGTTTTTGATTATTACAATAATTAGTTTTGTTTTGTTAACTTCACTGAGTATACAGTGGATACCATTTAATTATCCTACAGCATCATTACATATAGTAGTGTATTGGCAAATTCGGGATCAGTTATTTATTAATCATCAATATTTTTTTGTTTTTATATTTGTGTCAGTTATTTTAGGAATGTTATTTTCTGTAAGGCTGAAGGGAATATTTAGAAAGATTCAAGAGATATCGTTTTATTCACTTTTATTTATTTGGACTTGGATAATGTATTTTGAGAGTTCGGTTGGATAATAATAAAAGGATATTTCACTTATTTTAACTAAAAGGTTGAAAAAACATTTTTTTATGGTACTAGTTAAGTTGTGAAGTTATAAAAATATTTTTTGAATTTGTCCTAAACATGATATAGTAAAAATGCTTATTAAATGTTAGCCCCACAAGTCAAAAACAAAAGTGGTGGTATTACAATCACACCAAAACATTAAATGCTAAATACTTCAAAAGAAGGATTAAAGGTGTTGTGAAGGTGCAACAAGAAAATCAAATGTAAGCATATTATAGTTAGAAGACATACAATATAATTTTCATTATATTGTATGCCTCTTTTTATTATTTTAATTTTATGTGGTACTTTAAGCAGTTACACAAAAAAATAGTTTTTCAAAGTCGGCTTAAAGATTAAGCTAAGAAGGGTGCATTTGTCTTTAAAAAGTTAATTATTTCATTAACTGATTGTTTATAGCTTAAAAAGTAATGTCCCTCTAAGTCTAAAACAATATGATTTATATTATCTTTGTTAGTGCTATTTTTAACTAGTATATTACACATCTTTTTACTTGGCCAATAATTGTCATTTTCAGCTGAAAGCAATAATATTTTTCCTTTATAGTTGTTAATATTGATTAATGCATTTTTATTTAAACTGTTTTCTATAGACATTTCATAACATTTACAATAATTCTTTTTTTCTGCTTCTTTCATAGCATTCTTATCTAAATAAAATTTAATATATGGTAAATCATAATTATTAAATGACCATGAAGATTTAGGAGATTTCAGGTTAGAAGGAGTAACTGGTAAACCTTGAAATACATAGCAACTAGGGACACAAGCAATAGTAATTGCTGATTTCATGTAATTAGATAATAGTAAAGCAGCTTCTCCTCCTTTAGATTGACCAATAAGAACTACTTGATTATCAGCTATTTTATACTTTTCTTTTACAAAACTAATAGCATTCACAAAGTATTCCATTGAAATCCTTTCTAACGTCTTAGGGAGATCCCCAACACCAAAATATGCTAGTAGTAAAACATTATAATTTGGCTTTAAATAATCCAATAAGTCTTCACTTAAAGGAGATGGAAGGCCAGATCTACTACCGCCTAAAATAACAACTAGTGGCTTTCCCTCATTTTCATAAAAATCACCATAAGTTTCCTTTGTCCTATATTCTTGCATTATAATTACCTCCATAAATTTAAATTCTTCTATTTCAAAAGTTCTTCATAATCTGATATGAGCACTTCAGTGATATACTGATTTACCTCATTATCTGTAAAATCAATATTCAATGCTCTAAGGTGATAAGTACACAAAGAGAAAATCGTATCTTTCAAATTACTTGTAAGCCTTTCATCAATCCAGTAGGTTATAACACCAAATATGCTACTAGTAAGTAAAACCGAAGTTACATTGATATCATTGATACCCAATGAGTGGACTTCATTTAAATGTTCCAGTATTCCTTTTAAATAACTATTTGTCTTGTCTAATGTCTCCCAACGTTTCTTTTCAAATGATTCATTAATTGCCATCGATTTTACAAATAGTAACTTTGACAGCTCTTTATTGCTTACATATGTGCAAATTGCACAGGTCATTGCTAAAGTGAATTTTTTAGGAATACTATCATTTTCGCCCATAGAAACATCAGAAGCGATTTTCAGACTCATATCGGAAATTTCTTCGTAAATCTGCTCTAATACTTCTTCTTTATTATTAAAGTACGAATAAAATGTACCTACTGCTACAGAGGCTTCATCAGTAATATCTTTTATTGAAGAATCAATGTATCCTTTCTGTGAAAAGACCTTTGTAGCGGCTTTAATAATAGTCTTTCTTTTTAAATCCTTTTTACTTTCTGGTTTAGTAAAATCAATACCCTTCATAATACCTCCTATTTCAATATAATGAATTTGAATTCATATTCATTATATGCGTATTAATATTAAAGTTCAACATGTTTTAGAAAAAAAGAATATATAATTGGTGTATCAGCCCATTTCCATAGTAAGTTGAAAAATAAATTACAAGATACGATTTTCATTTGTTATGTTGTAGAATTCTATGATCAAGATTGTAATAAAAAATGTATTTTAAAGTAATGGATAATGCATAAATAGTGGGGATTTTCTCAATTAGATAGGTTTTATGCAGTGATTATAGTAGGTTAATGCATATATTAAAGCATGAATGAGGATATAAGCTAGTTTCAGGAACATAACAAATGTCGTGAAATTTTTGGTTTCACGGCATTGTCATTTTTTTTGATTATAAAATATTTTTATTTTATATATAATTTGTAGTAAAAATAGTATAATTAACCATATATTTATGTCGGAATCGTATTTAACTACGTCTTAACCAAATGCATGATTTTGACTAAAAACATACATTTATAGAACAAAGAAAGAACTATCTAAATAAAGTTAGATAGTTCTTTCTTTTTGTTAGAGATAATATTTTATTATGATGTATGCATTTCATCATTGTATAAGGCAATAGTAGTATAATTAAGATATAATTTTTTATGTCTTAATTCAATTGAGGTGATAAAATGATACCCAAATATATAAACGTAGCATGTATTACAAAAGAAAATAGAAATAATATGATTGATTACAATATTTGTGCGTAAAGCCCACTCCTTCAGGTGTGGGATGGATAGCATAAGAAACTAATTTTGTTTATAGGATATATAAGCATTGTTAACATACACGTTTTGAGATATACTTTAATTATGG
>NZ_JBOITM010000004.1:0-50844 GCF_050717535.1 Clostridium sp.
GCCCGACGAGCTACCAACTGCTCCATCCCGCGATACTTGGTGCTGAAGACCGGAATCGAACCGGTACGGTGTTTAACCACCGCAGGATTTTAAGTCCTGTGCGTCTGCCAGTTCCGCCACTCCAGCTTATTGACAATATTTTTTTTTGCGTCTTGCTAGTTACTTACTAACTTACTAAACATTTGCTAGCATTCAATACGTTACTTGTCAGCAACATTTTTTATTATATATGAAGTACAAACTATTGTCAATAACTTTTTATTTTTTAAAATAGGAACTAAATAATTAGTTCCTACAGATTTCTCTAATAACTTGACGTTTTTTTACTATATCCTCTGCCTTTTCCCTCTTGATGTTTTTTAACGTCTTGAAATCTTTCTTCACTGTCTTTTAGAAATTTAGTCATTATATCTTCAAACCCACTTGCATTTGATTTGCTTTTTTCCTTTTCCCAATCTATCTCCATTGGTTTAATAGATTTTTTAGGTACTCCGGCTTGTTTTATAGACAAACTAATTTTACCATTATCATCTACAGAAATTACTTTAACTTTAACTATATCATTTTCTTTAAGATGATCATTAACATTTTTAACGAACGTATCTGAAACCTCAGATATATGCACTAGTCCTGTCTTGCCCTCCACTTCTACAAACGCACCAAAATTGGTGATGTTTACTACTTTACCTTCTACAATGCTTCCAGCCATTAAGGTCATATTAAAAAGACTCCTCCTCAAAAATAATGTTTTATTTTATATATTAATATAATAATAAGCATAACAATAATTATAGCATTTAGTTTTTATTATCCATTACAGGAGTTTCACCTTCTTTAACAAGACCTAGAATTTCTCTTGCCAATTTTTCTATATATTTGTCAGTTTTAGATAACTCTACTTCATCCTGCAATACTTTTTTTTCTTCTTTTTTCTTTTGCAATTCAACATTATACTTTTGTAACTCATTCTTTTGTCTTACCATTGTTGTCTGTTGGTAAATTAAAACATAACATACATACACCACAGCAAAAACTAATACCACACTCTTAATACTAAAATTTTTTTTCATATTACATACCCTTTTCCTTTCAATGGAATGAGTATTCTATAAACTTTATAAATCTATTCTAAATTGTATTTCACATTTCTTCAAGCTATTTCTTTATAATTTACTATTTTTTTTTATTCCAAGCTTATAAAACAATAAATTTACTGGATATAAAATGTGATTCCATACAATTCTAAATACTTTCCCATTGAGTTTTAGAACTTTATATTGCAGTTTTATGAAAGCCCTACTTAAGAGTTTTAAATATAGATATGCCCCTATTATCAAACATACATACACATAAAAGTTTATGTAACCCTCATTAGTATACATCAAAAATATAAAAACGACTATAGAAGTTAATGTCCAAAATAGTAAATCTTGTATTATGGTTAAAAATTTGTTAGGATTTTCGAATCCTCTTATTAATCTGTATATGTCAAAAAATATACCAGTTATTATTCCAGATAATAAACTGAAAATTATAAGTCTAACTTGGTTTATCAATGAAATTATCATAACTCTTCTACCTGAACAATCGTGATACTATACTATCTTTTTTCACTTTGCTTTTGTCACTAGTATACACAAATGCATCTACTTTACCAGTTATGACTACATCCCCATTTTGAACATCTAATTTATTCATCTTTAATTCTTTTCCTTTTATTATCATTGTTCCTACATCTGTATTCAATAATATTTGATTTTCATTGAAATTTATAACTTCGATAACTCCATTAATAGTGAGTTTTTTTCTGTTTTCAAGCACTAAATTGCTTTTTCTATCCTCTATTTTGGTTTCTTTCTTTACTTCCATAATATCCTCCTTATCAATTTTAATAATAAAAATTGTAAATTAAGAAGCTAATCCTATTCACAATTAGTCATATACCATTATATTCCTATAAAATATATATGCTTATTAAACTTAATTAAGAATTATAAACAACATTTATTCTTTGTCTTCTCTTCCTGAAACTATTTCATACATTTCTTTTGCACTATCTTTTGTTACATGCTCGGCAATATTTATAATTTTAGCTTTTAAAATTTGATTTGCAAATTTAATTTCTATAGTATCACCTTCAGCCACCACTGTCCCTGCTTTTGCTACTTTATCATTTATAGAAACTCTGCCACTTTCACAAGCTTCCTTTGCTATAGTTCTTCTCTTAATAATTCTTGAAACCTTTAAATATTTATCTAATCTCATATATGCTTCTCCTTTATAATATTATTTACTATTTTAAGCATTTATAAAACAAATTTTAAAATAAAAAACCCAGATAAATATCTAGGTTTTTCACATCACAGTAAAACTATTTATTTACTATATCTTTAAATTCTTTACCAGCTTTAAATACTGGAACTGTTGATGCTGAAATTTGAATTTCTTCTTTTGTTCTTGGGTTTCTACCCATTCTAGCTGCTCTTGCTCTTGTTTCAAAAGTTCCGAATCCAACTAGTTGAACTTTTTCACCTTTTTCTAATGTTTCTTCAATACTTTCTATAATACCTTTTAGAGCTGCTTCTGCATCTTTTTTTGTTAACTTAGATTTGTCTGCGATACTTGTTATTAATTCTGATTTATTCACTTTTGTTACCTCCTTATTATTGAGTACACTACCTTGTAGTGAGTACACTACTTAGCAGCATATTTTTCACTATTAGATAGCATATTCTTCACCAATTTTAGAATTCCTTCTTTTTAAACTAGTTTTATTTCTTAAATAAATTTATCACCTTTTAGATTCGTTCCATAAAACATCCATTTCTGCAAGTGACATATTGTTTAAATCTATGTTTCTACTACTTGCATTTTCTTCTATGTACTGAAAGCGCTTGATAAATTTATCTATAGTATAATTTACTGCAAATTCGGGGTCTGTGTCAAGTAGTCTAGCAACATTTACAGTAGAAAATACCAAATCTCCCACTTCTTCTAGTATTTTTGCCCTATTTTTACCTTTATATACATCTTTTACTTCTTGCAATTCTTCTAACACCTTTTCCATAGCAGGTTCAACTGAGTCAAAGTCAAAGCCTATTTTCGATGCTTTTTCTTGAACCTTATGTGCTCTCATTAAACCCGGCAAATTTTTCGGAACATGCTTTAAAGTGTCAGTATAATTTTTAAATCCTTGTTCTTCCATCTTAAGAATTTCCCAGTTTTCTAAAACTTGCTCTGGACTTTTATTTTCTACAATTTTAAAAATATGAGGATGCCTATTTATCATCTTATTTGTAATGCCCTTAATAACATCATTTATATTGAAATATCCTTCTTCTTTTCCTATTTGAGCATGAAATACCACCTGTAGTAATACATCGCCTAATTCCTCAATAATTTTATCCTCGTCCTTTTCATCGATGGCTTCCAAAACTTCATAACATTCTTCAATAAGACATTTCTTCAAAGATTCATGGGTTTGCTCCTTATCCCATAAACATCCATTTTCGCCCCTTAAGGTATTTATAACTGCCAACAAATCCTGAAAATCCACTGCTGCTTCTAATTCTTTTGGTACATATATTGAGGTTAGATAATCGATATCTTCTTGTCTATCTAGCTCATATAATTTAATTTTTCTAGTATTTTCCATACCTTTTATACCCGCTGCTCTAACAAAATAAATTTCCATATCATCTTTGTAATACTCAAGTAGCGCAAGTTTTACATCCGTTGCTATAGATTTATTGTAAACTTGTGTTATTAAAAGTCCTACTCTTTTATCTAAAACTTGATTTTTTATATCAAAGGCATCTATAATTTTTAGTCCTTCAATAGGGTCGAGTTTAAGACTTTGTATAACCGCATCTATAAAACTAACTGCGGGAAAGATTTCTATTGGGATACTATTTCCTGCACATTGTTTTAATAGAAGTTTAACAGAAGTTTCTGCCACAAGAGGGTTTCCTGGCACTGCATAAACAATATCTCCATATTTTTCATGTTTTTTGATAAGATCCTCTGCAATGGCCTTATAAATATCATCAAAATTATTATATTCTTCATATCTGTGGTCATAAGTTTCAAACTTAATTGATAGGGTTTTTAGATATTCCACAGTAGGGTGTTTTTCAGTTCTTAAATAAATGTTTTTACCCTCTTTAAGAATCTCCACTGTTCCTATAGTTAGTGATTCTATTGCACCAGGACCAAGTCCCACTACTTTAATCATTAGCTTTCACTCCTTTGTTTTTTATTTTTGCCTAGAAAGCTTATTTTTAATTTCCTGATATTCAAATATTCTTAGCAAAAAAATTAATATTACGTAAATGATAATCCCTATTAATATTGATACCACACAAGATAATCCTCTACTCATTGTATAATTATAGACATTTGCGTTACTAAATACAACTGCAATTATCATTATACCCGCAGCAATAGCTGGTTTTACAAAAGCATCCATCATCTTAATTTTTATATTTAATACACTCTTTAGCTCCCTAATATTTAATAAACAGCTTGTAACATATCCTAAAATAGTTCCTATAACTGCACCATAGATATTTACAGATGATAATGTAACTAATACGTATGTTACAATAATCTTTATAATGCACCCCAGTGCTAAATTGTATACAGGTCTCATGTAATTGCCTATACTTTGGAGTATTGCTGTGCTGGTTTGTGTTAAAATTAAAAACGGTATGGATATTGATATATATTTCAGGATTTCATACCCTGCTGCATCTTTCATAAAAACCAAATGCATTATAGGATAAGCCATAAAAAACATACCAAGTGCTGATGGAAGTGAGATAACGTTTGACAATTTCATAGCCATGTCTACTCTTTTAATGAGTTCTCCCCTTTTCCCTAAATAAAAGGCCTCTGCAATTATAGGCACCAGAGACGCGCATAGTGCCACTGAAAGAGCTAAAGGTACATTCATCAGGGTAAATGCCTTTCCAGTCAATTGGCCATACATTACCGCTGATTGTGTTTGTGTAAATCCAGCTTTTAGAAGTTGCTGTGGTACTAAAACAGAATCTATTAATGACATAATAGTACCAACTGCAGCACCTAAAGATATTGGAAGTGCAGCCTTACCTAAATCAGATAAAATATTTTTTTTATTTGATGTTTTTCTTACTGGAAGTTCTTTTTTCATTCTAAAATAAGTTAACATTAGATATATACTTCCCATAACTGCACCAACTAAAGTCCCAAGAGCTGCCCCTCCAGCAGCATATTCAATTCCCTTTGGGAACAATAAATATGCAAATAAAACTCCAGCCACAACTCTTCCAACTTGTTCAACTATTTGCGAAATAGCGGTAGGTCTAACATTCTGTAGCCCTTGAAAAAATCCCCTAAAGGTACACATAACCGAAACAAAAATTGGTGCTATTGCAATTGCTGTAAAAGAGTAATAGGATTTAGGATCCCATTTTAAAATAGATATAATAGGCTTTGCAAACATTATCATTAGCATAGTAACCACTGACCCTAATGTAAGCATAAAGAAAAGTGTTTGCCTTAATACCTGTCCTACTCCCTCCCTATCATTTCTAGCGTTCATCTCCGCAATAAGTTTAGACATAGCTATGGGAACACCTGAAGCTAACGCTACAAACGTCATATAAAGCGGATATGACATCTGATAGTATCCCATGCCCTCATCTTTTATAAGCGCCTGTATTGGAATTCTAAAAAATAACCCTAAAAATCTTGCAAATATTCCTGCAAGTCCAAGTATAATTGTGCCTTTTATCAATGAATGTTTCTTCATAATAACCTCCTTGTATTCCTGTGGGGTAGGTAATAATTACATTCTCTGATTATAATTATTTAATTCAAGGACTTATTATTACTTATATCAAAAAAATAAAAGTATATATTACCGCAAATATGTTTCATTTTGCCTAGTAATATATACTTTTTCGGTATTTACTTTTATTGTTCCATCTGTTTTCCTAAAAAAGATGCTGCAGTTTCTGCTAATTTCAATTCTAAATTTCCAAATTTAGCTTCCGCCTCTGTTGATATTATTAGCACCGCCCCAATTGCATCCCCTTCTGTTATTATAGGAGCTATTACCTGAGCCTTATATTTATTTTCCATCTCATCATCATACAAGGCTATAACTTTTTCCGAGCCTTCCCCGAGTACAACAGCTTTTCTATCTTCCATTACTTTTTCTAACTCCATACTAACTTTTTTATCAACGTACTCTTTTTTAGCGCCTCCGCTTACAGATATTATGTTATCTTTATCGCATATAATTATTATGTTACCTATAGTTTGCTGTAATGATTCAGCATACTCTCTAGAAAATTCACTTAATTCCCCTATAGGAGAGTATTTTTTTAAAATAACTCCACCTTCTCTATCAGTAAATATTTCAAGCGGATCTCCTTCTCGTATTCTCAGAGTTCTTCTTATTTCTTTAGGGATAACAACTCTGCCTAAATCATCTATACGTCTTACTATGCCCGTTGCTTTCATTTAAATAATTCCCTCCTTAAATAAAATCTTATATAATATACTTGCACTATTATTATCTTTCTAAAGTTGGAATTTTATGCACATTTATATATGTTTTATTTTAATATTATAAATAAGGCAAAAAAAAATAGAGAATACCTAAGTATTAAGGTATTCTCTATAACTTTATAGATATAAAATCCTATAGATTTTTTTCATTTTTTGTTATCTTAGCTTCTGTTTGCCATTTTGTCATGGCTGCTTTCCATGCTGCTTCTTTTCCCTGTGCAATAAGAGCTTTTTCTACTTCTGCCTTAACCGCTTCAAATTTCTTTACAGGATACTCTTCTTTTGCAATGGTTTTTATTATATGCCATCCTAATTGAGTTTGAACAGGAGCTGAAATCTTACCTACTCCTAGAGCGGATGCCGCTGCCATAAAAGTTTTATCCATTTGAGTATCATTATACTCTACAAATCCTAAATCTCCACCATTCTCAGCAGCAGATTGATCTGTACTCTTTTCTTTTGCTACCTTTGCAAAATCCTCACCAGAATCTAAGCGTTTTTTAACAGCTACTGCTTCTGCTTCTGTTTTAAGCAAAATATGAGCTGCATGAACTCTGTTTGGCTTTTCTGTATAAAGTGTTAAATTACTATTATAGTATGCTTTTTCTTTTGTCTCATCAGTTTTAACATTTTTTGTAACTTCATTGTATAATGCATCTTGAATAATACTTGGCTTTATTCTTGATTTTAATTGTTCTTCTGTAAGGTTAGCCTGTTTTAGCGCTTCCGCATACTTAGCATCCGTCCCTAAACTTTTCTTGATTTCTGCTAATTGTTTAGCAATTTCCTCATTTAATTTAGCTTCAGTAGGCATTACTTTTAACTCTTTGGCTTTATAAATTACTATTTCTTCAGTAATAAGGCCTTCTAACACCTTCTGTTTTTGAGTTGTTACTTGTGTCATAGCCTCAGCATTGTCTTTATAATTTGCTCCATACTGCGTTTCAATTTGTTTAATAACAGCTGCTAATTGTTCATCCACCTGTCCTCTAGTTATTTTAGCACCAAAAACCGTCGCTACTGTACCTTTAGCAATACCTGCAGGAGTTTTTTCAATCATATTACAACCAACTAAAGACGTAGCAAATATAGCTATCAAAGCTGCAGTAATTATTTTTTTTACATTTTTCATTATATTTCCCCCATTCTGTATGTAATATTGGCATTTAAGGTTTTGTTACAATACATTACATATCAATTTTAACACACATTTATTTTATCACAAATTTACTTTATTTCAACTTTATTTCAACGATACTTTTTATAAACTTAATAATCTCTATAAGATTTGAAAGGATTTCTTCTTTCTTTAAGTTTTTGTACTTATATGCAAATACTGGTTTATCTCCTAATTTAAATACAATATTTCTATTATATTTACTAACTAGGGCCTTAACTAACTCTCCATTTATTCTTTCACTCCTATCAAATTGTAATACTACCTCCTCATTCACCTCCTTAATTTCTATTATTCCCACCTGCTTTGATATACATCGTAGATATGCAATGTCCATAAGATTACCAACTGATAATGGTATATCCGAAAATCTATCCTCTATTTCCTCTTGTATATCTAACATGTCCTCATGGCACTCAATAGCTGCAATTTTTTTATAAATTTCAATTTTCTGTGACTCATCCTCAATATAAGTACTAGGAATATATGCATCTATAACAATCTCAACAGAGGTTTCAATTTGTTCCTCTTCCACATCACCTCTTATTTTTTTAACTGTGTCTTCTAACATCCTACAGTATAAATCATAGCCTACCGCAGCCATATGGCCATGTTGAGCTGCGCCCATCATATTACCAGCGCCCCTAATTTCAAGATCTCTCATTGCAATTTTGAAGCCTGACCCTAGCTCCGTAAAATCCTTAATTGCTTTAAGTCTTTTTTCCGCCACTTCAGTCAATACCTTATCTTTTCTATAAGTAAAATATGCATAGGCAATTCTATTTGAACGCCCAACTCTACCTCTTAATTGATAGAGTTGTGAAAGTCCCATCTTATCCGCTTCATAAATTATCATGGTATTTGTATTTTGGATATCTATACCTGTCTCTATGATGGTAGTGCACATTAATATATCATACTTATTCTCCATAAAATCTATCATAACAGATTCTAATTCTCTTTCTGTCATTTGACCATGTGCAATGCACACTCTAGCTTCTGGCACTAGCTTACCTACAAATGCTGCCATCTCCTTAATAGTTTCTACCCTATTATACACAAAGAAAACTTGACCATTCCTATTTAGTTCTCTGAGTATTGCATCTCTTATCAGTTGATCATTAAACTCCACCACATAAGTTTGTATTGGATACCTTTCCTCTGGTGGTGTTTCTATTATACTTATGTCCCTAACTCCAGTAAGTGACATATGTAGTGTTCTAGGAATTGGAGTTGCTGTTAGTGTAATTACATCTATGTTCTTTCTTATACTCTTTATTTTCTCCTTGTGAGTAACTCCGAATCTTTGCTCCTCGTCTATTATTAATACCCCTAAATCTTTAAATTTTACATCTTGCTGAATTATTCTGTGAGTTCCTATTAGTATATCCACGTTTCCTTCTTTGGTAGCCTTAAGAACAACTTTCTGTTGTGCTGGTGTTCTAAATCTACTTACCATTTCAATTTTTATGGGAAAATCTGAGAATCTTTTAGTAAGATTTTTATAATGCTGCTCAGCAAGTATAGTAGTTGGCACTAAGAATGCTACTTGTTTTCCATCCATAACTGCTTTAAAAGCCGCTCTAATGGCTACCTCTGTTTTACCATATCCAACGTCCCCGCATATGAGTCTATCCATAGGTTTATCAGATTCCATATCTTTCTTAATTTCCTCAATTGCTATTAACTGATCTGGAGTCTCCTCAAATGGAAATTCTTCTTCGAATTGCTTTTGCCATACAGTATCCTTGCTATACCTATACCCTTTAAGTGTAGCTCTTGATGCATAAAGCTTTACCAAATCCTCTGCAATATCTGCAATAGAGTTTTTCACCTTATTTTTTGCTTTAACCCACTCTACTCCACCAAGTTTGCTAATCTTTGGAGCTTTACCCTCACTTCCAATATATTTTTGTACCAAATCTAATTGTTCCACTGGAACATAAAGAGTATCTCCAGAATTATACCCAAGGTCTAAATAATCTCTTTTATGACCATGCACCTCTAATTGCTTAATTCCTCTGTATACACCTATACCATGATTTACGTGAACAACATAGTCCCCCAATTTAAGTTCCGTAAAACTTTTAATTTTACTTACGCCCTTTTTCTTTGCACGACTAGTAGTTTTTCTTTTTGATTGTCCAAAAACCTCACTATCTGAGATAACACATAATCTTAGTTCCGGGTATTCAAATCCTTTTAATTGATTACCAAAAGTTACAACTACCTGTCCAAACTGGATTTCTGAAATACTATCACTATAAACACTCTCAATTCCCCTATCCCTAAGTATATCTATAAGTCTCTCCCCTCTAGTTCTTGTACCCGAAAGGATTACCGTCTTATACCCTTTAATCTTTTTATCCTTTATATCTTCAATAAGCATATCTAATTGACCATGATAATCATGAATGGTAATTTGTGAGAAAGATATTATGGACCTGGGCTTAAGTATTTTTGTGCTTTTAGCAATGCCGTTTATTGTCATAACTTCTAGAGCCTCTAAATCTTCATATATACGTTCCTGATTAATTAATAGTCCTGCTTGTTTGGGCAGTATACTTCCTCGTTTTAAAAAGTTTTGATAGTTTTCCTGAAACTCAAAATATACACTATCTAGCTTACCAAAGCACCTTTGTGTATCATCAACTACTATAAATGCGTCCTTCATGTAATCTAAAAAAGTAGAAGTAGTATCATAAAAATAAGGCATGTAACTATCAATGTCTTCAAATCTCCAGGTTTCTTTAAGTGCTTCTAAGTTAGAATTAACTAAAGACGTTATTCTTTCTATAATTTCTTTGTCCTTTTTCTTATGGAAGCTACCTAGTATAGTATCAAAATCACTCTTTATTTCATTGTATCCTTTTTCCATTCTTTCTTGTGTTAGTATTATTTCCTTTGCTGGAAATATATCTATTTTTTTAACCTTATCAATACTTCTCTGAGTTTCACTATTGAAGGTTCTTATAGAATCTATTTCATCATCAAAAAGTTCTATTCTAAAAGGCAACGCAGATATAGGAGGGTATAAATCTATAATCCCCCCTCTAATAGAAAATTGTCCTTTATTATCTACTCTATCTACTCTTTCATAACCACACTGAATTAATTTCTCAGTGAAATTCTTTAAATTCAATGTGGTTCCTACCGATAATTTAAAAATATACTTTTGTAATAACTCTATAGGAATATAAGTAGCTGCCAAAGCTTCAATACATGTAATTATTATTTTCTTACCCTTTTGAGTAATCTTTTTCATTACCTTAAGTCTTTCCCACCTTAGATCCCCAGATATTGCATCTGCATTATAAAAACCCACTTCTCTGGTTGGAAAATAATATACATCATTTACATAAAAAGATAAGTCATCATATATGTTTTTAGCCTCTACATCACTATGCGTTAAAATTAATATGGATTTGTCTAATTGCTCGTACACACCATTAACCAAATAATTTTTAGCTGATTCTGAAAGTCCATACACACCTATAGGATATGTTTTTTCTTCTATATTTTTTAATATATTTTTAAATTGATTGCTATCTTTCAACGGCTTCATAAGCCCATCAAGTCTCATTTTAACACCTCTCACTCACTGCATAAATATATAATAATATTTTAATGATAATTTTATTTAAGCAATAAACCCATTAAATTCATTCATAGCTTCAGTGCACCCCTTTGCTATTAGTGTTTCAACAGCTTTTATGCCAGCTTCAAAGGTTTTTTCTACAAGTATTCGATCTTCACTACAGAATCGTCCTAAAACATAAGGTATTAACGACCTTTCTGGTTGTCCTACGCCTATTTTTATTCTTGGAAATACATCTGAGGACATGTTACTAATAATGCTTTTTATGCCATTATGACCCCCAGCACTACCCTTGCTTCGTATTCTTAATTTGCCTACATCCAAACTAATATCATCATATATTATGATGATATTTTCACTGGGAATCTTATAAAAAGAAGCAGCTTCTCGTACGCACTCACCGCTTAAATTCATATATGTATTAGGTTTTATTAGAATTACTTTTTCCCCTGCTATATTAGTCTCACCACATACACCTTTGAATTTTATCCTATTAACCAAAATATTATACTTGCCTGCCATTAAATCAATTACATCAAATCCTACATTATGTCTCGTATGTCTATATTCATCTCCTGGATTTCCCAGTCCAATTACCAAGTACATTATTGCCTCCAAATATAATTATGTTTAAGCCACCTATCTATCACATAATTATTTTTTATTTTATTTGTAATACTATACGAAAAAATATTTAATCCATAAATTTATATAAAAATTAGTTTCGTGTTAAAATTATGTTAATTGTATTATTAACATAATTCTTTTTTTTAGCACTTTAATATATTTTTTGGGGATTCAAATTTTAATGAGGCTTTAATTCAGAGAGAATGATACTAATATCTTTAATCTTCCCATCTCTCCAAATCTTACAAGATAAACTCCCTCCAACCTTGTAATTTTCCAATACCTTACTTAAATCCTCCATGTTTTTAATACTCTTTCCGCCTATTTCAGTTATAATGTCAGTAGGCATAATCCCAGCTACAGCAGCACCACTGCCATGTAGAACATCTTGTACATATACTCCCTCTACACCATCATCGCCCACTGAAATTGCAGTTCCTCCGTTAATACCTATAGCCGGTCTAATAACTTTACCATAAGTCACCAGATCATCAATAATCTCTTTAGCTTCATTTGTGCTAATAGCAAATCCCGTTCCTTCACTTCCAATGACCGAATTAACATTAAAACTATTTATGCCAATAACTTCTCCAGAGCTATTGCACAATGCTCCCCCACTGTTGCCTGGATTTATCGCTGCATCAGTTTGTATTACTTTATATATAGTTTGTTCCCCTGTTTTTTTATCAACTATATTAATCCTTCTATCTACTGCACTTATAATTCCAGCAGTAACACTTCCTGAAACCTGCTCTCCTATTGGATTACCAATGGCAATGGCTAAATCACCAACCTTAAGCTTTGAAGAATCACCAAATTTTGCAACAGGCAAGTTGTTAGCTTCAACTTTTATAACTGCCAGATCAGATATAGCATCACTTCCTACTACTGTCGCTTTCAAGACGTTATCATTACTAAGTTTTACCTTTATTTCTGTTGCACCTTCAACCACATGGTAATTAGTAACAATAAACCCATCACTTTTATATATAATTCCCGAACCACTTTCTTCTGGAGTCTCCCATACTCCTCCTTCTTTATTACTTATGCCAACTACTACTGGTGATACCTTTTGGGAAACCGACAAAATAGAATTGTCTGATATTCCCAGAAGATTGTTACCAAGAACACTTGGGCTAACATCTCCCTCTTTTTCTTTATTAATTACATACTGAGCTGTAATTCCGCCAGAAAGAGATGCTATTAGTATAAAACTAATTACTTTTAAAAATGATTTAACATAACTTTTTTTATTGCTTTTTCTAAATTTAATTTCACCAAAGATATCATTACCAGACTCTGCATTTTTCCACATAGCATCCTCTATTTCTTCACGCAATTCATATTTATTCTTATTACCCATAACATCACCCCCTAATGGTTATAATTAAATCATCTCCTGCGGAGCTGCATATTAACGACTTCAGAAGGAGATTTAGACTACCACTTATATAAGTAGGCGACTTCCCTTCTGAAATATCGTTAAATCATGAAGTAGCTTATTTCACTTTCATTAAAGTAAAGGTAAAGCAAACACCATTTTCTTTATTTTCAACCCATATATCTTCCTGTAATTGGGTTATTATATTTCTCACTATAGATAATCCAAGCCCAGTACTATCTTTCGCCGTTCTTGCTTTATCTGCTTTATAAAATCTATCCCAAATATGCAACAAATCTTCTTCTGCTATTTTAGGCCCATCATTGAACACAGAAACAAAGGCCTTTTTCCCTTTAGTTTTTGAACTTATTTTTATTTTACCGCCGGCATTTACATATTTTATTGAATTATCTAATAAATTTGTAATCACTTGAACTAATCTATCCTTGTCTCCCGCTACAAATAAATTATCCTCCTCAAAGCATACATCTACAGAGGCCCTTTTTCCCTTAATTTTTGTTTCATAATTTATAACTGTAAGTCTAATTATTTCGTTAATATCCACTTCCATGATTCTTAAACTAAACTCCCCTGCTTCAATTGCAGACATATCAAGTAAGTCATTTACAAGTCTAGTTAATCTTTGAATTTCTTCATAGGCAATAGACAAATAGTATTTTTCCTTTTCCTCCGGAATTACACCATCTAGTATTCCGCTAATAAATCCTTTAATTGAGGTTATGGGAGATCTAATCTCATGAGATACATTTGATATAAATTCACGTCTGTTTTTTTCATTTTTCTCTATGGAATCGGCCATAAAATTAAAGGATTGAGCAAGTTCTCCTATTTCATCATCTGATTTCAAATAAACTCTCTTATCTACATCTCCATTAGATATTTTTCTAGCTACAGAATTAATCTCCGCTAAGGGCTTTATGATTATTTTTTGTGAAAAATAATATATAATTATACAAGAAAGTATTATTGCAAAAATTGATGATATCCAAATTATTTCGTAAACCCGTTTCAAGGATTGACTTAATTCTTCAATGGAATTATATAATATTATAGAACCCCTATATGTACCTGCCTCCATTATGGGTGTACCGTAAACTCTTACAGCCTTATCAAATATTCCAGCATAAGGTCCTGTAACCTCAAAAGTATGACCGAGTCTAAGCTCCCCTAGTTCCTTAGCAAATACCTGTTTTCCCATAAACTCTTTATGTTCTTGATTAGATACAGCATAAACAAATCCTGAGCTATTTGTAAGCCAAATATCCGACTTTATATAATCACCAATTATGGTTATTATATCATTCACCTGCTGCGATGTAACCTCCCCTGCCATATACTTCTTAGCATAATCTTGTATCATATTCGAGTTACTCAAAAATTGGTCTTTCCGCTCATCAAAAAAATAATTTTGAAACCAATAAGATAGAAAAGAAGCAATAATTATAAGGCTCATAGATATTATAATAGTATAGGTGGCCAGCATCTTGGAAAACAGACCCTTTTTAACCATTTATTTCACCTCAAATTTATATCCTACTCCCCACACCGTCTCAATCTGCCAATTAGGTCCTCCTTGAAGCTTTTCTCTTACCCTTTTAACATGTACATCCACGGTTCTAGAGTCTCCAGGATAATCGTATCCCCAAACCTCACATAGTAACTGTTGCCTAGTAAAAACCCTATTCTTATTAAGAGCTAAATAATGTACTAATTCAAATTCTTTAGGTGGCATTTTTACTTCTTCACCTTTATACGTAACATTATAAGAATTAATATCAATTTCTAAATCCTCAAAATTCAAAACTTCCTTACCACCATTATCCAAGTTGTAACGTCTAAGCACAGCCTTAACTCTTGCAATTATTTCTTTTGGTTCAAAAGGCTTCACTACATAGTCATCCGCTCCCAGTTCTAGCCCTAATACCTTATCAAAGGTTTCTCCTTTAGCCGTAAGCATAATAACCGGTGTTTCATGCTCTTTTCTTATCCATTTCAGAACATCTATGCCATCAATATAAGGTAACATTATATCCAGTAGTACCAAATCTGGTTTATAACTTAAAAATGCTTCCTGAGCGGCCCTACCATCATGTACTACTTTTGTTGCGTATCCCGAGTTTTCAAGATACATCTTAATTACCTCAGCAATATTCTTATCATCATCAACTATTAATATTTTTCCTATAGTTCCTTCCATATCCTTACCTCCAAATTATTTTTCTATTATTTCAATCTATTATTCACGTATATTTTTGCCTCTGTTATTTTTCTATTTTTTCATTAATGAAAGTACCAACCAATATGATTAGTTTATTTTTATTGTGATTTCTAATAATAATTCATTTTAAAAATAATTTATCTTATCATTAATTTATCATACTTTAATGTTAACTAATCAGTTTTTATAAAAATGTTACAAATTATTCACTATTATACACCGTTAATTTACAATTTTTACACATCCGATGCTTATATTGATTACAAATTTTATATCACCATTGCCTAAACAACATTAAGATTTAATTAAAGGAAAAAAAATAGTGATGCTTAATTATAAAAATAATTCAGCATCACTATCTTAAAATATGTATTTTATAAATTGGAGTCTTCCTCGAATAGTTTGCTTACAGAAACATCCTCGTATATTCTCCTTATAGCCTCAGCCAAAATTGGTGCTACGGATAATGTAATGAACTTATCACAATGTTTATCCTCTGACAAATCAATGGTATTTAATATTATTAATTGTTTTATTACTGAATCATTTATTCTTTGAATAGCAGGCCCAGATAGAACCCCATGGCTACAACAAGCATAAACATCCTTTGCTCCTAGTTTAACTAGTGCATTAGCTCCGTTAGTTATGGTTCCAGCAGTATCTATCATGTCATCCATCATGATACAGGTTTTTCCCTTAATATCACCTATAACATTCATAATCTCTGAAACATTAGCCTTTGGTCTTCTCTTATCAATTATAGCTATTGATGCATGTAGTTTATCTGCAAATTTTCTTGATCTAGCAACACTTCCAAGATCTGGTGCTACTACAACTACATCATCTCTATCCTTAAATCCATTTTGAATGTAATATTTTGCAAGTATTGGTGTTCCCATTAAATTATCTACAGGAATATTAAAATACCCTTGTATTTGAGCTGCATGTAAATCCATAGTAAGCACTCTATCAGCTCCTGCAGTGGTTATAATATCTGCCACAAGTTTCGCTGTAATTGGATCTCTAGCTTTTGCTTTTCTGTCTTGCCTTGCATACCCATAATATGGTATTACAGCCGTTATCCTTCCTGCTGAAGCTCTCTTAAAGGCATCAATCATAATAAGTAATTCCATTAAATTGTCATTTACTGGTTCATTAGTTGATTGTATAACAAACACATCAGCACCTC
Source organism: Clostridium sp. (assembly GCF_050717535.1). Classification (GTDB taxonomy): domain Bacteria; phylum Bacillota; class Clostridia; order Clostridiales; family Clostridiaceae; genus Clostridium_AD. The sequence goes on from NZ_JBOITM010000004.1 coordinate 16,770, forward strand.
TAACAGTTTCATGAATATTAACAGATATTTCACCATCACTAAAAGTTGTGACATTTGAATCTCCAACTTTTAATCCTAGTATTTCAGCTATATCTGCGGCTAATTTAGGATTTGAATTTCCTGTAAAAATTTTAATATTTTTGCCGTGGTTTATCATCTGTAATCCTGATTTTCAAAATAATATAAATTATATTTAAGCATGCTTTATATTATTTTCATTCCATACATTAAATAGAAGGGTAGTATCATAATATTTAACCACTAATTTACATTTTGCATGCTTTAGCAGCCTATAAATATCCATTTTACTACGAAAATCAGTTTTCCACCTCCCTTTATATTTTACTTATTAAATGCTGTACTTTCTGCCTTATTTATTATGTCCACTTTTTACTACCCAATTCTCAATGTTTCTCTGTCTTGCTCTAGCTATGGCCAAAGCATTTTCAGGAACTTCATTTGTAATTGTAGATCCAGCTGCAATGTATGTATTATCATTAACTTTTACAGGTGATACTAAGTTAGTATTACATCCTATAAACGCATTATTGCCTATTATTGTTTTGAATTTTGCTTTCCCATTATAATTTACAACTACAGTTCCACAACCAAAATTACATCCACTTCCAACCTCTGCATCACCTATATATGTAAGATGGGATACCTTTGTATTATCTCCTATAGTTGATTTTTTAATTTCAACAAAATCTCCTATTCTAGCATGTTTTCCTATATTACTTTCTGGTCTAATATACGCATATGGTCCTACAGTAGTGTATTCACCTACTTTACTTTCAATTATTACAGAACTTTGAACTGAAACTCCATTTTCAATAGTACTATCAGCAATTCTATTATTCTGATAAAGAACACAGTTTTCTTTAATAATTGTCTTTCCTTGTAATATATTTCCTGGATAGATAATAGTATCTTTTCCTATTTCCACTTCTGTATCAATATAAGTGCTTTTAGGGTCCATTATTGTAACTCCATTTTCCATATGTTTTATATTAATCCTTGTTCTCATTATGGATTCTGCCCCTGAAAGCTCAACCTTAGAATTAACAGCAGTGATTTCCTCAACTGGTACATCAAAAGCCCCAACCTTAAACTCTCCGCTTTTTAAAATGCCAATAACATCTGTTAAATAGTATTCCTCTTGTGCATTATTATTATTTAATCTATTTAAACTATTAAGTAATTCTTTTATATCAAAGCAATACATTCCTGAATTTATTTCTTTAACTAATAATTCTTCCTCTGTACAATCTTTAAACTCAACTATTTTTTCAACCTCATTATTTTCATTTCTAATTATTCTTCCATATTTTGCAGGATCATCCATCTTTGAAGTTAATATAGTAGCTTTAAACTCACCTTTTTCATGATAATCTAACATTTCTCTAACAGTATTTTCAGTAATTAGTGGACCATCTCCAACAAATATTGCCACGATGCCATCCTTACCTTCTAAAAATTCTTTGGTACACATTACTGCATGTCCTGTCCCTAACTGATCTTTCTGAAGGGAGTAATTAACTTTTCTACACTCTGTTGCTTCTTTAACCGCCTTCGCTCCTCTTCCAATTACCACATCAACCATTTCAATATCTGCACTTCTCATAGTGTCAATAACATGGTTTATCATTTCTTTACCACAAACCTTATGCAGAACCTTAGGAGTATTCGAGTTCATTCTTTTCCCTTCACCAGCAGCTAATATTATAGCGCATTTATACAAATAAAACACCTCTTTATACAATAATTCGACATATATAAACATTATATCTTATATTAAATTCAATTAAAACACTTATTATATTATATTTTATATAACATTTAATTGCAACCGACTTATCAGTTTTTTATATTTTTTTTCAAAAAAATAAAAAGGGGTTTTCACCCTTTTTATACTTCTAAATTTTCTTCCACTTTTTCTATTTCTTTTGCTACTGCCTTTACTACAGGTTCTTCACTTTTTACTTTTTCATACTCCGCCAAAATAGCTGTCTGAATCTTCTCTCTTGTTCCAGTATTTATTGGGTGAGCTATATCCTTGAATTCTCCATCTGGAGTTTTCCTACTTGGCATAGCAATAAAAAGTCCGCTTTGCCCTTCTATAACCTTAATATCATGAACAACAAATTCATTATCAAAAGTTATTGATACAATCGCTTTCATCTTACCCTCTGTAGCTATTTTTCTAATTCTAACGTCTGTAATTTCCATACACTCCACCTCCAAGTTGCTTTATATTGCGTTATAATTATACTATTTCTATATAACTTAGGTTTTTCCTTCTTAAATTGTAAAAAAATATTAAATCTTTTGAATATTATGCTTTTTCGAAGAATTTTGATGGAGTTAGCTCAGATTTACCTTCTATATTTATTCCCTTAAACTGAATAATGGATATGTACTCCTCAATTAATTTATGCCCACTTTCAACATTATCCATAAAAACTCCAATTCCTAAAAGTTCACTTTCAAACTCCTTAAGCAAATTAATTATGCCTCTTGCCGTTCCCCCAGCCTTCATAAAGTCATCTATAAAAATACATTTACTTCCTTTTTTTATAGAATTTCTTGTAAGGGACATAGTTTGAATTCTATTGCTAGAACCGGACACATAGTTGATACTAACAGTACTTCCTTCAGTAACCTTAGGATCACGCCTTACAATAACTAATTGGACCCCCAGCATCTTTGCTACTTCGAAGGCTAGTGGTATTCCTTTAGTCTCTACAGTTACAACATAATCAATGTGCAACTCATTAAAAGCAGCTGCAAGAATTACTCCTGCTTTATGCACTATTTCTGGATTATACATAATATCAGTCATATAAATAAAATTTCCTGGTATTACCCTGTCCTTGTGACTTAAAACTTCACATAATTCCTCAGCAAATATTCTACTTTCAGGCTTTGAGACTCCACAAATATACCTTACTCCACCAGCTGCACCTGCAACTGTTTCTATCTTTCCCATAGATAGCCCACTTATAGTTTCGCGAACAATAACAATATCTTCACTAATTGTGGATTTCGCTGCATTAAATAGTTCTGTAAAACTTTTTAGATTTATTATCTTATTAGGATTTTCCGTTAATATCTTAGTAATACCTGTAACTCTTTGATTTCTACTATATTTATTCACTATATATCACCCATATCTTTATTTTGCGAATTTTATCGATTAAATTTTAATTATCATTCGTAATTTTATTGTAAATCTTTTTTATCACTATTACAATGCTTATTAAACTAATTTCAAAACATTGTGTTTATTACATATAAACTGTTTATTCATTTTCAATGAATTATTGATTATTATCAGTTTTTGCGATTTCGAGTATCCTAGTTATGTCCATTTTAAAAATATTGTTCGTTTTATGTGTTGTTTTTATATGATTTTGTATATAATTAAGAGAAGGTCATAAGCCTTCGAAAAAGACTTTCATATTGATTTAATATTTATTTTAGTGTGCCTTATATTGATTAATTTGTTATAATCAATACTAATAGAATTTCATATACTAAATAAGTGTAATAATTTTAAGGAGTTGATATAATGTCTTTTGATTTTATAAAAGATAAAAATAAGAAGATTCATTTTATAGGAATCGGCGGTATAAGTATGAGTGGGCTTGCTGAAATACTTATAAACAATAATTATAAGGTTTCTGGTTCTGATATGCAGTCATCACATATAACAGATAAACTTAGTAAAAGTGGTGCTGAAATTTATATAGGCCATAATGGAGATAACATAGGAGATGCAGATTTAGTTGTTTACACTGCTGCTATTTCTCCTGAAAACCCTGAATATATTAAAGCTGTGGAGTTAAATTTACCTTTAATGGATAGAGCTGAATTTTTAGGTCAAATTATGAAGGGACATAAATATAATGTAGCTGTAGCGGGTACCCATGGTAAAACTACTACAACTTCCATGATTGCTCACATAATTTTAATTGAAGATGTAGACCCTACCATACTTATAGGTGGAGAACTGGATGCTATTAATGGTAATGTCCTAGCTGGAAATAGTGATTATTTTATTACTGAAGCTTGTGAATATAAAGCCTCATTTTTAAAGTTCTTTCCCTATATAGCAACAATAACAAATATAGATGCAGATCACCTAGATTACTATAGGGACATAAATCACATTAAAGCTACCTTTAAAAAATTTATTGATCTTATCCCTAAGGAAGGCTATTTAATTGCATGTATAGAGGATGAAAATGTTAAAACTATCCTCCACAACTATAATTATGACTGTAATATAATTACTTATGGTCTTAATGAAGGAAACCTTCAAGCTAAAAATATCAGCTATAACGAGTCAGGTTGTGCCACATTTGATGTATACAAAGATGGGCTTTTACTATTTCAAATAAATCTTAATGTGCCCGGCCTGCATAATGTTTTAAATGCTCTTGCAAGTATAGGCGCTTCCCTGTGCCTTAATTTTTCTGAAGCTTCAATCATTTCTGGGCTTTCTAATTTTAGGGGTACACATAGAAGGTTTGAACTAAAAGGAACTAAAGATGGTGTTACTGTTATTGACGATTATGCTCATCATCCTACAGAAATTAAAGCAGCTTTAAACGCTGCAAAAAATTATCCTCACAATAAAATTTATTGTGTTTTTCAACCACATACTTATTCAAGAACCATAAGTTTATTTGAAGATTTCTCAAATTCTTTTTATGACATAGATAGTTTAGTACTTGCAGATATTTATGCTGCAAGGGAAAAAGATACTGGAGTAATAAGTTCTGATATGCTGGGTGATAGAATAAGGTCAAAGAATGTAAATTGCGTAAATATTCATAGTTTCCCTGAAATTGTTCAATATCTAAAAGATAATTTAAAAGAGGGAGATTTGCTTCTTACAATGGGTGCAGGAGATGTATTTAAAATAGGAGAAATGTACTTAAAATAATTAATTTAAATTTTTTCCAATTTTAGTATTGACATCCATTGTAAAATAAAGTATTCTTAAAAAGGAATCAATTGAAAAAACTATTAATAATTTTAAATTTGAAAAGGAGGTAGTCATCATGATGAATAAAAAAATGTATGCTAATGCCAACGTTACATCTAATTTTGTTACATTTAGCAATATTTTTATGTCTAAAATTTTATATGATAGCTCTACCTTAATGGAAATTATCTTTTCATAATTGTTTATCTTTATTAAAGTATTTTATGAAATTATAAACATTGGTCATGGGCTATGTGCCCATGACCTTTTTATATGAATTAATTTATTATGCTAACATATTGACGTAGCATAAGATTAATGATTTTTAAGCCATGGATATTTCCATGGCTTTTTTATGTTAACTAATCACATAAGTGATTAATTATAAATATTAAAAACAAATAAAGGGAGGAATTACAATGTACAAATCTAAAAATTTAACAAAATCAAAATCTAATTTAGGAGGAATCACTATGGGGTTTGCATTCTTTAAAAACAGAGATCTACTCAGTCGTTATCGGCGAAAGCCACTATATTTATGCAATAATTGCTTGAACAATGCCTTGTATTATTATGTAATATTATATAAACGCATATAATCTTTTATATTGCGATACTGATTATTATAATTTAGTATTAAAACTTATAAAATTATTTTAAGAAATAGATTAAATTCTATTTCTTAACATATAAAAACTAAAACTATAACCACCATTCAAGGAGGCGACATTTTTATGAAACGAATTTTGAAATATGTTACAAAATACAAACTCCTTATTATTATAGCTACTATTGCAATGTTAATTAGCATAGCACTAGATATGTTTAATCCTTATTTAGTAAAAATTATGATTGATAAGGTTCTACGAAATAGTGAATATAATCTTCTAAACTTTGTGTTGATATCACTTGCTGGAATTACTCTTACTCGGTCAATACTTGGCTATATTAGAGAATACAGCTTAGATTATTTATCCTCTAGAGTGAGCATAGATTTAAAAACAGATCTATTTGATCATATTCAAAGTTTGCCTTTTAAATATTTTGATAGCATGAACACTGGTGAGCTTATGTCAAGAATGGGTTCTGACGTAGATAACGTATGGCGGTCTATCGCTTTTGGAATAGGCCTTGCTATAGAACAGATAATCTATTTTTTAGCTGCCTCTGTGCTAATCTTTCGCATGAACTGGAAGCTTGCACTGGTAACTCTTATAACCATGCCTCTTATTGGCTATATAGCAATGAAGCTTGAAAATGAGGTTGGGAAGGCTTATGGCGCCATAAGTGACCATAATGCGGTTTTGAACACAACAGCCCAAGAAAACATTGCTGGTGTACGGCTTGTAAAAGCCTTTGCTAGAGAAAGGCATGAAAGCTTAAAATTTTTAAACCATAACAGAACAAATTATGATCTTAATATGAAACAAACTAAAATATGGAGCAAACATTTCCCTATGATAGAATTCTTATGTAACATGTCTGTTCTAGCTGTAGTATGTGTTGGTGGGGTGATGGTAATTGGTGAAAGCCTATCTATTGGTGAATTAGTAGCTTTTAGCCAATATGTATGGATGCTAATTTGGCCTATGAGAATGATAGGTTGGCTTACAAATATTATAACTCAAGCAAATACTTCTGCTAAAAAAATCTTTGACATAATGGACGTGGAACCGGAAATTAAAGATAAAGATGATGCATTGCATATGCCTTTAATCAAAGGTGCCATAAAGTTTGAAAATGTTTCTTTTAAATATAATGAAAATTATATATTGGAAAATATTAATTTAGATATACCCGCTGGAAGCACTGTGGCAATAATGGGAACAACTGGTTCTGGCAAAAGCTCTCTTGTAAATCTTATAGGTAGATATTATGATATTTCCAAAGGCTCAATTACTGTAGATGGAAATGATGTACGTGATATACGCCTCCATGATTTGAGGTCTATTATGGCTGTAGTTGCTCAAGATACCTTCTTATTTTCAGAGAGCATTTACGAGAATATCCGTTTTGGAAAACTTGAAGCCTCCTCTTTGGAAATAAAAAAAGCTTGCTCAGACGCTTGTGTGGATGAATTTTTAGATAGCCTGCCTGATGGATATGACACAATTATTGGAGAAAGAGGACTAGGACTTTCCGGTGGCCAAAAACAAAGACTTTCTATTGCAAGAGCTCTAGTTAAAGATTCTAGTATTTTAATACTAGACGATGCCACTTCAGCCCTAGATATGGACACTGAATACAATCTCCTTAAAAATCTTCATAATAGAAATAATAAACAAACTACTTTTATAATTGCACATAGAATTTCTGCAGTCAAAAATGCGGATATAATATTATTCCTCGAGAATGGTCGTGTGGTAGAAATCGGAAATCACCAGACTCTCCTTGAAAAAAGAGGACAATACTATGATGTGTACAATCAACAATTTACAGACTTTATGGACCTAGAAGGGGTGGTAGTATAATGGCTAGAAATTCAACGCAGCAAGATGAACAGTTTGAGGAAACTTCAAAGAGAAAATTAATAATAAGGATATTTAGTTATCTAAAGCCTTTTAAATTTAAAGTGGTTTTAGTTATTCTACTTATGATACTCGTAATGGTATGCTCTCTACTAAACCCATATATTTTAAAGCTCGCCATAGACAAATATATAGTAACTTCTAATATACCAGGACTTATACAAATTGCTGGATTTATGTTAGTTTTCAATATAATATCACTGATTGCCTCTAGAGCACGCATTAATATTATGGCATCAGTTACTAACTCTGCCCTGCTGAATATAAGACAAGAATTGTATACTCATATTCAGAAATTATCCTTTACTTTTTTTGATAATAGACCCGTTGGCAAAATACTTGCAAGAGTTATTGGAGACGTAAACTCTCTGCAAGATCTCTTTGATAATAGCGTCACTAGCTTTATCCCCGAAATTTTAACTCTTGTGTTTGTAACAATTATTATGTTCTCTATGAATATTAAATTAGCCCTAATTTCTATCTCATTTTTACCAGTGCTAGTTATCTGTCTTTTTTCTATAGAAATATTTTCCAGAAAGCGTTGGCAAATATATAGAGCTAAACGGTCTAATCTTAACGCCTTTACCCATGAAGATTTCTCTGGTATAAGGATAGTTCAATCTTTTGCCACTGAAGACAAAACCTCTAAAACCTTTGTAACCTATGTTAGCGATATGATGAATTCCTTTTTGAAAGCTGTTAGGTTAAATGATTTATTTTGGCCCATGGTGGAATTATCTTGGGGGGTTGGAAGTCTACTCGTATACTGGTATAGTGTGCCTCTTATAAAATCAAAAGCCTTAACTATTGGCGAACTAGTTGCCTTCACTGCATATATTTCAATGTTTTGGAGACCTATTATGAACATCAGTAATTTTTACAATACATTAATAACAAACTTTTCTTCTGCGGAAAGAATCTTTGAAATACTTGATATAAAGCCAGATATTATATCTATTGATAAGGCTTTAAAAATGCCTAAAATAAAAGGCGATGTGGAATTCAAAAATGTAGTTTTTAGCTATGATAATGATGTTTCCGTATTAAATAATGTGAGCTTTAAAATAAAAGCAGGCGAAACTGTTGCTTTAGTAGGACCTACTGGGGCTGGTAAAACTACCATAATAAACTTAATCAGTAGATTTTACGATGCTGATAGCGGAGAGGTTTTAGTAGATGGTAAAAATGTGTCTCATGTTGATATTGAATCCCTTAGAAGTCAAATGGGTATAATGCTTCAAGATACTTTTCTTTTTTCTACTACTATTATGGAAAATATTCGTTATGGAAAATTAGATGCCTCAGATCAGGAAGTAATAGCCTGCGCTGTTGCAGTTAACGCGGATTCTTTTATCATGAAGTTAGATAATGGTTATGCCACTGAGGTAAATGAAAGAGGCTCTAGACTTTCGGTTGGACAAAGGCAACTTATATCATTTGCTCGTGCACTCTTGGCCAATCCAAGAATATTAATATTAGATGAAGCTACTTCAAATATTGATACCACCACAGAAAGGCTTGTACAAAAGGGCATTAAAAAGCTCCTATTTAATAGAACTTCCTTTGTAATAGCACACAGACTGTCAACTATAAGAGATTGTGATAAGATAATGGTTATAGATGATGGAAGAATAGTAGAAGTTGGAACTCATGATGAACTTATCGATTTAAAAGGACTATATTATGATCTTTATATGTCTCAATATAAATTCTTGAATGAAGGTGCTTAATAAACCTTACAATTGAAATATAGCTAATATTAAAAATCGTAAAAACAGCAAGCTTACCTTTTAGGAGACTTGCTGTTTTTTACTTTACAAATATTTCAAAATATCTATCAATTCAAATTTATTATACTCTCGTACAAGGTTTTGAAGCACTTTGCAATGACCTGCCCCATAAACAACTAATATTCTATCTCCCGGTTCAGCTATACTTTGTAGGTTCCCTAAAATATATAAATTTCTTCTATACCACTGGGTAAGCATGTCTACTCCGTAATAAGTATCTACTGACTTTACCTGAGCTAAATGTAAATATAAATTACTATGCTCATTAGAAATTCGCTTTGGATCATTAAGATACCTTAGAATTTCTCTAACTGTGTTATTTTTTATGAACTCTTTTTCTATTATCCCATATTCCTTTATTATCATCATAAACTTCTCATAAAGCTGTGGTAAATTCTTTTCAACATATTCAAATAACTCCTCTGGTAAGTCTACTGGATAATCTATAGGATAAATTTTACTATGATTAAACATTTTTCCTAGTCTAAACCCTAATTGAACGATCTCACTCCTATAACTTACTGTTTCATTATACAAATAGGAATTATTTTGGAAATACCTTGAATAAACCTCATTTAACTCCTTTTCTTTCCCCTTATTTAATTCCACTGCAATTTTATTTGGCTTAAATTGAGATAGTATTTGCACAACTTCTTTAATTTCATCTTGCTTTTTATCAGTAGTAATATCTCCCATTTCAAGGTTAATCAGATTCTGTCCAAAATTTTCAAAATTATAGGTCCCTAATATTAGTATTTTTGCCTTCCCCCCCATGAGTATCCTCCTACTATGCATTAATATATTAAATTCTATTTCATGTGGATTATATATTATAATACAATGCTTCCTAGTATGGTTTTACTTGTAATAATACTTACCCTGCTGCATTGTTTCAATTCTCTGTATTATTTTGCCTTCTAATAATTTAAAGATTCTCTCTCCCTTTTCCACTGTTGCCAATGTAGCATCTCCAGTAAGTGCATCTTGGAAAATAGTTTTTCCCCTATCCATAAATCTTACAGGTATGAGTTGCTTATTAGGATTTCGCATTGCTTTTCCCATTTTCACAAGCTCTTCCTTGTAATATAAAACAGCTAAAGTCTCATTTGTGAATAATTATCTTTACCTAAGGGCAAATGATGTCCATGTGCCTCCACTGATCCTATTGGAATAATTAATGTATTGATTATTTTACTATATTTTTTAAAATCATCAGAAGTATATTCTATTATATGCATAAATTCTCTTTAGTGAGAAATGTTAAACACCCAAAGCTCACTAAATGTTCACTTCCTTTCTAGCAATAATAATATAACGACTTTGCCTTTCATATGTTTCTATATAAGTTTATTTAATCTTCTTATGATCTTTCAAAAAAGAACCATTAACTCACGATTGAAATCACGTGTGTGCATGGTTCAGTTATCAAAAGATAAAACTCATATTTTTAAACTAATATGTGGATATGAGGGTATTACTATCTATATTACATTCTTATTTTCTATTATATTTCATGAAAAATTTTTCTACTTCTTTTCTATTTTCAGGCTCAATATTTTGTAAAGGGATATTATATGGTCTTTTATCTACTTTTATTGCTATGTATTTCTTTGTTATTTCAACTTTACTTATATCATTAAACAGAATAACTTTACCCTTTGGCGCAAAATTACTATTAAGTTCAAATCTATCCTTTTGAAATATCAAATAATTTAAATTTTCCAGTCTTCTAAGTTTTAAAATAAAAGATATTGAAAAGCCTATAGATACAACTGTAACCATTAAGAAAATTTGTGCAATCGCAGTTCTTCCGCGTGCAAAAGATCCCGCGACTCCAATTAATAATGTAAGGCTCATTAAAATGCTAAATGCACCTTGCTTCATAGCTATCTTTTTTGTTACTTTACTAAATTTAATTTCTTTCATGTTTTCCTCCTAAGATTGTTGTCATATTTTTTTCTCAATGATTTTCATATCCACAAAAAATTCTCTTGCTTTCACTTCTATGTATGACATACTATAATCCATTTCAAAGTTTGTCATAGCGGAATGAATCCCACTGTCATTTAAAAAGTGTACCGTACATATATTACTATCTTCTATAGTACAAAATCTAATAAGTATACTTTTAACTGATGGAAATTGCACCCTAGAAACCATATATTTAGGAGCATTGTATAAATATAAATTTACGCAACTACCATCTATTGGAATTATTAAATCACGGTTATACTCATCCTTTTGTATTTGTCTTACTTCAAAATCACTAACTACTTTTAGGTTGCTTTTTTCATAAATCATAGATGCCTCCAATAAAAGATTCAATATAATTGTTTTATTACCTTTATTACAATATATTATATCATATTTATTTTAATATCCCTTAATTCCCATCTTCTTATCTTACCTTTAAATTACATATGCAAAAATAATTTTTATTACTTCAAAATAGTTATTGATACAACTATAATATATAAATAAATAAATAATAGTAATTAATGTGTACATTTATATTATAAAAAAATTTGGAGGTATTATTATGAGTATAAAAATTAAAATTTTCTCCGACTATATTTGACCCTTCTGTTATGTCGGCAAAGGTATTGTCGAGAAGCTAGAAAGTGAATATGACCTTGATGTGGAATGGTTAGGACTAGAAATACACCCCGAAACTCCTGTAAGCGGTGTAAGCCTTACCAAAAAATTCAGCAAATCTAATTTAGATGGTATGCTAAAAAACCTTAATCGCTCAGGTTCTCTTTATGGAATTAACTTTGGAAGATTAGAAAGAATGCCTAACTCCCATAATGCTTTAGAAGCTGCAGAATTTGCTCGGTCTCACGGAAAGTTAAAAGAGTATCATTCTTCATTAATGGATGCTTACTTTAGAGATTCAAAGGATATAGGAGATCTAAATGTACTTGGCGATTTAGCTAAAGATTCGGGCCTAAATAAAGAGGAACTTATTGATGCTGTTAAAAACAGGAACTTTGAAACTATTTTAAATAATAGTACTAATGATGCACACAGCATGGATATTAATAGTACTCCTACTTTTATAATAAATGATAGTTACTCAATAGTTGGTGCACAGCCTATAGAGGAATTTAAAAAAATATTAGATAAACTTAAATAAAACCATAAGCCTTGCAAAATGCAGGGCTTATATTTTATGTTATTTCATAAGTTTCTTTAATAATTTAATCTTATCATTATATGGTGCATATCTTATTTTAACATCTATACTATTACTCTTTTTTGTTACACTTTTTTTATGAGAAAAAACATCGTAGCTTCCTCTTCCATGATAAGCATTCATGCCACTAGCACCTACTCCCCCAAAAGGTAAATATGGCGATGCTACATGCATAATTGTATCATTTATGCATCCTCCACCATAAGAAATCCTATCTATTATCCATTCTTGGTGTTTCTTATTATTAGAGAAGAAATATAATGCTAGGGGTTTAGGTCTTGAATTAACCATTTCTATAACCTGCCCTAAATCATCAAATTCTAAAATTGGCAAAATAGGACCAAATATCTCATCTAGCATAATAGGATCATTCCAAGTTATATTATCAATAATAGTTGGCGCAATATATTTTTCTGCTCTATCATATTCCCCCCCAGTTACAATTTTGCCACCACCTAATAATCCTAGTAGCCTATCAAACTGCCTTTCATTTATAATCCTTGGAAAATCATTGCTCTTTTCTGGATGTTCTCCAAAAAACTCCTTAATGTATCCCACCATTTCGGTTATAAGTTTTTCTTTAACACTTTTGTGTACTAATATATAGTCCGGAGCAACACAAGTTTGTCCTGCATTTATAAACTTCCCCCAAGCTATTCTTTTGGCTGCTAGCTTTATATCAGCGTCTTTATCCACTATGCATGGACTTTTTCCACCCAGTTCTAAGGTTACCGGAGTAAGATGTTTAGATGCAGCCTCCATCACTATTTTACCAACAGGAACACTACCTGTGAAAAATATGTAATCAAAGCTCTCTTTTAATAGTGCCTCTGAAGATTCCTTACCGCCGTATGCTTCAACCACACAAATGAACTCCTGAGAAAAGCTTTCTTCAATGATTTTTATAATGACTCCAGTAGTCTTTGGAGCATTCTCAGAAGGTTTTAACATAGCACAATTACCAGCAGCTATGGATCCAATTAATGGTGATATTAATAGTTGGAACGGATAATTCCAAGGCGAAATAATTAAACTAACCCCATAAGGCTCTGAATAAATATAACTTGAAGATAAAAAATTTGTTAATGGAGTTCTTACTTTTTTAGTTTTTGCCCAAGACTTTAAATGCTTTATAGCAAAATTTATCTCCTCTAAAATTATTCCAATTTCAGTAGCATAGGCTTCAAATTCAGATTTATGCAAATCAACCCATAGAGCCTCCACTATTTGTTTCTCGTTATTTTTAATAGACTTTTTTAGAGCACACAATTTTTCTATCCGAAAATCCAAATCCCTCGTGGCTCCAGAATCGAAATATTTCCTTTGCTTTTCTAAAGTTCTCGTTATCTTACTCATTTTTCACTACTCTCCCCCTATTATTTTTTTTTAATTCACATTTAGATTTTCCTCATGAGGTTTTTTTTCGTTGCCCATAACTAAACTATATTCTTTTGTTTCTTCTATTAAGCATAGTTTATTCTTTTTTATTTCATTTGACAATTCATTGTTATATTAGAAACTAATTTTTAAAATCACATAATTTAACACCGTTAAAATACTCTACTTATGTGAATACTTTATTTATATAATTTAGTTTCAGTTTTTATAAATATATTGCGTAAAAATATTAATATTTGGTAACACTAAACATCAACTACACCATGACTAACTTGTTTGAAAACTATTATTTTAAAATATAAAAAGGAGGTAGGTTGGATTTGAATGATTATGGCATTCCTCTCATAGTCAAAATCACCAGTATCTAACCATAAAAACCATGAAAAATTTTTTAATTTCGGCTATAGTAGATATTATTATAATTTTCTCTTCTTATTTTCTATTTAGAAGTGTTATAAGTGGACCTACTCGTCATAGGTTATACGAAAAATTCATGAGTTCTTTCGCAAAATTTGTAATTATTATTTTTGTAGCTAGTGCACTAGTCACTTCCCTTACTGCTCTAGTTTTATACAAAACAAGGTATATAGTATATATCAACATAGTAGCTCCTGCTCTTGTGTCTATACTTGTTGGTTTCATTATGTCTACTGTACCTACTAGAGGTGTTGGAGATAAAGAAAAAGATGCTAAAAAATAAGCATAGAGCAGTTTCTCATAGAATGTTCTATGAAAAACTGCTCTATGCTTTTATATAATTAATCCTACAAAAGCATATGCCAATGTTAAAGACTCAAGAAAAAAACATAGCATACAAATCCTATATTTCTTACATTTGAAAAAATCATTGCAAATATTGTTGACATTTATCGTTTCCTATTATATAATAAAGAAGTCGTCGGGGTGTAGCGCAGCTGGGAGCGCGCGTGGTTTGGGACCATGAGGTCGCAGGTTCAATCCCTGTCACCCCGACCAAAAAGAGTTGTTTAACGACAACTCTTTTTTTATTGTGAATAAATACTATAATGGGGTTTTTAAAGTCCTAGTTAGATCCTGTCATTAAGGTAAAAATAAAACTAAAATATTCCGCAAATAATTTTAGTTAATATTTTACAATGTAATTACTGACTAAGATATGATACAATATTTAGTAATTAGAATAAATATTTTTCGGGTCCAAGGGAGGGTTTTATGAAAGCATTATTTGAATATATAAACCATAGAGACATTAACCTTCTTAGAATTATTAATAATTCTTGGAAGTGTAGGTTTTTAGATACTATAATGCCAGCTATGACTTACTTAGGCTCTTTTCCATTTATGTTTGTTTTCTGCACTTTAGCTTTTTTATTAAGCACTACCGCGCTTCATGTCATGGCTACCCGTGCTATGATTTCTATAACAATTAGTACTGGTATTGGTAAACTTCTTAAAATAACTGTGACTAGATTAAGGCCTTTTATAGATATTCCAAATTTAAATATTAAAAAAATAGGTATAGATAAATACTCTTTCCCGTCTGGACATACTATTGGCGCGTTTTCATTAGCTGTGATAATAGCTTTATATTTCCCTATTTTCGGATTTATAACTATACCATTAGCCTGTTGTGTAGGCATCTCTAGAATGTATATAGGGGTTCATTACCCTACAGATGTCATGGTGGGCGCTTTTCTAGGAATTACCTGTTCATTACTAACTTATAGGTTCTTTTAATATAAATGAAAACAAATAACAATAGCTACCGCAGACAAACTGTGGTAGCTGTTGTTAAATAAAGCTACTTACGAAATTTTAAATTCAACTGTATTCCATAATACTATAATTATATAAGAGGTGATTTAATGCTAACAAATATTAAAGCTGCAATTTTCGATTTAGATGGTACTCTTGTCGACTCTATGTGGGTTTGGGGTAAAATAGACGAAGATTATTTTAAAAATAGAAATATGGCTTTACCGAAAGATCTAAAAACCCAAATAGAGCATCTTAGCTTTGATGACACAGCAGAATATTTCAGAACCAATTTTGGTATATTAGACACTATAGAAGAAATTAAAAAAGAATGGATAGATTTTGCCTATGTGGAGTATCTTAACAATGTAAAATTAAAACCTGGCGTAGTTGAATTTTTATCCTCACTTAAAACTTCAAATATAAAAATAGGACTGGCTACAAGCAATAGTAAGCCATTATTAGAAGCTGTGCTTAAGGCTAATGATATATACCATTATTTTGACAGCATAACTCTCACTAGTGAAGTATCTAGAGGTAAAAACTTTCCTGATGTATATTTACTTGCTGCTGAAAAATTAGGTGTAAAGCCAGAAGAATGTGTAGTATTTGAAGATATACTACCTGCAGTTAAAGGTGCAAAGTCTGCTGGAATGAAGGTGGTCGGTGTATATGATGATTTTTCCAAAGAACAAAGGGAAGATATTACGAGTCATGCAGATATGTATATAATTGAATATCGTGAATTAACTCCAGCCATTTAAAACTCATGATTACACATGAGTTTTTTTATATGAATTTTTTTGTCTTATATAGAATAGTATATACTAAGCATAAATATAATATATGCACAAACTTTTGAGTTAAACTCTATAACATCATAAATCATTGTTTTAATAAGTAATTTTAAGGGAGAGATACTATTGCTTATTTTTCTATTTTCAGTTGTTTTGATAGCTTTTGGTGTATATTACACTCTAATGAATCAAAAACTATCAACTCAGAAAACTCAACTAAAGGTTGTTTCTAGACAAAACAGAGAATTCAAATCAAAAATTGCAAGCGCTCAAAGTACGCAGGGACCTATTATAATAAAATATAAAGTTCCACTTTTTAAAACAGGTACTACAAAAGAAATTTGTAGTCTATATCTAAGCCCTATAGAAAATTCACCAGTTATCTCTAACTTTGCAAAAAATATCACTGTAGAAATTCAAGATTCTGCTGAGATCTTTGATATTTCATGGTATGAAATATCTCTGAAATCCCAGACTAATATTAATAACAAGGGATGGATAAAAAAAGAAAAAATACTTACCCAGGATGATACCATTAACAATCAAGATGATATAATCTCATAAGAGTAGCAAAGGGCATATATTTTATACAATGTATGCCCTTTAAAAACAATCTAATATCAGTCTTTTTTATGTGTCTTTTTATTGTGTTTAGTCCCTAAATTATTTACCTTTTTCTCCTTTTCTTGTTGGCTTGAACAAGATGGATCCTTTTTTTCTCCCATAGCATTTATACCTCCATTAAATAAAATATTTAATTCTAGTATCACTTTACTATTTTGCTCAATATGCAGATTATAATGCTATGAAATTAATAACAAAAATCAATGCTAAAAACATTTTATATTACATTTGGGAATTAACTTTATCCAATTCCATTTATTACTAATTTAAATCTATTTCTAATTTAAATTTATCTCTAATTTTAATCTATTTACTTTAGGTTATTTACAATATTTATTTTTTAACATATAAATTTCAAGGAATAATTTTACATATATTAGGATATAATAATAATATATCTAATGCGTATAAAGTGAGGTTGATTTTATATGAAAAAAATAAAAGTAAAAGTAGGAATAGATAAAACTAAATTAATTAAAGGTGACAAACGGCTTATTGCATGTGGAAAAAATTTTTAGAAGATTGTTTAACAAAGAATTAAATATTGATAATATTATGATTTTTAAGCAACCCAATTTTTAAGATTATAACAGCTACATAATAAGTAAAAAGCACCTATATCATTGTTGAAATAGCTTTTTATATACTATATTTAGAAATTTATCTTTACTTATATTAGTACCTTTTACGATAAAAACGACTTTGTCCTCTGATGCTAATATATAAAAGTTACCCGAGATACCACCCACATAAGCTCTAATGTTACTAGGTAAACTAGTTTTCTCACGTTTATATTTCATATATTTTTTATATCTACTTACCAAGCTATTTTCTTGCAATTTAATTAACACAGGATACTTACTTTCAAAAATAGTGTATTCAAATGAATCATATCCGCTATCATAGGTGTATTTTGTCCTTTTAGCTAATATACTTTCATCAAACTCAATATGCCAATTTTTATTTTCATTTTTATTATATCCAAAGTCCATGATTGTTAAGCTTACTTTCTGCGCTGGCAATTTACTTTGCTTGTCATTATTAATGGTTCCAAACGCACTGATAAGATTAGGTACAACTAATAGTAAAACTATTGCGCTCCCAATATATATTCCCCTATTACTAGCTTTTGTATAATCTTTTTTGTCAGTGAACTTTTTAACATTGCTTAATATTATTATAGGGATCAGCATTATAAGTGCCAAAGGAATATTAAGTTTTCTACTCCCAGTACTATCCAAAATTAATGATATTAAAAATATAATGATCAATATTATGTTATACGTTCTAATTAGTATACTTTTTTTCTTTAACTGCTTATAGCTATTATATGGCATTTGCTGGTTTATCTTTAACTGACCTTTCGCTTTTACAACCCAAATATAAAAATTGATAACTTGTATACAATTCATCAATATAATAGAAAACAGCAAGCCTAATGTGAATATACCTATATTACTTGCTAATGCTTCTGTATTATCTGTTAATTGCAGATACATGCTAATGATAAATAAGATAATTAAAATCATTTGAGTGTATATAATCTTTATTGAAGATTTATAAACAACTTTAAATTTTTCCCCTTCATCAGTATGAATAGACACAATTTCACTATCACTATCAGTGTAAAAGATTTGAGTAGCGCCATCCTCACATATATAAGTCGATCCTGCCTTCTCGCAATATTCCCTATATTCTAAAGCTATATCACTATCGTTATGATCAAAAACAGAAATCCTATCAAGTACATCCACCGAGTATTTTATTTTTCTTGCTTCTATCTTCTTGAATTTGAAGAAACCTCTCTTTGTAGATTGCAATAACCAACCCTTTTCTGCCATTTCCTCAAGATATTCTTCTATCGCAGAGCATTCATAGGGTAAATATATAACATACGTTCTCTTTGTATCCTTACTTCTCACCCTTTCCCCCTCCTCTCTCTACTTTTAAATTACCTTGGTATTTTTCCATATACAATAATCCATCATCTACCATAGAAATTAACCTTCTATGCTCATCAATTAGTAATCCTTTTCCCTTTTCAGTGATTATATAGCTTCTTTTTCTCCCTTTTACTTCTGTCTCTATTATCATATTTTCTTTTTCAAATTTACCAAGAAGTGCATATAAGGTACCTGGTCCAACCTTTACACGGCCTTTGGAAATTTTTTCTACAGCCTGCATAATATCTACACCACACATTTCCCTTAATAAAGACATTAGGATGTAATACATTGGTTCTGTTAAATTTTGAAATTGTTCTCTCGCCACTTCTTATCACCTCTTTAATATCGAGTATCGATATCTATAGTTTTAGTATATTATCGACACTCGATATTGTCAATATATATTTACCTTAATTTAACTATTTAGAAATGTTGTAAATATTTTATATCTAATTCCATGTGATTAAATTAAGTATTCTATTTTTTAGAATGCTAATTATGTTATAATTTATACATAAAGCTAACAATCTTGTTAGAACTAAAGGAGTTTAATATGAGAATAATATCTAAAAATAACCTATGTTTAAATAGACCATACATAAATTTAAAAAAACTACCCCTAAAAACTTCATTAAGAGTTGGTGAAATTACTGAGACTGGTTTTAAAAGTACTTATATAATAAATCAGCATACACAAAACTTATCTACTAATGATAACTACATTCTACAATCAAGTAATGGAATTGAGAAAATAACACTTGATACATCACTACTCCATGAACTTTTATTAGTTGAGGTCAATTATTCATCTAAAAATAGTAATAAATCTTCTTTCAAAGTTTACCTTGTTTTAGGAAATATAAAATATTCCTTACCCTATAGCTCATTCGAAGATATTTATGAAAGTTGTATGGATATCTTAGCTAGAGAACTTAATGAAAAAGAAGAATTAACTTACATAAAAGATTGTTTTAAACTTTTAGAAAGTGATGAAATCACAGTAGATATAAATTTAAATTTAGAAAGACTACAAGAATTTAAGGATAAGGTAAACTACAAAAGAAATATTTATTATTTTGTTATAAATAACATTGCTGCAACCACTTCAAAGTATGACATTAATGTTAAACCTTACGATATACTAATAAGTGATATACTAAAAGTTCTAAGATATAACAGTTCTACAAGACTTTATACCATACTAGAACCTATTAATGAGTCAACTAAAATAAAGTTAAATGAAAATGATATTATTTGCGATTTGAGTGAAATTAATTTCCCCACTGTCAGCATATGCACTGATTATGGTCTGGGAAAATTATTAGATGTTAAAAATAATGTTATTCCCAATACTAATACATTGTCATTATTTGCTAATATACTAGACCTAGGCCTCCAAGTTTTAAACTAGAAATACTATTAAATCATCTCCTGCGGAGCTGCATATTAAAGACTTCAGAAGGAGATTTAGACTCCCACTGAAGTTTTCTCTTTGTTACAGCATGTAACTCCCACTTATAGACCTGAGAAGCTTTCCCTGTAAAATATTATTAAAACCCTAAAAAGAGCTAGAAATTATTCTAGCTCTTTTTAGGGTAATTTATACTATTTATGATGTCTAATTTTTGCAACATTATTCTTAATATATCATTGACAAATATATCGTGTGATGATATATTAAATATATCATCACACGATATATTGGAGGTTGATCTATTTGGAAAATCGTACACCTTTGACAGAAGCCTTATTTTACATCTTATTAGCCACACGCACACCAAATCATGGATATGGTATTATTCAAGATGTAGGCGAAATGACAAGTAAAAGTGTAATCTTAGGGCCAGGAACATTATACGGAGCTATTAATTCAATGCTTACAAAAGGATGGATTACTCTTTATAGTGAGGATAAGGAATCCAGAAAAAAAAAGCAATACCTTATTACAAATACAGGAAAAGAAACGTTCAAGAACGAAGTAAAAAGGTTAAATGTTCTTATAAGAAATGCAAAAAAGATGGATGATTAGGGGGATATGTTTATATGTTAAAATTCAAACTATATTATGACAAAGACGAAGAAGAAGATTGGTTGAAAAAAATGTGTTTAAATGGATGGGCATTCAAAAAATTCTTCCTTGGATTTTATACTTTTGAAAAATGTGAACCCGGAGAATATAATTATCAAATAGACTTGCTTGATAGCTGGAATGGGGAAAAACGTGATTATGCAGCTTTTATGGAGGATACAGAAGTAAAAGTTATATCTCAATGGTGGAGATGGGTATATCTACAAAAGATGGCATCGGATGGTCCCTTTGAAATGTATACAGATATAGAATCAAAAATCACTCAATACAATAAGATTAAGAACTTTTTCAAAGTAGCTCTGGTTATAGAATTGATTTGTTTCACTATAGAGGCTCTGGCAACAATTAATACTGGTTCCTATATTCTTGGAATATTTACAGCATTACTTGCAGCAATTTGTTTTACAATATTACAAATAGTTTGGAAATGCAAATGGAAAATTGAACAATATAAGAATGAAAAAGATATGTAATTATATCAGGAAGAAATATTGATTGATTCTCATATTTTCTACCCTATGAAATAAAAGAAAGCCTAGGACATATTATAAAAATATATCCTAGGCTTTTGTCCATCCATGTACACAATTAATTGTATGTCTTCTATCAGATCCGACCAATTTGTTATAAATAATGCTCTTAAAATTTAGTTATCGTTACACTATTTTAGTTGTCCATTCCTCACAGTCCCATACATCTGTTACTACATCCTCATAGAAATCCGGCTCATGGCAAACTATAATTATACTTCCTGTATATTCTTTTAATGCCCTCTTGAGCTCTTCTTTAGCATCTACATCTAAATGATTGGTAGGTTCATCTAGAATTAATATATTAGTTTCTCTATTTAGAAGTTTCGCAAGTCTTACCTTTGCTTGCTCTCCACCACTAAGCACTGTAATTCTACTTTCAATATGCTTTGTCGTAAGTCCACACTTAGCAAGTGCAGATCTTACCTGGCCTTGAGTGAAACTAGGGAACTCTTGCCAAAATTCTTCAATACAATTATTGCGGTTGACTCCCTTTATTTCTTGTTCATAATATCCTATATATTGATAATCTCCTAAGTTTGTATGACCAGAAACAGCTTTGATATCACCCATAAGACTCTTTAACAGTGTTGTTTTACCAACACCATTAGCACCAGTTAAAGCAATTTTTTGTCCTCGTTCCATATACAAATCTAAGGGCTTAGATAGTGGGGTGTCATATCCAGTGACTAAATCCACAGTTCTAAATATTATCTTCCCTGAAGCTCTTGCAGTTTTAAAATTAAATTGTGGTTTAGGTTTATCTTTTGTAACTTCCATTCTATCAATTTTATCTAATTTCTTTTGTCTTGATTTTGCCATACCACTAGTAGAAGCTCTTGCTTTATTTTTAGCAACAAATACCTCAAGTCTAT
The DNA here is from genome assembly GCF_050717535.1 of Clostridium sp. Taxonomy (GTDB): domain Bacteria; phylum Bacillota; class Clostridia; order Clostridiales; family Clostridiaceae; genus Clostridium_AD. Next base: position 39,270 of record NZ_JBOITM010000004.1, read on the forward strand.
TAATTTCCTTTTGTTGTCTTTCATAATCAGCTTCCATTTGAAGCCTTTTAGCATCATGGACTCTCAAAAACTCTTCATAAGAACCAATATATCTAGTTAACTTTTTGTTTTCCACATGATATATTATATTAACTGCATCTTTTAGGAATTCAATATCATGGGATATTAGGATAAATGCACTTTCGTAATTTTGAAGATATCTCTTAAGCCACTCCACATGATTCTCATCCAAAAAGTTAGTAGGCTCATCAAGTAGTAGGACATCTGGAGCTTCTAATAAAAGTTTTGCAAGAAGAACCTTTGTTCTTTGTCCTCCACTTAAATCTGTGACATCATTTTCAAGACCAACATCTTTAAGTCCAATTCCTGCTGCTACCTCATCTATCTTAGAATCAATAGCATAAAATCCATTATTATCAAGCAAATCTTGAATTGTTCCCATTCTGTCCAATAACTTTTCTAGTTCCTCAGGGGTCGCTTCTCCCATTTTCTCCGTTACATTAATCATTTCCTCTTCTAGGTCAAACAGATATTTAAAAGCATCCCTTAAAATTTCTCTAATGGTTTTTCCCTTTTCAAGAACAGTATGCTGATCCATATATCCAAATCTAACGTTACTTGACCATTCAACGTCACCTTCATCCGGCATAAGCTTACCTGTAATAATATTCATAAAGGTTGATTTACCTTCTCCGTTAGCTCCTATAAGGGCTATGTGTTCCCCTTTAAGCAATCTAAAAGATACATCTTCGAATATTGACCTATCGCCAAATCCATGACTCATATTTTTTACTACTAATCTACTCATTTGTTTTTTCTCCTTAATATAGTATAATTCTATATATTTATTATTTTTTCTATTTTAAAAGTATTTCTACTCATACACTTATTTATTTTTAATAACTGGACATTATATATATGGATTACCATCAAAGAAATTTCATCCAATTTTTATCTAAATATCCTTAATTCCAGTATGCATTTAAAAATCGCACATATATAAGTGTAATTTATAAATGAACTTTTGTCAAAAGAATTTTATGTATTTCATATTACAAATTAAAACAGTGTGGTATACTACTATAGATAAATAACTTGATATTTTTTATTAAATATTGTTTTGCAACCCTAAAAAGTACAGGAGGGATTAAGTATGGCTTGTAAATTTTACTTATATAGAGGTAAGGGCAGAAATGCCGAAAACGGTCACCTTTGGATATATGCTAATGAAATTGAAAATTTTGATGGTGAATATGAAAATGGAGATATAATAGAAGCATATAATTTTAGAGGAGAGTTTATTGGCAAAGGATTCGTAAACGATGCTTCTAAAATTGCTATAAGAATAATGACAAGAGATATTGACGAAGAAATAGATGAAGAATTTTTCAGAAAAAGACTTCGTGCTGCTTGGACATATAGGCAAACAGTTATAGATACATCTAGTTGTAGATTTTTGTTTGGAGAAGCGGATTTTGTACCAGGAATGATTATAGATAAATATGAAGACTATTATGTTATTCAATCTTTAGCATTAGGTATAGATAAATACAAAGATATAGTTGTTAAGCTACTAACAGATGAGTATCATGCAAAGGGTGTATATGAAAGAAGCGATGCTAGAGTTCGCGTGCTTGAAGGCATGGAACAAACAACAGGATTTTTAACGGAACCCTTTGATACTGATATACAAATTGTTGAAAATGGTGTTAAATATCATGTTGATATTGCAAATGGTCAAAAGACTGGATTTTTCCTAGATCAAAAGGAAAATAGAGCAGCTATCCAAAGATTATGTAAAGGTGCTGATGTTTTAGATTGCTTTACCCACACAGGTTCTTTTGCACTTAATGCAGGTATAGCTGGAGCTAAAAGTGTACTTGGAGTAGATATTTCTGATTATGCAGTAGAATGCTCTAGAAAAAATGCGCAGCTTAACGGACTTTCAGATATCGTTAAATTTGAATCCCATAATGCTTTTGATGTATTACGAGAATGGTCAAGAGAAGGAAGACAATATGACGTTGTAATCCTAGATCCACCTGCATTTACAAAATCACGTTCTACTATAGATGGTGCCACAAGAGGATATAAAGAAATTAATCTACGTGGTATTAAATTAGTTAAGCCAGGCGGATATTTTGTAACTTGCTCTTGTTCTCACTTTATGTACCCTGATTTATTTAGAGATACAATAGCTGAAGCAGCATTAGATGCTAAACGAACACTTAGACAAGTAGAGTTTAGAACTCAAGCAGCTGATCACCCAATATTATGGAATTCGGATGAATCTTACTACTTAAAATTTTATATATTCCAGGTGGTTTAAAAATAAAAAAGTATATATTACTAGAACTGCTTTCACTTCGCTAAGTAATTCTAAAATTTATTTTACGTAATATATACTTTTTTTATTGCGTTTAAGACTATATATTTTGTCATTACATAATTTTGTTAACTTATAATCCCATTCTTATATTCTGGAACATTATCTATAATATCTTTTCTACAGCAGTATTCTAAATCCGCACCAAGGCCTAGCTCTGTAATTCTTTTATAGTGACTTGCGTATTTTATAAAACTGTGGATATCTTCATTATTTTTATAAATATAATGAGAAGTAAAAGCAATATCAGAAAGATCCGCCTCTATTTCTGTTAACACACAATGAATTATATAGCCACTACATAAAAAATCATCTATAGAAAATTCACCATATGTCCCTGCATTAACTATTACTACATCATTATTTAACTCTAATATTTTCTTTGCTATAGCCTTAGCATTTAGCATGGCACCTATTAGGATGTTACTAGCCCCTGTGCAGCCCTTTATAGCTTTAGTACCATTAGTAGTAGTCATCACAAGTGTTTTCCCTTCTATGGTATCTCTAGTGTATTCTAATGGAGAATTTGAATAGTTAAACCCCTCTATTTTTAACGCATTTCGTTCTCCTCCAAGCATAAACTCTTCTTTATTATTTCTCACAATTTCAGATGCGTCCTCTACAGTTAAAACAGGAATAACACCTTTGCATCCATTATTCATTGCAGTAGTTATTACACTAGTTGCCCTAAGCATATCTATTACTACCACTGTTTTATTTGCTATTTTTTCTTTCTTTATATCGTCAGCAGAAACTATTATATCTATTTTCATATTTATTCTCCCCTTTGTGATTCACCATCTTTAATTATAGAATAATTGGGGACGGTTAACAACTAATTGAACTAATGCCTTGAATATTACCCTTCTCATTGGGAATAATCTATATAAAAACTAATGAATAGGAGTGATTTTCATGGCAAGAATGGCAAGATTAAAAGCAGCTTATGCTATATATCATATTATGTGTAAAAGTATCAGTGAGGTGAATTTATATAGGGATTCTGAAGATAAGGAAAAGTATTTATCCCTTGTGAAAAAATATAAAGAGCTCTATAATGTTAGGGTTTACGGGTACTGTCTTATGGATAACCATGTACATTTATTGATTGATTCTAATGGCTCAGACATATCAAAAGTCATGCATGGAATAAATTGTTCTTATGCAGCATACTTTAACAGAAAATATAAAAGGGACGGACATCTTTTTAAAGATAGATTCAAGAGTAAAATAGTTGATAATGACTCATACTTGAAGACCGTATCATTATATATACATAATAATCCTACAGCTATAGGTAAATTTAAGGATTGTCCTGAAACCTATGCTTTTTCTAGTTTAGGAATATATATAGGTAAAAGACGAGATCATTTCAACATAATTGATTATGGATTTGTTATGGGCTTTTTCGGTAATAATCTTGACATTGCAAGAAAAAATTACATTAGCCTTATTTTGGGATGCACCAATGAAAAATTAAAAGAAGAACTTGAATTTAAAAATGAAAAAACAGAATATAGAAGTGGTCGGAAAATAATTGAACGAAATTTCACATCCGAAGATGTGCTGAAATTTATAGCATCAAAAATGAATATATTAGAGTTTCATTTTCATACAAAATACAGTAGAAAGCTTGTAGGTGCAAAAGCATTAGCAGTTGTATTAATGAGGAGTCTCTGCAATTCTAAGTTTAGTGATATATCCAGCGAACTTGGTAACATTACACAGGCTAGAGTTTCTCAATTAACTAGCATTGGTATTGAGTTAATTGGAACTGAGAAACAACATGAAAATATTATGGAGGATTTCATTAAATTTATGCTTAGAAAGAATGCAATTATATAAGTGCTATTAAGTTAAGTAATTTAAGGCAAGCAGATAAAATTTATTGATTTAATCTCATTAGCCCATATATTTATAAATTTATAATAACAAACAAAAATTTTCATATTTAATAAATAGTTATTTTATTTTTAACACGGTTGGACAAGCATTTAAAAACTTAATGTTCTATTAATTTAAATAGTAAAAATATACCATAAGTAAATGAATTTAGGAATAAAAGAAATAAGTTTTTATAGAAAATTCAATATAACCTAATATGTTAACAATTGTTAACCGTCCCCATTTATTTTCTTGATAGGTAAATTAATTGTTAACCGTCCCTTTACCTACCTACCTACCTACCAAAAAAAACTCTACTTTTACAATGAGTAAAAGTAGAGTTTTTAACTAATTATATAATTATTCCTTATTTTCTTTCCATATTAGAAAGGCTATAAGAAATACGGAGGCATCTTTAAAGTCCCTTATATCAAAATTTGTTTCTTTCTTAATCTTATCCAATCTATAGATAAGAGTATTCCTATGAACATATAGTTTTCTAGCAGCATCACTTATGTTAAGACCACAATCTACAAATTGCTCAATAGTTATTATCATTTCACTATCAAGAGCATCAAATTTGTCTTTTAGCATGCTTAATAGCTCCTGCTTAATTTTACCATCTACATTATATACAATTTTCTCAAATAACATCTTATTGTAACTAAATGTATGGTCTTTTATATCGAATTTTTTTCCAAGTTCCATACATTGCAAAGCATCATTGTAAGCTTTCTTAAGCCCTTTTATGTCATAAGTTATATCTGCATAACTTACATAACATTTGCAATACAAATCTGATGAGATAGATTCTTTTATACTTTCTGTGTGGCCCTCTACTTCATCAAAGTCACCAATTACAATTATGTTATCGTTATATATTAAACTTACAACTGGCTCATTATCATATATTTGTTTTATTATGTTAAGAGATTCATAATTACTTCCGTCTACACTTATTAATAATACATAACACCCATTTTTAAGGAAAGGTAAATTAAGACTAATATTATCAATAGAAATTTCTCTATTTTCTAAGATATCAATAACTGCTTGTTCTTTAGTTAAAAAATGCTGAGTATATTTGTTTTCAATAATATATTCAAGTAAAGATGTACAATTTTCATACTTCTTTTCCAAACTGATTATGCCTTTAACTCGCCCTAGCATAATAGTAAAGTTAGTTATATGTGAATTTTCAATATCTAAGTCACTAATGTATAATGCAATACCATCTTCTGTAACTACATTAAATGGTATATTTGAAGAATGACTTAAATCCTTCAAGAATTCTGTGAAATTGTACATAATGAATTTCCCCCTATATTATTGTGTTTTCAGTTTCTTTATCAAACACATGAATTTTACTTGTATCTATTGCAATTTTAATTGTATCTCCAACTTTAACTTTAGATGATCCATTAACTCTAGCTACAATATTTGTATTTCCTTTTTTCATGTATATATTAGTTTCTGCACCCATAAGCTCTGCAACCTCAACTTGAACTGATATAACTGAATTTTTATTTTTTTCGATAAATGCAGGTGTGTTATCAATATCTTCTGGTCTAATACCCATTACAACAGTTTTTCCTATATAAGATTTTTCTTTTATAACATCAGCTTTATCTTTTGGTAATATTACAATTTCATCATCAAAAGTAAGTACGATTTCACCATTTTGTTCTGCAATTTTTGCTTCCATAAAGTTCATTTGAGGACTTCCTATAAATCCAGCAACAAACATATTAACTGGGTGCTCATATATATTAGAAGGAGTATCTACTTGTTGAGCTAGTCCATCTTTCATTACAACTATTCTTGTTCCCATGGTCATAGCTTCTGTTTGATCATGAGTTACATATATAAAAGTTGTTTGTAGTTTATGATGAAGTTTTGCTATTTCTGTTCTCATTTGAACTCTAAGTTTAGCATCTAAATTTGATAAAGGCTCGTCCATTAAAAACACCTTTGGATTTCTTACTATAGCTCTTCCAAGTGCTACTCTTTGTCTTTGTCCACCTGATAATGCTTTTGGTTTTCTATCAAGTAAATGTTCAATATCAAGTGTTTTAGCTACATCAGTAACCTTTTGCTTTATTTGATCTTTAGGCATTTTTCTTAGTTTTAAACCAAATGCCATGTTATCAAATACAGTCATATGAGGATATAATGCATAGTTTTGAAAAACCATAGCTATATCTCTATCCTTAGGTGCCATATCATTTACTAGTTTATCACCAATATATATTTCACCTTCTGTAATTTCTTCAAGACCTGCTATCATCCTTAAAGTTGTTGATTTACCACAACCTGATGGTCCTACAAAAACTATAAATTCTTTATCTTCTATTTCAAGATTAAAATCTTTAACTGCTGTTACATTTCCAGTATAAACTTTGTATATGTGCCTTAATGATAAATTTGACATAATTTATTCCTCCTACATGTACATTCTAAATGTTTTCTATATATATATTGTAAACCTTTAAAACATATTTATCTATTCTCAAAACCCCCAAAAGTGGTAAAGTTAATTTGTAGAAAGACACAAATGAACCAATTAAGCCAATTGTACTAGTTGTACATTTAAAGCTTAAAATTAATTCCTTGATATAAATCTAATTCCTTTAGTTTGTTATCTATGCCATTTAAGACTTCCCATTTTTTCAAACTCCACATTGGTCCTATTAATAGTTCCCTTGGCGCATCCCCAGTTAATCTATGAATAACCATATTAGGCGGTAACATAGTGATTGCCTTAACAATTATGTCTATGTACTCATCTTTTTCCATAAACCTAAGTTTTCCTTGATTATATAGATTCACCATTGGTGTATGCTCTACAAGATAGAGCAAGTGCATTTTTATTCCTTTTATTTCTTTATGCGCCACATAATCTATTGTTTTTAACATATCCAATCTACTTTCTCCAGGAAGACCAAAAATAGTGTGAACTACCACATCAATTTTTCTTTTATTAAGATTTTTAAGAGCCTCTTCAAATCTCGGCAATTTATATCCTCTATTAATAATCTTTGCACTTTCATCACTTATGGTTTGAAGTCCCAGTTCCACCCAAGTGTATACTCTATTTGAATACTCCTCTATAAGGTCTAATACCCCATCATCTAAGCAATCAGGCCTTGTAGCTATAGCTAATGCTACTACCCCCTCCTGTGATATTGCTTCCTCATATTTTTCTCTTAATACTTCTATGGAAGCATATGTATTGGTATAAGCCTGAAAATAGGCAATATATTTTCCTGTTTTCCATTTTTTACTCATCATACTAACTATATCTTCAAATTGACTTGTAATAGAAAATCTCCTATCTCCACCAAAATCTCCTGAACCTCTTTCACTACAAAACAAACAACCTGCGCTACTAATAGTTCCATCCCTGTTAGGACAAGAAAAACCACCGTCCAAAGCAATTTTAAAAACCTTATCCCCAAATTTATTCCTTAAAAAATAATTTAAGCTGTGATATTTCTTGTGACCCCATGTTTTCTGCACTAATTCTCACCCTTTCTTTGTTTGTGGACCATTTAATAAAATAACTAGTCATTAGACTAGTTATTTTATTAAAGATATTAGCCCTATGTTAATTATACCTTATGTCCATAGTTAATGTATTAATTATAATTTATCTACGGTAAAATCCTTTAAATCCAATTTCCATTTACCAATAATATCTGTTTCTGAATTACTAACATTTGCTTTAGGTATCACTTCATACGTCATAGTTCCTTCACCAAAAGAAGAAAATACTATCTGTACTTTTTCAATAGGATAATCTTTCTCAAAATTAATAGGGATCATATCTCCATTGTCTACTTGATAAACCCTAATACATTTTCCAACGTTTTGTTTAGTATATTGTACAAGTAGAAATTTCTCGTCTAAGGAAAAAGTCATAAATTCAACTTTACAATTCAGCAATAAATCTATTGGAATTAACTCCTTACCAATTGGCTTCTCCTTAGCTACCACTCCAGATCCTCCACCTTCTGAAGACTGAGCTCCTGATTTTGTAGCATCGCCTTGGACTGCTAAAGACTCATCAATATTTACAACACCAATGAATGAATTTGTTTTATAGGTACTAATTGCAAGTTTTTCTCCTTCATAACTAAAATTGATTGCACCGAATTCTTTTGAGGGCACAATTAATTTATATAACTCTGCACCATCATCTCTTGAATACATATATTTAGGAAATCCCGCTTCATCAATAATTAAATTTGTTTTCACATTCTTTTTGTCTCGGAATCTTATACCTATGCCTTCAACAAAGGCTTCCTTCTGTAGGGCATTTGTAATCTCACTTATTTTATATTCTGCTCCATCTTTAACAACTTTAATAGAATATTCATCCAAACAAGAAGATGAACTAACCATAGAGGTTCTTGTAATTCTAACCTTAAAAACTCCAGTTCTTCCAATCTCATTGCTTTCAGTAACTTTATATCCCTTTATCTTCATTTCACTAAGTTGAAAGTCTAAAGATTTTCCAAGCAATTCTTTAGTATACAATTTCTTTCCACTTTCATAATCTTCCCTCATTATAAAATCCATATAATTATTAACTACATTAGTTGCACTTTTGATTTCAAAAGCATTAACCTTTGGTTTTTCCTCTTCCTCTTTCTTTGTACATGCAGTGAAAGACAAAACATAGAATATTACTAGTAAACAACACAATATTTTTTTCATTATTCTCACTCCCTTTTAATTCAATAATGATATTTATAATTACTTTTATACTTGTGCTTTACAAAATCAAATTTATCCTTGTAATTATAGTTTCCCTATAAATAAATTTTTAATTTATAAAATCATTATTTATTATTAATAAATACACATATATTTATTAAGACAAGTATCTAATTTATTTATTACCCTTATCAAATAATTTTATGGAGGAGATAATTTGAAAAAAAACATTGGTTCTATATTTCAAACTTCAGCTGTATTTATCGGTACCATAGTTGGTGCAGGACTTGCTTCAGGACAAGAGATAACTCAATTTTTCAGTACTTATGGATATGTGAGTTTTTGGGGAATTCTTATTTGTGGCTTAATCTATATTTTACTAAGTTCTATTATAATCTCTATTAGTCTAAAACATAAATTAAGCTCCTATACCGAATTTATAACTCTTGTAAGCCCAGGCTTTTTTGGTGTAATTACAGATATTTTTACAAGCTTCTTCTTAATCAGTGGTGCTTCCATAATCTTAGCTGGAAGCGGAGCACTTCTTCATCAATATTTTGGTGTTTCAAAATGGATAGGTATTTTACTTATGTCTATAATCTCTTTATACACATTACTTAAGGATACCAAAGGACTAATAACTATAAATTCATTTATAGTTCCTGTTCTCACTACAATTATTATAACTATATTCGTTTTATACTTAGTGTTCTACAAAGATATGGTTAGTACTTCTTATATAAAACAAATCCCCTCTTATAAAAATAATATTATTCCTGGTCAATGGTTTTTTTCAACCTTACTCTATGCTGGCTTTAATATGCTATGTTGTAGTGGTGTACTAGTCCCACTAAGCCAAGAAATGAAACGCAAGCGTGTTCTTATCCCTGGAGTTATAATAGGAGCATTAGTTTTAACTCTATTAAGCTATTTGATAAATATAATGCTTTTATTAAACATACCTCAAATTTTCAAGTACGAAATTCCACTATTATACATAACACACCGTTTTGGTATGTTAATGCAAATCCTTCTACTTTGTGTAATTTGGTTTGAAATGTTTTCAACTGAAGTTTCTGATATATATAGTGTAGGAAAAGCCTTTGAAAAAAAATTTAATATTCCTTATAAAAAAGCTGTACTATTAATACTTATTATAGCTTTGCCTATTTCGCAAATTGGATTCAGAAATTTAATTAAAGTCCTTTATCCTGGTTTTGGTGCAATAAGTCTTATTTTTTTAATTCAATGTGTTGTATTTCATATAAGAACTACAAAAAAAGCGAATTGACATTATATATATCCAATTGTACAATTCTTATAAGTGATAGGTTAAATCATCTTCTGCGAAGCTGCAATATTAATGACTTCAAAAGAATATTTAGATTCCCACTAAAATTTTATTTTTGTTATAGTACAGAACTACCACTTATAGACGTAGGCGACTTTCTTCTCAAATGTCGTTAAATCTAAAAATTGAAATTATCAAACAAGGAGCTAAAAATGATTAATAGCGGTAAAGAAGAATTAAATAATTCATGTTTTTTATACATGCTAGAAAAATGCAATTTATGTCCTAGGAAATGTTTTGTTAATAGATTAAATGGAGAATTAGGATTTTGCAGGGCTTCTAAAGATGTAAAAATAGCAAAAGTCACTTTATACAACTGGGAAGAACCCTGTATTTCAGGTACATCTGGTTCTGGAACTGTGTTTTTTTCAAATTGTAATCTAAGCTGTGTATTTTGTCAGAATCATAAAATAAGTCATGAGGGTGTTGGAAAAATAGTGTCCATATATCGCCTTAGCGAAATTTTTTTAGAGCAACAGCAAAGGGGAGCTCACAATATAAATTTAGTTACCCCAACCCACTATGTACCACAGATAATAGAAGCTCTAAAACTTGCTAAAAACAAGGGCCTTAATATCCCTATTCTCTATAATTCAAATGCATATGAGGATATCGAAACAATTAGAGCCCTAAAAGGATTTATTGATGTTTATTTACCAGACTTAAAATATTATAGAAATAAATATGCCTTTAAATATTCAAAAGCTCCTAATTATTTTAATATTGCCTCAGAAGCTATTACTGAAATGGTTTCCCAGGTAGGAGAAGCTAAATTTGATAATGATGGAATAATTCAAAGAGGAGTAATAATTAGACACTTAATGCTGCCTGGCTTGTTATTTGATTCTAAAAAAATTATAGATTATATATATACTACCTTTAGTGAATCAGTATATATTAGCTTAATGAATCAATATACCCCTATGCACCATGCATTTGAATATCCTGAAATAAATAAAAATTTAAACCCAAAACACTATGATTGTCTAATTGACTACTGCTTAAATTTGGGCATAACCAAATGCTTTATTCAAGAGTGTGGAACTGCCTCTAAAGCTTTCGTACCGAACTTTGATTTAACCGAAGTATAATTTTTCTAAAAAAAGTCTAATCGAGTAGGAGCTAAATAATTAATTTATTTAGCGACCTCTCACACCACCATGCATACCGTTCGGTACACGGCGGTTCAATAGAAATTAATGTTTTAATAAATATGTCTCAGATATAGAAACTAA
>NZ_JBOITM010000005.1:0-50118 GCF_050717535.1 Clostridium sp.
ATAGAGAATCGTAAGAATATAAAAGATATGATTCTAGCTTAATATAAGTTTATGTTTAAACTAGAACCTTGCACAAGTACACGTAGAGAAAGGCTTGTGTAAGTTACTACGCTGGGTTAACTGCCCCTTTTCTACTGAACTTTAATTTTATCAAAATTAAAGGCACGCTGGGATTAGCTGAAGTTTCTTCGGAAATTTAGGAGCTGAGCAAAAACCTGTAAAAAGCTCGCATCTATCTTCAAAAATTAAATTTACTTTAATGAGAGGAGAAGGTGTCTAAATCTAAAATATTCTGACTTGTTCAGATTTGTTTAGATTTAGGAAACCAGGTAAGAAAATGAAGAAGCTTGTGCTAATTACTAGCTTGATTTTTTCACTTGTATTACTAAGCAGTTGTTCAGACAAGAAGGCTGTGCCTGTTCCTGTTCCTAGTGAATCTAAAACAGTTCCAATTGTAACTAAGGTGACACCTACCATTAAGGATTATTTTTATTTTAGTGAAAATTGTAAATATGTGTATGAGGGTAAGGGAAATGAATATGCTTCTTATAATGTTTTTGTAGACTATTTAACTGGAAGTCATGCTCAACTAAGATCTAATAATGGTGGTACAGAAACTGTTAAGGTGTTAGAGAATAAAGATGGAAAGTTGACAATGCTTCTCTCTAGATCTGAATGTTATTATAGAGAAAATTTAACCCAAAATTCTAGTAGTAATGCAGAGATTTTATTGAAAGAGCCATTAATAAAAGGAACCACTTGGATGCTTTCTGACAATAGAAAACGATATATATCAAATTTGGATGTAGAAGTTACAACACCTTTGGGTAAATATAAAACACTTGAGGTTACTACAGAGAATAAAGAAGGCAAGAATATAGATTATTATGCACCAAATGTTGGGTTAGTTAAGACAGCATTTGTTATAAAAGATGCCGATGAGATTACTTCTGTTTTAAGCAAAGTAGAAAAAGAGAGCCCATTAACTCAAAAGGTAAGATTTTATTATCCTAATGCAATTGATGAAAAACTATATTTCGTAAATAAGGAGCTTTCTTTTAAAACTAATGATATAACAAAAATAATTTTTGAGAAGGCTTTTAAAGATTTGCCTAAAGGGGAGTTCGGAAAAATACTCGGCCCTAATGTTAAAATAAAAAGTCTTTATTTAAATAAGGATAATATGGTCTATGTGGATTTCACAGAGGAATTGGTTAGTGAAATGAATGCAGGTTCTGGATATGAAGGCATGATTTTGAAGTGTATTACCAATACTCTTGGTGGATATTATGGTGTAGATAAAGTATGCATTACTATTGAAGGCATTCCTTACTCTTCAGGACATATTATGATGAAAAAAGGTGAGTCCTTTACGGTAGATTATAAAAATAGTGTGGAATTAAAATAAAACAGATTATGATAGTATGTAAATGAGCTTGTTTTCACATGAAAGAATAGCCGAAATAAATATTTAAAGAAATTATGAGAATATTCAAAAAATATCTTTACAAGCTTAATTTAATGTACTATAATAAACACAAGAAGAATTTAATTCTTCCTGCAAATCCTAATTCATTATTCTAAGTTACAAATTAGTTTTTATTTGAAAAGTTAGTTTTTGATTTGAAAAATTTAAGGATTTGAAAAGTGTTAAGGTTAAAAATTAAGGTTAAGATTTAAGATTTAAGATTTAAGATTTAAGATTTAAGATTTAAGATTTAATGTTTAATGTTTAATGTTTAATGTTTAATGTTAATGTTAAGGTTTAAGGTTAAGGTTTAAGGTTTAAGGTTTAAGGTTTAATATTCAAAGAATCAAAGATTCAAAGTTTTAAAATTTTCAAGGTTTATAATTAATAAAAAGTAAAATAGCTTAATTGTTTTAATTATGGTCAATGAAAAGTAAATTAAGATCAATGTTACTGTTAATGTAATTGGAACAACTGCAATAGAAGGGAAAGGTTTGTCATCACAAAATTAGGAAATATATTTAAAAATGAATTAGGGTTTGCTTAGAAGCCAATTTATATTTGTATATATAAATTGGCTTCTATAATTTTTTGGATAAATACGTATAGAAAATATTGTACTGATTATACCAACATTAGAAGGAAACCATTTACATTGCAATAAGTCTAATAGTAAGTTATACTTAATTAAGTAATAAATAATAAATGGCAAAGAATATGAGCCGCATTATTATAAAGTGTTATGCTTTATTTTGATGGGCTTTTTTTTATGTATTAAATTGTAAACGGTTCAACAGGACTAATTAAAAAGGAGTTTTCATAATGGCTAAATATATAATGGCATTAGATCAAGGAACAACAAGTTCAAGATGTATTCTATTCGATAAAAAGGGGCTTATTGTAACCTCAGCACAAAAGGAATTTACTCAGATTTTTCCGAAAGCAGCATGGGTAGAACATGATCCAATGGAGATATGGTCAAGTCAAATTAGTGTTGCAACAGAAGCAATGGCTAAAGTTAATGCTACGGCATCTGATATAGCGGCAATAGGAATTACAAATCAAAGAGAAACAACTGTGGTTTGGGATAAAAGAACGGGAGTTCCAGTATATAATGCAATTGTTTGGCAATGTAGAAGAACTGCTGAAACTTGTGATGAATTGACAGAAATGGGCTTTGATAAAGTAATTAGAGCAAAAACGGGGCTAATTTTAGATGCTTATTTTTCTGGAACAAAGATAAAATGGATATTAGATAATGTAGAAGGTGCTAGAGAAGAGGCAGAAGCAGGCAATTTATTGTTTGGGAATATAGATACTTGGTTAATTTGGAATTTAACAAAAGGAAAAACATATGTAACAGACTATTCTAATGCTTCAAGAACAATGCTATTCAATATTCATGAATTAAAATGGGATGAAGAAATTTTAGAAACATTGAACATACCAAAATCAATGCTTCCAGAAGTTAAACCTTCAAGTTATGTTTATGGATACACAGATGCATCTCTATTTGGAGGAGAAATTGCTATTGCTGGAGCGGCTGGAGACCAACAAGCAGCATTGTTTGGACAAACTTGTTATGCACCAGGAACGGCTAAGAATACATATGGTACAGGATGTTTCATGCTTATGAATACAGGGGACAAGCCAATAGAATCTACACAAGGATTACTTACTACTATTGCTTGGGGAATAGATGGCAAAGTAGAGTATGCACTTGAAGGTAGTGTATTTATAGCAGGAGCTGCTATACAATGGCTAAGAGACGAGCTTAGAATGATTGATAATGCCGCTGATTCTGAAGAATATGCAAATGCAGTAGAAGATACAAATGGAGTATATGTAGTTCCGGCTTTTGTTGGACTTGGAGCTCCCTATTGGGATCCTTATGCAAGAGGAACAATAGTAGGTCTTACTAGAGGTGCAAAGAAAGAACATTTGATAAGAGCGACTTTAGAAGCACTTGCTTACCAAACTCATGATGTGTTAAAAGCAATGCAAGAGGATTCTGGGATTAGGCTTACAGAGCTTAAAGTAGATGGAGGAGCTTGCATGAATAATTTCTTAATGCAGTTTCAATCTGATATTTTAAATGTTCGGGTAGATAGACCAGTAGTTACTGAAACTACAGCACTTGGCGCAGCTTATCTTGCAGGACTCGCAGTAGGATATTGGAAGAGTAAAGAAGAGGTAGCAGAGCACTGGGCAATATCAAGGAGTTTTACACCTAGTATGACAGAGGAACATAGAAAAGAATTACTTCATGGATGGCATATAGCTGTTAAGAGATCAGGTATAAAACTTGAATAGGGATAAATGTAAGAAAAGCTAGCAGAAATTAAAACTGCTAGCTTTTCTTTTTCAACTAATAAATGGTGAAAACATTCTGAAAATAAAGCTTCACTAATATACCCCCATATGGTATACTCTAAAGTAATAAGTAGTAAATTTTGATGGAATAAGGGGGAATAGTAATGATAAAAAAATTAAAAATTAAAAATAGAATTTATTTAATAGCTGCCATTCTTTTGGTAGGAACATTTTCTGGCTGTAGCAATAAAAGTGTTGAAACTAATAAAGAGGTTTCAACTGTTCAACAGAAGGCTAGTTTCAGTAATATAACTCCGGAAGAAGCAAAAAAAAGACTTGATAGTGAAAAAAACATTATACTTTTAGATGTGAGAACTAAAGAAGAGTATGAAACTGGTCACATAAAAGATGCTACATTAATGCCTGTAGATACTATAGAGGAGGAGTCTGTAAAAAAACTTGAGGATAAGGAAGCAATTATATTTGTTTATTGTAGGAGTGGGAATAGGAGCACTGCTGCAGCAAATATATTAATAGAACAAGGATATAAAAATGTATATAATTTAGGTGGAATAAATAATTGGCCTTATGAGGTTGTAAAATAACCTATGGAGGGGATGCTAATATGAAAAAATCATGGCGGAACAACTTGTATATATTAACTATACTTCTTTTCACTCTTGGATTTTTCAATATTATTTTTGCATGGCTTGGGTTTGCGTGCATGATTATTCCCTTTATATTATTGGCAAGGGATGGTAAGAAGACTTGGTGCCAGAATTATTGCCCAAGAGCAAGTCTTTTTACAGTTTTATTTAAGGATAAGTCTTTGACCGGTAAGTCTGCGCCAAAATGGCTGAGAAAAAGTAGTGCAAAAGAGTTTTTCTTATATTATTTTGGTATCAACTTATTTATACTATTTATGTCAACAGTTATGGTATTCAGGGGTAGACTAGATGCAATGGAAAAAGTGAGATTTATGATGGCATTTCAGCTCCCATGGAATATTCCTCAGATACTAAATATAAGTTCTATACCAAATTGGGCAGTACACTTGTCATTTAGAATTTATTCAATGATTCTTACAACCACAGTGATAGGACTTATTCTTGGTTTATTGTATAGTCCTAGAATCTGGTGTACAATATGTCCTGTAAATACAATATCAGATATAGTTATTAAAAAAATAAGCACTAAACAATAATTTTATTTATGAAGGGTAAGAAAAAATCTATTAGACAAAGGAGGTATAAAATGCATAAGTTTAATATTAAAAATATAGAAAAATTAGATAATCCAGAAAGAAGAAGGACCATGCCGCCAGAAGAAACACTTTTAAAGTTTAAAGTCGAGGATAATGGTACATTGTTAGATGTAGGGTGCGGTATAGGATATTTTTCCGTACCAGCTTCAAAGCTTCTTAAAAACAACAGTGTTATAGGAATAGATATAGCTCCTGAAATTTTAGAGTTTGCTAAGGAAAAAGCAGTGGGTATAAGCAATATAGAATTTAAAACCAGTGAAGAATATTCTTTTCCAGTACAAAGTGATTCGGTTAAATATGTACTTATTTGCAATGTTATTCACGAAGTTTCTGATGTAGTAAGATACTTTGATGAAGTTAAAAGAGTATTAAAGGATGATGGTTACTTTTTAATAATAGACTGGGCTAAAAAAGTAATGGAGGTTGGGCCTCCTATCCAGGATAGAATATCCGTTGATGAAATGATACAATTATGCAGCAGTGCAGGATTTAAAACAATAGAAACTATAGATGTATCACCTACTCAATATGGCTTAAAATTAGAAAAGCAAAAGTAAGTAAAAAAATTAAGGCAGGATTATCCTGCCTTAATTTTTTTACTTAGTACCTTTATTAGCAGCTGATTCATTATTTGATTTTTTTACTTGTTCCAAAGTAGCAGGATCAGTGCTACTAGTCATGTTAGCCATACTACTCATTCCAGAGTTTGAAGCACCAGCATTACCTTTATTAGCAGCTGATTGCTTATTTAATTTTTTTGTTTCCTCTAAAATAGCAGGATCAGTGCTACTGCTCATATTAGCCATACTGTTCATACCAGAGTTTGAAGCATAGCCATTACCTTTATTAGCAGCTGATTGATTATTTAATTTTTTTGTTTCTTCCAAGTTATTATTATTCATAAATGTTCTCCCTTCGAATTTGTAAATTACACTGGACGTATCCGATGCATTTTATAGTTTAACCATTTTTATTAAAGATATAGATGGGAAAACTAGGATATTTGTAATTTAAATTTTTTTTAAAATTAGTCAAGATTATTCCCTAAGCTTAAAAAAGCAAAAATAATAATTTGTGTATAATAATTTATTGTGTTATTATTAGTAGATGAAATAAAAGTGAATAACCGAGCACAGGGGAGTTGGATAAGCCAACTGAGATCAAGAACTATAATTCTTTGACCCTAATAACCTGAACTGGATAATGCCAGCGTAGGAAGTTGTTTAATGGTGTATAATATATGTATATATTTTATATAGCATAGAAATTTAAACACAAATCCTAGAGATTTGTGTTTTTTTGTTTAGCATCTAAAAAAACGATACTACAGATAAGCATGATTGGAGCACTTATAGCTGGAATTTTATATAAGAAAACCAAAAATAATTTGATCGCAGTATCTGGAGAAATATTTGGCACGGGAATTTTGGGGGGATTATTAGCATTTCCAATAGCTAACCTTATAATGGGTAAGAAAGTTGGCGCATTATTTTTTGTAGCTCCATTTTTAATAAGTACCCTTGGAGGAAGTTTGATAGCATTTTTTATTCTTAGAGTTTTAGATTTAAAAAAACTTACTAATTTAAGTAAAGAAGCTTAAATAGATAAAAAGTAGGAGGTTTTACATATGAAAAAAGTTTTGACTATAGCAGGTTCTGACAGTTGTGGAGGGGCGGGCATACAAGCAGATTTGAAAAGTTTTAGTGCCAATGGGGTTTATGGGATGAGTGTTATTACAGCGGTAACTGCGCAGAATACCATGGGAGTTTTTGCAGTGCAAGATTTGGAGGCCGAAATTATAAAGGCGCAAATTGATGCTATATTTACAGATATAGTTGTAGATGCGGTTAAAATTGGTATGGTGTCTGTGATTTCAACTATTGATGCCATAAGTGAGAAACTACAACAATACAAGCCGAAAAACATAGTACTGGACCCTGTAATGATATCAAAAAGTGGTTATTCACTTTTAAAGCCAGAGTCAAAAACTGCACTGATTAAAAAATTAATTCCATTAGCATCACTTATTACACCTAATGTTCCAGAGGCGGAGGAAATTCTACGTGAAGTCGGTTTAGACAATATTAGCATTGAGACTGTAGAAGATATGGAAATTGCAGTAAAAGAAATGTACAAGCTAGGCTGCAAAAGTGTGCTCTTAAAGGGTGGACATATGAAGGGGGATGCCATAGATGTGTTTTATGACGGAGTGGAAATTATACATTTTAAATCCGAAAGAATAAATACTAAAAATACTCATGGAACGGGATGTACATTATCTTCGGCCATAGCCGCAAATTTGGCACGAGGGTTTAGTATGAAGGACGCAATAAAAAATTCCAAAGAGTACATAACCATTGCAATAAAGCATTCTTTAGATATTGGGCACGGGGTAGGTCCTACAAATCATTTTTATGAATTATATAAGAAAGCAGGGATAGTAAATGATTAATGAAAATGAAAAATTAGGTTTTTGGACCTTCTTATTTTTATGGTTTGGCGCTGCGATTTCTGCTGCTGAAATATTGACAGGGGGACTCATTGCACCCTTAGGCTTTAAAATAGGGATAATAGTAATTTTGATTGGACATTTAATTGGAACTGGAATATTGATACTGGGAGGTATCATAGGTACTAGGGAAAAAGTGCCAGCAATGACTTCAACTAATATTTCTTTTGGGGTATATAGTACATATTTATTTTCAATTTTAAATATACTTCAATTGCTTGGCTGGACGGCAATTATGATAAAGGTAGCAGCAAGTTCTGTAAACTTGATTTCACAAAGTCTATGGAATTTCGATAATGTTTTAGTTTTTACATTGATTATTGGTGTACTTACAATGTTGTGGCTTTATTTTGGCAAAGCAGGTATGAAAAAATTAAATATTACAGCTGTATCACTACTGTTTATACTTACATTGGTACTTGGAACAATTATTTTCAAAGATAAAACATTATTACTAAAAGCAAGTAGTGACGAAATATCCTTTGGTGGAGCATTAGAGCTCAGCATAATTATGCCTCTTTCCTGGCTACCACTAATTGCAGATTATACAAGATTTGCGAAAAGTGAAAAGGGAGGCGCTTATGGAAGTTTTATAGGTTACTTTTTAGGAAGTTATGGATGTTTATTATTGGTCTTGGTGCGGCAATAGTTTCAAATAATTCAGACCCTTCGGCAATGATGCTTGCTGTAAATTTAGGAATGGCAGCTCTGGGAATAGTAGTGTTATCAACAGTAACCACAACATTTTTAGATGTGTATTCAGCAGGAGTTTCATTCTTAAACATTATGCCAAAACTAAGTGAAAGAAAAGTTGGTATTGTTATGACTATTATTGGAACAATTGCTGCTATAATATTTCCAATGGGAAATTATGAAGGCTTTTTATATGCAATAGGGTCAGTATTTGCTCCATTATTTGCGATTTTGATTACTGATTATTTTATAATAAAGAAGAATACAAAAGTTCAATCTAGTGTGCTTATAAACTTTGGTGCAATCCTCGTATGGATTATGGGAATAGTAATTTACTATAGATTTATAAAACTTGATTTGATACTTGGTGCTACAGTACCAGTTATGATTATTACAGGATTTATATATACAATAGGTTGGAGGGTGACATCTAAATGGAAATTAATAAGAAAATCATAGAATTATTAAACAATGTAAAAGAAAAAAGCCCCTTGGTTCATCATATAACAAATTATGTTACGGTTAATGATTGTGCTAATATTACGCTAGCTATTGGTGGGTCTCCAGTTATGGCGGAGGATATTAATGAAGTTTGTGACATGGTATCACTTTCATCAGCACTTGTGATAAATATAGGGACCTTAAATTCTACAAGTATACAATCAATGCTTGAGGCAGGAAAAACAGCTAACAAATTAAATATTCCTATTATTCTAGATCCTGTTGGTGCAGGTGCAACAATTTACAGAACTGATACTGCTAAAAGAATTATAGATGAAGTAAAACTCTCCGTTATCAGAGGAAATTTATCAGAAATAAAAACACTATATGGTATAGAAGCTAAAACAAAAGGTGTAGACTCTTGCGATAGTGTTTCTGTAGAAGGTAATGAATTTACACAGGAAAAGGAAATGGCAAGGGCACTGGCTATCAAATTTAATACAGTTGTAGCTATAACTGGTGTGGTAGACATAATAACAGATGGAGAAAATCTTTACACTACATCAAATGGTCATAAAATAATGGCCAAGGTTACAGGTACAGGATGCATGTGTACATCACTTATTGGCTGTTATTTAGGTGTAGGAGATAACAATCTTCTAGCAGCGTTGTCAGGAGTTGTTTCTATGGGGATTGCAGGAGAAATAGCCTATGAAGGCCTTGATAAAAAGCATGATGGAACAGGAACTTTAAAAGTGAAAATTTTAGATGCTATTTATAATTTATCTGAAAATGAAATAATGAAAAGGAGCAAAATAAATGAAGAGTAATATTGATTATAGCCTTTACCTTGTTACAGATAGGGATGTGCTAGTGGATTCAGATATATATACTGATGTTGAGGAGGCAATAAGAGGCGGAGTTACCTTAGTGCAGATTAGAGAAAAAAGCATGGGCACTCTAGAATTTTATAATATGGCAGTAAAATTAAAGTTAATTACAGATAAATATAAAATTCCATTGATAATTAACGATAGAATTGATATTGCACGAGCTGTAGATGCAGCAGGGGTCCACTTGGGTCAAAGTGACATGCCAGCAGATATTGCAAGGCGTATATTAGGAAATAATAAAATAATAGGTGTTTCTACTGGAACATTAAAACAAGCGCAAAAGGCAGAAAAGCAAGGAGCAGATTATGTAGGGGTGGGAGCTATGTTCCCTACAACAACTAAAGATGATGCTATTGCAGTGACAATAAACTGTTTGAAAGATATAAAAGAAGGAATTTCTATCCCGGTAGTTGCTATTGGTGGAATTAGTGAAAAGAATGTAGCGCTATTAAGAACAACCAAGATTGATGGTATAGCAGTAATTTCAGCTATTTTAGGTAAAAAATCAGTAAAAACAGCAGCAGAAAAACTAGCTGTTTTAATCAAATTATAGAATGAATATTTAGAAAATTTTTAAAATTCCTTGTAATTTATGGTAAAACAAATTATAATCTATTTAGAATTAAATTTTATAATTGGCGATTTATTAATAAGCCGTTTAATAACACTAATGCGAGTTAGCCCAGTATGATTAATAATCAAATTGGGCTTTTTTTATAAAGTTTTATGAAGTAATAAAGTAGAGAGTAGATACAACAATAGGATAGTAAATTTAATTCAAAAAAATCATTACAAAGGGGTGTGAAAATATGATAATTGAAGGTAAAGTTTTAATTGCACAAGGGGGAGGACCAACTGCTGTTATTAATCAATCACTAGTGGGTGCGGTACTAGAGGCAAGAAAATTTGCACAGGTGACAAAAGTCTATGGTGCTATAAATGGAGTACATGGAATAGTTAATGAAAATTTTCATGATTTAAGCCGTGAGACAACCCATAATTTAGAACAGGTTGCTATGACTCCATCCTCGGCACTTCTATCTACAAGGGACAAGCCAGATGAAGCATATTGTAAGGAAATATTTAAAGTGTTAAAAGCTCATGAAATAAGATATTTCTTTTATATTGGAGGAAATGATTCATCAGATGCAGTTAGAATAGTACATCAGCAAGCTAAAATTGCAAATTACGAGCTTCGTGCAATTCATATACCTAAAACTATAGACAATGATCTTATGATTAATGACCATACTCCTGGATATGGATCTGCAGCTAAATATATAACAAATGCATTTATTGGAATTAATCTTGATAATAGAGCATTACCGGGGGTATATATAGGAGTAGTAATGGGACGTAATGCAGGGTTCTTAGCAGGAGCAGCAGCACTTGCTAAAAAATACGAAGATGATGGTCCGCATTTAATATATGTTCCTGAAAGGGTTTTTAAAATAGAACAATTTTTAGTTGATGTAAAAAATGTCTATGATAAATATGGAAGATGTGTGATAGCTGTTTCAGAAGGTATTGTAGATGAAAAAGGTCAACCAATTATTTCAAGTCTTATGGAAAAAGTAGAAAAAGATGAACATGGAAATATTCAATTATCAGGATCAGGAGCATTAGGTGACCTTTTAGGTAACTACATTAAACACAATCTAAATATTAAGAGAGTCAGAACGGATACTTTTGGATATGCTCAAAGATGTTTTATGGGGTGTGTCTCAGATGTAGATAGAAATGAAGCTCGCGAAGTAGGGGAAAAAGCTGCACAATTTGCACTTTGGGATAATGTGGATGGCTCAATTACTATTCATAGAACAGGTCATTATTCAGTAGATTATAGACTTACGGAGTTAGACCTGGTAGCAGGAAAGACAAAGGTAATGCCTGATAATTTTATTAATAGTGCATGTAATAATGTAACTGAAGCATTCTTGAATTATGCTAGGCCACTACTCGGTTCCGACATGCATTATGCACATAGACTTAGAGCATCTAAAGTAGAGAAAATTCTAAATAAATAGGGCTAGAAAATAAAAAAGTTTAATAATAGTACCAATACTAATTGTGAGATAGTTTAACCAGGGGGAGGATATTTATAATGAGTATTGAAGGGGATATATCCTCAAAACAATTATGGAATCAAAAGTCAAATAAGTTTTTTCTTTCAAATATTCCAGGATTAAAGGAAGAAATGCTTTTCTCAAAGAACTGGATAAGATTAAGTGGCATGACTGAAGTTATTATGAATGCTCAGCACATTGAAGAATATAATAAGAAAAGTTCAAAAGATGTAACACCTATTGTTGATTTAGAAAATTACAGCGAATCCCTTAGTAAAGAAGAATTAATTGATAAACTAAACACTATTAGTTGTTTGACTAAATGTGAAAGGTACCATGAAGATGGGAAAGTAGTAAGTGTAGAATATTATAATAAGTTAATACAAAATTGTAATATCCATGGATTAATGGACAAAAATCATATTGAATATGGAATAACTTTTAGAAAGACTGTCATGAGGACATTTCCAACCTATGACACAGTATTTACAATTGGAGATAATTATGAATTTGATAGATTTCAAGAGACGGCTGTTTATCCTGTTGAACCACTTGTAATTCTGCATAAGAGCGTGGACAATAAATGGTATTTGGCACAGATGTATAATTATTTAGCATGGATACCTGAAAAAGATGTGGCAATCTGTAATAAACAAAGACTTTTTGATTATCTTAAAACACAAGATTTCATAATGACTATAGGAAAAAGGGTGTTCACAAATTATAATCCATTAAAAGAACAATTATCAGAAATAAAGTTAGATATGGGTATTAGGATACCACTTGCAAGTGTTAATGAGATAAAAGAAGATATCTATGGCCAAAATCCAATGGGTAATTATGTGGTTAAACTTCCAACAAGAAATGATAGTGGTGAGGTCGAATTTAAACTAGCTTTAATTGCAAGAAATGAGGAGGTTTCAATAGGATATTTACCTTATACTAGAGAAAATATTCTAGTTAATGCTTTTAAATTCTTAGGCGAAAGATATGGATGGGGTGGAATGTTCAATGCTAGGGATTGCGCAAGTCTTATAATGGACGTCTTTAGAACTATGGGTATTAATATTCCTAGAAATGCAGAGCAGCAAGGAGAACTTGCAGTTGGTGATTTCTATGAAATGCCAGAACTTATGGCTATAGAAAATAGAGAGAAGTTACTGGATAAATTGAAACCTGGAACACCAGTTTATATGAGTGGACATGCAATGATTTATTTAGGCAAAGAAGAAGGGAAACATTATGTTATACATGATTTTTCTGGTTTTTATAAACCACAGCAAGAGGGAGTAGCAAAATATTATAAAGTCCGGGAAGTAATGGTTTCTCCTTTAAATATTGAGTTGTCAGAGGATGGTAAAACATATATTGAAGGGTTATATGGGGCAAGGGACTTTGTTTTGTTGGAATAAGAAGTTTATGTAGATTAAAATAAATAACAAGTCAAAATACATTAGCATTTTGACTTGTTATTTTTTAATGATTTTTTTAAACTTTGGAAATAGCAATTATATGGTCTTTAACCTTGTTGTAAGCATAATCTATTGAGGAATCCAAATTATTATTATTTTTTCCGCCACCTTGCGCAGACAGGGCACTTCCACCACCTTTTCCATCTATAAGGCTTATAGCATCTTTAAGGAGAGAATTCATGCTAAGCATATTTAAACCCTTTGAGCACATGAATAGAAGATTTGCCTTATCATCAGATTTAACTCCAAATAAAACTATAACATTTGGTGAGGATACTAATTTTGTTGCTAACATATTAGTGTATTTTAAATCACCATTATCATATATGTATTTTAACACTCTAATATCTTCTATTTTTGTAGCTGTTGATAGCATATTTTCAACTTCATACTGCGCAACAGCTGCCTTTAATGTCCTCTTTTCGGTTAGAGCTTTATTAAGTTCACCAGAAAGGCGATCTACTTCGGACAAAAGGGTATCATTATTGCAGGATAAAAGTTTAGACATTTTATCTATGGATTCATGTTTTGAAATATAATCAGAAACAGCCCTTGAACCGCATAAAAATTCGATTCTTATGCCAGTTTTATATTTTTCAAATTTTATTACCTTAATTAATTGTACCTCAATAGTGGAGCTTGGATGTAATCCACAGCAAGGGTTTATATCAATATCACCTATCTTAACTATTCTAATTTTTTCACCAGCTTTTACTGGAATCTTTCTTTGAGTTAACTTTTTTAGCTCAGAACTACTTGGGTACAGTGTTTCTACTTTAATATTGTCTAAAACTATTTTGTTAGCCTTTTCTTCAGCAAATTTAATTTCATCACTGCTAATGATTTTAGGGAGATCAATAGTTGTAGAATGCATGCCAAGGTGAAAACCAATAGTATTTGCATTAGTTAAATCAGTAATACAAGCAGAAAGTATATGTTGCCCTAGATGCTGTTGCATATAGTCATACCTAATGTCAAAGTTTATGCTACATTTAACCCTATGAATTTTCAGTGGTTTTACTGCCACTACATGATATATTTTTTGATCTTTTTCATACACATAAGTTACAGAAGATCCATTTATAAAACCGGTATCACAGGGCTGACCACCGCCTTCAGGGTAAAAACAAGTATTATCTAGCTCAATATGATACTCTTTTTCACTTTCAATTACATCTATGATTTCGGCTGTAAACTCTTTTTTATATGGATTTTCATAATATAATTTTTCCAAAGTAAGCATCTCCTTTTACTAACTATACAAAATGAGTTCATAATATATAACAAGCACATTTTATATTGTATCATAAAAATATAATGGAATAAAAATATATTTTAATGGGCCATTAGTTCTTTTAAATTTATTATAGGTATATTGGAGTATTAATTGTGAAACACTATGGTTAAGTCTATAAAAGAAGAGTATTTTAAAATTACATTAAGAAAAATTTGCATAGTTAATTAATAAGAACTAGGAAGTTGGGATAAAATGAGTTTGCAATATGTTCAAGGTAAACCAATGTTTACAAATACAGATAAAGTACCTAAGCAGTATAATTATTTAACAAAAAATATAGAAACAGATGTGGTAATAGTAGGAGGGGGAGTTACGGGGAGTATTTTAGGATACTATTTTTCTAAACATAATATAAATACTGTAATTTTAGAGAAAAATAGGATGGGATATTGTAGCACAGCTGTTACAACATCCTTACTTCAATATGAACTAGATGAAAATCTTAATGAGTTAATTGGCGCTACCACCATGAAAGATGTAATAAAATCATATAGCTTGGGTATTGAAGCCTTAAGTGAGATAGATAGCTTCATAAAGGAGTATGGAAATAGCTGTGATTATAGTGTTAAAGACACATTGCTATATACTTCTAAAAAATTAGAGATAAAAGAAATATACGAAGAATATAGGATAAGATGTGAAAATGGATTTGATGTAGCTTTCATAGATGAAGAAAACAATCCCTTTAGTTTTGATATAAAAGCAGGTGTTTATTGTAATAATGGTGGAGCACAATTTGATCCCTATAAATACACTCACCAGTTATTAGGAATAGCTTGTGAAAACGGACTTAGAGTTTATGAGAACACAGAGGTCCTAAAAGTTAATTATGAAGATAAGGGAGTTGTGGTAGAAACCTCCTATGGCTATAACGTAAGTGGTAAAATAATTATAGTTGCTACTGGATATAATACGGAGTTATTTACTAAAAGAAAGTTTGGAACTAAAACTACTACCTTTAATATTGCCACAAAACCAATTAATGATTTTTCGGGGTGGCATAATAGAGCACTTATTAGAGATAATGGTGACCCTTATAATTATTTGAGAACTACCGAAGATAATAGAATAATAATAGGTGGGGAAGATATAGAATTTATGAGGGATATATTTAATGAAAAAGCAGCAGTGGAAAAATACAATATTTTGGAGCAAAGATTGAAATCAATGTTTGTGGATATTCCAGATATAGAAGTAGAATATAAATATTGTGGCGCCTTTGCATCAACTAAAGATAATTTAGGATTTTTAGGACCGGATCCAGATAATAGTAAGTTGTGGTATTGCTTAGGCTATGGAGCTAACGGTATATTATTTGCAATACTAGGCGGGAAGATGTTGAGCAATTTATATTTAGGTATAACCAATGAAAATTTGAGGTTATTTAAAATAGACAGATTTCATAATTAAAATGCACAAGCCCATTTTTATAGGGGGCTTGTTTTTTTTATTGTGTAAAATATGAGGAAACAATAGGGACAGTTAAAAAAAATATAAATGCACTCTTTAATCCTAAATTGGTTTAAATGGCATAGAAATTGCTGTAAAAGGTAGTAAAAAGATATTCAAAATAACGAGGAGGAATGTAAATGAAAGGTTTAACTATTAAAGAAATAAATTTAGGCGACAAAGAATCTTTTGAAAAAACTATAAGTGAATCAGATGTATATCTTTATGCAGGCATAACCGGTGATTTAAATCCAGCTCATATAAATCAAAGAGAAGCAGAAACTTCAATGTTTAAAGGAAGAATAGCACATGGAATGTTAACAGCAGGCTTTATATCTGCAGTCCTTGGCATGAAATTGCCGGGATCAGGAACTATTTATCTAGGGCAAGAACTGAAATTTACCGCACCAGTTAGATTTGGAGATACAATAAAGGCTGAAGTTGAAGTTATAGAAATGTTCGACGCAAAAAACATTATAAAACTAAATACAATATGCACTAATCAAGATGGCATTGTGGTTCTTAAAGGTGTTGCAACTGTTATGCCTCCAAAATAGATATAAAGAGAGTGTTTGGACTTAAAATAAAATTGTGATTGTATAAAATATCAATATATTCAAGGAGGCTAAGGCATACTACAAACACATAAAAGGCTTTGCTAAAAGATTGCAAGGCCTTTTATGTGTTTGTTTAAATTATAAATAACAATTAATTTGACTAGGGAATATGAAGTTTACAAAAGCTTGTAAAAGTATTAATATATGTATATAGAATATATTTGTAAACATTTACATATTTGTAATATAACTAACAATATTGCCACATTTATTAAAAAAGTATATTTTAGGAGGTTTATAATGAATTTTATTAAAAGTAACATAGACAATTTTGTAGAAGCTATTGAGCAACCAATAATGGCTTTAGACATAGATTGTAATGTTTTTTCTATTAATAAATTGGGCCAAGAGTTCTTTGAAAAAAAATTTAAAGTATATGATCCAAAAAAAATAGGAGAAATAATTCTTCAAAGTGAACTTCCACAAATAATGAAAGCTTTTAAGGCTACGAAAGAGATTGATTTACGAATTCAGGGGGAAAAAATAAACTTAAAGGTTTCGCCAATACAAATTGATGTAAGTGAAAAGGGAGCACTAATTATATTTCCTCGCTCAAAAGAGGCTGATTTAGATAAAATACATCTAGACATTTTGGACACAATGTTAAACACAGTAAACGAATGGGTTGTTGTTGTAAATGAAAAAGGAATAATAACTATGATGAGTAAAGCATATAAAGAATTTGTAAATATGGAGGATGTTGTAGGAAAGCATGTTACTGAAGTTATTGAGAATACAAGGATGCATATAGTTGTACAAACGGGTATTCCAGAGATCGGCGAAATACAAGAAATTCGTGGCAATAGAATGGTAGCTATGAGGATTCCTATAATTAAAGAAGGAAAAGTTGTAGGCGCTGTAGGTAAGGTTATGTTTAAAGATATGAGTAATTTTTATTCTATAAGCAAAAAACTGTTCAATCTTGAAAGAGAGATTGAATTCTACAAAAATGAACTTGGAAAAGAAAGGAGAGCAAAGTATTCATTTGAAGATATTATAGGTAGCTCACAGGAAATTCATAAAGTGAAAACAATGGCTGCAAGGGTAGCTAAAACAGATTCAAACGTTTTAATATATGGGGAGAGCGGCACAGGAAAGGAACTCTTTGCCCATGCTATTCATAGTGCTAGTAAAAGAGCTGCTGCACCCTTTATAAAAGTTAATTGCGCAGCTATACCTGCTCAATTACTAGAATCTGAATTGTTTGGATATGAAGAGGGTGCCTTTACTGGAGCTAAAAAAGGTGGTAAAAAAGGTAAGTTTGAATTAGCAAACAATGGGACTATATTGCTTGATGAGATAGGCTATATGCCTATGGATATGCAAGTAAAGCTTTTAAGAGTTATTCAAGAAAAGGAAATTGAAAGAGTAGGAGGGAATGTTGTTAAAAATATTGATTTTAGAATAATAGCTGCTACTAATAAAAACTTAGAAGAGTGCATAAAACATTCAGAATTTAGAGAGGATTTATTTTATAGGCTTGATGTAATGAAGATAACAATTCCTCCCCTAAGGGAAAGAAGAGAGGATATAATTGATCTGTCTAATTTTTTGATGAAAAAGGTTGCCAGTAAGCTAGGGATTTATGCAGAAGGAATTTCTAAGGATGCTATGAATTATTTGCATAATTACAATTGGCCTGGAAACATACGAGAACTAGAGAACGTAATTGAAAGGGCTTTAAATCTAATGGACTCAGAATTATCTATAACTGCAGAGCAACTTCCTGATAGAATATCTAAAAATGAGAAAAAATATTTTGATAGAGGGACTAGTGATTTAAAAGAAATTATTGAGGTAGTGGAAAAAGAAGTTATTGAGGAAAAATTAAAAATAAATAGTGGGAATAAAAATAAGACGGCAAAGCAATTAGGAATTAGTCGGGTAGGATTATATAAAAAAATAGAAAAGTACAATTTAGATAGGTAAATATTTTATCATTATACTTATAATTTTTAAAAAGCTATGTATAGCAATTAAAAGTTATAAGTATATTTTTTGTTTGAAACCATGTGTAAACTTTTATGAAGTCTATTTAGCTATATAGTTTTGAGCATATGTATAAAAATTGTATATGTAAAAAAAATGTACATGCTAGGGTATTTGCAATATAGTCATTTTATGGAAAAATAATAAAAAGCGTATATATATTGAACATATAAAATTCTTGGATTTTGGAACTTTAGTGAGAACAAGGGGCATTTTCTTTCCTAAATAGGAAATAATGAATTATATTAATATTGGCATATAACTTGCTTATAACTATTATAAAGATATGGAATTCATTCAGAAGTAAAATTCTTATTAGGAGGGTAGAATATGGGTTCAAAGATTAAAACACCAAAAGAAGCTATATTGATGATAAAAGATAATGACACAGTAGCCTTTGGAGGATTTATAGGAAATGGTCATCCAGAAGAGATATCTAGAGCATTAGAGGACAATTTTATTGAGACAAGAAAACCTGAAGGATTAACTCTAGTATATGCAGCTGGTCAAGGAGATGGAAAAACCAAGGGCTTAAATCATCTAGGTCATGAAGGTTTAGTTTCAAAAATAATTGGAGGTCATTGGGGACTTGCGCCAAAACTTGCAAAACTAGCTATTGAAAATAAAATTGAGGCTTATAATCTTCCTCAAGGAGTAATCTCTCACCTTTATAGAGATATTGCAGCAGGTAAACCTGGAACTATAACTCATGTTGGTTTAAAAACTTTTGTAGATCCTAGAATTGACGGAGGTAAGTTAAACGATTTTACTGTGGAAGATATAGTTAAAGTTATTAAAATTGACAATAAAGAATACTTGTTTTATAAGGCATTTCCTATAAATGTGGCTATTATTAGAGCTACTTATGCAGATGAGAGTGGAAATGCAACTATGGAAAAAGAAGCAGTAACCTTGGATGGTCTGTCTATGGCACAGGCAGCTAAAAACTCTGGAGGAATTGTAATACTTCAAGTCGAAAAAATTGTAGCAAATGGGTCCCTTGATCCAAGAAAGGTTAAGATACCAGGAATACTTGTGGATGCTATTGTAATAGGAAAACCTGAAAATCATATGCAAACTTTTATTGAACAGTATAACCCATCTTATAATGGAGAAATAAAAATGACAGTGAATAATATGGAAAGTTCAAAACTAGACGAAAGAAAGATAATATCTAGAAGAGCAGCTATGGAACTTACTGCCAATGCCATTACTAACCTTGGAATAGGAATGCCTGAGGGAATATCAATGGTAGCAAATGAAGAAGGTCTTGGACATGAAATAAAACTTACTTTGGAATCAGGTCCTATAGGTGGAATTCCTGCGGGTGGGTTAAGTTTTGGGGCTTCAATAAATCCTGAAAGCATAATAGATCAAAGCAATCAATTCGATTTTTATGACGGAGGAGGTCTTGATGTTGCATTTTTAGGACTTGCTCAATGTGATGAAAATGGAAATATAAATGTGAGTAAATTTGGACCTAAAATTGCAGGCTGTGGTGGTTTTATAAATATAACTCAAAATTCTAAGAAAGTTGTTTTCTGTGGCACGTTTACAGCAGGGGGCTTAGAAGTTGAGATTAAGAATGGAAGACTAAATATTTTACAGGAAGGTAAATCTAATAAATTTATTAAAACTGTTGAGCAAATCACCTTTAGTGGAGAATATGCTATAGATGTAGCTCAACCAGTTTTATATATTACTGAAAGAGCTGTTTTTAAGCTCAGTGATAAAGGCATAATGCTTATTGAAATTGCACCAGGAATTGATCTTGAAAAAGATGTTTTAGCACATATGGGTTTCAAACCTATAATCTCAGAAAGCTTAACTTTTATGGATGAAAGAATTTTTGGAGAGAAAAAGATGGAATTGAAATTTATATCTTAGTTTTTCTAGTTATTGTATTTTATAAATTAATATAAAATAAATCAAATAAAGGGGAGGAAATATTATGTTAGGGGTTATAGGTATTATTATTTCTTTAGCACTTTTAATGTATTTAGCCTATAGAGGAATTTCTGTTCTTATTTTAGCACCGGTTTTAGCACTACTAGCTCTTTTATTCCAGGGTGGACAAACACATCTTTTAGCTACTTATACTGAAGTTTTTATGGTGAATTTTGCAGCATATGCTAAGCAATATTTCCCTATATTCATACTTGGTGCAATATTTGGTAAGGTAATGGATGATTCAGGCGCGGCTAAAGCTATAGCTCATGGCATTAGTAAAAAACTAGGAAAAGGTAAAGCAATATTATCAGTAGTTTTATCTTGTGCAATACTTACCTATGGTGGAGTTTCATTATTTGTTGTTGCCTTTGCTGTATATCCTATTGCAGCGGCATTATTTAGAGAGGCCGATATTCCTAAAAGACTTATACCTGGTTCTATAGCACTAGGTGCTTTTACATTTACTATGACTGCACTTCCAGGAACACCACAAATACAAAATGCTATTCCAATGCCTTTCTTTGGAACAACTGCATATGCTGCACCAGTAATAGGTATTATTGGAGGATCGGTAATGTTTGTTCTTGGTATGTTATGGCTTGAAAGAAGAGCAAAGCAAGCTTTAGCTGCAGGTGAAGGATATGGGAGTCATCCAGACGAAGTAATTAAGGAATTTGATTTATCTAAATTACCTAAGTTTTACTTAGCAATAACTCCAATAGTTATAGTATTAGTCGGTAATTATCTTTTAGGCAAATTTGTGTTTGCTACAATGGATGGTTCATTCTTAAAAGATTTTGGAACTACACTACCCAAAGTACAAGGTATATGGAGTTTAATTTCTTCCTTAGTCATTGCTATAGTGGCTAGTGTTATTATATTTTGGAAAGACTTTGAAAATATTACCACCACAGTTAACAAAGGCGCGATAGGATCATTACTTGCAATTGCAAATACAGCATCGGAAGTTGGTTATGGAAATGTTATTAAAACTCTAGCAGCATTCTCTATAATCCAAGCAGGAATACTTGCAATACCAGGAACACCACTTATTTCATTAGCAGCATCTACTAGTATACTGGCAGGTATAACAGGGTCAGCCTCCGGCGGTTTGAGTATCGCACTTGGATCATTGGGTGAAATATATATGGCAAAAGCCCAAGCACTGGGAATTAATCCGCAAGTATTCCATAGAATAGCAGCCATGGCCTGTGGCGGACTTGATTCACTTCCACATAATGGTGCAGTAATAACTTTATTAGGAATAACAGGTATGACTCATAAACAATCTTATATAGATATAGGAATGTGTACAGTTGTAATTCCACTTATAGCTACAGTAGTGTCTATTATATTTGCTACTATGGGAGTTGTATAAGCAGTTGTGAATTTAAGGTGATGATTTAACCCAGTATAAAGATAAACTTGATACTGGGTTATTATATTTGTATGGAAATTAGTAAAATAAGAGACAGTAATAATATTTAGCATAAAGCAGGTAGTTTTGTGCAGCACAATCCTCATAGAACAGTATAGGATAAATAATATACAAAAAAAAGGGTTATAACACAATTTGTAGAATATAGTATTTTAAGAATATTATGTTAATATTTAATGTTAGTTATAAATTAGCATATATTTTAGTACATGTTTAAAGGGGGATTACCATGATTGAACATATTAGAGTTAAAGAAACAAAGGAACGGGATGTTGATAAAGTTAATAAGAAAAATGAAAGTGAAGAAGTATTTAAAAGAATATTTGAATTGTCTTCTGATCCCATATTTGTTCATTGTGCTGGGAAAATAGTTTTAGCAAATCCTGCAACTGAAAAATTGTTCAATATTAAAGAGTCCAAAGATATAATTGGAAAAAATGTTATGGATTTTATTCATCCAGATTATATTGATATTGCTAGTGGTAGAATTAATACAATATATGAAGGTGGAATGAGTGCACCAATTATTGAAGAAAAGTTTATTTCTAGTGGGGGCACAGTTATAGATGTGGAAATTGGTACCTCTGCCTTTCAGTATAAAAATAAATCTGCAATTTTAGTAATAGCACGAAACATTAACAAAAGAAAAAATATGGAAAGAAACCTAAGGGCAGCTGAAGAAATTATAAAACAAAATCAGGAAAAAACAAGACTTTTAAATCAAGCAATTGAATATGATCAGTTTAGAACTGATTTCTTTGCAAATATATCTCATGAATTAAGAACTCCCATCAATGTTATTTTAGGGACTCTTCAGCTTATGGAGCTAAAATTTAACGAATTATTTAAAGAAAATGATAAAAAAGGCAAGGTATATTTAAAATCTATGAAGCAGAATTGTTATAGATTAGTAAAATTAATTAATAATCTAATAGATGTAACAAAAATAGATGCAGGATATTTTGAAATTCATTTGAATAATTGGAATATAGTTAGTATTATAGAGGAAATAACTTTGTCTGTGGCTGAATATGTTGAGAATAATGGTATATCACTTTTATTTGATACAGAGATGGAAGAAAAAATAATAGCTTGTGATAAAGATAAAATAGAAAGAATAATGTTAAATCTTATTTCGAATGCAATAAAATTCACAAACCTTGGAGGAAATATTAAAGTGATTATATCTGAAAGAAAACATAACTTTGTTGTGTCTGTTGTGGATACTGGTATTGGAATACCAAAAGAAAAGCAACAATCTATTTTTGAAAGATTTATCAGGGTTGACAGGTCTTTGACTAGACACAGAGAAGGCAGTGGTATAGGGTTATCACTAGTTAAGGCTTTAGTAGAGATGCATGGTGGTAAAATATTTTTAGAAAGTGAGATAGGTGTAGGAAGTAATTTTACATTTGAAATTCCTATGAAACAATTGCCTGATAGTGAGGCGGTATATGTTAATAATAATTTAAATGCCAATAACAATCTTGAAGAGATTAATATAGAGTTTTCTGATATATGAATATAGTAACAAGAAATCAGATAATGTGGTTTCCACTATTGACTTTGAAAATTGTAATATTAAATAGAAGGTGTCATCCAATTTGGGTGGTATCTTTTATTTTTATTTTTAATATTTATCATGTTGTAGGTTTGTCACTGCATATAGTTAATAATAAATAATTTTATCTTAGGAGGTAGTAAATGGAATTTAAGAAAATGATAAAGAATGATAGAGAAGCTAAAATCAAAAACAAATTTGAAGGAAGCTTTTTGGAGTATTTAGATATAATTAAAACAGATCCAGATAAGGCTAAACTGTCTCATAAGAGGATGTATGACACAATAATAAAAGATGGTTTTGAAATTTTAAAGCCTGAAGAAAATCAAAGAATAAGAAAAATATATGGGAATGATGTTATAAAGAGGTATGGATTTTTCAAAGAAGACTTTTTTGGAATTGATAAAGTACTCATGAAACTTGTAAGTTATTTTTATTCTGCATCTATGAAGGGAGAAGAATCTAGGCAAGTATTGTATTTAGCAGGTCCTGTAGGAGCTGGGAAGTCATCACTAGTGGAAGCACTAAAAAAAGCTTTTGAAAATACAGAACCAGTATATGTTTTAAAAGGATGCCCTATGAATGAAGAACCATTGCATTTAGTACCTAAACATCTCAGAAAAGAATTCGAAAAAATATTAGGTGTAGAAATTGAAGGAGATCTTTGTCCTGAGTGTAAATATAGGTTACTTCATGAATTTAATGGAGAATATGAAAACTTCCCTGTTACAACCACTTCATTTTCAATAAGATCAAGAAAGGGTATAGGGGTTGTGCCACCAGTAGACCCAAATAATCAAGATACCTCAATTTTAACAGGTTCCGTTGATATATCTAAGATGGATATGTACTCAGAGGATGACCCAAGAGTATTTTCTCTTAATGGAGCATTTAATGTTGGAAATCGAGGTCTCGTAGAATTTATAGAAGTATTTAAAAACGATGTTGAATATCTTCATACCATAATAACCGCAACTCAAGAGAAATCAATACCATCTCCTGGAAAGGGTTCTATGATTTACTTTGATGGTATAATTATTGCCCACTCTAATGAAGCGGAGTGGAATAGATTTAAGTCGGATCATACAAATGAAGCTATTTTAGATAGAATTGTTAAGGTGGAAGTTCCCTATTGCCTTGAGCTAAATGAAGAAATTAAGATTTACGAGAAGATACTTAAAAAGAGTAACTTTAAGCCTCATATAGCACCTCATACTATTGAAACTGCATCAATGTTTGCATTGCTTTCAAGATTTAAACCTTCAAATAAAGTAGATCCTATAACAAAGCTTAAGATTTATAATGGTGAAGAAATAGTAGAAAAAGGAACTACCAAGAAAATGGATATTAGTGAACTCAGGGAAGAAGCAGGTCTTGATGAAGGAATGCATGGAATTTCCACAAGATTTATAGTAAAAGCTATAGATAATGCTATTTCAAATTCAGAATTTGATTGTATTAATCCACTTAGCATTATGGAAAGCATAATTAAATCTGTTAGAGAAATGGACGTTGCTGATGATGAGAAGAAGAAATATATGGGTTTTGTTCAGGATAGTATAAGAAAAGAATACAACAAAATTTTGGAGAAGGAAGTAACTAAGGCTTTTATACACAGCTATAAAGAGCAAGCGGAAAGTTTATTTAATAACTATATTGATAATGCAGAAGCCTATGTAAACAAGGCAAAATTAAAGGATAAAGCTACTGGTGAGGAGCTGATCGCAGATGAATCATTTATGCGCTCAATAGAAGAGCAAATTGGGATATCTGAGAGTTCTTCAAAGGGGTTCAGAAGTGATGTTACATCTTATATGTTTTATGTGGTTAGAAATGGTGGAAAAATCAGATATGAGTCTTATGAGCCTTTAAAGGAAGCCATTGAAAAGAAACTAACAAGTTCCGTTAAAGAACTTTCAAGAATTATAACTAGATCTAGAGTTCGCGATAAGGAGCAAGATGAAAAATATAGCGTAATGGTGGAACAAATGAAGAAAAATGGCTATTGTGATCACTGTTGTGACGTAGTACTTAAATATGCGGCTAATAATTTATGGAAGGACTAATCCTATGGCGATTTTTAGAGATTATAACGTAACCCCCATAGATCATGATAGAGCAGTGGAGGATAGGAGACGACATCGTCAGCTTGTTGAAAAATCTATTAAGGAAAACTTAGGGGATATATTGTCAGAAGAAAGCATTATAGGCCAAAGTGTTGATAAAAAAATCAAGATACCAATAAGAGGTCTTAAGGAATATGAATTTATTTTTGGTAAAAATAAAAGTGGTGTGGGAAGCGGTGATGGGACAGAAAAAGTAGGTCAAGTAATAGGAAAAGAAAAGGCAAAAGGGGAAGGTACAGGTGGTGCAGGTGATGAAGAAGGAGAAGATATTTATGAAACCGAGATAACACTCGAAGATGCACTCAATTACCTGCTGGAAGATTTAGAGCTTCCTGATATGGATAAGAAAAAATTTTCAGAGGTTTTAACTGAAAATGGTATTAAAAGAGCAGGATATCAAAAACATGGTATTAACCCACGTCTTGCTAAAAAAAGAACGGTAGCTGAGAAAATTAAAAGACAACAGTCAAAAAGAAAAGCTTTGATGGAAGCAGAAGAACCAGGGAAAGAAATTCAAAGATTACCCTTTAAAAATGAGGACTTAAGATATCATAGAGTAAAGCAAGTACTAAAAAGAGAATCAAATGCGGTAATTTTATGTGTAATGGATGTATCAGGGTCAATGGATAGCACAAAAAAATATTTGGCCCGTTCATTCTTCTTTGTGCTATCTCAATTTCTTAAATCAAAGTATTCAAATGTAGAGGTTGGTTTTGTTGCACATACAACAGTTGCCAAAGAGGTAAACGAAATTGATTTTTTCCATAAAGTTGAATCAGGAGGGACATATATTTCTAGCGGACTGAATAAAGCTCTAGAAATAATTGAAAAAAGATATAATCCTGAATATTGGAATGTATATGTTTTTTACGTTAGTGATGGAGATAATTGGAAAGAAGACAATGAAAAAGCCATAGAAGCTGCAAAAAATATTTGCAAGGTAAGTAATTTGTTTGGTTATGCTGAGCTTTTGAATAGCTACTATTCTTCTTCTTCTTCCATGAAAAATGTATTCGAAAAGGGAGTAACTAATAAAAATTTTATCTCAGTAGATATAAAGGAAAAACAAGATTTATGGAAAGGTCTTAAATACATGCTAAAAAAAGATGGAGAGAGGTGACATGGATTTGGATTATTCCTTAAAAGACTTAGAAGATTGGAATGAAAAAATCGAGAAAGTAGTAAAAAAAATAGGACTTGATTTCTATCCTCAAGAATTTGAAATGATAGGGTATAAGGATATGCTAGGTTATGAAGCTTATATTGGAATGCCGTCTAGGTATCCTCACTGGAGCTTTGGAAAGTCTTATGAAAAAAATAGCACTGTGTATAAATATAATTTAACTGGACTTCCTTATGAGATGGTTATAAATTCAGATCCGTGTATTGCATATTTAATGAAGGAAAACACACTTTTACTGCAAATACTTACTATAGCGCATGTTTATGGTCATAATGATTTCTTTAAAAATAACAGACTTTTTGTGGAAGGAACTAGAGCATCATCTACAGTAGAAATGTTTAAATTTCATGCAGATATGGTAAGAAGTTATATTAACGATCCTAGTATAGGTTATGAGAAGGTAGAGAGAATACTCGATGCAGCTCATGCCATAAAGCTTCAGACATCTAGGGTCATTGGGGAAAAGAGAATACAAGCGGAGGATCTAAAACAAAGACTTTTAGATGATTATAAAAACAGTAATGAGGTTCATAGTAACTTGGATGCTTATGTGAAACTAGCATTTCCGGATTTAAACAAAATACCTTTGCAGCCTGAGGATGATATTCTATATTTTATAATAAAATATGGAGATATAGAGGAATGGGAAAAAAGTTTATTAGAATTTGTAAGGAAAGAAACTGCTTATTTTCTGCCTCAGATTGAAACGAAAATAATGAATGAAGGTTGGGCTAGTTTTTGGCATTACAATATATTAAAGGAGCTTAAGCTGCCAGATGAACTTTATTTAGAATTTATTAAAAGG
Organism: Clostridium sp.; assembly: GCF_050717535.1. Classification (GTDB taxonomy): domain Bacteria; phylum Bacillota; class Clostridia; order Clostridiales; family Clostridiaceae; genus Clostridium_AD. The sequence goes on from NZ_JBOITM010000005.1 coordinate 27,535, forward strand.
CATAATGATGTTATAGCTCCTGGATATGGTTCTATAAACCCATATTTTATAGGATTTAAGATATTTGAAGATATTTTGAAGAGATATGGAAAGGATAAAATATTTGAGGTTAGGGCCATTGAACGGGATGAATCATTTTTAAGAAAGTATCTAACTGAAGAACTGTGCGCAGAACTTAATTTATTTGAATATGCTGCAAAGGATGGAAATTATGTAATTAGTGAAGTGGCTGATGATAGTGGTTTTAAAAACATTAGAAACACTTTAGCTAGTTCTTGCGGTGTAGGAACTGTACCACTTATTCGGGTAGTCGAAATGTCCCAAAAGGACAAAACACTAAACTTAGAGCATGTTTTTGATGGAAGAGAACTAAATACTATTTATGCAGAAGCAACATTGAAGTATATATATGAATTATGGGGCCATACTGTAACTTTAAAAACAACACAACTTGGAAAAGAAGTTATACTTGAATGTGAAAATAAAAAAATATCTGTAAAAAGATAAAAAAATCATCTCAATTTATAGTGAAGGAAAATAAATCACACTGTAGGTTGAGATGTATTTTTTATGTAATTTTTTATAAGATAATATAATAAGTGGAAATGTATCGGCATTTATAGTATGATGTTCTTATAAATTAACTTTTGTCATACAACATGCCACTTGCCACGTGGGTGGCACAATGTTAAAATAAACGAATGCTAGAATAAATAGTATAAGACGGGTTGGTGATTAAACTGAAAAGAAAAAAAGTGAAAAGTAAAAGAATTTTTATTTTAGGTGTATTATTTTCTATAGTATTTATTGCTATTATTAGTAGATTGGGTTATGTAATGATAGTTGATGGGTCTGGATATAAACAACTGGCATTAAATCAGTGGACTAAAACTATAAAAATGGCTCCAAAGAGGGGTACGATTCTGAGTAGAAATGGTTCAGAATTAGCATTAAGTACTGATGTTTATAGGGTTGATGTTGATTTGAATGTATTGAATGTATATTTAACAAATAAAAAAATACCGCAGAAGCAAGTAGTTGCTGAGTTATCAGAGAAATTGAATATTAAAACCAGTGAAGTTCAAAAAAAATTAAATAGCAAAGATAGTAAAGGTAATCTATTTCAATTTGTATTTTTGAAAAGGAAAGTTGGAAAAGCAGCAGTAGATGATATTAAAGCCTTGAAGTATAATGGAATAATAATTTCAAATGATATGGACAGGGTCTATCCCAATGATAACTTTTTATCTCAGGTTATTGGACATATCAATTTAGAGAGGAATGGAATAAGCGGGGTAGAACAAAGTTATAATAATGATTTAGCTGGTGTTCCTGGGGTTAAGGTGGCACAAGTGGATAGGAATAATAATGAGTTGCCTTATACGGAAGCAATAACAGTTAAACCTGTAGATGGAAAGAATTTAACGTTAACTATAGACGAACGAATTCAAGAATTAGCTGAAACAGTAGCTAAAGAAACTTTAGCTCAAAATGGTGCAAAGTCTGTAAGTATAACAATTATGGATCCTCGAAATGGTGAAATTTTAGCTATGGCAAACTCGCCAGGATATAATCCCAATAATCCTTATGCAATGGGGAAAACAGATAGCGAAACACAGGAAACATGGAAGAATAGGGCTGTAAGCAACATGTTTGAGCCAGGATCCATTTTTAAGGTTATAACAGCTGCTGCTGCACTTAAAAATAATTTAGTAACAGATCAGTATAGTTTTCAAAGTAATGGGAGCATTAGGGTTGGAAATACAACTTTGTATAATGATAATAAAGAGGATTATGGAGTTGAGACTTTTTCAGATATTATTAAAAATTCAGATAATGTTGCATTTGTTAAGTTGGGACAAAAGATTGGAAAGGAAAAATTTTTTGATTTTATAAAAGAGGCTGGATTTGGACAGAAAACAGGTATAGATTTGCCTGGTGAGAGCACTGGATTAGTAAAAGATTTTAGTAGTATTAAATCTGTTGATTTTGCAACAATGGCTTATGGACAAGGGATTGCAGTTAGTCAAGTACAGTATATTGCTGCCTTCAATGCAATAGCTAACGGGGGAACGTGGATAAGACCACATGTTATGAAAGACATTTCCCATATGGTAAGTGGTAAAAAAATTGTGGACAAACAGTATGGAAATCTTGATAAGAGAAATGTAATTGATAGTGAAAATGCAGCGCAACTAAGAACTTGTTTAGAAAGTGTTGTTAAGCAAGGAACTGGGGTGGATACCTATATAAAGGGTTACCACATAGCTGGAAAGACAGGGACTGCAATTGCGGTTAATAATGTTACAGGGGGTTACGAACCAGGTAAGTATATAGCATCTTTTGCAGGTATGGCTCCTGCCAGTAACCCAAAAATAACATTGATAGTTACTGTAGAAGAACCAAACTCAGATAAATATTATGCCGCCCAGACAGCAGTACCGGCAGCACGTAAGCTATTTGATGGATTGTTTACAATACTTAATATATCTCCAGATACTAAATGAAAAAGAAAAAAGTATATATACTAGTACTAGCATTTATTGCAGTTAAATTTGTATCTGTAGAACATGTGTTACTTCGAAGATAATTTTATATATTAAGGAGAAAATTAATGAAAAATAAAAAGATATTATTGGCTAATAGTTTACTAGTGCTGGCATTACTATTATTTGTTTCAATGCCTTATTTAGCAATTAAGATACTTAGATTAAAAACACCTATCAGCGGAAATGTTTCACTTTTGCTTTCTGGAGGGGCCAGTATAATAGTGCTGGGAGGTATTGCACTATTATATTGCAGAATTACTAAAAGAAGGTTTGCTAAGGTAATGGTAATAAAGAAAATTTCTGTAAAACAAGTTATGTTAATTATGATGTTAGCAATTGGTACTTATATTTTTGCAATAGGTATTAATTCATTAAGTATGAAATTATTTCCTGTTGCAATAAAAGATAGTATGGCAATATCTAGCTTGCTAAACAATAGTTCAACAGTATTAGGACTATTTGTGGTAATTTTTGTGCCAGCATTTTTTGAAGAAGTGTTTTTTAGAGGGATTTTCCTGGATGCTTACGAAGGTATAAATAAAAAAATAAAATATTTTATAATAATAGTTATATTTGCAACTTTTCATGGCAATATAATGCAAATTATGTATGTATTATTTTTAGGGCTTATATTATTGAAGGTAAGGGAATATACAGGTTCATTATTAGGAAGTATGACACTTCATGCAACAAATAATGCAATATCGTTTATTTTAAGTAAAGTGGCATTGAATTACATGAAACTTATGGATACTGGAATAGACAATGGGGTAATTGATCCAGCAAAAGCAGCTGCCACAGCTGAGACAATGAATGTTAGTATGTCGGTTGTTTTACTTAGAGCCTCAATAGCTTTTCTAATCGGAGGAGCCATATTATTTATATATCTTAGAAAATTGAAAGAATATAAAGAGGAAAAAGAAGATTTAGAGTATATTGAAGAAGAAAAAAATACTATGGGCACAGAATACGATCTGGGAGATAAGTATATTTTAAGAGATGAAAAAAATACTCATACAGATAAAGTGAAATATGTACCATTAGCTATATATTTTGTTGCTATAACTGCATTAGTTGTTCTAAGGTATTAAGTTTCAACGAAAATTTACAACTTGATTATTTTTGTACTTATGATAAAATAAAATAATACAAATTTTATTAATTATCACTTATGAATAATAATAATTTAAATTCGTATAACCCCAATAATAAGGCTTGGGGGTTTCTACCAGGAACCTATAATTCCTGATTACGAAGAAAATACACCTATGTGTATCTTCTTTGTGGTCAGGATTTTTTGTATTTAAAATTATCATTGAAGGTAAATAATAATATTTGTAGTGATTAAATTATTATAAGAGGGGGACAATATGAAACTTGAAGATTTACCAAAAATTGAATTGCATTGCCATTTGGATGGAAGTGTAAGACCTGGGACAATAATTGATATAGCAAAAGATGAGGGTATAAGTATTCCATACTATGACATTGAAAATATCAAAAGAGAAGTGACTGCTCCAGCAGAATGTAAGTCTCTTGATGAGTATCTAAAAAGATTTGAAATTCCTATTTTAATAATGCAATCAAAAGAAAGTTTAAGAAGAATTACCTTTGAACTTCTTGAAGATTGTGCCAAAGAAAATGTAAAATATATTGAAGTTAGATTTGCACCGCTACTTCATGTGAAAAAGGGGTTAAGTATTTACGAAGTAATAGAGAGTGTAATAGCTGGAATTAGAGATGCAGAAGAGAAATATGATATAAAAGGTAACGTAATACTTTCATGTATGAGATTTATGTCTGCAGATAAAGCCATTGAGGTTGTGGAGGCTGGCGTGAAATACTTGTTTAAAGGTGTAGTTGCAATAGATTTATGTGGTTCTGAAGGAGAAGGGTTTTGTGAAAAATTCATAGAACCTATAACACTAGCTAGGGGATATGGGTATAAAGTGACTATTCATGCAGGTGAAACAGGAATAGGTAAAAATGTGCTGGATGCAGTGGAGCTTTTAGGGGCAGAAAGAATTGGACATGGAGTATTTATTAAGGACTGCCCTGAAGCATATAGCATTGTAAAAAATAAAGAAATTACCCTTGAATTGTGTCCAACAAGTAACATTCAAACTAAAGCAATTGATACTTTTAAAAAACACCCAATTTATAGTTTTTATAATGATGGCATAAAGGTGACACTTAATACTGATAATAGAACTGTATCAAACACAAATATGACTAAAGAATGCGAAATATTATTAAGGGAATTTAACATTACTTTTGAGGAATATAAACAAATCTATCTTAATAGTGTAGATGCAGCCTTTGTTGATTTAAAGACAAAGGAATGGCTCAGAAAATATATATAACAATATAGTGAGATATAATGAAAAATAGAGTATTGTTAGAAAGATGTATTTGGTGATATAATAAAATTAGATTAAATAGGTATGAAAATACCCTATTCTTGCAATAGTGCATATGTGCAGAAGAGGCTAAAAAGATTCTCAAATAAAAAATTTGTCGAAAAATAGAGGAAATATGAAACTGTTATAGAATATAATATCTAAGGTAATTGAATATTATTAATAATAAAGAAAATAAAACTATGAGAAAAATAAATAGGAAGGAAGGTGAACAAAATAGATTATAAGAAATTAAAAAAGGATTTGTTGGTTAAGGTCAGTGAATTGGGAGTTAAGTCACCAGTTGCTCCATCAGAAAGTACAAGTGAGACAGACCTTCTTAAATTTGCAAAAGAATATGATCTAAATATTTCAGATTATATAAATGATTAATAAATTAAAGAAGATACAATATAATTCACCAGTGATATTAACTTTTACTTTTTTAGCTCTTATCAGTTATTTGCTATGTTACTTAACAAATGGTGTTTTGACCCGATTTATTTTTTCGAATTATAGAACATCAATTTTGGACCCTATGCAATATGTGAGGCTTTTTTCCTACATATTAGGTCATGCTAACTGGGCTCATTTTTCAGGGAACTTTATAATTATTCTAATAATTGGACCCATGCTAGAAGAAAAATATGGTTCAAAAGTTTTAGTGCAATTAATATTAATAACAGCTTTTGTTACAGGCATAATACACATAATTTTTTCGTCAACTGCTCTTTTGGGCGCAAGTGGCATTGTGTATATGTTTATCATTCTAAGCTCCTTTACAAATGCTGAGAAGGGAAAAATCCCACTGACTTTAATAATCGTGTTTTTTGTATTTGTTGGTAGAGAAATTTTTGGAGGTGCTTTTGCACAAGATAATATCTCTCAACTTGCACATATTATAGGTGGATGCTGTGGAGCATTATTTGCTTTTAAAATTAAACATTAAGAACATATATATAAAGCTAACAATCCTATTGAAGTTTAGGAATGTTAGCTTTTTATTGTAGAGTATTTGTTTAAAGGTATAATTATCTAATTCGTATAATTTGGTATAAAAAATGAAAAAAGGTAAATTTAGTGATATACTATATTAAAAAATCATATAAGCGGGAGACTTTTCTTCTGAAATGTTGTTAAAATAAATAAAATTGGAGATAACAAATATGACAAATGTCAGAAATAAAATTGCTGCAACAATACAAGAAGAATCATGGAAAGGGTATAAATCTATACGTTTTTCAGCAGGTGGATATGAAGCTTTGATGATAACAGATGTAGGAGCCAATATTATAGAATTAAGGGATACTATAAGAGGTTTAAGCTTGCTTAGAACTCCTGAGGATGAAATAGACCTTGAAGTTTTTAAGACTGCACCGCAAGTATATGGTTTGCCAGTATTGTTTCCACCAAATAGAATAAAAGATGGTATTTTTAAAATGGAGGACAGGGTATATAAATTTCCAATAAATGAGCCTAGACTTAACAATTATATACATGGGTTCATTAAAAATGAAAAATGGAAGATATCTAGAAGTGAAATTATTGAGGCAGAAACTGTTGAAATAGAGGCTGTTTTTGATTTTGATAAAAAACATGAATTTTATAAGTATTTCCCGCATGCCTTTCAGTTTAAATTGGTTTATAATCTTTCGAGTAATGGGTTAAGGCAGAAAGCAAGTATCATTAATTTAAGTAGTGAAAAAATGCCAATGGGAATAGGATTTCACACAGCATTTAATATACCTTTTCATCCAGAAAGTGTGGAGGAAGATTATAGATTAATAGCATCAATAGATAAGAGATGGGAACAGGACGGGCGAAACTTACCCACAGGAAAAATTTTAGACTTAACTACTTATGAAAAACAATATGTAAATAAAGGTATAAATCCATTAGCCTGTAGCCTAGAATCTCATTATACAATAAAAGATATGGATATAAATGGGGAATCATTTCACGGAGCAATAATTGAGGACACTTATAAAAAACTAAGATTAAATTATGAAATGGGTAATGATTATAAGCATATGGTAATATGGAATGATAAGGGCGATAAAAATTACGTATGCGTAGAACCTCAAACTTGTGCAATAAATGCTGCAAATATAAATTTAGAAAATAGCATTACGGGATTTAAAACTTTACTTCCTAATGAGACTTGGAGTGAGCAATGCAAAATATATGTAGAGGATATGCGAGGAGATTTATAAATAGCAGGTAATATTATCAAATTATTGTGAATTGCCAACTAATATTAATGAATATAGTCTATAATAAATTAAACATATGATTTTAAGGTTAATATAGGTTTAATTTAAAATCAAGCATTTAAGTGAAAGGGGGATAAATAATGGCTATAGATAAAGTATATGAGTATTTAAAAAAATGGGGTGTAGATAAAGATATTCTAGAATTTGAAACATCTAGTGCTACTGTTGAACTAGCAGCGCAGACCTTAGGTGTTGAGCCTGCAAGAATTGCTAAGACCATTTGTTTTAAGAATGGAGAAAGTGCTATGTTAATAGTTACAGCAGGAGATGTAAAAACAGATAATAGAAAATTTAAGGATGAATTTGGGTTTAAGGCAAAGATGTTAACAGCCGACGAGACTTTACAATTCACTGGACATGCAGTAGGAGGGGTTTGTCCCTTTGGACTTGAAAATAATATACCCGTATTTTTAGATGAATCTCTTAAAAGATTTGAAACTGTTTACCCTGCCTGTGGAAGTAGTAATTCAGCTATTAAATTAACATGCCAGGAGTTACATGAATATTCTTTAAATAAAAAATGGGTTAACGTTGGTAAAGACTAGGAATTACCATAATATGGAGCAACTTTATATAATTTGTACTATGTTAAACCGTATCCTCTTATATTTAAGTAGAAAATATGCTATAATGTAAACTATAGATACTTATAATTAAACAATAATAACATTAAGAGGTCAAACTCTTTTGGATTCTTTATTGGAAAAAATAAGGTTTCAGATTTATGTTCTGGGCCTTTTTACTTTTGAGAGGGAACTGCGAGCTTGTGTAGAAATTATATAACGATGGATAAAATAAACAGGGAACTTGTACTTTGTATGTTGCCTGGCGGGGTAAGAAAGAAGGAAAAGAAAGATGATAAAGCTCCAGGAGATATATAAAATTTGTGAATTCTGTGAAAAGCAAAACAGAAAAAATGGTATTGTGAAACTAATAGAAAAAGGCTATAGTGAGAACACCGCAACAAAATATTACAATATTTGGAGGAGACATTATATGGATTCTAGTAGTGAGGACTTGACACTTTCAGGTATTTATATAAAGACTAGTAAAGAAACAAAACTTTTAGAAGAGTGTACATTTGTGGAACGTCAAAAATATTTGGAAGCTTTAAGTAAAGAGCAACTTGTTAAAATAGCACAAGCAGTGCTTAAATAATAATATAAAGCAAAAACTGTTAAATATAAGTAATTTCGCAAGAATAGATAAAAATGGTGGAGATAGGGGGAGTCGAACCCCCGACCTTCTACATGCGAAGCAGACGCGCTCCCAACTGCGCTATACCCCCATATCTAATTTTTTTAAATCTATCACTTTTGATTATACCACCATTTAGGATTATTCTCCACATTATTCATTAATTAAAATAATTTTCTGAATTCAATAATAAAGTATAAATAACTAATTAAAGAATAACGAATAATAACGAATATATCCAATTATTTTAAATTGAAATGCAAATATATAGCTGATTTAGTGATATAATAGTAGTTAGAAAACTTAATGTTAAGCACCCATAAATGAAACTTTTATGCTGGTAAAACGGTAAATGGTTTTTTAACTTATTTATATGGGTGTTTTTTTGCATATCTTAAATTAATAGTAAGAAATAATAAAATAAAATAAAGGAAGTGCTGTTTACATGGACATAGAAAAACTAACAATAAAGGTTCAACAATCATTAAATGAGGCTCAATTAATAGCTGTAAAAAATAATCATCAGCAAATAGATACAATACATTTATTTGCAGCACTTATAGCTCAAGAGGATGGGCTCATTCCTAATATATTTAGTAAAATGGGAGTGAATATAAGGCAACTTAATGAGGATATTAACAAGGCCTTAGAACGTATGCCGAGAGTTACAGGAAGTGGCGCAGATACTGGGTCTGTTTATGCAACTAGAAGATTTGAAGAAGTATTTGTAAAAGCAGAAGATGAAGCTAAAAAGTTTAAAGATTCTTTTATAAGTGTAGAACATGTAATGCTTGGGCTTATGGATGTTAATACTAAAGAAATTGCAGAAATTTTGAAGAAATTTAATATAACTAAAGAAGAATTTTTGAATGCACTTTCGAAAGTCAGGGGAAATCAAAGGGTAGAAAATCCAGATCCAGAAGGTACTTATGAGGCACTAGTTAAATATGGTTCAAATCTTGTGGAGCAAGCTAAGAAACATAAGCTAGATCCTGTTATAGGAAGAGATGATGAAATTCGACGTGTTATAAGAATACTTTCTAGAAGAACTAAAAATAATCCGGTGCTTATAGGAGAACCTGGAGTAGGTAAAACTGCTATAGTGGAAGGGCTTGCCCAAAGAATTGTAAAGGGAGATGTGCCAGAAGGCCTTAAAAATAAAATAGTATTCTCTTTAGATATGGGAGCTCTTATTGCTGGAGCTAAATTTAAAGGTGAATTTGAAGAAAGACTTAAAGCAGTGCTTAAGGAAGTAGAAACTAGTGAAGGAAAAATAATTCTATTTATAGATGAAATTCATAATATAGTGGGAGCAGGCAAATCAGAGGGATCTATGGATGCAGGTAACATGATAAAACCACTACTTGCCAGAGGAAGTCTTCATTGTATTGGGGCAACTACTTTTGATGAATATAGAAAATACTTAGAGAAAGATAAGGCCTTAGAGAGAAGATTTCAGCCAGTAACTATTGATGAGCCTACTGTGGAAGATTCTGTTTCCATACTTAGAGGTCTTAAAGAAAAATTCGAAATATATCATGGTATAAGAATTCATGATTCAGCTATAGTAGCCGCAGCAAAATTGTCGGATAGATATATAACCGGAAGATTTCTTCCAGATAAGGCAATAGATCTTATAGATGAGGCTTGTGCTATGATAAGAACTGAAATAGATAGTATGCCAACTGAGATGGACATGACTAAACGTAAGATATTTCAACTGGAAATTGAAAAAAAAGCACTGTCTAAAGAAAATGACCAGGCTTCAAAGAAGAGACTTGATGTACTAGAGAAAGAGTTAAGCAATTTAAAAGATAAAGATAATGAAATGACAGCAAAATATGAAAAAGAAAAATCTAAAATAGTTGAAATTAGAAAATTAAAAGAAAAGTTAGGTGTAGCGCGAGGGGAAATAGAAAAATCAGAAAGAGAATACGATTTAACTAAGGTGGCAGAGCTTAAATATGGAGTAATTCCAAAACTGGAAGCTGAGATAAAAGAGAAAGAAGAAAGCATACATGAAAATAATGAAACTGCTATGCTTAAAGAAGAAGTAACAGAGAAAGAAATTTCACAGATAGTATCAAAATGGACCGGAATACCTGTGACAAATTTGGTAGAAGGAGAAAGGAAAAAGCTCCTAAGACTGGAAGAGGTGTTATCAGAAAGGGTAATTGGACAAAAAGAAGCAGTTACTGCAGTTTCAAATGCCGTTATTCGCGCAAGGGCAGGAATGAAGGATCCAAGAAGACCTATTGGTTCATTTATATTCCTTGGACCTACTGGTGTTGGAAAAACTGAACTTGCAAAAACACTAGCTAAAACACTATTTGATAGTAAAGATAATATAATAAGAATAGACATGTCAGAATATATGGAAAAATATTCTGTGTCAAGACTTATAGGAGCTCCACCTGGTTATGTAGGATATGAAGAGGGAGGTCAACTTACTGAAGCTGTGAGGAGAAAACCCTACAGTGTTGTTTTGTTTGATGAAATAGAAAAAGCTCATGAAGATGTGTTTAATATATTTCTTCAGATACTAGATGATGGAAGGCTAACAGATAATCAAGGAAAGATTGTGAATTTTAAAAACTGCATAATAATTATGACTTCAAATATTGGAAGTGACTATCTTCTTGAAAACAAAGAAAGTGGAAGTATTCAGCAAAATATTCGAGATAGGGTTATGAGTGAACTTAAGACTAAATTTAAACCAGAATTCTTAAATAGATTAGATGATGTTATATTATTTAAACCACTAGATACTAAAGAAATAAAAGGTATAGTAGATATATTTCTTGAAGAAATTAAAAATAGGCTTAAAGATAAAAATATAACAATGAAAGTAACCGAGGATGCAAAAGAACTTATGGCAAGAGAGGGTTATGATCCAATCTATGGTGCACGTCCATTAAAGAGATACATTGAAAATGCCTTAGAAACAAATATTGCTAAAAAAATTATTAGGGGAGACATAGTTGATGGCTCTACTATCGGGGTGGATGCCAAAGACCAGCAAATTGTAATAGAAAAAATTTAATAAATCACTACCAAAAATACCAGTTAGTTAGAGCCAATACTTATATTGGCTCTATTTGTGGTTGTATGACTAAACACTTATAGCCTAAATTAAACTTTAGCTAGTCAAATATTAGAGTTATATAAATAACTCTAATATAAACTTTTGAAAAGAACTTTATAAAATCACTTTAAAAAGTTCCGTATAACTGTTATAATGAAAACAGAGGCATTGAAAATGTAAACAATTTCATGAATAAACTATTAATATTTAAACGAAAGGAAAGATAAATATGATTATTAAAAGAGTTATAGATAATGAGTTCAGGAAATATGGACAAGTATTAAAAAATTACAATTGTAGCGAACTAATTGAAAAAATGAAAAGTACTCCACTGCCAAGGGATGTAATCTACGAACCATCAATTAAAGAATTAGAAAATTTGAAAATTGCTGAAGATTTAGGAGTAAGAGAATTTGGTGGATTACCAATCCAAATAGGATATTGTAACGGTAATAATTATTTGTTAAATGCAGTTGAATATCATCGCTCATCTGAGATAAATGTTGCAGTATCTGATCTGATCTTACTTTTAGGTTGTCAGCAAGATATTAAAGAGGATTATTCATATGATACTACGAATATAGAAGCTTTTTTAATTCCAGCTGGTACTATAATAGAGGTTTATGCAACTACACTTCATTATGCGCCTTGTAATGCAAATGAAAGTGGATTTAGATGTGTGGTTGTATTGCCTAGGGATACTAATTTGCCACTGGAAAATAGAATTAATAAATCCGGTGAGGATGCTTTACTATTTGCTAGAAACAAATGGCTAATAGGCCACAGTGATACGGATTTAGGAGCTCAAGGAACATTTATTGGATTAATAGGTGAAAATATTTCAATAAAATAAAAAAGTTCAAAGCACAAAGCATAAAAATGACTATTCATAATAAAACAATGGGAGGAATGAAAAATGAAAAATTTACCACAATTAAAATTAGGAATTGTTGCAGTAAGCAGGGATTGTTTTCCAATGGAGTTATCTGAAAGTCGTAGGAAGGCAGTAGTTGAAAATTTTAAAAAATCTAATGTGGATATATTTGAATGTTTAACTACTGTGGAAAATGAAACACATATGTTAAAAGCATTAAAAGAAGTTAAAGAAGCTGGGGTAAATGCATTAGTAGTATATCTTGGAAATTTTGGTCCCGAAACTTCAGAAACCTTACTCGCAAAACAATTTGGTGGACCAGTGATGTTTGCTGCGGCTTCTGAGGAAAGTGGTGATAATTTAATGAATGGCCGTGGGGATGCTTATTGTGGAATGTTAAATGCAAGTTACAATTTAGCATTACGTAATATAAAGGCTTTTATTCCTGAATATCCTGTTGGAACAGCTAGCGAAGTTGCTGATATGATTTCAGAATTTGTACCAGTTGCTACTACATTACTTGGACTTGAAAAGTTAAAAATAATATCTTTCGGACCTCGTCCACAAGATTTTTTAGCATGTAATGCACCAATTAAGCAATTATATAATTTAGGAGTTGAAATAGAAGAAAATTCAGAACTTGATTTATATGCAGCTTTCAACGCTCATGCTAATGATTCAAGAATTCCAGAAGTAATAGCTAGCATGGAAAGTGAATTAGGTAAAGGAAATAAAATGCCAGGTATACTGCCAAAGCTTGCACAATATGAAATAACATTGCTCGATTGGATGGAAGCACATAAAGGCTCAAGAGAATATGTTGTTTTTGCAAATAAATGTTGGCCATCATTCCAAACACAATTTGGATTTGTACCTTGTTATGTAAATAGTCGTTTAACTGCTATGGGAATTCCTGTATCCTGTGAAGTTGATATTTATGGGGCATTAAGTGAATATATAGGAACTTGCATAAGCCAAGATGTTGTTACATTACTAGATATTAATAATACAGTACCAGCTGATATGTATGAATCAGAAATTAAAGGCAAATTTGATTATACAATAAAAGATACATTTATGGGATTCCATTGTGGTAACACAGCAGCTTGCAAGTTAACAAGTGGAACTATGAAAAATCAAAAGATTATGGCAAGAGCACTAGAACCTAATGTAGAACCAAACATAACTCGCGGAACACTTGAAGGAGATATTATTCCTGGTGAAATAACGTTCTTCCGTTTACAAAGCAATGCAGAAGCAGAACTCACAGCATATGTAGCAGAAGGTGAAGTACTACCAGTTGCAACTCGTTCATTTGGTTCTATTGGTGTTTTTGCAATACCTGAGATGGCAAGATTCTATCGTAATGTGTTAATCGAAAAGAGATATCCACATCATGGTGCGGTTGCATTTGGCCATTATGGAAAAGCAATTTACAATTTATTTAAATACTTAGGAGTTAACGAATTATCTTTTAATCAACCAAAAGGAATGCTTTATAAATCAGAAAATCCTTTTAAATAATAGATAGTAAAATGTATATGAAGTATTAGCATTAAAACCTAGGAGGATGTAGAAATGAAATTATTTATTGATACAGCTAATGTAGAAGATATTCGTGAAGCTAACGATATGGGTGTTATTTGTGGGGTAACTACTAACCCTTCCCTAATTGCAAAAGAAGGCAGAGATTTTAAAGAGGTTATAAAAGAAATAGTATCTATTGTAGATGGACCTATAAGCGGAGAAGTTATTTCGTTAGATTCAAAAGGTATGATAAAAGAAGGAAGAGAAATAGCTAAAATTCACAAAAATATGATTGTTAAAATTCCAATGACGCAGGACGGTCTTAAGGCTGTTAAAGTACTTTCAAAAGAAGGTATAAAAACTAATGTAACATTAATATTCTCAGCAGGACAAGCATTACTTGCTGCAAGAGCAGGCGCTACTTATGTAAGTCCATTTATCGGAAGGCTTGATGACATAAATGCTAATGCTATGGATTTAATAAGAACTATCGTCACAATATTTAAGGTACACGGAATAGATACTGAAATAATTGCAGCTAGTATAAGAAATCCAATGCATGTAACAGATGCAGCAGTTGCAGGTGCTCATATTGCTACAGTGCCTCTTAAAATAATTAAACAAATGATAAGACATCCATTAACAGATAGTGGAATAGAGAAGTTTGCTAAAGATTGGAAAGAAACTTTCGGTAAATAATAAGGATGGATTTAATGAAAAGGCTAGAAGAGCAGTTGGGTTGCAGATTATTGTGCAGCTTGACTGCTTTTATGTACTTAAAAATAATTATATTAGGGATTCTTATTAAGTTGTTACTTTAAATATATATATAATGTTCAAAAAAATCAAAACACTATACATAAAACCCTTTACATTGCAAATATGATGTGGTAAACTAACATTAATGAACTTGCATACAAGTATGCAAGAATGCAAGAAGCTGATTGTACAATATAAAGATAGATTTAAATTTGTTTAAAATCTTTATGTGTTAAGTTAGAATCAAGTTAAAATTTAATGAGGATGTGTTAATGTGAGCAATCAACAATTTCAGAGTATGAATAGCGATGAGATTTACTTTGCACTAAAGGAGGATATTGTTAATCTACAACTTTATCCTGGTCAACTTATTAGTGAAAATGAAATTTCAAGACAGTATAATGTGTCAAGAACTCCAGTGAAGACAGCTTTTTTAAGGCTAAGGAGTGAGAAATTCATAGAAATTGTTCCTCAAAAGGGAACTTACGTGACATTACTTGATATGGAGTTAATAAAGGAAATAATATATATGCGTACAGTGCTTGAAAGCAGAGTAATAGTGGATATTTTCGAAAATATTAATAATGATCTAATTGATAAATTATCTATAAACCTTGAAAGACAGAAAGAGATAGTTGAAAAACCTGTGATAGATTCAAGTGAATATTACCAAGCTGATTATGAATTTCATGCTATTTGCTTTGATTTTGCGGGGAAAACAAGATTATGGAAAATAATACAAGAATCCCAGGTTTATTACTCGAGATTTATGAGACTTGATATTGTTGCATCAGGACCTTTTAAAAAATTATATGAAGAACATTGTGAATTGTTCAAAGCTATTGAACATTCTGATAAGGATAAGGTAGAGGAGGTTATCTATCGTCATCTCCATGGAAATATTGATAGACTTGGAGATAAGATTAACAATGAATTCAAAGAATATTTTATTTGAGGAGAGTTTTTGATTACTCAAATATTTGTCTGGATATTAGTATGGAATGATTGTTTTAAATTTGATTGTATGGAATTATATACCTTAGTTTAATTTAGCTATGATGAATATGAATTCGACAAAAGGTGGAGAAATTCTTGCATATACATGATTGCAAGCGTTGTAATCAAATGATTACAAGGTTACGCAATTAATTTACAAATAATTACTTAGGGGGAATATTAATGCTTAAGAAACTGATTTGTTTAATTGCCACATCAACAATAATTTGTGGCTCACTCGTAGGATGTGGGCAAAAGGCAACTTCTACAAGTGACACGAAAACACAGAAACAGATTGTAATGAAAATTGGACATGCAATGCCAGTTAATACTCCACGTCATCAATCACTTCTTAAATTTAAAGAATTGGTGGAAGCGAAAACCAATAAAGGGATAAAAGTGGATATCTTTCCATCCGCACAACTTGGTGATGAAACTTCAATGATTGATGCGACAAAACTTGGAACCATACAGGGAGAAAGAGGAGGTGGATTCGAAAAATTAGCACCGGAATTACTTATATATACATTGCCATTTTTGTTTGATAAATTAGATAATATTGAAAAAGTAACTATGGGACCTATTGGAGATAAAATAGCAGAGGCTACTAAAAAGAATGGACTAGTTACACTTACAACAGGAGATGGCGGAGGATTTAGGAGTATTACAAATAATAAACGTCCTATATTAACGCCTGAAGACATAAAAGGACTTAAAATAAGGACCCCTGCAATTGATACAATAGTTAAATCTATGGAGGCTTTCGGAGCTAATCCTGTTTCTATTCCTTATGGTGACACCTATATGGCCTTGAAAACCGGGGTTGCAGACGGTGAAGAAAATCCTTTAATAAATATAGAATCTATGAAGTTTAATGAAGTCCAAAAATATATTAGTATTATTGAATATCAATGGCATCCAGAAGTATTTGTAGTAAATCAAAAATGGTATGAGGGCTTAACTCCTGAATATCAGAAGATATTGAAAGAATGTGCAATAGAGAGTATGAAGCTGAATGACAAAATGATATTGGAAGCAAATCAAAAGGCATTAGAAACAATTAAAAAAACCTGTGAGGTAACAGTATTGACAGATGAACAGAAAAAACTTTTTAGTGACAAGGGAAAAGCTGTTTATAAGATCTACATTGATAAAGGAATATGTACACAAAAGGATATAGATGAAATACAAAATGCTATAAAATAACATTCGCTTTTTATTAAATTCTATGGTGGGGGTTTACCCCCACACCATAATATTAGGAGGAGCACATGAATACTAAGCTTTTTAAGGCAGTTGATAATATAATATCTTGGTTAATAGTTTTTTTAATGGGTTCTATGGCTTTTATAGTTATAATATCTGTATTTCTTAGATACTTATTTTCTATTACATTTATTTGGTCGGAGGAATTAGTTTCAATGATATTTATTACATTTAGTTTTCTTGGATGTGTTGTGGCGATAAAAGAAAAGGAACACATATCTGTGGATTTTCTAGTTAAAAAATTTCCGTTTTTAATTCAAAAGGTAGCAGAGATTTTAGTAATAGTAATAATAATAGTAATGCAAGCTATTATTATTAAATATTCAATAGGATGGATTCAAACAACAGGTGGATGTTTAAGTGCTGGACTAAGAATACCTCTTGGTATTTATTACTCAATAATGCCAATAAGTTCAACATTTATAATTATTTATGAAGTATTAGAAATAGTAGATATAATAAATCGAAAGAAGGTGACTTAATAATATGAGTATGTTGATATTATTTGTATCGTTTCTTATTTTCACACTAATAGGTACACCTATATATGCAGGAATAGGTATATCAAGTATCTTGTATCTAGTTGTAAAAGATTATACCTTACTTGCTATGGTTCCCCAGAGAATTTGGGCGGGAATGGATACATATATTATGATAGCTCTACCGTTATTTATATTTGCTGGTCATTTAATGAATTCAGGAGGTATAACTAAGCGTATTATCGATTTTAGTTTGAGAGCAGTTAAGCCTATAAAGGGTGGTCTTGGTGAAGTTGCTGTAGTATCCAGTATGATTATGGCTGGTGTGTCAGGTTCATCTGTTGCTGATACATCTGCAATAGGTTCTGTACTTATACCTAGTATGGTTGAAAAGGGCTACAATGTAAAATATGCAACAGGGTTGGTTGCTGCGGCATCTACTATGGGGATAATTATTCCACCAAGTATACCTATGGTTACATTTTCTATGGTCTCGGGGGTATCGGTAGGAAAACTCTTTCTTGCAGGAGCAATACCAGGAATAAGTATAGGTGTACTTCAAATAGTAATGATTCAATATTACAAAAAAAAGCATAAACTAACAGCGCTTGACGAGAAAGTAGAAGTTATGGGAAATACTAAAAAGTCAATCATAGAGGGTGTTTTTGCTCTTTTAATGCCACTTATTATAATTGTAAGTATTACGGCCGGTATAGCAACTGCAAGTGAATCAGCAGGAATAGCGGTTGTATATACATTAGTACTTGGAATCTTTGTATTTAAAGAATTAAAACCTAAAAAAATAATAAAGATTTTAAAAACAACGGCATTAAGTACTAGTACAATTATGATAATAATAGGATTTTCAATGATATTTGGATGGATTATGGCTATGGAACAGGTTCCTGATTCTTTAGCAACTTTCTTATTAGGTCTAAATTTAAGTAAGGGATGGATATTATTATTCTTAGATATTCTAATATTATTCCTTGGAACATTTTTGGATGTAACACCAATAATTATACTTATAACACCAATTCTTATGCCTATTATGTTTCAATTTGGCGTAAGTAATCTCCAATTTGGTGCAATATTAATAGTTGGATCAGCAATAGGGCTTGTTACTCCGCCACTTGGAATGTGTCTCAATGCTGCAAGTAAAATTAGTAAATTGCCAATAAATGAGGTATTTTCTTCTGCAGTTCCTTTTGTTGCATGCGATTTTATTGTTTTATTACTTGTTACGTATATACCCGCGATATCGCTTTTTTTACCAAACTTAATAATGAAATAAAATATAGGAGGCAGAATATTATTTTGATTTTGAACATTCATGTAAAAGGATAGAATGGAGTTCTATAAAAATATTTAAAAAAGACCAAATGAAAAGGGGTAAATAAATGATTATTGATAGATTAATAAATGTACAACAGTACTATGAATTGGCACCAGGTCTAAAGAAAGCTTTTGAATTTTTAAAAACCACTGATCTAGAAAAACTTGAAGTAGGAAAATATGAAATAGATGGAGAAAAAATAGTTGTATTAGTTCAAGAATACGATACAAATCCAACTCCAAAATGGGAAAGTCATAAATATCATATAGACATTCAATATCTTGTATCAGGGGAAGAAAAAATTGGATACAGACCTTTAGAAGGAATGGTACCACCAAATCCAGATCCATACAAAATGACTTATGATTGCACTTTCTATGAAGAAAATTACAAAGGAGATTATCTTACATTAAAGGATGACATATTTATGATCTTTTTCCCAAAAGATGGTCATGTACCTCGCGTATCTGTTGGACAACCAATGCCTGTCAAAAAAGTTGTAATTAAAGTATTAATCTAATTTCACATCCCACTTCTAAAATATGTAAGTGGATGGCGAAGAAGTATATACAGTGTATAATAAAAATTCAAACCGAGATGATAATAATTTAAAAAAATAAAATTTGAAGGGGTAAATAAATGATTATTGATAGATTAATAAATGTACAACAGTACTATGAATTGGCACCAGGTCTAAAGAAAGCTTTCGAATTTTTAAAAACCACTGATTTAGAAAAACTTGAAGTAGGAAAATATCAAATAGATGGAGAAAAAATAGTTGCATTAGTTCAAGAATATGATACAAATCCAACTCCAAAATGGGAAAGTCATAAATATCATATAGATATTCAATATCTTGTATCAGGGGAAGAAAAAATTGGATATAGACCTTTAGAAGGAATGGTACCACCAAATCCAGATCCATATAAAATGACTTATGATTGTACTTTCTATGAAGAAAATTACAAAGGAGATTACCTTACATTAAAGGATGACATATTTATGATATTTTTCCCAAAAGATGGGCATGTACCTCGTGTAGCTGTGGGACAACCAATGCCAGTTAAAAAGATAGTAATTAAAGTATTAATCTAATTATATGTCAATAAAATTAAACAATAAGTACGTGAAGGAGTTAATGAAATGAATACAGAAGTGAATGAATTTTCAATGGATTTTTTTTCTCTAAAGGGTAAAGTAGCAGTAGTAACTGGAGGTAATACAGGACTTGGCCAAGGA
Source organism: Clostridium sp. (assembly GCF_050717535.1). Classification (GTDB taxonomy): domain Bacteria; phylum Bacillota; class Clostridia; order Clostridiales; family Clostridiaceae; genus Clostridium_AD. Next base: position 47,514 of record NZ_JBOITM010000005.1, read on the forward strand.
TATGTAGTTGCTCTAGCTAAGGCTGGTGCAGACATTTTTGTTCCAACTTATGATACAAATTGGGACGAAACTAGAGCACTCGTAGAAGCACTAGGAAGAAAGGTTGCTTTTTTTCAGGCAGATTTATCAAAAAGAGAAGAAATAACTGCAACCGTAGAAGCCTGTGTAAAGGAATTTGGTAGAGTTGATATCCTAGTGAATAATGCTGGTACTATTAAGAGAGCACCACTTCTTGAGTTTAAGGATGAGGATTGGAAGGCTGTAATGGATATAAACCTAAATGCGGTTTATTACTTAAGTCAAGATGTAGCAAAGATAATGGTTAAGCAAGGATCGGGAAAAATTATAAACATAGCTTCTATGCTTGCATTTCAAGGTGGAAAGTTTGTTCCAGCTTATACCGCAAGTAAGCATGGTGTAGCAGGTGTAACAAAAGCTTTTGCAAACGAGTTAGCAGATAAAAATATTCAAATAAATGCTATTGCGCCAGGGTATATTGCAACAAATAATACGGCACCGATTAGAGCAGACGAGGGCAGAAGTGCAGATATATTAGCCAGAATACCAGCAGGTAGATGGGGATACCCTTTTGATGTAATGGGAACGGTTGTATTTTTAGCAAGTCGTGCTTCAGATTATGTCAATGGCCATATTTTGGCTGTAGATGGTGGATGGTTAGTAAGATAATTTAATTAATTATACGAATTATATAGCGTGTAAAGAAAATAAAATTAATATTAGGAGGAATTGTAATGGAAACTAGATATTCAAGTCACTATGAAGATGTAAAAAAATATGATACGACAGATTTAAGAAGACATTTTTTAATTGAAGAATTATTTGTACCTGGTCAAATAAAGATGGTTTATAGCCATATAGATAGAATAATTGTAGCGGGAGTAGTACCAACAAATAAGGCACTTAGTTTAGAGGGAAGTAAAGCTTTAGGTTGTGAATATTTTCTTCAAAGAAGGGAGCTTGGAGTCATAAATATTGGTGAAGCAGGAGTCGTTTCTTTAGATGGTAAAAAATACGAATTAGGGGCTAGGGATGGACTTTATGTTGGACAGGGAATTAAAAAAATAACTTTTGAAAGCCTAGATGCTAATAAACCTGCTAAGTTTTATTTGAATAGTGCTACTGCTCATATGAGTTATCCAACTGTAAAAATAAGCTTAGAACAAGCTAAAAAGGTTAAAGCTGGTAGTGATGAAGAATGTAATAAGAGAGTGATAAATCAATATGTACATCCAGCAGTTTGCAAAAGTTGCCAATTGGTTATGGGAATGACAATACTTCAGCCTGGTAGTGTATGGAATACAATGCCTTGTCATACTCATGATAGACGTATGGAAGTATATTTATATTTCGATATGGATGCTGATAATATAGTTTTTCATCTAATGGGAACGCCTGATGAAACAAGGCATATAGTTATGAAAAATGAACAAGCGGTAATTTCACCAAGTTGGTCTATACATTCTGGCGTAGGAACCAAAAACTATACTTTCATTTGGGGTATGGTTGGGGAGAATCAAGAATTTACAGATATGGATGCAGTAGTAACTAAAGATATGAAATAATTTAGTTGAAAGATTCAATCATAGATCAATATAAGAAGGAAATAAATTTTTCCTTCTTATATTGATTTGTAACAAAATATTAGATTTATAATCATGTATTTACATTATAAAGGATAAGGAAAGCCTTCGAACCATTAAAGTATGCTATTACTTTAAAATATAATTTAAGAGGTGTAAATAATGAAAAGATTAGAAATGATTAAAAAAATAAGTGATGCAGGAATAGTAGCAGTAATTAGAGCAAATTCAAAAGAGGAAGGAGTAAAAATAGTAGAAGCAGTTAAAAAGGGTGGAATTAAGGCACTAGAAATAACAATGACAGTTCCAGGCGCAGTAGAAATAATTAAAGAATTAACTGAAATATATAAAGATGATGAAGATATGCTTATTGGAGCGGGAACAGTACTTGACCCTGAAACGGCAAGAGCTTGCATTTTAGCTGGTGCAAAGTATATAGTAAGCCCTAGTTTAAATGTAGATACAATAAAATTGTGTAATAGGTATAGAATAGCTGTAATGCCAGGTGTTATGACAGTAAAAGAAGCAGTAGAAGCGCTAGAACTTGGAGCTGAGATTATTAAGGTTTTCCCAGGAAACGTTTTTGGACCAGCAATTATTAGTTCCTTTAAAGGACCTCTTCCACAAGCTAACTTTATGCCAACAGGTGGAGTATCCCTTGCTAATGTAAAAGATTGGATTAAAGCAGGTGCCGTAGCAGTAGGAACTGGTGGAGATTTAACAAAGGGAGCAAAAACTGGTGATTATGAATTAGTAACTGAGACTGCAGCTAAATTTGTTGAGGCAGTTAGAGTAGCAAGAGAGGAGAAATAACATGGGAAAAATTATAACATTTGGTGAGATCATGCTTAGACTTGCACCAGCTGGTTTTGAAAGATTTGCACAAGCAAAAGAGTTTGGAGTTGTTTATGGCGGGGGAGAAGCAAATGTCGCTGTATCACTTGCAAACTATGGTAAGGAAGCATATTTTGTAACAAAACTTCCAAAACATGAAATAGGCCAAG
>NZ_JBOITM010000006.1:0-48525 GCF_050717535.1 Clostridium sp.
GCACGTAAGTGCGGTGTAAGTAAGACTCCTGGAAGAACACCAGGTTGATAGGTTAGAGGTGTAAGCATGGTAACATGTTCAGCTGACTAATACTAATAAGTCGAGGGCTTGACCAAGTTATTTAAAATATTGCAAAATAAAGCTTCTGAGAAGAAGATAAGTTCACTGTGCAATTTTCAGAGAATATTATATTCTCTATCTAGTGATTATGGCATGAAGGTAACACCCCTTCCCATACCGAACAGGTAGGTTAAGCTTCAATGCGCTGATGGTACTGCAGGGGTAACTTTGTGGGAGAGTAGGTCGTCGCTAGGTTATAAATAAAAGCTACTAAGTTTAACTTAGTGGCTTTTATTTTCGTCTATTCTATTTTCTTAATGCAGTCACAATCCCCAAAAGTGTAATTTCTAGTTGAGTACTTGTGGCTAATCAATTAATGATTAGCCACATAGTTGATTTAAAACAGTGAATTAATAGATTTTATGAACCTTATATCCACCTTTATTTAGATCATTTATAATGGTAGCCACATGGGAATGGCCATTTGTTTCCGCAGTAATTTCAAGTTGCACTTGCATAAAGCGGTCCTTAGTTTTAAATTGATTATGATCGAGTTTCACAACATTTGCATTTGCATTTGCAAGGATTGTTGAGACTTTCACAAGTTCTCCGGGTATATCTGGCATTTCAATACTAAAGCAGAATAGTCTTCCCCTTGAAACTAAACCTCTGTCTATCATGGAGGAAATTGTAACAACATCAATATTGCCTCCACTTAAAATACAGGCTATTTTTTTGCCGTTTTCTTGTATTTTTTTTAATCCAGCGAAGGACAAGGCACCGGAAGCTTCTGCAATAAGTTTATGCTTTTCTAAAAGAAGAAGAAAGGATTCCATGATATCAAAGTCGGATACTGTTACAATTTCATCTACATAGTTTTGGATTATTTCAAAAGTTAGGTTCCCAGGCTTTTTTACAGCAACACCATCAGCTATAGTACGAACAGTTGCAAGGTGGACGATTCCGTTATTGTCCATAGAATCCTTCATTGCTTTTGCACCTTCTGGTTCTACACCTATTATTTTAATGTTAGGATTTAGGGCCTTTGCTGCTAATGCAATTCCAGCGATTAAGCCACCACCACCAACAGGCACAAGAATACAATCAATATCGGCAATTTCCTCTAGAATTTCGCAAGCGATGGTGCCTTGACCATACATTACATCCAAATCATCAAATGGATGTACAAAAACATAATTATGCTTTTTTTCTAATCGTTTTGCTTCTGTATAAGCCTCATCGTAACAATCGCCAAATAAAATTACCTTAGCACCATAGCTTTTTGTGGCCTCAACTTTAATAAGAGGGGTGGTCTTAGGCATTACAATAGTAGCGGAAATACCTAATTTTTCAGCTGAATATGCAACACCTTGGGCATGATTCCCAGCAGAAGATGCAATGACACCTCTTTCTTTTTCGCTAACTGGTAACGTACAGAGCTTATTATAAGCTCCACGAATTTTAAAGGCACCGGTAATTTGCAAATTTTCAGGTTTAATATAAACCTCATTACCAGATTCATTACTAAAAACATCACTGTATATAAGGGCAGTTTTCTTAGATATACCTTCTAGATTTGCCTGTGCTTTTTTTATTTCAGAAAGGTGAAATTCTAATTCTTGATCGGAAGATGAATTTTTTACTGTGTTTAACATATTTAAAACCTCCATTTTTTTGTTTTACAAAAAAAAACCGCCCTTGAAAATAAATTCAAGGACGAGTGTAAATCGCGGTACCACCTTAATTGTATCTTAAAAAAAAAGATACCTCTCTTTTCAGTTCTTTCAAACCTAAGCCTTTTATCGGGGCTCACCGGCTTATCTTACTTTATTCAGACAAGCAGCTCTGGAGTGATTTGTAGTTTATACTCAGTATCGACTTTCATCAAACATCGACTCTCTGTAACTGATGGTTATAAAATAACTATCTCCGTCTTAGCAATATTAATATACTTAATTTTAAGAGTAAATATAACATTAAACATTAATACTGTCAAGAAAAAAATTAAATTTGAATTAATAGAAACTTAAAATATATTAATAAACTTATGCAAAATAATTGGAATAAGCATATATATAATTTATAACGGTGAGGGAGGTAATGCTTCATGTATGATGCATTTGTTAAACTGGTTAATACAGTTGGCTTCCCTATAGGTGTGAGTATATATTTGCTAGTAAGATTTGAGAAGAAAATTGAAGATCTCAATAAATCTATCTCTGATTTAATAGTAGTTATATCCACCGTTATAGGAAAAATTGAAAAATAAGGGTATCCAATGGTATCCTTATTTTTTTATTGAGATAAATTTTTTTATAATCCAATTAATCCGATTCATATTATGGGATTATTTTTAAATTATTAGATACTAAGCATTTAAAACCTGGAATATAAGTACCTAAAATTAAGTCTGTCTTACAACTGGAAAACACATTATTGATTACTGTGTAATTTCTTCTTGGGGCATTACCACTATTAGGTAAACTTACACCTACAATACATGAATTAAATAGATTGTTTTTTACTGTCTCGCTACCACCTGCATATATCATTGTAGGAGTACGTTTAGATGCTGTTCCACTGTCACAATTAGTGAATACACAGTTCTCTACTGTACCTCCATAGGAGCCAGCAGCAAGATAACCAAATTCAACACCTACATTTAGATTAAAAAACTTACAATTAGAAACTATCTTTTGTGTACTTGGGCTATCGACTCCTTTACCTAAACGACTGCCAGCGGATAGTGCTTCATCACCGTAAAATTCACAATTATAATAGTTAGAAGAATAACCACACCATTTTTCGTAAAATTTACACCCTTTTATTATGGAATTATTGCTATATATACCTAACGACGAATATCCACTACCAGATTTAAGAAACACACAATCTGAAATATTAGCCTTAGCGCTTGATAATACAGCAATGTCTGAATGTGGATTTCCTGGGTGCTTATCTCTACCAGAGTTCTTGAAGGTACATGTAGTTATAGTTACCTCTGAATAATCCTCACAATGGATTGATTGACAAGCCATGTTTAAAAAATTGCAGTTATTTATAGTAATTTCACTCGCATGTACTGCAACTCCTATTCCAAAACCTGAGAAAATTGATTTTGATACATTGTTTTTAAAGTTACAATTCTCTATTATCCAACTTTTACTAGGAGAATTAATCTCTATGTCGTCAGCTGTGGAATTTATAAAATTGCAATCACTAATAGTAGTGTCATAGGACGGTGCTTTATTTGATAAAATACCATATCCGCAACCATCAAATAAGGTGTTAGATATAGTTAATCTTTCAATAGTTGAAGCATTTTGTATGCCTTGTGATGTGCCACTTATTTTACAATCTACTATAGTAATATCGTCACCACTGGGGTATAAATTAATACGAGATTTAAAGCCTATATCTCTAATAATTTGAGTTCCTTTTAAATTAAATATTGCGGTGAGTTTAGTATCCATACGTTTGATTGTTGTAGAATCTTTACCATCACCAGTAATGGATATACCAGCAGGAATAGTAATAGTAGTATTTACTATATAATCCCCAGTTGGGAAAAACACAATTCCCTTTGATTTTGTTTTTGATATAGATTTAAATGCGTTTAATATGGATTTTGTATCATTTGTGTGTCCGTCGCCTTTAGCTCCAAACTGTTTTACATTAATTTCTAAATTCCCTATTTCAGAAGCAACTGTTGTATTTTGATAAAAACCTAAAGAAGTAATTATTAAAAAAGTACATAATAAAATTGCAGTGAATTTGTTTTTAAACAATTATTTATCCCCCTTGTAATGGTTAGTTAGTATAATACTATATCGTTTTATAAGTTGGTTTATTTAGGTTTATTTAAATTTAGTTTTAAAACTTTATATTTTAATAAGTACTTGTGGATAAAAGTGTTAAGTTTATATCGGTGATGTGGATTTTTAGACGTTTTTTTGATGTATTAATAGTATTATATAAAATAAGGTAAGTATTTATAGACAATAGAATTAAAATGGATTGCTATTTTACTATAATTATAAACTATGGTAATGATGAGGGAGGATAAATAATATGTTTGATAAAAACTACAAAATAACAGATAAAACAGTTTGGACAGGAAGAACTGATAGCGAAGATAATTATGATGCTTTTAGATGGCATCAATGTATAAACATATTGGATTTAAAAAGAGAGGATTTAACTGTCTACACCGGAAAACTGGGATTTGCTTTTATAGGGTTTTGTTGTGATGAGGGTGTAAGGATTAACGGTGGAAGAACAGGGGCAGAAAAGGGTCCTGAGTATATAAGAAAAGAATTAGCTAAGCTTCCATGTAATTTCTCACAAGAGGTAAAGCTTTTTGATGTAGGAGATATATTATGCACGGATTGCACTCTTTCAGAAAGCCAAGAGCGTCTAGCGGAAGCCGTCCAAAGAGTTTTATGCTTAAATCTATTTCCTATTGTTTTGGGTGGAGGTCATGAAGTCGCTTTTGGAAATTATAGTGGTATCTTAAATTATTTATCACAAAATAATAAACAGCCTAGTATTGGAATAGTAAATTTCGATGCTCATTTTGATTTGAGACCTTATGAAAAGGGAGCAAGTTCTGGAACAATGTTTAGGCAAATAGCAGATATTTGCAGTGAGAGAAAACTTAAATATTCTTATCTGTGCATTGGAGTTCAAAAGCACAGTAACACAATAGATCTTTTTAAAACTGCAGATAGACTAGGCGCTAAATACATACTTGCAAAGGATATGGTAGCTAATGATAATTGGAAATTCATTGAGGAAATAGATGATTTCATAAAATCGAGAGATCACATATATGTAACTATATGTTCAGATGTATTTTCTACAGCATATGCTCCAGGAGTAAGTGCAGCACAGCCACTTGGGCTTGATCCCGAGGGTGTATTAAAGTTTGTTAAATACATTTTAAGGTCAAACAAAGTAGTAGGCTTTGATATAGCTGAAGTTTCACCAAGATTTGATCAAGATAATATTACGGCAAATTTAGCAGCTGTATTGATTTTTTCTGTTGTAAATACCCTTTGTGAACTAAATGGTTTATCCATATAAATAAACGTGTATGGTTTTAACTAAAAAGAGAGAGTTGCAAACCAAAAATTGTTTTCTGGTTTGCAACTCTCTGTTTTTTACCCATTGATAATTAATATTCTATATCAACCACTTTTTCTACTGCTTCTAATAATTTTCCGCTTTTAACGAGTTCAGTAACTTTATCTAAATATTTGTACATAACTACATCATATTCAATAAAGTCGACAGTTTTTCTAACTAAGTTGTAAGCTTCTTGTGTTGCGCTGCCAAGTTTGAATCCAGCTCCTTTTCTGAAATCTATAGCTTGACATGCAGCGAGTATTTCTGTTGCGACTACTCTTGATGCATTATCAACTATATCTCTAGCCTTTCTTGCAGCTATAGTTCCCATACTAACTAAGTCTTCTTGATTAGCTGAAGAAGGTATTGAGTCTACTGATGCAGGATGAGCTAATATTTTATTTTCAGATACCAAAGCTGCAGCTGCATATTGGGTAATCATAAATCCTGAGTTTAATCCACCATGTTTAGCTAAGAATGCTGGTAAATCATTTAATTGAGGGTTGATAAGTCTTTCTAACCTTCGCTCAGATACACTAGCAATTTCAGCTGCTCCAATTCCTAAGAAGTCAAAGCTTAATGCCATAGGTTCTCCGTGGAAATTACCTCCTGAGATTACGTCGCCCTCTTCTGTTACTATAGGGTTATCTGTAACAGAATTTATTTCTATTTCAACTTTAGTTTTTACATAGTTTACAGTATCTTTACTTGCACCATGAATTTGTGGTACACATCTTAATGAGTAAGCATCCTGTACTCTTATTTCACCTTGTCTTGTTACATAAGTACTACCTTCAACTAGTTTTAATATATTTCTTGCTGTTGCTAATTGTCCTGCTTGTGGTCTTAGTACATGAAGCCTTGGATCAAAAGCATCTGTAATTCCCCTTAGTGCTTCCATTGATAAAGCTGCTGCTATATCACTAGTTTTTAATAATCTTATAGCATCATAAGTAGCTAAAGCTCCTGTTGCAGTTAAAACTTGAGTGCCATTTATAAGTGCTAAACCTTCTTTAGCATCAAGTTCTATTATAGGAATTCCTGCTTTTTCCATAGCAACACGGCCTGGTAATATCTCTCCTTTATATTCTGCTTCACCTTCACCAAGCATAGGTAAAACCATATGTGCAAGTGGTGCTAAATCTCCTGATGCTCCTAGAGATCCTTTTTCAGGAATTATTGGATAAACTCCTTTATTGATCATTTCAATCAGTGTTTGCAGCGTTTCTGGTTTTATTCCCGAAAATCCTTTTGATAGCGCATTAGCTCTTAAAAGCATTATAGCTCGTACAACCTCATTTGAAAATTTAGGACCATACCCACAAGCATGTGAACAAATTAAGTTTCTTTGAAGCATTTTACAATCATCTTTAGAAATACTTACATTACAAAATTCACCAAAGCCTGTAGTTACACCATAAACTGCCTTTTCATTTTCAACTATATCATCAATTATTGCTCTTGATCTTATAACTCTTTCTAAAGCACTTTCTTTTATAGAAACCTTGCATCCATCTCTAGCTATAGTTACCATATCTTCTAAAGTTAAATCATTTCCTGTTAAAAATATTTCTTTCATTTTTATTCCTCCTAAAAATTAATTGGTATTTTATTAAAACTAAAAACTGTCGTCATGTAATTAGAATATCATAGCGCCTATAATACCAAATATCATAAGCGGTATATTATAATGTAAGAACGTTGGTACACATGTATCCCAAATGTGATCATGTTGACCATCTACATTAAGGCCGGATGTTGGCCCAAGTGTACTATCTGATGCTGGTGAACCTGCATCTCCAAGTGCGGCTGCAACACCTATTAGAACTATAGTAGCTAGTGGGGAAAACCCGAGTTTTATTGATAATGGACAATAAATTGCAGCTATTATAGGAATAGTACCAAATGAACTTCCTATGCCCATAGTTACTAATAATCCGATTAGTAACATTAACACTGCACCTAACAGTTTACTCCCATTTACTATAACCGCAAGTGATGAAACTAAAGCTTCTACTGCTCCAGTTTTTCTTAAAACATCACCATAACCTGATGCAACAAGCATTATAAATGCTATTAGACCCATTATTTTGATGCCTCCATCAATTAACCCATTAACATCTTCGAACTTAACTGCTCCTGAAACAAATATTATAATTAATGCTCCCAATGCTCCAAGGGGAAGAGATCCTGTAAGAACTTGAATTACAAATGCAGATACAGCTCCAATTAGAACACGCCAATGTTTTGAATTCATTTTAATATCTTCACCTTTGATTTCCTCCAGGCCTTCTATTTTAATATCCTTATATTCTCTAGGTTTTCTATAGGTGTAAAATACAGCTACAAGAAGACCTATAACCATTCCAATACCTGGAAACCATAGTACTTTAGCTACATCAGCTGTTACAATAGGTATACCGTTTTTTACCATTTCAGTACTTATAACAGTATGGAAAATTAGACCAAATCCTACTGGTAAAACAATATAGGGGGCTTTTAATCCAAATGTAAGTGCACAAGCTACTGCTCTTCTGTCTATTTTAAGTTTATTCATTAATAAAAGCAAGGGTGGTATTAATATTGGAATATATGCTATATGAACTGGTATAAGGTTTTGAGAAAAACAACCCAAAAATGCTAGTAACATTATAAATACATACTTCTTTTGCCCAACAATTTTAGAAATTTTCTTAGCCAATATTCCTGCTAGTCCAGTTTTATTTACTGCGACTGCTAAGGCACCAAGTAATATATAGCTTAATGCAGTTTCAGCATTTCCACCCATTCCTCCAATGAGTGTGGCCATAGTTTCTCCTAAAGGCATACCTGAAACGAGGCCTGCTGTCATAGCTGCAATTAATATAGCCAGTAGCACATTAAGTTTAAAAAGACATAAAATTATCATTACCAAAACTGATACAACAACTGGGTTAAGTAATAACATATATTTCCTCCTCTTGACTAGTTATTATAGATAAAATTTTCATTTAGCAATAATTTTAACATTACTATTTAGTAGTTACTTGGAGCACTCCACCTGGCTGCCTAACTAAAACATCAAAGACTTTATTGTAAACGGTACCAAGGCAATTAAAATAAAAACTGTCATATTTTCTACTGGATTTACTTTAATGAAATACAACTTTGTTTTTATCACTTCCCTTTATATTATTATTATAAGTTCTGATTAACATCAAAACGTCAAATAAGTGTATATTAATTCGGAAATTTCACATAAAAGCACCATTAGGAACATTGTTATGGCATTTTATTTATATTGTAGTATAATTTGTATAAGAGAGTTTATGGTATTATAAAGGAGTGATTTGGTGAATTACATACGTTGTGAAATGTTTGGTAATTTTTGTGTAACTGTCAATAAAAAAGAAATATTTTTACCATATAGTAAAGCTCAAGGGCTTTTTTGTTACTTACTTCTAAATAAACAAGATAACAGAGAACATATATCGGAACTTTTTTGGGCTAATCAAGAAGAAGGCAATGCTAAAAAAAATTTAAGAAATGCTATCTATAAAATAAATAAATGTTCTAATATTCCGGTATTGGTATCTCCTCAAAAATCAATAATTATGCTTAATCCAGATATGGAAATAGAAGTAGATGTATATAAGTTTATGAATGATGAAAATGAAATAGATGTTTTCAAGGGAGAATTTCTACAAGGATTTTGTCCTAAAAATGCAGAAAACTTTGAAGTTTGGCTTCTCGAAATGCGGGAAAATTTAGAATGTATGTATATTAGTAGATTGAATAAGAAAATAGAAGTGGAATTACAAAATAATAATTATGATATTGTTGAAAAATATTCAAAACTATTAATAAAAATAGATGAATTTAATGAAAATGCTTACGTATATTTACTAGAAAGTTATAAAAATCAAGGCAAATATAACATGGCAATTGAAACATACAATAATGTTAAAAATTTATTTAAAGACGAATTGTCTATTTCTCTTGATGATAAGATATTAAATATAGTAAATGAAGTAATAGATATTATGAATACAAGGAAAGATAATAAAAACACTGATGAATTTTTCTATGGAAGATATAATGAAATGAGAATATTACAAAATAATTACAATAATTTCATAGGAAATGAATCCTCTAAATCTGTTTTTTTGGTAGGTGAAGCCGGTATAGGGAAAACCAAATTGAAAGATGAATTTTTAGAAATAGTAGATATGAATGCAACCTATGTTTTAGAGACTTATTGTTTTCAATTTGAAAAGGATTGTATTTTAAAACCTTGGAATGTTATATTATCTAAAATTTCTCAAATTATGAAAGATAAAAGCATTGAAATTCCAACCTTATGGGAAAATATTATAGAGAATTGTTTTTCAGAGTTTGATGAAGTAGGTAACAAAGAACAAAGCATTGAAATTTTAGAGAGTAAATATACATTGAAATATGAATTTATCGGTAATATAATAAATAATATATTAACTAAAATAGCACATAAAAAGAAAATAATGCTTATTTTTGAAGATATTCAATGGATTGATTATGGGAGTCTAACTCTTTTAAGCAGTTTGATTTTGCATGGACATACTAACATTTTGTGTTTTATGACATCTAGGAATGAATATAATATAGAGATAGATAAATTTCTAGTTACAGCAAATAAACATAATAAAATTTTAAGGTTAGATTTATTAAGATTTAATAATGATGAAGCAGAAAATTTCATTAAAATTGGTCTTCCGAAAAATAATTTCACTAAAGAAGTATTAAATAAAATTTACAACGAAACTGAAGGAAATGCATTTTTTTTAACAGAATATATTAATACTATAAAGTTTAATAGTGATATAAATATTATGTCGTCTAAAATGCAAGATATAATGAAGAGTAGATTTTTAGACATATCAGAGAAATGCAAAAACATTCTAAGAATAGCATCATTGTTTTTTGATGAAATTCCTTTATATATTTTAGTTGAACTTACCGGAGAAGATGAACTTAGGATAATTGACGAAATAGAAGAACTTGAAGATAAATTCATATTAAAAGAAGTTAATAACAATAATATAATAAGCTTTATGTTTACTCATCAAAAGCTAAGAGAATTTATTTATATCAATCAATCTTTGGCAAGAAGAAAAATTCTTCATAATAAGATTGGATATATTATAGAAAAAAGTTTAGCTGGTAATAGAAGCGATGTAACCACCTATAATAAGCTTGTTTATCATTTTTCAAACTCAGATAATAATTTAGAAACACTAAAATATAGTATAAAAAGTTTAAATGTTTATTTAAATTTTAGTCATGAACTTTATCCGGTACTATATTATAAAGATGTGAATTTTTATAATAACTTATATTTTAGCAATAGTAAAACCATTAAAAGCATAAAGAAAATAGAAAATCTACTTTTAAAAGCAAAAAATGACTGTAAAAATTCTAAAGAAGTCTTAAAATTAGAAATAGGATTTTTACATATTAAAGGAAGATATCTTATAAGAGAAGGAGATTATGAAAAAGGTGTTGAGTTTATAAATGAAATGATAGAAGAATCTAATGAGATTGAGGATTCAGAGTACTCTTTAGAAGGGTATAAACAGATGATATATTATTGTATACAGACCAATAACATTGATGATATGATAAAATATGTAAAGCTTGGCTTAGATAAAGCCACAGATTGTAGTTATCCTATGGAAATAGGTGTCTTTCTAAGATTTAAGGCCTTATATAAAAAAATGCAGGGGAAATATTGTGAAGCAGAAAAACTCTTTAATGAATCCATAGATATATTTAATGTAACTAAAAGTGTAGCAGATAAATATGCCCTGAGTATAGCAGCTGCTTATAATTACATTGGAGATATAAGAAGACAAAACATGAAATTTCAAGAGGCTTTAGAATTTTTCACTAGAGCCATAAAAATATGCGAAGAAAAAAATGTATTTACTAGTCTTTCTATTTTTAATATTAATGCAGGTGAAACATGTTTCAATATGGGGGAGTATCCTCAGGCAAAAAAATACTTCCAAAATGCTATGGATATATATAAGCAATTTGATCTAATGTGGGAAAAGTCTATTGTAGAAGCATTTATGTCTAAAATAATAATTAGTGAAGGAAATTATGAAAGTGCCTTAAAATATTTAAAGAATTCAGATTTACATTCAACATTACTAAAAAATCCTCATGAAATTGGAATAGTATGTATGGTAAAAGCTCAAATTAAAAGTGAAATGAAAAATAATGATAAGTTACATAAAGTTTTTAATACATATTTGAATGAAAACTTACAATATTATTGTGATAACAGCATTAAATTTTTAACTGTATCAAAGGATAATTATGAAATAGAACTTATAAAAAACTTAATAAAAGATAATAAAAGATAATAGATAAACGTTACTACATAGGTATTCTTTGCATGGAATGATTATAATGTTATTTGCTAATAAAACAAATATAAGGGTTTTAAATTGATGAGTAAAATTCTAAATTTAAAAAATAGACATTTTAATGACGATTTAGTATTAAGATAGGATTATAAAGAGGGGAGTGACAAGTAATGATTAATAATATTGATATTAAAAATGCAATGACAATTACTTTAGATGATTATTTACCTAATATGCCTAAATTCACTAAGGGAATAAGGAGAGCTCCAGATAGAGGCTTCCACCTTTCAAAATCACAGACAGAAATATCACTTAAGAATGCACTTCGTTATATTCCAGAAAAGTACCACGCACAGCTTATACCAGAATTCATGGAAGAGCTTACTACAAGAGGAAGAATATATGGGTATAGATTTCGCCCCGAAGGCAGAATATATGGAAAATCAATAGATGAATATGAAGGAAGATGTATTGAAGGTAAAGCTTTTCAGGTTATGATTGATAACAATCTTGATTCTGCTGTAGCCTTATATCCTTATGAGCTTGTTACTTACGGTGAAACAGGAAGTGTATGTCCAAATTGGATGCAATATAGATTAATAAAGAAATATCTAGAAATAATGACGGAGGATCAAACTTTGGTTTTGGAATCTGGACATCCTCTTGGACTTTTCAAATCAAAACCTGAGGCACCAAGAGTAATAATTACAAACGCACTAATGATAGGAATGTTCGATAATCAAAAGGATTGGGAAATAGCAGAGGAAATGGGTGTTGCGAACTACGGACAAATGACTGCAGGCGGATGGATGTATATAGGACCTCAGGGCATAGTTCATGGTACTTATAACACGTTATTAAATGCAGGTAGAATGAAGCTTGGAATTCCAAATGATGGTGATTTAAGAGGGCATATATTTGTAACATCAGGACTAGGCGGCATGAGTGGTGCTCAGCCAAAGGCAATCGAAATAGCAAATGCTGTAGGAATTGTAGCTGAGGTTGATGAATCAAGAATTGGCACAAGACTTGAGCAAGGTTGGGTTATGAAGCAATCTTCAGATCTTGATGAGGTATTTAAAATTGCGCAGGAATATTTGGAAAAGAAAGAGCCAATATCAATTGCATATCATGGGAATATAGTTGATCTTTTGGAGTATGCAGTAAAAAACAACAAGAAGATTGATTTATTATCTGACCAAACATCTTGTCACGCAGCATATGAAGGTGGATATTGTCCTAAGGGAGTAACATTTGAGGAAAGAACTGAGCTTCTTGCAAAAGACAGAGATACTTTTTGTGAATTAGTTGATAAGAGTTTGAGACGTCATTTTGAGCTTATAAAAATATTAGTTGAAAGAGGAACGTATTTCTTTGATTATGGCAATTCATTTATGAAAGCAATTTATGATGCGGGTGTTGTGGAAATATCTAAAAATGGAATAGATGAAAAAGATGGATTTATATTCCCATCATATGTAGAAGATATAATGGGACCACAACTATTTGATTATGGGTATGGACCATTCAGATGGGTATGTTTAAGTGGTAAAAATGAAGATTTAATAAAGACAGATCATGCTGCAATGGGATGCATAGATCCAAATAGAAGATATCAAGATAGAGATAACTATAACTGGATAAGGGATGCAGAAAAGAATAATCTTGTAGTTGGTACCAAAGCAAGAATACTATACCAAGATGCTACAGGAAGAATAAAAATAGCTCTTAAATTCAATGAAATGGTAAGAAATAAAGAGATAGGACCTGTTATGATGGGTAGAGATCATCATGATGTAAGTGGTACGGATTCACCATTTAGAGAAACTTCTAATATAAAAGATGGAAGTAACGTTATGGCAGATATGGCTGTGCAGTGTTTTGCTGGAAATGCAGCAAGAGGTATGAGTCTTGTAGCACTTCATAACGGTGGCGGTGTAGGAATTGGAAAATCAATAAATGGAGGATTTGGACTTGTACTTGACGGAAGTTTTAGAGTAGATGAAATAATTAAATCTGCACTTTCATGGGATGTTATGAGTGGAGTTGCAAGACGTTCATGGGCTAGAAATGAGCATTCTATAGAGACAGCCATAGAATTTAATAATACACATATAGGCACAGATCATCTTACTATTCCTTTTTTAACAAATGAAAAGAGTGTAGTGGATGCAGTTAGTAAGTATTTTGATAAGTAATATATTTAGGAGGATGCATTTATGAAGAAAGGGAATTTACTTATAAAAAATGCTTCGCAACTTGTTACTTGCAGTGGTAGCAGTGCAAAATACGGCGAAGAAATGAAAAACCTTCATACCATTGAAAATGGAGCACTTGTCATTGAAGATGGCATAATTAAAGCTGTTAATACTACGCAGGAAATATTGAAAACCTACAATGAAGAGGATTATGAAGTTATAGATGCTTCTAACAAATGTGTACTTCCAGGATTTGTAGATTCTCACACTCATTTTATATTTGGCGGCTACAGGGCAGATGAATTTGCTTGGAGACTTCGTGGCGACAGTTATATGGATATAATGGAGAGAGGCGGTGGTATACAAAACACCGTAAATTCAACTAAGAATGCTTCTTTTGAGGAACTTTATAATGTAGGGTTTGATAGGGTTAATGAAATGATGAAGCTTGGAGTAACAACTGTAGAAGGTAAAAGCGGTTATGGCCTTGATTTAGACACAGAAATAAAGCAACTTAAGGTTATGAAGAAGCTTAACGAAGAGCATGCTATGGACGTGGTAACTACATTTTTAGGTGCACATTCAGTTCCGCCTGAATATAAAGGGAAAAATAATGAGTATATTGACTTTATTATAAAGAATGTACTCCCCGTGATTAAAGATGAAAATCTTGCAGAGTTTTGCGATGTCTTTTGTGAAGACAAAGTTTTTTCAGTAGCGGAATCAAGAAAACTTCTTTTAAAAGCAAAGGAAATGGGTTTTAAACTCAAACTCCATGCAGATGAAATAGTAACTCTTGGAGGATCGGAGCTTGCAGCAGAAGTTGGAGCAATATCAGCAGACCATCTATTGCATGCGTCAGATGATGGTATAAAAGCCATGGCAGAGAAAAAGGTAATTTCTACTCTTCTTCCTTGTACTGCATTTTGCTTAAAAGAGCCATATGCTAGGGCAAGGGAAATGATCGATAGCGGATGCGCAGTAGCACTGGCAACAGATTTTAATCCAGGAAGCTGTTTTACATATTCAATACCTTTGGTATTTGCAGTAGCAGCTATCTACATGAAGATGAATATGGAAGAGGCTATAACAGCGCTTACAATAAACGGTGCGGCTGCTGTTGGTAGAGCAGATTCCATAGGGAGTATAGACCCAGGTAAAAAGGGTGATATTGTTATTTTAAAATATCCTTCTTATAATTTTATACCATATAATACTGGCATAAATATTGTAGAGAAAGTAATAAAAGATGGAAATTTAGTTGTTAGTGTATAAGAATATAAAAAATACAGTAGTAAAGGAGATAAAAATAATATGGGAAAATTAGTAGAATGTGTTCCAAATTTTAGTGAAGGAAGAGATAAGAAGATAATCGAAAGCATAGTTGATGAGATAAGAAATACAGAAAATGTAAAACTACTTGACTACTCCTCAGATAAAGACCATAACAGGACAGTTGTTACATTTGTTGCTACACCTGAAGATGCTAAAAATGCTGCTTTTAAGTTAATAAAAAGAGCATCAGAACTTATAGATATGAGGCATCATAAAGGTGCCCATCCAAGAATGGGTGCTACAGATGTAGTTCCGTTTATTCCAATTCAAGATGTTACTACGGAGGAATGTGTTGAAATGGCTAAAGAACTTGGTAAGAAGGTTGGAGAAGAATTAAATATTCCAGTTTATCTTTATGAAGATGCAGCTAGTAGTAAAGAACGAACAAATCTTGCAAAAATTAGAAAAGGACAATATGAAGGTTTTTTTGAAAAAATAAAACTTCCAGAATGGAAACCTGATTTTGGTCCATGTGAAATGAATGAAAAAAGCGGATGTACAGTTATTGGTGCTAGATTTCCACTTGTAGCATACAATGTTAACTTAGGTACAGATAATATGGAAATAGCAACTGCTATTGGTAAAAAGGTAAGAGCGATAGGCGGTGGACTTAAATTTGTAAAGGCTATGGGAGTTAAACTTGAAGAAAGAAATATAGTTCAGATTTCTATGAATCTTGTAAATTATGAAAAGACTGCAGTATATAGAGCACATGAAATGGTTAAAATGGAAGCAAAGCGATATGGCGTTCCAGTTGTAGGGAGCGAAGTTATTGGACTCGTGCCTATGAAAGCATTAATTGATTGCGCAGAATATTATCTTCAAATAGAAAACTTTGATATAAGCCAAATACTTGAAAAGAAACTATCAGAATAAAAAATTCTAAAATATTATTAAATATGATGGGGAGTTGAATTATATGAATATCGTTCCAAGTGATATTGAAATAGCTCAAAAGGCAAAGATGCTACCAATTACAAAAATAGCTGAAAAATTAGGAATTGAAGAGGATGAATTAGAAGCTTACGGTAAGTACAAGGCAAAAGTCTCTTTAAGTATATTTGATAGATTAAAGGATAAAAAAGATGGGAAATTGATACTTGTTACAGCAATCACTCCAACACCTGCAGGTGAGGGAAAATCAACAACTTCTATTGGTCTTGGAGATGCTTTAAATAAAATAGGTAAGAAAGCATGTATAGCATTAAGAGAGCCTTCACTGGGCCCTGTGTTTGGGATTAAAGGAGGAGCGGCAGGTGGCGGATATGCGCAAGTAGTTCCTATGGAAGACATTAATCTTCACTTTACAGGAGATATGCATGCTATTACTGCAGCAAATAATCTTCTATCAGCAGCAATAGATAATCATGTTCATCAAGGTAATATCCTGAAAATTGACCTTAGGCAGATTGTATTTAAAAGAGTTATGGATATGAATGACAGATCTCTTAGAAATATAGTTGTTGGCCTTGGTGGAAAAGTGTGCGGTTTCCCAAGAGAAGATGGTTTCATGATTAGTGTTGCGTCTGAGGTTATGGCTATTCTTTGTCTTTCTAAGGATTTAATGGATCTTAAAGTGAGGCTTGGTAAAATAATAATAGCTTATAACATGGATGGTGATCCAGTAACTGCAAAGGATCTTAAGATTAATGGAGCAATGGCACTACTAATGAAGGATGCTATAAAGCCAAATATAGTTCAGACATTAGAAAATTCACCAGCAATAATACATGGTGGACCATTTGCAAATATAGCTCATGGATGCAATAGTCTTATAGCTACAAAGCTTGGACTTAAACTTTGTGATTATTTAGTAACTGAGGCAGGGTTCGGTGCGGACCTTGGTGGAGAGAAGTTCTTTGATATAAAATGTAGATATGGAGAATTAAAACCAGCGGCTACACTTATAGTTGCTACTATAAGAGCATTAAAAATGCACGGTGGAGTAGCTAAAGCAGATCTAGGAATAGAAAATCTTAAAGCTCTTGATAGTGGATTTGAGAACTTAAAAAAGCAAGTTGAAAATATAAGAAAATTTAATGTGCCTGTAATGGTTGCCGTAAATAGATTTAGTAAAGATACGGAAAGTGAAATAGAACTTCTTATAGCAAAATGCAAGGAGTTTGGAGTTGAAGTAGCACTTAATGAAGTATGGGCTAAAGGATCAGAGGGCGGAATTGAGATGGCCGAGAAGCTTGTAAAACTTATAGAAACTGAGGAGTCCAACTTTAAACCTATTTATGATGTAAATAGTTCTATAAAAGAAAAAATAGACACAATTGTTCGCGAAATATATGGTGGAGATGGAGTAGTGTTTGAAGCAAATGCTAAAAAACAGATAAAAAAACTCGAAGAATTAGGACTGGATAAGATGCCAATATGCGTTGCTAAAACTCAATACTCTCTGTCTGATGATGCTAAACTTCTCGGAGCTCCATCAGGATTTAAGATTACAATAAAAACAGTAAGAGCCTCTGCAGGCGCTGGATTTATAGTATGCGAAGCTGGCAACATAATGACTATGCCAGGACTTCCTAGGGTTACCGCTGCAGAAAAGATGGATATAGATAAGAATGGAGTTATAACAGGATTATTTTAAAAAGATGCAGAAAGGAGAAAATCACTATGTTATTAGTTGATAAAAGTGTTAGAGAATTTATTGACCAAACTTCCCAAAATTGTCCTGTACCAGGAGGTGGAAGCATTGCGGCACTAGTAGCTTCATCTGCAGCAGCACTTGTCTCCATGGTTGCAAGCTTAACTATTGGTAAAAAAGGTTATGAAAGTTTTGAAGTAGAGATGAGTGAAGTTTATGAACAAGCTAACATATATAAAGAAAAGTTTATAGGGTATATTGATAAGGATTCAGAGGCTTTTCACAGAGTGATGGATGCCTTTAAATTACCAAAAGAAAATGATGAAGAAAAAACCATAAGAAAAGAAACTATTCAAAATGCACTAAAGTATGCATCTCAGACTCCATATAAGATAGCAGAAGATGCATATAAACTTATGGATTACTCAGAAAAAGCAGTAGAACATGGAAATAAAAATGCAGTAACTGATGGTGCTGTATCTGCTATGATGGCAAGAAGTGCAGTTTTAGCAGCACTATACAATGTGAAAATAAATTTATCCTCAATTAAGGATAGTGAATTTGTAGCTGAGTTTGAAAAAAAAGTTTCTGTTCTTGAAACCAATGTAGTTGAAAGAGAAAAACAAATACTTAGCAAAGTAGTTATGTAAGGAGATACAATAAACATCAACCTGAGGTAGATTATCATTTGCTTCAGGTTGTTTTTTAATATGTTGGAGGTATTTAAATGAGAGAAAAGATGAGCACAAGAATTTTGGTTTCAACTTCTGTCTTTATTGCAATTGCCGTAATTACAAGGTCAATGGGTATAATGATACCAATTGGTGGTGCAGGAGCTATGAGAATTAGTTTTGATGGGATTTTCTATATTCTTCCTGGAATTATTTATGGACCAATTTATGGTGCATTTGCTGCTGGCATTACGGACATTCTTGCATATATTTTAAAACCTATGGGACCTTATATTCCTCTATTTACTTTAACAACAATGCTTTCAGGTTTTATTCCAGGATTAATATGGAGATACGCAAAGATTGTTAATTCTAAAAAATTAGTAAAACACTATATTTCTTGTTTTGTAACTTTAGGACTAATAGGAATTATTAATAATGTTGTAATATTTGTATTTCCAAAATCAAATTTAGGAAAATTGATTTTTTCGCTGGGAAAGAAAACTCAGTTTATTGGGATTGGACTGGAAGTTATTGCACTGTTTGGTTTTGTAATTTTGTTTATTAATACTTTGATTAAAAGAAACAATAGTGAAAATAAACTATATGACAACTATATTAAAATGATGTTAGCTATAGGATTGCCTACTTTAGTAATTTCATCTATTAACACTTATTTTCTAGTATTATTTGTGCCGGGACTTTCAAGTATAGGATTCATGGTTTTATGGATTCCTAGAATTGCAGAATCATGTCTAATGGTATTAATTCAGTCATATATAATATCTTTACTTTTAAATGTTTATGAATTGGTGTTTAGAACACATCCTAAATATTAAATTGGCTAATTACAAACAGATTCTCATTTCCAGGGACGTATTTTTGCATTGACATCCATCACAGTGAATAGGGGTGCTACGGTGAAAGGTCAGTTGTTGGCACGGAATGGTGCGGTTACACTAGACAACAATAGCATCGAAAATTAATTTATGACATCAAACCATATAGCTCTAAAAACAGTTTTAATATATAAGCCTTTCCTTCATTGGATAGGCTTATTTTTTAAAAAATATGATATTATTAATATAAGATGAACGGTTAGATAAATTAAGGTTGTTGTAAATGGAGGAATAGATAAATGACAGTTAATATTAAAAAGCTAGATAAAGCAATACAGCTTGTAAAAGAAGGTATAAATAAGGGATACTTTCCTGGAGCAGCAGTAGCTGTTGGGGGTAGAAAAAACTTGTATTTTATTGAACACTTTGGAAATAGAAGTCTTTACCCTGAAAACCACTCTTTAGAGAGGGACACACTGTTTGATATGGCATCTTTAACAAAGGTAATGGCCACTACTCCATTATTAATAAGATTTCTTGAGGACGGAAAGATATCATTATATGATAAAATATCTGAATATGTGGAAGTAACAGAAGAAAAAAAAGAAATTAGCATTTTAGATCTTTTAACTCACACAGCAGGATTTAAATCCTTTGTGTTATTTGAAAAGGTGTGTACTTCATACAAAGATGCGATAAAATATATAACTAATGAACCATTAGAATGTGAGGTTGGAAGCAAAGTTATGTACAGCGATTTTAGTTTTATACTACTGGGTTATATTCTTGAGCAGATAGGTGGAGATACTTTAGATAATTTATGTAGAAAATATGTTTTTCAGCCACTTAGTTTGGAGAATACTACATTTAACCCAATAAGTAAAAACGTTGTAGCTACTGAAATGGATAAGGTAACAGGTAAGATGTTACTTGGGAGTGTTCATGATGAGAATTCCAGATTTTTTGGAGGAGTTTCCGGTCATGCAGGACTTTTCTCTACTATAGAAGATACTGCAAAATACGCAAAAATGCTAGTAAATTCAGGAAAAATAGATGGGCAATCTTTCATATCTAAAAATGGATTCAACAGCATGGTTAGAAATTATACCTCTTCGCTTAATGAGGATAGGGCACTTGGATGGCTTTTAAAAGCAGATAAAATGTCCTCAGGTGGTGAACTAATATCACCTAGTGCCTTTGGTCACACAGGATTTACAGGAACATCTATATGGGTGGACATAGAAAATGATATATATGCAATACTACTGACCAATAGAGTCCATCCAACACGGAACAATACTCATATATTAAGATTTAGAAGGTTGTTTCATAATGCAGTAATTTCAGCAGTAGAGTAAAGACAATAAAAAATACTGTAATTTGGCATATAGGAATCACCAAACTCAAGGTAAAGATTATCGAAGGAGTTACATAATTAAAAAACAAAACAATTAATCATTAGTGCATAAAGTAAGAAAAAAGGATATAATATAATAGGTTGATTAGGGAGTTAGGGCCCTTTTAGGAGCAATAAATGGTATTTTAGTAAAAATTCAAATGAAGAAGGAGTTTTATTATAATGAATGAATTAATTAAAGAAATTGAATATAATAATGGCAAATTTCCAAAGGCTCAATTAAAGGAAATAATAAACCATAGAGAAGAATTTATACCTGAATTACTTGATATATTAAGAAATGTCAAGGAAAATTATGAAGAGATTTTAGAAAAACACAGCTATTTTGCACATATATATGCAATCTTTTTATTAGCACAGTTTAGAGAAAAACAAAGTTATATGCCGATTATAGATTTAGTTAGTATGCCAAAGGAAATTCCAGATGATATTTTTGGTGATTTCCTTACAGAGGATTTACATAAAATTTTAGCTTCAGTTTGTGGAAGCAATATGGGACCAATAAAAAGATTAGTGGAAGATAGTAATGTTAATGAATATGTTAGATGTGCTGCTATTAAATCCTTTATTGTACTACTAGGCGAAGGGGATATATCTCAAAGTGAAGTTCTTGAGTACTATAAAAGTTTATTTGAAGGAAAACTTGAGAGAGAATTTTCACAAGTTTGGAATGAGCTTATATATGATTCTTGTGAAGTGGGTCCTAGTGAATTGTATGAATACATAAAAAAAGCGTATGTAGATGAATTAGTTGACGTAGAGTGTATATCCCTAGAAGAAGTGGAGGGTGCTGTAAAAATCCATGATAAAGAAAAATTCCCGAAATTAAAAGATGAAGGGTATTCATTTGTTATGGATACTATAGAAGAGTTAGGATGCTGGAGATGTTTTAAAAGAGAGAGTAATGATCCTAAATCACAATTTATGCAAGGAATTAATAAGATGAATAAAAACAATAAAAATAAAGGTAAAAAAAAGCAAGTAAAAGCTACTAAAAAAAAGCAAAGAAAAAAATAATCGAGAAGGTCTAAAAGTAATGGAAATATAAGAAAAGAGATGATCTAATGACAAAAGCAAATTTTGAAGATTTTGAACTAAACAGTGATTTATTAAAAGCAATTAGTCTGCTGAGTTTCACAGATTTAACAAAGGTCCAGGAGCAGGTTATACCTGCTGTATTGGCGAGTAAGGATGTAGTAGTAAAGTCCCAAACTGGCAGTGGGAAGACTGCAGCATATGGCATTCCTATTTGTCAGCTTGTAGATTGGGAAGAAAATAAACCTCAAGCATTAGTGCTTACACCAACTAGAGAACTTGCTATCCAAGTCAAAGAAGATATTTTTAATATCGGTAGGTTTAAAAGACTTAAAGTAGCGGCAATTTATGGGCAGAATTCTTTTTACAATCAAAAAAAAGAACTTAAACAAAAGACACATGTGGTAGTTGGCACACCTGGTCGTATTATAGATCATTTAGATAAAGGCACAATTGATATGTCAAATATAAAGTATCTTGTCATAGATGAAGCAGATGAAATGCTGAATATGGGATTTGTAGATCAGATTGAAATCATAATAAACAGCTTACCCAAAGATCGTGTCACCATGTTATTGTCAGCCACAATGCCTAAAAATATAAAGAATTTGTGTAGCAAATACATGAAGAATCCTATACGTATTGATATAGAAGATGAAAATAAAGCAGCAGACAGTATATTGCAAGAAAGATATAACGTAAATGAGCAGGATAAGATAAAACTTTTAAGAGATATAACTGTAGTAGAAAACCCAGATAGTTGTATGATATTCTGTAATAGAAAACTTAAGGTAGATGAGGTTTATGGTGATATGGTAAATCTTAACTATACTTGTAAGAAAATCCACGGTGGAATGGAGCAAACCGATAGATTAGAAGTAATGAATGATTTTAAGAAGGGTTATTTTAGATATTTGGTAGCTACAGATGTTGCAGCTAGAGGGATAGACATAGATGATATTTCACTTGTAATTAATTACGATATACCTGAAGATAAGGAAAGTTATGTTCATAGGATAGGAAGAACTGGCCGTATAGGTAAGCTTGGCCACGCAATTACTTTTGTGTCGCCAAATGAAAACAGGTTTTTAGATGATGTACAAG
Source organism: Clostridium sp. (assembly GCF_050717535.1). Taxonomy (GTDB): domain Bacteria; phylum Bacillota; class Clostridia; order Clostridiales; family Clostridiaceae; genus Clostridium_AD. The sequence goes on from NZ_JBOITM010000006.1 coordinate 22,772, forward strand.
AATATATCGGTAAAGAGATTCCACTTAAGACGAAACCTGAAGTTGAAATTGTAAATGATGCCAAGGAAGAATTCCAAGACAAGATGAATACTAGACCTGAACTTAAAGAAGAAAAAGGTGCGGAGCTAAGCAAAGAAATTATGAAACTACATATTAATGCAGGTAAGAAAACAAAGATGAGGGCCATGGATATAGTAGGTACACTTTGCAGTATTGAGGGCATGACTAAGGATGATATAGGGATTATCAATATAATTGATATATCTACCTTTGTGGAGATATTAAATAACAAAGGTGAACTAGTATTTCAGGAGTTGCAAGAAACACCTATTAAAGGAAGACTTCGTAGCGTAAGCAAAGTTATATACTAATAAAAAATATAGAGTAGACACTGAATACAGTTTCTACTCTATATTTTTTACCTATTATATTCCGTTTATGTACTAAAACATACGTTATGAGGTCCATGAGTTGTATTATATAAAAATAAAAAGTAAACTTTAATTATTAGAATAATTAAAGGCGGTGATACTGATATGTTTAATAGCTTTAATATTTATACCAATGAATCAATGGAAATGATTTTATTCACATACCCAGTATTAGTCCTTATAGTATCTTTAGCAATGCAACTTATATTTAAGAAAATGTTTGTTATTTTAATGATTAACTTTGTATTTTGGGTTATTGCTACATTTACTATATTTAATTCCAGTTTTTTGATTTGGTGCTTTATATATACGTTTATCTCTATGTTTGGAACACTTATTGGAGATTTAATTATTATACATAAGGAAGTTGTAATTAGCAAAAGGGAAAAATTATAAATATAAATAAATAAGTATTGACAAAAAAAATTAGCGCAGTATACTAGTCAACAATACATAGAATAAATTTAAATATTGAGAAAACTGAGATGGATTAGGTAAACATCTTGCATATTTTTCAGAGAGTGGGCAGCGTTGTGAACCCATAATTTCAGATGTTGAATCTCACCCTTGAGTTGTAGGCTGAAAACATAATATGTGCTAAGCTGTGCAGGTGTATAGTAATTATATATCGTTATTAAATGAAGATATAAAAATGGGTGGTATCGCGATAGACTTTTCGCCCCAATGGGCAAGAGGCCTATTTTTCTATACCTAAAAATTTATTTTATGTAAAAAATAAGGGAGGATTATAAATGGCAGGTATTCCTACTAATGAATGGCGTTTGTTTTATTTACTACAGTAAATAGTTATAAAATATTAATTCATGGGATATACTACTAATAAATATTTTTTACTTGAAATATTATATAGATGTTTAAAAAAATAATTTAGCAGGGAGGACTTTTTATGAACCCAAAAAGTAATGAAGAGAAATTAGTTAATATTGCAAAGGTAGGTAACTTTACTAAAGCTGCAGTAGAAAATTTGGAGGAAAATATAGTGGAACAAAAGGATTATTTAGAGAAGGTATGGGTTAATCAGGTACCTCATATAAATGATAAATTTCATTAGAAAAGATATCTTCTTGATAAGAACAATATTAACGACTGTCCTTTTGAAGTCGTTAATATCCAAAGTCTATGCTAAAACACCGATTCAAGTTTTTCTTTTAAAACTGCTGGATTTTTGATAAAATGAAATTATCATAATAACTCAGCTGCTCAGGAGTTAAGAAGGAGAAAAAATTATGGCTATTCGCAATATTTTGTTTGATTTTGATGGGACGCTAGTAGATACCAATGAGTTAATTATACAATCGTTTCAACATACTTATCAAACACATTTGAATAAACAGGTAGATAGAGAGAAAATTATTAAAAACTTTGGAGAAATTTTAAAAATTACATTAGACAGAGAATTTGGTGATGCTGGAGGAGAAGCTATTAAAACATATCGGAGTTTCCAAGTTGGGAACTTTGAAAAGCTAATTACCATTCGCAGTGGGATAAAGGAAGGGATAATTGAGCTTTATAACCAAGGCTACAAGCTGGGAATTGTCACTTCTCGTCTTAATGATTCCGCTATGAGGGGATTAAATCATTTTGGACTTGTAGATTACTTTGAAAGTATCGTAGGAGCAGATAACACAGAAATACATAAGCCAGACCCTACTCCAGCATTTATGGCTTTAAAGGAACTTAAAGGAAAACCAGAGGAAACCATGCTTGTGGGGGATAGTCCCTATGATATATTATGCGCAAAAAATGCAGGGATTACCTCGGTGATTGTTGGGTGGAGCGCGCTACCTATGGACATGCTTCTCAAATATGAACCTGACTATGTTGTAGAAAGTATGGAAGAACTAGTGGAATTGGTGCGGAAATTAAAGGATTAATAATGGCACTACTCGGCAGAAAGGTAAAATTCAGTCTTTTTATACGCTTTTTTTATTATATAGGAAACAGCTTGCGGAAAATAATGTGGATAACTTTTTTATAGATGAGAGTTAATATTTCTATCAAATGTTTTTAGTCGCAAAAAAAGTATATATTACGTATAATGCATTTGAATAAGCTTTAGAACTTCTTATTTTATTTTAAATTAAGCTGCGTTAAGAAAAATATATGTTTGAGCGAAGCGAGTTTATATTTTTTAGCAGCTTAATTTAAAATAAAATTAGTAGTTCTTAGCGAAATGAATGCATTAGTAGTAATATATACTTTTTATTTTTTATTTATTTTCATATTCTGAAATTATTTTTATATTATATGTTTCTACATCAGTTAATTCTCCATCAGACCCTTTAAAATTAGGGTTTTCTGTGTACCAAGATTTCCCATTAAAATATTTCCTATATGCTTCTGTTTTAAATACAAATCCATGTCTAGCATAGATTTCATTTCTAGCTAGTGTTAGATTGTCCTTTTCTAATACGGATACGTCAGAAACTAAAAGTTTCTCACTTTCACTTTTAGGGAAAATAAAATAGGTAGGGGAATCAATGTTATTTATATCATTATTATTTTTAGTCGGAACAACCTCTTTTTTTATTTCAGAGCTTTTATTAGTGGTGTTATTATTAGGACTAACATTATTTTTGGTGGAAGTCTTATCTGAACTTTTAGAATTATCAGAGAAAAATTTTGAAATCGATACATAATAGCTTCCAAAGCCTACAGATAATACTACTATTAAAATACCAAGTATAATAAAACCTTTATGGTTATTTTGTTTAGTAACAATTTCTTTTGAATTAGTTTCATTTAAAATAGATTTTTTAATAATGGGTTCTTCTAAATTATTTTGTTTAATATTATTTTCTTTTGAAGTGATATTTGTGTTTAAAGTTGACTTTTTTTCATTAGGTATTAAATTATTATATATGTTTTTACTACCACATTTTCTACAAAACTTTGTGCCATCTTCCAACTCATAACCACATTTAGAACAATACATAAATAATCTTCTCCTTTTTGAGCTTTATAATAAATATTATACTAAAAAAAAGCTAGTGTTTAAAGGTTATAGCAGGAAAAAACTAATGAATTATGCTGAATTTATACTAAGTTAATAAATTCTAAGTATTAAAAGAAGAAAGTAGAAAAGGTATTGACTTTGTACTATAATGGTGCTAAGGTTATAGTATCAAAGTAGTACAAAGCATTTTGACGTACATAGTCATAAAATAAAAAATATAAATAAGAAAGGGAACATGATTATGAGAAATATAAATATAAAAAATAAAGATGGGTTAACAGAAAAAGAGTTTTTAGACAGTTACATACCAGGGAACTATGATAGACCATCTAATACTGTGGATATGTTGCTTTTTACAGTAGATGATGTACCTGTAGAGGGAAAAGATCCTGATAAAGCACTTAAAATACTTTTAATAAAGAGGGCAGATCATCCATACCTTGGTTGCTATGCTATTCCAGGAGGGTTTGTACATATTGATGAAGCTTTAAATGATGCTTGCTTTAGAGAATTAAAAGAAGAAACTAATATTGATAATGTATATTTTGAACAACTAAAAACTTTCGGTGATTCAGTAGAAAGAGATCCAAGAATGAGAGTTATGTCAATAGCTTATTTGGCCTTGGCTAATAAAGCGAGTATTAAGCCGATAGCCGGAGATGATGCTACAGAGGCTAAATGGTTTACCGTAAGAAAAGATTTTATTTCTTCTAATAATTCAGGAACTTCTAGAGTTGATTCTTACAATTTAACCTTTATTTCTGATGATGATGATATTAAGATAGGATACCTGGTCACTGAAAGATTTATTAAAAACGGAATTATTTCAATTAAAGTACCCTCTTATGAACCACTGGAATGGAGCAGTGAGGAACTTGCCTTTGATCATATTAATTTGGTATATTATGCTATTGAAAGATTAAAAAATAAAATAGAATATACACCAATAGCATTTACTCTTTTACCTGAATATTTTACTTTAAGAGAGGCTCAAAAACTGTATGAGACAATATTACATTTAGAAAAGCCATTTTCAAGGGCTAATTTTAGAAGAAAGATTAAAAAAATGGTGATAAAGACTGAAAAAGAAAAGTTAACTTCAGGAAGACCTGCAATTTGCTATACTTTTAATGAAGGATGGGAACACAGCTTTTTCGATGAATAAAGAGATTATATGTAGCCCAATTTATAAAATCAATCTGTGTAGCATGTTCTACACCAGATATATTTGAAAGGAAATGATATAAATGATAAATTTAATGATAAATAAGATATTTGATATGGAAAATGAAATAAAGGGTGAAGTAATTAATTTAACTGACCTACCTAAAGAAAAAACAGCATTAATAGTTGTAGACATGGTGAATGGATTTGTTCATGCAGGAATAATGTCTTCACCTAGAGTTGTAAAAATCATAGATAATATTGTAGCTATTAATGAAAGAACATATGCTTATAAGAAGATTTTCTTTTTAGAACAACATGATGAAGATTCTACGGAGTTTAAAACTTACGCAAAGCATTGCATAAAAAATAGTGAAGAGGCAGAACTTATACCTTCATTGAATTGTGGAGCAACACTTCATAGTAATACCACAATAATTCATAAGAATAGTACTAATGGATTTCATGCACCAGAATTTAAAATGTGGTTAGATGAAAATGAGCAGCAAATCGAAAATTATATAATAGAAGGATGCTCCAGTGATATATGTGTTAAGCATTTTGCAGAAACATTAAAAACATATTTTAATGAAAAGAATCTTGATAGAAGAATTATTGTGCCGATAGATTCAGTAGAAACCTTTGATTTTGAAACTCATGATGGAGATTTGATGAAAGTTATATCCCTTTGGGAAATGAAGTCCAATGGTATAGAGGTAGTTGATACAATATTATAAAATATTAAAAGAATGATAAAATAAAAAATACGTTTAAGGAGAAAAATGCAAATGAGTAATACAATAACCAAATTCAATATTAAAGATGAAAGAAACCTTTCAATGTTAATGGATTTTTATGAATTAACAATGTCAAATGGATATTTTGTAAATGGGCTTTCAGATACTATCGTTTATTTTGATATGTTTTACAGGAAAAATCCAGATGGAGCAGGCTACTCAATAGTAGCAGGACTCCAGCAACTTATTGATTTTATTAAAAAACTCAAGTTTACGAAAGAAGATATTGATTACTTAAGGTGTAAAGGAATTTTATCAGAAGAATTTTTACAATACTTATTAACTTTTAAATTTACTGGAGATATCTATGCTATACCTGAAGGAACACCAGTATTTCCAAATGAAGCACTTGTAACTGTTAGGTCAAAGGTAATTGATGCACAGCTTATTGAAACAATGCTTCTGTTATCAATTAATCATCAAAGTTTAATAGTTACGAAAGCCAATAGAATAGTTAGAGCCTCAAAGGGAAGACCGGTTTTGGAACTAGGAGCTAGAAGAGCGCATGGAGCGGACGGAGCTATAATGGGTGCTAGAGCTTCTTATATTGGAGGCGTAACGGGCACAGCCACTGTAATGGCAGAAACAATGTTTGGAGTCCCTGCAATGGGTACCATGGCTCACTCGTGGATACAATTATTTGGAGATGAATATAAGGCATTTGCAACCTATGCAAAAACTTACCCAGATTCCTGCACACTGCTTGTTGATACTTATAACGTTTTAAAAAGTGGTATTCCGAATGCGATTAAAGTATCGAAAGATGTGCTTGAACCAATTGGAATGAGATTAAAAGCAATTAGGTTAGACAGTGGAGACCTTGCATATCTATCTAAAAAAGTAAGAAAAATGCTTGATGCAGCTGGACTTACAGATTGTAAGATAGTAGCTTCAAATAGTCTAGATGAATATATAATTACGGATTTATTAAACCAAGATGCAAAAATAGATATATTTGGTGTTGGTGAAAGAATGGTTACCGCTAAATCAGAACCAGTATTTGGTGGAGTTTATAAATTAGTAGCTGTTGAAGAAAATGGAGAGATTTCGCCTAGAATTAAATTAAGCGAAAATGAAGAAAAAATTATTAATCCAGGATACAAAATGATTTGGAGATTGTATGATAAGAACACACATAAGGCAATTGCTGATGTTATCACATTGGCTGGCGAGTCTATAAATGAAGCAGCATCTTATACTATCTTTGATCCAGTTTCTATTTGGAAGAAGAAAAAAGTCACTAATTTTTATGCTAAAAAGCTTCAAGTTCCAGTTTTCCTTAAGGGAGAATGTGTATATGAATTACCAACAATAGAAGAAATAAGATCGTATTGTAAAACTCAAGTAGACAGTATATGGGAGGAAGTTAGAAGATTCTCTAATCCTCATAAATACTATGTGGATTTATCTCTGGAACTTTGGCTTGTTAAACAGGAATTAATTAAAAGGTATAAAAATTCAGAAGACGAAAACGAAGTATAAAAAAATTTCTACTGTTATTGTAGCTGAGAAAAAAGGGCACTTAGTTATATAGTAAGTATTATAATATTATTACATGAAAATTATAGTAAATATGATTAATATCTCAATATATGTAAATAATCATTAGGGAGAGCATTGCTCTTAAATTATTTATATGTAGGGGTGGGTTTATGGAAATTATAGATTTGAAGAAATATTCTAAAAATAAATTGATGCCAATTAGTAAGTATGGTGATTTACTATTAATTAGTGAGAATAAAGAGTATCAATTTACTGAGTCAGGGATTTTAAATTATTATTTTTACAATTTTAAGGATGAAAAATTAAGTAAAATCGATAGGAATAAATATCCAATATTAGCGGATGTCTTTCATGAAAAAAAGATAGATGGAGAGGATGCCCACTATTATATAACCATGAAAAAGCAATTATTTGAAAATCAGTATTTTTTAAATAAGATTGGTATTGAAGAGGAAAAATCAGATACTATTTTTGAATTTAAAATGGATAACAAGTATCCAAATTTAGAATTTGAGGTTTTAGATGATAATCATATTTTAGTTTTTTATAAACCGGAAGAAGTATATGATTTTGAAAACTTTGATTACGGTAAAGATCATTATGGTTATGATAGGGGTATCCTTTATAATATTAGTAATGGGGAAGAATATGAAATCAAAGATACTAATTTTTTAAGAGGATTTCGCCTGGTTTTTTTTAAAAGTACAATTATGAATGAGATGTGTGTGGTGTATGAAGAAAATTATTTGGAATCTTTTGAAAAAGAAGAAATATATATGTTTGATCATATGAATAGGGTACCGAAAAAAGAAAAATTCTTTTACAAAGATTGTCTTAAGTATTCTCCTTTGAAAACGTTTTTAACAGAGGTTAAGTCGGGAAAAGAGAAGATATATTTTATAGATATTGAATCAAGGGGCATTAAAGGATTTGAGATATTTTCTGGAACTGACGAAAATAATATATATTATCTTGTGGGAGATTTTGGAGAAGAAGAAGCAAATGTTTTGGTTATGCTTAATAAGCAGGACTTATCAAAGAAAACAATAAAATTGCCTGAAGAATATGATGAGGAAGAAATTAAGAATTTTAGATATATATGCTGCTTAGGGGATAAGTATAAATCTATTTTTCAACTTAAGAATTTGACAAATGATAAAATTGAAATGAAAGAAGTTATTAATGGAAATATTAACTATACTTACTCAAATGATTTGGGAACTATCCAAAATTACATTGAAGAAAAATATTTAATTGCCTGTGTGAATAATAAAAAAACTTCTGTAATAGATGTTGAAAATAATAGCATAAAAAGTTTTAATAGAGAGAGTAAAGTCTTTGATGAGTATTTAATTTTATATTAGGGATTCTGGAACTGCTGAAATATAGTCAAATATTTCAGCAGTTTTTTGAGTTACCAGTATTATGGTAAAAAAACATCTAAAGAATTTAAAAATAAAAACGATAATATAACAAAAGAAAAAATATTGGGGGAAAAATATGAAAAAAACAAAAGATACAAATTTTAAATTTTTAAATAAAGCCAAGAAAGATAAATACAATTATATTAGCTTCAATTTTACCAGTATTTTTGTTAACTTTTACGGCTATAGGAATCTTTGCTTATAGTAATTCGAAAAAAACGATAAATATTGAGATTGAGCAAAAAATGAATCATCAATTAAAGGAAACAGTAAACTCCATTCAAACAGACTTAGAAAAACATGGTCAAATTCCGGCTTCAGTATCGAGAAGTGTGGAATCTATGGATAAAATAATGAAAAAAGATAATTTTGTTTCTCTTACACAAAAGAGTATAAGTATCAATGAAGATACTTTTGGACTTGGAATATGGTTTGAACCTTATAAATATGATAAGGCTTTAAAGTATTTTTCTCCATATGCATTTAAAGAAAATGGAAAAGCAAAATATTCAGATGAGTACATAACAACACAATATGAGTACACTAAAGAAGAATGGTATACTTTAGGCAAAAATACTGATAAGGTTGTTGTGTGGTCCTCTGCATATGTTGATCCTGTAACTAAGATTGCTATGGTAACAGCCACAGCACCATTTTATGATGAAAATAATAATTTTATTGGAGTTACAACAGCTGATATGGGGTTAGCACAAATTCAAAAGAAAATATCTGAAATCAAAGTTGGTAATACTGGGAAGGCTGTGCTTTTGAGTGGTGATGGCACATATTTAGCAGGAGACAGCGCTGAAAAGATAATGAAAATGAAGATTGCTGAAAATCCTAATAAAAATATAGCTGAGGTAGGTAAAAAAATTACAAAAGATAAAAATGGTAATGCTGGGTACAAGGATGTAGATGGTGAAAAACAAGTTTATTATAAAGTAATTCCTGAAACTGGATGGATAGTTGCATTAGTAATGCCTGAAAGGGAGCTTTATGCATCACTTCAAAGTTTATTAATAAAAATTATTTCAATTCTATTAGTGGCTTCCGTTTTAGTTATTGTTGTAGTTCTTTTATTTAGTTCATATATAACAAGAAATATAAAGAGAGTAAATGATCTTTCTTTTGCTATTGCAGAAGGTGATTTAACGAAAACATTAGAGGTTAATAATAAAAATGAACTAGGGGAAATGGGAAGTCATTTAAATAAAATGACTAATAATTTAAGAGTGTTAGTTAAGAGTACTATAGAAAGCTTAGAGCAGGTTGTAGCAACATCAGAAGAGCTTACAGCAAGTTCAGACCAAACCCAGCAGTCGGCAGAAGAGATATCACTAGCTATTCAAAAGGTTGCTCAGGGAAGCGAAGAACAGGTAGTGATTGCCCTTGATGCATCAAGAGTAGCAAAAGAGATATTTACGGGTATAGAGCAAATATCGCAAAATGTGCAAGGTGTTACCAATGCATCTCTAGCCACATCTGCTAAAGCTGAAAAAGGTAATGAAATTATAAATTCTGCTATTGATTATATGAATAATATTAGTGAAAAAGTGGCTGTTTCCTCGCAGGTAGTTTCAGTACTCGGAGATAAGTCTACTAAGATAGGAGGCATAGTATCATCAATAACATCTATTGCAGAGCAAACTAATTTATTAGCTTTAAATGCAGCTATTGAGGCGGCTAGAGCAGGGCAGCAAGGTAGAGGATTTGCTGTTGTTGCTGATGAAGTAAGGAAACTCGCAGAGCAATCGGCAGAGGCAGCAGGAAATATTTCTGGGTTAATACATGAAATTCAAAATGAAATTATAAATGCGGTAAAAGCTATGAATAATGGCACCTTAGCGGTAGATGATGGGATTAGGAAGGTTAATGAAGCTGGCAAATCATTTGGTGATATATTGCATGATGTTAATTATATGGCATCCGAGATGCAAGATGTATCGGCTGTAGTAGAAGAAATAAGTGCAGGTACTCATAATATGCTTGAGGGTGTTGAAAATGTATCGAGAATATCTAGTGAGGCATCAGGGAACTCTCAAAATGTGGCAGCTGGCTCTGAGGAGCAGACAGCATTAATGAAGGAAGTAGCTAATGCGGCTGAAAATTTAACTAAAATGGCCGCCGAGCTCCAAAATTCTATGAGAAATTTTAAATTGTAATAATTTATTAACTATCAAACACCCAAAATTAGTGGAATAAATAATATTAATTATGTTAATACTTGATTTATTAGCTATAAAAGTTAATAATGTATGTAGTGGTGGTGATAGAAATGAATATAAATCAATTAAATGCTAATAATTTTTGTAAAATGTTTGCAAGTTTAAACAAACAAGTATCGTTATATGAAACACTTGCTACATATACTAAAAACGATTTGGATGAGGTAAGGAAGAATTTATGTATTTCAGGGATTAGCTCATTAAATAAGCAAAAGCTTGCTATGGCTCTTGATGCTAATATTAAAGCATTACTTCCTGAAATATTGAAAAAATTTACGGATAGTGAATATAAATTACTCAAAAAGCTGATGAAACATAAGGGGATACTAAAATATAAAGATGAATTTTCTGATGTTTTCTCTTATTTAAGACGATTTGGTATAATAGGGTGCTTTAAAAATAACAATGATGAAAATTATATTTTTATACCTGAAGATATACTAATGAGTAGTAGTTTATTAATAAACAATCTAAATATTGTTTCAGAAATAAAGCAAAATGAAAAAGTAACTAAACTTTTAAAGGGACTGTTGTTTTATTATGGAGTGATACCTTTTCAGAAAGCTCATGATATGATAACTAACTATACCAAAAAACATTACGATATGGTTACTATATTTAATATTATTTACGAAAGTTGTAAAAAAGACGATGAAGTATATCTTCGTGATAATTATTGGTGTTCAAAACAAGTTATTGATCCAGAAAAATTAATTAATCAACAGGAAATTAAAAGTAATATTAATTATATGTCGCTTACTGAAAAGCAAGTACTAGATGCCGCTGGATTTGATTTTGTGGAATGGAACGAATATGATAGAGAATTAAGTACTTTTCTATGTGATAATTTTGAAGTTTCAAAAGACCAAGTTTTAGACTATATCCAAGGTATTAAATTGAGTTTTAAAATTGGATATGAATTTAATGATATAGTAGAAAAATTTTCAGTAAAATTTGAAGTGGAAAATCTAGAACAGTTAAAGCAACCAATAGATTTGATTATTGCAGTTTATAATAATTCTATACAATGGGTTTTAAAGGGGCATAGTCCCAGAAATGTTTCAAAAACAAAAAAAAATCAAATTGAGCCCATCTTAAGTAGTACTATACAGGGTTTAAATACTAAAGTTGGCAGAAATGATGCTTGTCCCTGTGGTAGCGGTAAGAAATATAAAAATTGTTGTTTAAAATAAGTTTTGTCATCTCTTAAAAAGGGACTATCTCAAAATAGAAGTTAATTTCTATTTTGAGATAGTCCCTTATCAATTCTTTACTTCTACGTAACTATTTAATAACAAATAAGGTTTAGAATAGTAACATAGAAAGAAAAAAACAATTAAGGGGTGTTTTAAATGAATAGAAAATCTATAATAATTTTGTCACTAGTGGCATCTTTAATGTTTACAGGAGGGTGCAGTGCATCAAGTCCAAGTGCATTAATAAAGTCACCTAAAATTTTAGAATCACAGGTTAAAAAGGAAGACATAAGCGCAATAGCAAAACAATTTTTACCTAACAAATCGAAGCTAGTGGATGTATCAAAAATAGCTACAGGAAAGACTGTTATTAAGGTGGATTTTGATAATGATAAAAAAGATGAAATTATAGGATTTTTTGATATTCCAGAATCCTTTGAAAAGGGGTTTGTGGTAATTAAAGAAAAAGACGGAAAATGGAATAAAATATATGAGTACAAAAGTCAAGGAAATAATATATTAAAAAGTGAATTTATAGATTTATATGGAAATGGTAAAAAAACTTTGCTGTTTGGGAATCTAATTTCTACTCTTGCAGGGGTGAACTATAACTTATTTACGTTTAATGATGATGAAATGAATAAAGTAGATTTAGGATCATGGAATAAGATGGAGATATTAAATACTTCTTTAGAAAATGATAAAAAGGGATTTGTTTTTGCAGGGTGGAGAGTATGTGGACCAGATAAATCCTATGGAATTGACTTAATTAGATATGATGGTAGGAAATTTACTTATGCTAAAGATTTATATCCAGAATACTTCAAAAATGTAGTGAAATACTATAAAGATATAATGGCTAAGAACTCTAAGGATGTTACACACTGGTACTATTTAGCTGATTCACAGGTGAAAGCAAATATGTACAATGATGCTATTAACTCTATAAAGATAGGTATTGATGCAAATAATGATAAAAATGGAACGTTTAAATTTTTTACTGACACTGAATTTTATGTGCTAAAGGCACAGGCACTAAATGGGCTCAAAAAATATGATGAGGCAAAGAATGTTTTGGAAGATGCAGCAGCAAAACAACTTAAGAAGATAGAAGTAAATAAAAAGGATAAAGAAAATAAAGATAGTCTTGAATACAGCAAAGAAGAAGTGACATTAGGAGATATTTATTTGGAACTTGCAAAGTCATGCTATAAGCTAAAACAAGATGATAAGGGAATGGGATATTATCAAAAATATTTGGACGTAATTAGTAACCTTGAAAAAAAGGAATATTTTAAAAATGAAATTGTAAAAGACCATGTAGAGTTGGGTGAAATAAAATAATAATTCGGGGTGTGGGGGTAAATGAATGAAAAAGTTATTGTTGTTGAGGATGAAAAACATATTAGGGGTTTTATAACCTTAAATTTATCTTTAAGTAAATTTCAAGTTATAGAAGCATCCTCGGGGGAAGAAGCATTAATTAAGTGTGAAGCTGAAAAACCAGATGTAGTAATTCTCGATATAATGCTACCTAATATGGATGGTTATGAGGTATGTAAAAGATTAAGAGAAAAGTGTTACGATTGTTGTATAATTATGCTAACAGCAAAGGCACAGGATATGGATAAAATAATAGGGCTTGATATTGGGGCTGACGATTATATGGTCAAGCCCTTTAATCCTATGGAACTTATATCAAGAATAAATGCTAATTTAAGAAAAACAAAAAGAAATAACATTACTTCAGATGTGCTTACCTATAGAGAATTGAAACTTAATAAATCATCACAAAAGTTTTATAAAAATGGTGTTGAAATAGAATTCACCTTTAGAGAGTTTTCACTTATAGAAGTATTTATGGAAAATATAAATAAAGCACTTTCTAGGGAAAACCTTTTAGATTTATCTTGGGGAGAGGACTTTTTTGGGGAAATAAAAACTGTTGATGTGCATGTAAGGAGAATAAGAGAAAAAATAGAAGATAATTCATCAAAACCTATTTATATACAAACGGTTTGGGGAGTGGGATATAGGTTTGGAAAATGAGAGGAGGCAGTGCATTGAGAAGTATTAAGACCAGGCTTACAGTAAGTTACTTAATACTTATAATTTTAATTGTAGTTACATTTGAGACTATATTTATGGTTAGTATAAAAAAATATTATTACAATAGCATTGAAAATACATTGAAAAATCAAGCTGAAATTTCAAGTAACTTTTACAAGAAATATTTTGCGGATACAGATATTTCAAAGGCATCTAATGATATATTAGATAATTTTTCTTATTTAACAAACTCGGAAATTCAGATAGTGGATTTAAATGGAGTAGTAATTAATGATAGTAAAGGTGTTTCAACTGGAATTAAGATAAATTCACCAGATATTGATGAAGCACTAAATGGTGAAATAGCAGTATTCAAGGGCGAATATAAAGAAAGTAGCGAAAGTGTAATGGCAGTTTCAAAGGTTTTAACATCAAGTGGTAGATCAGTTGGAGTTATACGATTTATAACCTCAATGGAAATGGTAAATAAACTGCTTGAAAATATATTTTTCATATTTGTGTTAATAGGAATCTTTGTTATTTTAGCTACAACAATACTCAGTCTCATTATGTCTAAAACTATTATAGAACCTTTAAAAACTGTAACAAATGCCGCTAATGAAATGGCCAGCGGTAAATTTTCAATAAGAGTAGATAAAAAATATAATGACGAAGTAGGTAAAATGGCGGATACTTTGAATTATATGTCCGAGGAAATATTAAAAAATGATAAATTGAAGAATGAATTTATTTCATCCATATCCCATGAACTTAGGACACCATTAACCTCTATAAAAGGCTGGGCATTAACATTAAAAAGAAAAGAATTTACAGATGAGATTAAAAAAGCAGAGGCACTTAATATTATAGTTGAAGAAAGTGAAAGATTATCACTAATGGTTGAGGAACTTTTAGACTTTTCAAGATTTCAATCTGGTAGGATTACTCTTCATATAGATGAAATTGATATAGGTAAACTTTTAAAAAATATAATTATGGAGTTAGAGCCAAGAGCACTGAAAAATGGAATTATATTAACGTATAATATTTATGAAACTGAACTTATTGATGGTGATAAAAACAGGCTAAAACAAGTTTTTATCAATATACTAGATAATGCATTGAAGTTTACAAAGGAGGGGGATGAAATTTGTATATGCTATGTAGAGAATAAGGAAAGTATAGCAATAACCATAAAAGATAATGGTATAGGAATAAGTGAAGAAGATTTAAAAAACATTACTAAAAAGTTTTACAAAGGAAATTCTAAGAAATCAGGAAGTGGACTGGGACTTGCAATATCAAATGAAATAATAAACCTACATAAAGGTGAATTAAGTTTTGAAAGTGAGTATGGAAAGGGAACTGTGGTAGAAGTGAAATTGCCTAAGAAATAAATAGAGCATAAACTGTCATTTTTATTGTGGTAAATGAATTATTAGTGATAAGGTGACCTTGTTTAGTATGATTTACAAAAAATATATAGACTAGCTAAGAAGCTAGTCTATATATTTTTTCTGTTTATACGCAGATTATGATGTAAAAGAAGAATTTTTGAAATCCTTATAGAATCCTTATAATTACTTAGTATTATAAAACTATAGTAAATGAGAGGAAGATGATTAAGATTATGAATAAGAATAATTACATTTTACAAACAAAAAATCTTTGCAAGTCTTTTAAAAAACAATCTGCGGTAAATAACATTTCGCTATCCATTGAGAAAAATTCTGTATATGGATTGCTAGGACCAAATGGTGCCGGGAAATCAACTCTATTAAAAATGATTACGGGAATGCTTCACCCCACATCAGGAGAAATTATTTTTGAAGGGCATCCTTGGAGTAGGAAGGATCTTTCTGATATAGGAGTTTTGATTGAATCGCCACCTCTTTATGAAAATCTTACGGCCGTTGAAAATCTGAAAGTACGAACTATTCTTTTAGGGCTACCCGATTCTCGTATTAAAGAAGTACTGGAAACGGTGGCTTTGACGAATACAGGCAAGAAGAAAGCGGGACAGTTTTCTATGGGGATGAAGCAAAGGCTTGGAATCGCAATTGCACTACTAAACAAACCTAAATTATTGATTTTAGATGAACCTACAAATGGTCTTGATCCTATTGGAATACAAGATTTAAGGGAGTTAATACGTTCATTTCCGGCGCAGGGAATAACAGTTATCTTATCTAGCCATATATTGTCTGAGGTTGAACTTATTGCAGATCATATCGGTATTATAAGTAATGGGGTGCTCGGGTATAACGGCAAAATTAATCTTGGGGAAGATCTGGAAGTGCTTTTCACAGAGGTTGTGAAAAAGAACAGGGAGGAGGAGTAATGATGCTAAAATATTTGCAAGCTGAAAATCTAAAATACAAGCGAACTTTTATAAAAAAAATGATTTTTCTTGCACCAGTAGCGACTTTGATTATAGCATTTTTATCTTTTTCTGGAGTTCAATCCAATGCATTCAATTCTTGGTACATGCTAATACTATTTGGATACATTTCTTTGATGGCAGCCTTGATTAACCAAAAGGAAGAAAAAAAGTTGCACTATCAGGCTGTATTTACTTTGCCAATTTCTTTAAAAAAAGTATGGATTTCAAAAAATTTAGTAATTGCTATTTATGTCCTTTTCGCCTCCATAGTTTTGTCAGTTGAAATTATTTTAGGAGGTCTTATTTTGCCAGTTACTGTCACCATAACAATTTTTCATGCATTGGCTGCAGCTGTTTTAATTACAATTACATTTTTATGGCAAATCCCTCTTTGTCTGTTTCTTGCTAAAAAATTCGGATTTATGGCAACCCTCTTAATCAATGTTTGTGGTGGAATTTTATTAAGTATAAGCGTTGCAAACACAGAGTTATGGTGGATTTGTCCTTATAGTTGGGCATCACGACTTATGTGTGCTACTCTTGGTATATTACCCAATGGACTACCTGTAGAAGCTGGAAGCAATTTATTAAATCCTATAGTTATTCCTATTGGAATTGTTCTGTCCCTTGCCTTGTTTGCGTTGTTACTGGTCCTCACCTCTAATTGGTTCAAAAATCAGGAGGTAAAATAATATGAGTGTTTTACTTCGTTGTATAAAGTCTGATTTTTATAAATTAAAACATATTTCTATTCTATGGCTTCACCTAATAATACCAATGGCAGGAGTTTTAATGTTTTTGGGATATTATGCCTTAGTAGGAGCGCCTTCGATTTCCAAAGTAAATGCATATATTGAGGTACTAGCAGTTGCATTTCCATTTATGATAGGATTGCTAACTAGCATGGTAATTGAACAGGAGGAACAGGCGGGAAATTTTCAAGTGTTGTTATGTAGTATAAAATCAAAAGCCATAACATACTTAAGCAAGTTAATTCTTTTATTTTCACTTGGAAGTTTCTCTATTACACTTGCTGTTGGAACCTTTGCACTTGTATATAAAACAGCGCCTCCAATATTTTACTTGAAAGTAGCGGTAGCATTATTGATTGGAAACTTATTTCTTTATATACTGCACATATTTATAAGCTTTCAATTTGGAATGGGAGCCTCCGTAGGCCTTGGAGTTGCAGAAAGTCTTATTTCTGCGCTTATGATCACTGGCCTCGGTAATGGGCGATGGCAGTGGATACCTTGTGCCTGGGGCGTTAGGCTTTGTGATTATATTACTGTGAAAATAGCAGAGCCATCTCTTTCTGCTTTTGTATCACCAGAAATGCATAAAGGTTTTCTTGTGCTAGTACCTGTCACCTGTCTTTCCGTATTAGTAAGTCTATTTTGGTTTAGAAAGTGGGAAGGCAGAAAGTCCAATGATTAAGGATAATTTGTTAATTAGAATCTGAGTTTTGTTTTGAAATCTATGGATAATAAAGGTTGATTTGAAAATATTTTGACGTTATACTATTTATAGACAACATAAAGGGGTGGGAAGCATGGCAAAAATTTTGGTTATCGATGATGAACCGGATATATTGGCTTTAATTAAAAATATTCTTCATAAAGATAATCATTTGGTAACTACAGTTGTAAATCCTGAAAAAATTTTATCTAGTGAATTTTCAAATTTTGATTTGATTTTACTGGATGTCATGATGCCTGGTATGGATGGATTCACCTTTTGCAAGGAAATTCGTGGCATTGTGGATTGCCCTATTATTTTTCTTACAGCAAAAACCATGGAAGCAGATATTATGTACGGACTAGGCCTTGGTGCGGATGATTACATTACAAAACCATTTGGTATGGGGGAACTTAGAGCTAGAGTAAATGCTTATCTTAGGCGGGAAAACCGTGAAAGGCGAAGTACTCTTTGCGTATCCGGGGTGAAGTTTGATTTAGCTGGTAAGGAAATTTTAGTTGATGATAAAAAAATTCCGTTTACCAAAAGTGAATATAACATATGCGAATTTCTTGCCAGAAATAAGGGACAGGTTTTTTCAAAGGACAAAATATATGAAGGTGTTTATGGGTATGATGGTGAAAGTGATAGCTCAACTATTACGGAGCATGTTAAAAACATACGGGCAAAGCTGGCTGTTTTTGAACTGTTACCCATTGAGACAGCATGGGGGATAGGATACAAATGGAAATAAAGAAAAAAGCTTTTACTCTAAAGACAGTCCTTTTTAAATACCTATTAACTTTAGGAGTTACATTTATTTTGTTCGCTGGATTATATTTTGTGGTTTTGGGCTTATGCACACAAAGCGGAGTGATTTTTATACCGAGTTACAGCGAGGATTTGGCTAGAGGTGCTAAAGCATTACTTACATCTGCACCCCGAATAACAGAGAATATGATACCCTATGGATGTAAATTTGCTGTTCTTGATAAAAAATATAAAGTTGTAAAAACAAATTTAGAGGGTAAGGACTTAATCACCGCAACAGAATATGCTAAGGGTACTTTCTCAAAGAATGAAAGCAAAAAGTACTACTATTTCATTGAAAGGCAAGATGGGTTTTGTATTTTACAATACTATATTAGAATGAGCTACAAATCTGAGTTTTTAAATCAACATTTACCAGATCCAGAAATAAGTATGACTGTAACCTTTATGGTCTTATATTTTTTCATTGTTTTAATAATTACTACTATTCATGCAAAAAAACTAAATAAAAATCTATTGCCTCTCCTGAGGGCTACTGAAAAAATTAAGGAACAAGATTTAGAATTTGACATAGAATATTCAGGGGTTAAAGAATTCAATGATGTGCTTTTATCAATCTCCGACATGAAAACAGAATTAAAAAAATCTTTAGAGCAGCAATGGAATCTTGAAGGAGCGAAGAAGGAGCAAATCTCAGCTCTTGCCCATGACCTTAAAACTCCCTTAACCATTATCAAAGGAAATGCTGAACTACTTTCTGATTCAACATTAGATAAGCAGCAGAGGGAATACATTGATTATATTTCAAAAAATGCTGGTCAAATAGATAAATATATCAAAACATTGCTTGAGATTTCAAATTCAGAAAAGGCTGTTTTTCTACAACTGGAAAGCATAGATTCTGAGAATTTTATTAATACAATTCACCAGCAGCTTGAAGCCATTGCAAATACCAAGGGACTAAAAGTTGAATTTACTAAAAATAAAGTGCCTAAGTCAATTACACTTGATAAAGCTCTGTTTTACCGTGCCATTATGAATGTTATTTCAAATGCGGTGGATTACTCCCCCAATAGCGGAAAAATTTATTTTGAGGTAAAATCGTTTGATAATAAAATATGTTTTATTACAACAGACAGCGGTAAAGGATTTTCAAGCGAGAATATTAAATCAGCCACAAAGCAATTTTATATGGGAGACTCTAGTCGTGCATCGAAAAGCCATTATGGGATAGGCTTGTACATTACAGAATCATTTGTTAACCTCCATGGGGGAACACTTCATGTGGATAACTCCACTGTCACTGGTGGCGGACAGGTAACAATAGAGATCCCAATTTGCAAATAGAACATTTGACATGCGGTCTGGAAAGAATCATAAAAAAAGCAGTTGATAATGGTTTTGAAACTTGTAAATGTCATTAAACTAGGCATTTACAAGTTTTTTGTTTATGTCAATAAGACTAAACTCGACAATATAAGTGCTATATAAACAGCAGGTTATGGTATAATTAATAGATAAGGTTAATTTAGAATTATCCGTGGTTCTATATATATAATTGAAAATAATATATATAGTATTATATTTATACTATGGAATAAATGTACATTTAAGGAATACAAGGGGGAGCGTAAATATGGGATTATTTGGATTTATAAAAAGTCAATTTATTGAGGTAATAGAATGGACTGATAATACTACAAATACAATGGTATATAGATTTCCGGTAGAAAACAAAGAGATAAAAATGGGAGCGCAGTTAACTGTAAGAGAATCTCAAATAGCAGTGTTTATTAACGAGGGAGTTATAGCAGATGTATTTTATCCAGGCAGATATACATTATCTACTGAAAATATGCCTATAATTACTAAACTAAAATCATGGAAGTTTGGCTTTAATTCTCCTTTTAAAGCAGAGGTGTATTTTGTTAATTCAAAACAATTTACAGATCAAAAATGGGGTACTTCAAATCCTATAATGATGCGTGACAAAGAATTTGGCATGCTTAGATTAAGAGGATATGGCATTTATTCCTATGGAGTTACTAATGCCGAAATATTTTTAAAAGAGGTTTTTGGAACTAATCAGAAGTTTGATACGGAAAGCATCTCAGGACAATTAAAACGTACTATTCTATCAGGTATTACAGATTTAATAGGTGAATCTAAAATTCCTGCACTGGATCTTGCTATGAATTATGATGAGTTAAGTGAGCAAGCTAAAAATAAATTACAACCCAAATTCTATGAGTTTGGATTTGAGCTTAAAACTCTAATAATAGAAAATTTATCTCTTCCTGAAGAAGTTGAAAAAGTTTTGGACAAGAGGACCTCTATGAGGGTACTAGGAAATCTAAATCAATATGCTCAGTATCAAGCAGCAGAGGCAATAAGAGATGCCGCACAAAATCCAGGTATGGGTGGAATAGGAGCATCTATAGGAGCTGGTGCTGCTATTGGAAATGTTATGACAGAATCATTAAAAGGAAATTCCTATTCACAAAATAAGCCTGAGGTTAGTACTATTGAATGTCCTCACTGTCATTCACAGGTTCCAAGCAATAATAAATTTTGCCCGGAATGTGGAAAACCATTAGAAGAAATAAAGAATAAATGTAATAAATGTGGAGCAGAAATTAATAAGAATACAAAATTTTGTCCAGAATGTGGTTGTGCTCAAAGCTTAGAAAAGCTATGCTCAAAATGCAATGCTAAAATGTCTCCAACTGCAAAGTTCTGCCCAGAATGTGGTAACGCAAATGATTAAGTTTTCATAAAAACAATATAAAATACTAACAATTTTTTTAAGCAATATATTAGGGGGAGAGTATATGGGGGAAACACCTAGTGTTGAAAATAGTAATATAAAGCAGGAACAAACAGAACGTTTTCTTTGCCCCGCTTGTGGTGGTAATATGGTATTTGAGCCTAAAAAACAAAAATTAGTTTGCCTGTATTGTTCAAATGAAAATGAAGTTAAATTTGATAAAACAAATATAATTGAAAATGACTTTTACACTGCAGAGAATACTAAAAGTAAAAATTGGGGAAATGAAAAAAGAATAATTAAGTGTGAGAGTTGTGGTGCTGAGACGATATTAGATGAAAATAGTACAGCACAATTTTGTGCCTTTTGTGGTTCTTCACATATAGTAAAAACGCAGGAAGCAGCAGGTATAGTACCAGAGTCACTAATTCCCTTTGTTATATCCAAAGATAAAGCGGGTGAATTGTTTACAAACTGGATAAAGAAACTATTTTTTGCCCCCAGGGCACTTAAATCTAGTTATAACATGAACAAAATGAATGGGGTATACATACCTTTCTGGACATATGATAGCAATACCTTTTCAGATTATACTGCAGAAAGAGGCACCTACTATTATGTAACAGAAACTGAATGGGTTGGTGAGGGCGCTGAAAGAAAGCAGGTTTCAAAGCAAGTTAGAAAAACATCATGGAGCTATGTAAGTGGTGATTATTCTAAGTTCTTCGATGATATATTAATTAATGCGTCATCGCAAATTAATAAGCATATAATAAGTAAATTAGAACCCTTTAATTTAAATGAGCTGGTCCAGTATAAACCAGAATTTTTATCAGGTTTTTTAGCAGAAAGATATAGTATAGATTTAAAATCAGGTTGGAAACTAGCAGAGGGGAAAATAGAGAGTGATTTAAGGGGTGAGATTAGGCATCATATAGGTGGAGATGAAGTGAGAAGCTTAAACTTTTCAACTTCCTATGATGCAATAAAATTTAAACATATTTTACTCCCTATATGGATCTCTGCATATGTTTATAAAGTTAAAGTTTATAGATTTATGGTAAACGGACAAACAGGCGAAGTTGATGGAGAATCTCCAGTTAGTATTATAAAAGTAATGCTACTAATTATACTTATTTTAGCTGTGATTGGTGGAGGGTATTTCTATTTTTCAAATAAGTAGGTTAATGCCTATTTCGTAAATAAGCTTTGTGTAAGAACTAAACTGCAAATAAAAAAAGCTGCCTTACCTAGAAAAAATTTCTTGGTAAGGCAACTTTTTTATTTTCATAATATTAGATAGAATACTATTTTTCTTTACTCCAATCAATATAAACCACAGGCTTGATTAAATCCCTAGGCTTGTCCCTCATAACATAAAAAGCCTCTTCAAGCTTGTGTAAGCCGTAGTATTTATGAGTAATCATTTTACCTGGCTCAATACGTCCATAACGAATCATATTAAGAATACGTTCCATACGAACACGTCCACCTTCGCAAAGATCACCACGGATGGTTTTACCTGCCATTCCTCGACCAAAGGCTAGAGTCGGAATTGGTAAATATTCTGAGCCAGTAAAATAGTTTATATTTGCGATATTTCCGCCACCAAAACGTGTCATTGCAATTGCTAAACCAAAGGTTTCAGCATCGCCACCTGCGATGATAGTTGCATCAGTTCCGCGCCCACCAGTAAGAGCAAGAACTTGCTTTGCAATATTACCTTCTTTGTAGCTGATGATATCTGTTGCACCGTATTCTTTAGCTAAAGCTACACAATTAGGACGGGTGCCTACTGCTAAAATACGACCAGCACCACGAAGTTTAGCTCCTGCAATTGCCATTAGACCAACAGGTCCAATCCCAATAACACAAACACAATCACCAAATTTAATGTCAGCCATTTCAGCACCGCTAAAACCTGTAGTTACCATGTCAACGGCCATAATAGCATCATCAACAGAAACGTCTTCTGGTAGCAAAGCCATGTTATTATCAGCATCATTTACCATGAAAAATTCAGCAAAAACTCCATCCCTTGTTCCAGATAATTTAAGACTAGAGAATGGACCATCAGAGTGCTTAAAATTATTTTCTTGAATTCCCCTGGAACGCCAATTAGGAGTTCCAGCAGGAACAACAACCTTGTCGCCAACTTTAAAGTCTTGTACTAAGTTGCCAATTTCAACAACCTCTCCAAGTGCTTCATGTCCAAGAACAAAACCAGAAGGTTTTTGAGCGCCACCCTCAAAAGCAGTATGAACATCTGAGGAACATGGAGCTATTGCAGTGGGACGAATAATTGCATCATATGGTCCTGCAATAGGTTTTTCTTTATCTATCCAAGCAATTCTATTTGGTTCTATTAAAGCTAATACTTTCATAATATAGGCCTTCTTTCAATGTTTTTTATTAATACCACTATTGTACAACTTTGACAAAATAATATCAATCATAAGGCGATATATAGGAAAAACTTTTTCATGTTATAATTTGGAATATTAGTTTAAGCTATATAAGTATAAAGCCTATTTATTTTACCTATTATAAAATCAAGAAACTATTCATTTTATAAATATTACGTTTTCACAATTAATGGATATGTATAATGATTTGGAGTATAATAATCTAAATACAAATAATCAAAATATTTAAATTATAAGGGGAGGGATTAGGTTGATTAAGTTAGTCTTATTAAGACATGGCGAAAGTCTTTGGAATAAAGAAAATAGATTTACCGGTTGGACAGATGTAGATTTATCAGAGAATGGTTTAATTGAAGCAAGGAAAGCGGGTGAAATACTAAAACAAAATGGATATACTTTTGACCTAGCATATACTTCTGTATTAAAAAGGGCAATTAGAACTCTTTGGATTGCACTGCATGAGATGGATTTGATGTGGATTCCTGTAATTAAGTCATGGAAGCTAAATGAAAGACATTATGGCGCTTTGCAAGGGTTAAATAAGGCTGAAACAGCAAAGAAATATGGAGATGAACAAGTTCATAGATGGAGAAGATATGTAGATGTAAGACCACCTGAACTTTTGAAAACTGATGACAGATATCCTGGCACGGAATTAAAGTATAGCGAATTAAGAGAAGATCAGATTCCTACTACTGAAAATTTAGAGGATACTATAAAGAGGGTAATGGAAGAATGGTTTCAGGAAATAGCACCCCAAATTAAACAGGGCAAGAAGATTATAATTTCTGCACATGGAAATACACTAAGAGCATTAGTGAAATATTTGGATAATATATCAAGTGATAATATAGTAAGTTTGAACATACCTACGGGAGTTCCACTTGTATATGAACTAGATGATAATTTGAAGCCTATCAGGCACTATTATTTAGAGCTACATGGCGAATTGCCTGAAGAGGCAATTCCAAAAACATTTGCGGAATAAAATACTTGACGCAATAAAAAAAACTGCTGAAATATTTAAATATATTTCAGCAGTTTTTTCTAGTTATATAGGAAACGGCTTGTGGAAGTGGCTGTAGTTAAAGCTTGTCACTTTTGCCACTTGCCACGTGGGTGGCACTATTCTATTAAGCTTTTAATATCAATAGTTTTAGTTAACATTCCATTTTGTTTTAGAAAATCTTGAGTTTTATTTAGTTCAGCTATATCTTTTTCTGTGATGGTAGGATTGAAGTCATATAAGCCATACATACTTTTAACCTGATCCAATGTAAGCTTTGTCTCATCGGCAGTTAACTTATAAGTTTCATCTTTACTATCGTTCATAAATTGAAGGCTTTTTTCATGAACTGCAAGATACCTTTTTGCTATGTCTGGATATTTTTCTAAAAACTTTCCACTTGCTGCTATTACAATTGTTGCATCTAAAATTCCTTCACCGGTTGTAAGTACTCGTGCACCATTTTTCTCAGCATTTGCCACTGAGGGACCTGCCACAAGAGCTGCATCTACTTTTCCAGCTAGAAGAGCGGATACACTAGCGGGTATTGCCATATTGCTGAACTGCACATCATCTGCTTTTAGATTTTCTTTTGTAAGGGCACCAAGAAGTAACTGATGAAGTATTGTTCCCTTAGGACCAACTACTGTTTTACCCTTAAGATCGTTTATAGTTTTTATAGCGGGATCCTTTACCATTATTGTAAAGGCTTTTGGAGCTCTGCTGTATATTCCAATAATTTTAATATCAACCCCATTGGCGCCTGCGAGAATAACTGAAGTTGCACCAATGGCATTGCAAAAATCAAGTGAGCCAGCTGCTAGTGCCTCTGTCATCTTAGAACCTTCTGTTATTTCTGGATATTTGATAGTAATACCATCTTTTGAAAATTCATTTTCAAAAAGCTGTTTTTTCTTTTCAATTATGGATGGTACATTTAGGGGTGCTTTTACATAGGAAATGTTAAGAACCTTGGGGTTTTCTACTTTTGATACAGTTTCTGTTTTTTTTGCTGCACATCCAGCAAAAGAAGTTAAAATAATTAGGGTACGTGAACTACTCACCACCTAAGAGGTGGGAGCTTCTTGGTCAATACTACTACTGTAGCAAGTTTACCCAAGCTATCAAGGCTATTCCAGCCTCTCTAGTCAATATATCTTTTATTACATTGCTAGTT
>NZ_JBOITM010000007.1:0-47694 GCF_050717535.1 Clostridium sp.
GCCGACTTCCTTCAGATTCCGTCTCGCGATGGACACCCTTGTCTTAAGCTATGCACTTGGCACTATTAACCCGTGCTAGGGACTTTCACCCATTAGATTGCGCCCATGCCGGGCGCACAATAAAAAACACTATGCATTAAACATAGTGTTTTCAATGGTGCGAGTAAGTCTATAAGCCGAGTTCTGTATTAGACAATCATCTATCTAGGCCTATTGTTACCAATAGGCTCAAGCGATACACCCGAAAGCGGGACGGGCAGTCCCAAAATGCTTTCCTATTCGATCTTGCTCCAGATGGGGTTTACATAGCCGCAAAGTCGCCATTGCGCTGGTGAGCTCTTACCTCGCCTTTCCACCCTTACTAGTATATTTCAGCGCTTCAGAAAACTGAGCTTTGAAATACCTTTAGCGGTATATCTCTGTTGCACTTTCCTTAGAGTCGCCTCCACTGGTAATTAGCCAGCACCCTTGCCCTATGGAGCTCGGACGTTCCTCTCCTGTATTTCTACAGCAGCGATTGTCTGGCTTACTTGCAAAGACTATTCTATCACATTTTACCGCAAAAGTCGAATTTATTTCCTCATTACTAAAAACCGTTATAAAACCGTTGTAAAACACAGAATATTATTGTATAATTAAAACAAATAATAATATATGTGCTAGGGGTGCCTTATGGCTGAGATATGAATATTTAATTCATTAACCCTTTATACCTGATCTGGATAGTACCAGCGTAGGGAAGCGGTCATGATGTATAAATGCATTAACTGTATTCCTTTGAGAATATAGTTTTTTTGTTTTTACCGTAATACTCCTATAGCACAATATGTGGAGGCTATTAAAATGAATTTTGCTGAAAGAATTACTGAACTTACAAAAAGTCCTATTGCTATTTTTGCGCTATTAGGCCTGTTTTTATTAATCTATGCGGTTTTAAAAATCAGAAAGATTAAATTTACTACCCATATGATAACCCTAGTTGGTTTATCTATTGCATTAGCTACTGTATTACAACTTATCACAATATTAAAATTGCCCCAAGGTGGTAGTGTCACTGCTGGAAGTATGGTTCCCATAATACTAATTGCTCTTTTTTATGGCCCCGAAGTTGGATTTTTAACAGGGTTTTTATTTGGAATTATTAATTTTATAATGACCCCATTTGCTGTCCATCCGGTGCAAGTCCTATTTGATTATCCCCTTCCATTTATGGCTATTGGAATAGTTGGTTACTTTAGAGCTTATGATATTAAAGGGAAACTTATGGGAGTGCTCCTTGCTATGCTAGCAAGATTTTCATGCCATTTTATATCCGGTGTAGTATTTTTCGGAAGTTATGCTCCAAAAGGAACCTCTGTTTATTTATATTCCTTTTTATATAATGGTTCGTACATGGGTATAGAAACCATTATTACCTGTGTAATTATTGCGATTTTACCTTTAAAACGATTATCAAAAATAGTTTTAAAGGATTAATCCAGTATTTCACCAACAATTATATAAACTGTAGTTCCCTTACCTATAATGGATTCTATATTCACACCATATTCTTCACCATAATACAGTTTTATACGTTTATCCACATTTTTTATACCTACTCCACCAAGCCTAACATCTTTGGTGGATTTTTCTTTTTGTAATAAACTTAAATCGAAACCATCACCATTATCCCTTATTGTGAATATAATATTTTTACCTTGTTTTTTTGCAGTTATATTTATAAATCCATTTCTATCTACCTCTCTAATCCCATGGTAAATTGCATTTTCCACAATGGGTTGAAGAATTATTTTTAATATTTTAACGTCTTTTATGTTTTCATCATAATAAAAATCACAGCTTAACTTATCTCCATATCTTTGCTTTTGAATATATAAATATTGCTTTATATGTTCAAATTCATTGTATATTGTAGTTATCTCATTCCCTCCATTTAATGACAGTCTAAAAAATTGAGCTAGAGCTTTTGTAGGAGATACTACTTTTTCAGTATCCTTGAATTCTGCCATCCAAGCAATAGTATCTAAGGTATTATACAAAAAATGAGGATTTATCTGGCTATGCAAAGCATTTAGTTCAGAAGTTCTTAAGTACTTTTCCTTTTGTGATATTTCGTCTAATAGTTTCTTTATTTTTTGTATCATATTATTAAAGTGCACAGCTAAGCTTTGAGCCTCATAGCAACCATTTTCGCTTAATTCAACCGTAGTAAAATTCTCTTCAATATTTCTCATAGCCTGTTCTAATTTTGCTATAGGCCGAGTTATTCTTCCCGCAAAATAGCTTCCACTATAAGCTATTATAAGTAAAAATACTACACTAATAAGGACAATAGTTTCTATAAGATTTCTTTTTATTACTCCCAATTCATGTAAGCTTGAGATTCCAAATAGTGTCCAATCAGTGTTCTTAATCTTGTAGCTCTGAATTAACGATTTAATTTTTGCATCGTATCCTTCAGGCATTTTACTCTCAGCAATTAGATTGTTTTGAAGCTGGGGACTTATAAAATAATTTGTATCTTTATGATAAACTACTTCATTTTTATTGTTTAGTATAAAAACATAATCTTTAGCTCCAACATTCAAATCATTTAAAAAGTTATCAATAATTTTATACTTAACATCTATTAAGAGTACCCCTAAATTGTTTCCCTTTTGGTCTCTTATTTCTTGGCTAATGGAGATAACCCAATTGTCTTTATCCATTGAAAAATTTTGCATCCTGGCCTTAGTAAGTATTGGCATACTACTACGTATAGCATCAACATACCACTGTTCTTTCATCATATCACTTGACATAGACATGTTTAACTCTTTTTCATTAGATATAAGCCTTCCATCTTTACTAACAATAATAATAGATTTTATAGAAGGATCACTTTCTATTGTATGATTTAATAGTCCACTCAGGTTTTTCTCTGCCTCATTATTTTTACTTTCGCTTAAATAATCTATAGTTTCATTATTATTAACCAAAATATTAGATATTACCTTTAACTTATCCACATAAAGCTCCACATAATTCCCACTTTTTTCTACAGCCATCTTAGTGGCATTTAAATCTTGATGGAGTTCTATATTAAAAAAACTATTATATAAAATAAGTGCCATGAGAAAAATAGCAATTAAACTTGATATAAAATAAAAACTTGTGATTTGAAACTTTATTTTATTAAAAGCTTTAGGTTTAATCATAAACTTAGCCCCTTACTTTCTCTTTATATTGATTTGGAGACATGCCATATTTCTTTTTAAACACAGTACTAAAATAGTTAGGATCTTCAAATCCCAGGGCTTCTGCTATTTCATAATTTTTCATATCTGTACTAAGTAATATTATTTTTGCCCTTTCCATTCTTTCATTAAATACATATTCTTGAAAAGTAACTCCAATTAGTTTTTTAAAAAGATTGCTTAAATATCCCAAACTAAGACCCATTTTATCCGATAATAGTGTTAATGATAGCTGAGGATTACCAATATTGTCTTCAATCTCCTTTTGTATTTTTGTCTTGTACCCATTATCATCATCGGAGATAGGCTTATTTTTAAGTCCATTAACAATAGATTTTACCTCCTCTTTATAATTTTCAGCACTAATCTTATTTATTAATTTCCCTAGGGCTTCACTCACATCTTTTT
Organism: Clostridium sp.; assembly: GCF_050717535.1. Taxonomy (GTDB): domain Bacteria; phylum Bacillota; class Clostridia; order Clostridiales; family Clostridiaceae; genus Clostridium_AD. The sequence goes on from NZ_JBOITM010000007.1 coordinate 3,645, forward strand.
TAGAGACAGGCTTTAGCATATAATCATCTACCCCTAGCTTTAATGCAGTTACAGCATAATCAAAATAATCATAACCAGTAACTATGCATATTTTCACCTCAGGTTTTATGGCTTTACATGCTGCAGTAAATTCTAAACCATTTATTTTTGGCATATTTATATCGGCAAGAACTAAATCTGGTAGTTCTTCCTTAAAAATTTCTAATGCGACCTTGCCATCACTAGCTTCCAAAACTTTATATATATTAAGTTCACTAAAATTAACAAAAGATATAATTCCTTTTCTAATAATGTATTCATCATCTACTATTAATAACTTATACATATTTCACTTCCTACTATTTGACATTCACATTATCTTTAACTTTAAACAAAAGGTTGACCTAAATCAACCTTTTCTTCAAAATACTTATTATTTAATTAAATTCATTATATATCCATAGCCTGCAACTTCCATTTTATTCACAGGTATAAACTTTATGGAGGCACTATTAATACAATATCTCTTTCCACCCTTGTCACTAGGGCCATCATCAAAAACATGACCTAAATGTATATCTCCACTTCTGCTTCTAACCTCTGTTCGAATCATGTTGAATTTCTTATCCACTTTTAATGTAATTACTTGAGGTTCAACAGGCTTTGTAAAACTTGGCCATCCGCAGCCTGAATCGTATTTATCTGTAGAAGAAAATAGCGGTTCACCTGTTACTACATCTACATATAAACCTGCCTCATGGTTATCAAAATACTCATTGGAGAAGGCACTTTCCGTATTATTCTCTACAGCTACTTTATATTGAATGTCTGTTAGTTTTGCTTTTAGCTCTTCATTACTAGGTCTAGGATATTTTTTAATATCTATATTAACCACCTCTTCGCTAAGATTTGAAAAATCTATATGACAATACCCATTAGGGTTTTTCTCTAAATAATCTTGATGATACTCTTCAGCTAAAAAGAAATTCTTTAATGGCATAACTTCAGTATAGATCTTTGATGTATATTTCTTTTGCTGACTATTAATTACATTATCAATTACTATCTTATCCATTTCACCACTATAATATATACCTGATCTATATTGACTTCCAACATCATTTCCTTGTCTGTTTTTAGAAGTTGGATCTACCACTTTAAAATAAGAAGTTAACAGGGTTTCTAAACTAACCCTTTCAGGATCATATAACACATGCACTGTTTCAGCAAAATTAGTTTTTCCGGTGCAAACCTGTTCATAAGTTGGGTTATCCACATTACCATTAGCATAGCCAGAAGTCACATCAGATACGCCATATATTCTAGACATATAAGCTTCAATTCCCCAAAAGCATCCACCTGCAAGCCAAATTTCACTTAATTTTGATTTATCAAAATTTATACTAGCATTAGGATTATCAGGAAATTTAGATGTTTTAATAGGCACCGCCGCTGTAACATTATTCTTTTTAGATATTACTTTGGATAATGCTGGTATTAATATCACAACTGCTAATATAGCAAATATTAGAGCAAATACTCCTAAATATTTAAATTTCATACTATTACCACCTTTCTACCATATCTGTCTAGCCTAAAATATACCCATTATTTTTATTACTTTATATTCTTAAATTCATCCACAATAACCTCATTACTATTATGACCCAGTAGTGTTTTAACTAGAATCCCGTCACTTCCTATAAATACTGAAGTGGGATATCCTCGAACTCCGTACGTGCTCGCTACTATACCTTTTTCATCTAGTAGTACTGTTAAATTCTTATATTCTAGTCCACTAAACCACTTTTTAAACTCTTGTGAATCCATTTCTCCTCTAAAACTTGGTGATACTATAGTTATTACCTCAAAGTCTTTGTTCTGGGAAGCTAAAGTATTAGCCTCCTCAAGTCCTACTAGGCATATAGAACACCAAGATGCCCAATATTTTATATACACTTTTTTACCTACATAATCAGATAATTTATGATTTTTCCCTTGAAGATCCTTTAATTCAAAATCAGTAGCTTTTGTTCCTTCATTCATTGTTTTTGCCTCCACAGATTTTATTTTATCATCCACATTACTTATTTTAGTTTTGTTACTTCTTAAGCATCCCGTTAAAGTTGAGCCTATCAAAACAGCTATAAGTAATACTCCTATAATTTTTATATGTTTCATTGTTTTGTCCTCCTATTATTACTTGAAAAATCTTGTAAGTACATTTAAACTATTGTTCATAAGCAGGATACCCATTAAAATTATAATTATCCCACCTGCAACCTTTATTTTTCCTAAATGCTTATTTAGCTTTTTAACATGTCTTAATAATCCATCTGAGAAAATTGCAATTATTAAAAATGGAATCATTAAGCCTAGTGAGTAAATAATCATTAACCATACTCCATATAACGCCTGACCACCTGATGCAGAAATACCAAGTACTGCCGCAAGTATAGGTCCAATGCAAGGTGTCCATCCGAAGCTAAATGAAAACCCCAAAAGAAATATTCCAAATATCCCATTATTACTCTTTATAACTACTCTTTTTTCTCTATCTAACAACTTAAAATGTATTAATCCAGTTTGATGAATACCTAAAACAATAACTACTACTCCACAAAGTGTTATAAATACACTGCTATTAATTAAAGTCCCAAGAGAACCTGCCCCAAACCCTAATATGATAAAGCTTGTAGATATTCCTGCAACGAATACTAAGGTTTTTGCTATAACTAAAAGATTTATATTTAAAACGCCTAATTTTTTCATATATTTTTCATGGTTTTCATTGTCTTGATTCCCTGCAAAAATCGAAATATAAACTGGAAGCAATGGCACAAGGCAGGGTGAAAAAAAAGAAAATATTCCTGCTACAAAAACCGTACTCATAAATATTTCATTACCTACCATACTATCATCACCTTCCTTTAATAATATTATTCTAAGCTTTTATAGACTATTAGTACATAGAATATGATACTGTAATTATTTGATTATTCTATATAAAAAAGTTCCCACAAACTAATACGTTCGTGAGAGCATAAAATATATTTAAAATAAGGATATTTGTTCAGTTTTCTCATTATCATTGGTAATCACATAATTATAAACCATAGCTTCAATCTTTTGCAAATATCTTTCCATATTAAACTTTCTTTTTAAACCTTTATCGTTCATAAATCTAACTAATCCAAAAATAGCTCTCTCGCCCCAAGGTCTATCATGCTTTCCAAAGCACCAAGCTATCCCAGCAAATCCATTTGCGTCCCTACCATCTAAAAGATACTTATTATTTAAATAAATAGCTGTATTGTAAGCCTCTTCTGGATTTTTATTCCATTCTAATATTTTCTTTCCCCAATACATCCTCATATAGCCATGCATCTTACCCGTAATGAGCATTTCCTTTTGCGCAGCATTCCAATAAGCATCATGGGTTTTGGCTGCTTCCAGTTCTTGCACGGAATAAACAAACTCCCGTGAGTCTACCAAATGCTTTTCAAGTGTATTTAATGCCCAAGATGGAAGGCATGCATAACTATCATATTTATCATTATAAAAAACAAAATTCATACTTAATTCTCTTCTAATTATTAGTTCTTCTAAAAAAGCTTTTTTATCTTCTATATATACATCCATTAATTTAATATATATGTACAAAGGAGAAATCTGACCAAAATGCAGATATGGACTCAAATTAGAAGAATATACTTCTGAAGGTTCATTTTTAAGTTCAGTATAATGGGCTAATTTATTAGAAATAAAATCTTCTAATAATAGCTTGGCGTTTCTAGTACCACCCTTATAATATAGAACTCTCTTCACGGTTTTATCTATTTTAAGTTCTGAAATAACCTTATCCATATCTTCTATATCATATTCATAAAGTGGAAGCTCTAAATCAGTAGAATGTTTATCACATTCTCTCTCGTTAAGTGGTAATGCAAACTCCTCTAATCTCTTGTTTATCTTATTTCTAAGGGTATATGCGGAATATTCTTCTTTTATAGAAGCCATTTCTATAGGTACAATAACATTAGTTTCTACCTGCACCACACAGCATTTCGCATTTTGAGCTAAAAGCGTTCTCCACTTTCTTTCTATCCTTAAATATCCCCTATCTACCACCATTAATGCTGCAAAAGATGATATTTCTAAGGCTCCACTCTCAGGAGATATTTTTCTAATAATCATTTTAATATTTCTTCTAGCTAATTCTATTTTTACTTCTTTTAATCCCTCTAGCATAAAATAATAGTGTCTTTCATTAGCTTCTGGATAATTATCAGTTAAGCCAAAATATACAACTAATGGCTTTTTAAGTTCATTTGCCTGCATTATGGCATACTCTAGGGCATGATTATATTCAGTTCTTTGAGAACATTGCATCCAGTAAACCACGTAAGGATTATCAATCATTTTTTTATTATTTAAAACTTTAATTCTCTCTTGTAAAATCATTATTTTTAGCTCCATTATTATAGATTATTTTTCAACAATTAAAAAACTGCTAAAATATATTTCAGCAGTCCCCGTTTACTAACGTTTATTGATATACTCAATATATTTATTCACCATTTCTATCACTTTTTTTATACTATCAAAAACAATTTTGTCTTGTATTTTATCGTACTCGTGAACCAATCTATTTCGCATACCAGTACATGGTGCTAACTCTATTGCAAAGTTTATTGGAATAACATTTAATTCACCAATAATTTCAAATGAAGAATAATAGTCTTTTGATGGAGCATGATTCATTTCACTAATTATAATAGAATTTATATCCACCATATTTTCAACAATCAGTTGTATTAATCTTTCACCGGTTCTTTTTATAAAGTAATTTGAAATATATTGCTCATAGCTATACTCCATAAATGGCTCTAATTCCTCAATATATTCAGAAAGGTTTATTAACTTTCGGCGGATTACATTTGTATATACCATTTCTTTCACCTCTTATAAAATTTTCTAAATATGTCTCTTCTAATATTCTAAATTTCTTAGTATCATTGTATTGTTTTACAGTATTAGTATAAAAATCAAGAAAAATCTCATCCTCCTTACAAAATAATATTTTGTAGTTGGATATTATCTCAAATTTAAAAACAGGGTCACCATGATTTAAAATTGAAACATCTATAGTGTTATCTTTAAAAATCCGCATAAAATCTTTTATTATCTCTTCAAAATTATAAGCATCATCTTTTAAGAGTAATCCTAAGTCTATATCACTTTGAGCATTACTATTTCCAGATGCCTCAGATCCATATAATAAAACCATATTAATTCCATGCTTTACGCATGTGTTTTTTAATTCTTCTACATTGTAATCCATAAATTCCACCTAACTTCCTTCAATTAATATATTTATTATAAGAAGTCTCAACTTATTATTCACCATTCATTATAAATTAATTATAGGTTTTTCATATGGGTTTGTCAAAGCATATAGTAATATTTACCCTTATTTTATAAGTGAGTTACCCACGAACCTTGCAACAACTATTTCTTTTTATAAGTGTTGTTGGTATAACAACTTTTTTTGCTATTTCTCTTTCTGATTTTAACTTTTCAATCATTAAATCCACAGCAGTTTCACCCATAAATTCCATGTAGATTCTAACTGTAGTTAATGCGGGCACTATAAACTGTGCATTTATATTATCATTATATGATACAATACTTATATCTTCGGGTATTGCAAGTCCAGCTTCACTTATAGCTTTGTAGGCACCTATTGCCATAGAATCATTAGCTAAAATATATGCGGTTAAATTATTTTGATCACTTAATGCCTTTTTCATAAGCTCATAGCCACTTTGCGGTGTAAATTGACCTAAATACAAAATAGACTTGCAGTCTATTCCCCTAGCACACATTTCTTCCTTATAAGTTCTTTCCCGTCTATCAACAAAAATATCTTTACCCTCATTTATATGTTCCACACCACTTATAAATCCAATATTTTTATGCCCTAGTCCCTCTAAATAATTTAATGCATTTATAGTTGCATATTTAAAATCGCATACCACAGAATCATAAACTTCACTTTCCGGAGATGAGTCTACAAACACTATGTTATCCGACACTAGTCTAATCTTTTCCAGTTCCTTATGACCAAATTTTCCAATTGCGATAATTCCATCTATATCTTTTGCATATGTAGTAAAAAATGGTGATAATTTTACTACTTCAATATTTTCACTAGCGCATTTATTCTCTATAGCCATTCTTATAGATAAATAATACGGATCTAATACTTCTTCTTTTTCAGTGTACCAATTTGCTATAGCTATTTTATATTTACTTTTCTTTGTATTTTTTTCTTTCTTTTTTATATAATTTAATTCCTCAGCCGCTTCAAATATTCGTTGTTTTGTAACATCTGTTACATTTAATGTATCATCAAAGTTTAATACCCTAGATACAGTGGCAATTGATACTCCAGCTTTGGTTGCAATATCTTTTATTGTGGTCATAATTCTCACACTCACTTTTTTTATTTATCTTAATTATACTGTATTAACTTATTAAAAAGGTTTTATTTTAAGAGTGGATTATGTTTTAATCCGCCCTTAAAATATTTTTTCTATAACTTATTTATAAATTTATTAAAAGCTTGTATTCCTCTTTCATCCCTTTTGAATACCCCTGAATGTTCGAGAACCTCTGAAAATACCATTCCTATTTCTTTTTTCAATATTTCATCTACATTTTTTTCATTTATTTCTGAATATTTTTGAATTAATTGCAATGCCCATTCTTTATGCTTTATAAGCTCCTCACAATTATCCAAATCTGCAATTTTATCTTTATTTACTAAATAATAGCTTAACTGTTTTATCTCTGTTTTTAGTCTTGCAGGTAACACAGCAAGACCCATAACCTCAATAAGTCCAATATTTTCTTTCTTTATATGATGTAATTCACTATGGGGATGAAAAATTCCATCTGGATGCTGCTTGGATGTTCTATTATTTCTTAAAACTAAATCTATCTCATAGTCATTACCTCGCCTTCTAGCTATAGGTGTTATTGTATTATGTGGTATCTCCTCAGTAAATGCACTTATATCAACACTTTCATCAGAATACTTCTTCCAACTATTTAAAATATGATAAGCTAAATTAACTAAGGTTTCACTATCAGTTCCCGCTATTCTAACAACACTCATGGGCCACTTAACTCTACCAACTTTTACTCCCTTAAAACCTTCCAGCTCAAATTCTTCCTCTATAGGTGCCTTTGCCATAGCAAATTCATAGTTCCCACCTTGGAAATGATCATGGCTCAATATTGATCCTCCAACTATAGGAAGGTCAGCATTCGAGCCTATAATATAATGTGGATATTGCTTAACAAAATCTAAAAGTCTCTTAAAAGTTTGTTTACATATTTTCATTGGCACATGTTCGCCTTTAAGCACTATACAATGCTCATTGTAGTAAACGTAAGGAGAATATTGTAAAAACCATTTTTCGCTATCTAATTCAACTGGAATAAGCCTGTGATTACCTCTGGCTGGATGGTTTATCCTACCTGCATAACCCTCATTTTCTTTACAAAGTAAACAAATTGGATACCCACTTGTCTTTAAATTTCTAGCCCTAGCAATGGCTTTCGGGTCTTTCTCAGGTTTAGATAAATTAATAGTAATATCAATGTCTCCATAGCTTGTTGCACACTTCCATTTTAAATCCTTTTGTACTCTTTCCCATCTTATATAATTAGAGTTAATTGACAATCCATAAAAATAATTTGTCGCACTAATTGGACTTTCATTATAAAGCCTTCTAAATTCTCTTATTATTTCAGATGGTCTTCCTATTAAACAAGCCATTATTTTTGTGTCAAATAAATCTCTACTAACTATCCCATTGTCCTCTATTCTTCCATTATCATAAGCCCACTGGATTATATTATCTAAATTTCCTTGGAGTCTATAATTTTCATTTTCAATTTGTAGATCTTCAATTTCATCTAGTGATAGTGCTTCCAGAATCCTATTTTTTGTATATATTATATCCGCGCGTTCTATTAATTTCTTTTGCTCTCCATAATAAAGTAGCTTTTGAACCTCTATAGAAATATTTACTGCCATGTTAACACCCCTTTTATGTCATTAAAACTATTTATATAATTTTTACTTCATAAGCCTTAAGGGTACAACCCTCATAAATGACTTCGTAGTCATTATGATTTATTACAAACTTATGCTGAATATCATTGACCTCTCTAAATACAACTTCCACTGCACTTTGAGTTTTTTCGAATTTCATATCTGCTTGTTTAATAATACTTTCTACAATTATATTTAGTGTATCTTCATCTACTCCAGATCCCACATAATAAACAATACCTGCACCATAATTATTGCAAGTTACAGCTGCCTTTTCACTATAAAATTTATCTGTATACCTAAATAAAACCTTAGCCGTAGTAGTAGTTATCATATCTCTCCAAACCTTACCACTACCTATTATATTTTCAAAAGTGCCCTGTCCTAATATTTCAACTTCTTGACTGGCTTGAAGTGATTCACTTTCTTCTATTTCTATACCACATAACTTTTGAACATATCCAGGAAATACACTGCCTAAATAAAGGTTGTTATTTTCATCTTTTATACCCGTTCGAAAAGAGAATATCACAATACCGCCATTTTCAGTGAATTTCTCTAACCTTTCTGCTAGTGATTGCTCTATTATGTTCATTACCGGTAAAATCAATACTTTATATTTACTAAAATCAATATCTACTGATTGTACATCCATATTTACATTCAAGTTGTAAAAAGGGGTATATAATCGTACAAATTCATTGGTAAAATCAAATTCTGAGCTTTGAGGTTGCGCTTTCCATGACCAGATATTATCAAAGCAGTATAGTACTGCCACCTCTGATTTAATTTCTGAATTAACTAACTCTTCATATTTACTTATATCTTTAAAGAATTCCTCAGCTTCATAATATTTTCTTGAAGTTCTATTGTTTTGATCTATTATACCTAAACAATATTGTTCCGCTCCTTTGTTCATACCTCTCCATCTAAAGAACAGCATATTTGAACATCCATGAGCCATAGCTTGATAACTCCACATTTTAGCTTGATTTGGCCTTGGTAAATACCCTATTACGGTATGTCCTTGAGCACCCATTAATTGTTCTACAATCCAATAATTCTTATTTTTAAGTCCTCTTGCATAATCATGAGTCATAGCAATATTCGCTGGGGACAGTGGCTCTTTAAGACCTCCCCACACTGGATAATTATCATAGGACACAAAATCTAGTCCCTTAGCCATTGTGTTTTGATTATAACATTTATCAAAAAATCCTCCATAGAAATTATGAGTAACTCCTTGATGTTTTCCCTTTAGCTTTCTCACAATATCGATTTGCATTTTGGCATAACTATTAATTGAATAATCTCTAAATCTTGCAAAATCTAGTTGTAAACTAGGATTGTGAGAGGTTATGGTTTTTTTAGGAATAGGAATTTCATCAAAATTGTTATATGTTTGACCCCAAAATATTGTCCCATAGGTGTCATTTAAATTTTCAATAGTTTTGTATTTATCCTGTAAAAATTCTTGAAATGCTCCATGGCACTGATGACAGTAGCAAAAATCACTACCCTCATGACCAAGTTCGTTATCTATTTGCCAAGCTATTATAGCCTGTTCATCTCTATAATGATATACTAATTTTTCAACAATTTTTCTAGTGTATTCCCTGTATATATTAGAGTTAAAACAGTATTGTCTTCTTCCCCCAAACACTCTTTTATGTCCATGAATATCCTCTGATAAAATTGATGGATGATCCTTTGAAAGCCATGCTGGAAATGTAGCTGTAGGAGTCCCAAAAATAACTTTAAGGTGATATTCTTTTGCTTTTACAATTACATTATCAAAAAATTCGAAATCATATTTACCATCGGTGCACTCCATCATGTGCCAAGCAAATTCTCCAATCCTTATAGTGTTAACACCCATTTCCACCATTCTTGTCAAATCGGAATCCATCATATCAATATCCCAATGCTCTGGGTAATAATCTACTCCTAAATACATACAAACTCCTCCTTAAAGCTTCCTTGCGCCATCACCTATTTGAGCTACGTAAAACTCTGCTGCGTATCCTATCTTGTTTTTATATTCCGCTCCAACGTTTTTAATAAAATCATCCACAAATTCATCTTTAACTATACTTACTGTACATCCACCAAAGCCTGCACCAGTCATTCTAGACCCTATAACTCCTGGCATTTTCCAGGATATTTCAACTAAGATGTCAAGTTCTATACCAGTAACTTCATAATCATCTCTTAGTGATACATGTGACTTATTCATTAACTTTCCAAATAAATCTATATCTTTATTTTCAAGAGCTTTAACAGCCTCTATAGTTCTTTGATTCTCATAAATAGCATGCTTTGCTCTTTTTGCACAAATTTCATTTTTTATAAGATGCCTGTTTTTTTCAAATTCTTCTTCGTTTAGTTCACAAAGAGCATTTATATGAAGCGCAGTTTGTAAATCTTTAAGTGCAGTTTCACATTCCGCTCTTCGCTCATTATATTTAGAATCCGCAAGACCTCTTCTTTTATTAGTATTTGAAATTACTATAGATGCTCCATCTAACTTGATATTTGCATATTCATATTTTAATGTGTTTGTATCTAAAAGTATTGCACAATCTTTTTTACCCATGCCTATGGCAAATTGATCCATAATACCACAATTCACACCTACAAATTGATTTTCAGCTTGTTGGCTACACTTAACAATGCTTATCATATCAATATTAAAATCATATAAATCCTTTAAAACAACCCCTGTAACTACTTCAATAGATGCTGAAGAAGATAACCCTGCACCATTTGGAATATTACCATAATATAATATATCAAATCCACTATCTATTTTCATACCTTTCGTGCCAAAAGCCCAAATTACTCCCTTAGGATAATTTGCCCAATCATGTTCACTGTTATATTCTATATCATCTATATTCACGTCAATTATTCCTAGTTCTTTAAAATTCTCCGAATAAAATCTTAACTTATTATCGTTTCTCTTTCTAATTAATGCATAGGTACCAAATGTTATTGCACATGGAAAAACATTTCCACCATTATAATCTGTATGCTCGCCTATCAAATTTACTCTCCCTGGAGCAAAAAAGACTTTTTCTACCTCGGCTGCATACACTTTTTTAAACAAATTTTTTAATTTATTAATCATATTTTAGTCTCCTTTTAATAGTAGATTCGTCCCTGTAAACCTTTATATATAAATACTATCATTTATTCAGTAAAATTTCAATTGTTTTACTAAACTAATTTATTTTTATACATAAAAGCAGTATATTTATTTAATAAATGTACTGTAAAAGCAAATATGTCAATAGGTTAATATATAAGACTTAGCACTTTAAGTATAAGCTTTGTACCAAAAAAATAAATTTTAGTAAAACTTGTTTAAAACCATTGCTTTTTTACTAAAAACAATTTACAATGTACTCATGTAACCGTTTTTATTATTAACCATCATATTAGGAGGGGATTTTATGAAAAAGAAAATTTTATCAATAATGTTAACATCCGTTTTAGTATTAGGTGGATGTGGAAAAGCTACCACATCTGAGGTATCAAAACCTACAGAAGCACCAAAAACAGATGTAGCACAAACAGTAACAGTATGGGCTTGGGATAAGAATTTTAACATTCCTATAATGCAAGATGCTGCAAAAATCTATTCAGCCGACCACCCAAATGTAACAATTAAGGTTGTAGATTATGCAAAGGCAGATGTAGAAACAAAACTTCAGACAGGTCTAGTTGCAGGAGCAGCAGACAGTCTACCAGATATAACTTTAGTTGAAGATTATAATGCACAGAAGTATTTAACTTCTTATCCTGGCAAATTTGCGGATTTAACTGCGACTGTTAAAAGTAGTGATTTTGCAAAATATAAAGTTGATGCCGTGTCTCTTGACGGAAAAACATATGGACTTCCTTTTGATTCAGGTGTATCAGGAATGTTCTATAGAACAGATATACTTACAAAAGCTGGATACAAACCAGCAGATATGAAAGATATTACTTGGGATCAATTTATAAAAATCGGAAAAGATGTTAAAACTAAGACTGGAAAAGCTATGATAAGCATGGATGTATATAACGATGCAGCAATATTAAGAGAAATGATACAATCTTGCGGCAAATGGTATTTTGATAAAGATGGCAAAGTTACTATGGCAGATAATCAAGCACTTATAGATGCTGTAACTAAATATAAAGAAATTCAAGATGCAGGTATAGTAAAAAATACAGTTGGTTGGGGAGATTGGGTTGCTTCAATGAACAAAGGTGATGTAGCAACAGTTAACACTGGTGTTTGGATCATGGGTTCAATAAAAGCTGCAACAGATCAATCAGGTAAATGGGCAATAGCAGCATTTCCAAGACTTGCAACATCAGGTTCAGTAAATGCAACTAATCTTGGTGGTTCTAGTTGGTATGTTTTAAATGATTCAAAAAATAAAGATGTTGCTATTGATTTCCTAAAAACAGTGTATGCTGGAAATAACGATTTCTTTCAAAAAATTCTTGTAGAGAGAGGGGCCGTTGGAACTTACTTACCTTCACAAACCGGCACCGCATACTCTGCAGGAGATAAATTCTTTGGAGATCAAAAGGTATTTCAAGACTTCTCTGGTTGGATGAAGAAAATTCCTGGAGTTTCATATGGTTCCTATGCAGCAGAAGGAGACCAAGCTATAATGGCCCAAATGAAAGATATTCTAAGTGGAAAAATCACCGTTAAAGCTGGACTTAAAAATGCTGAAGATCAACTTAGTAGTCAAATTCAATAATATTATTAGAAAGTAGGATAAAGGAATGGTATTATAACCATTCCTTTATTGTAAAGTAGGAGGTTATTCCATGAAAACTAAAAAGCCCAGGAGTAAAGGTCAACGCAGAATTAATATAATTGGTTGGTTATTTATTTCAATAACTGTAGTTACATTTTTAATTTTTATTTTATACCCTGTTCTCAACTCTTTTTATCTTTCTTTTCACTCTGTTAAAGGAATAGTTCAAAAATTTAATGGACTTGATAATTACAAACGAATGTTTAATGATCAGTTGTTTAAAAAAGCATTATTAAATACTTTTATTTATTTAATTGTGCAAGTTCCTATAATGCTTACCATGGCTATGTTTCTAGCTACCTTACTTAATTCTAAAAAACTAAGGTTTAAAACTTTTTTTAGAACTGCAATCTTTTTACCTTGCGTTACCTCTTTGGTTGCATATTCTGTATTATTTAAAATGCTATTTGCACCAAATGGTATCATCAACTATTCACTTACAGCACTTAAAATAATTAGTGTTCCAATAGAGTGGTTAAGCGACCCAACCTTGGCGAAAGTGGTTATTATAATTGCTTTGTTATGGCGTTGGACAGGCTATAATATGATTTTCTATTTAGCTGCATTACAAAATGTACCAACTGAAACTTATGAAGCCGCTGAACTTGATGGTGCAAATTCAATTCAACAGTTTTTTTATGTTACAGTACCGCAGTTAAAACCCATCATTCTATTTACAACTATAATGTCTACAATAGGCACTCTTCAAATATTTGATGAACCTATGAATTTAACTAGAGGTGGCCCAGGAAATGCAACACTTAGTATTTCTCAATATATTTATAACCAATCTTTTGTGTATGCTCCAAATTTTGGTTATGCTGCAACACTATCTTATGTTGTTGTTCTCATAGTAGCAATACTAGCAATTATTCAAATTAAAATGGCAGGTGAAGATAAATGATAAATAAGTTAAAAAAATCTTTAAAAAACATAATTAAATATGGATTTCTTTCAATAGTGTCATTTTTATCTCTTTTCCCATTTTATTGGATGTTCATCTCAGCTACAAACAAGACAGTAGATATAACAAACGGAAAAATGACTTTTGGCTCAGAACTTCTAAACAACTATAATAGATTGATTAAAATTAGTGATATAGGCACACCCTTTATGAACACTGTTAAGGTAACACTTATATATACAGTTTTAGCCTTATCAATATGTTCAATAGCTGCTTATGGTTTTGAAAAGTTTAAGTCTCCTGGAAAAGAAAAAATATATGCTATATTTCTATTTTCTATGATGATTCCTTTTGGAGCAATAATGATTCCACTATTTAAGTTAGTAGTTGCTTTTAATATGGTAAATAATCATTGGGCTATTATTTTGCCTTACATTGGTCAAGTGTTTTTAATATTTTACTTCAGACAAAGCTTTAAATCTTTTCCAAATGAAATTATTGAAGCGGCCAGGATTGATGGAGCAGGAGAAATATCAATCTTTTTAAGAATCGTTGTGCCTTCTATGAAATCCACCTTTGCCTCTGCCTCGATTTTTGCATTTACCTTGCAATGGAATAATTTCATGTGGCCATTAATTGTATTACAAACAGATAAAATGAAGACTTTGACCTTAGTAGTTTCTTCCTTATCTTCAGCTTATTTCGTTGATTACGGTATTCTTATGCTAGCAATTGTAATTGCTACATTACCAATGGTTCTATTATTCATGACAATGCAAAAACATTTTGTTGAAGGAATGGTTGGGTCTGCAAAATAATATTGAAAAAATATAGAATTAGGTAGGTGAAAATATGAACACACTAAACAACACTTTTGAAATAAAAGAAGATTTTTACTTGGACGGTAAAAAGATTAAGATTATATCAGGAGCAATCCACTATTTTAGAGTGGTTCCAGAGTATTGGAGAGATCGTTTAGAAAAGTTAAAAGCCATGGGCTGTAATACAGTAGAGACCTACGTGCCTTGGAATATGCATGAACCTAGTATGGGATGCTTTAATTTTGATAAAAACCTAGATATAGAAAAATTTATTAAAATAGCACAAGACCTTAAACTTTGGGTAATATTAAGACCATCGCCTTATATTTGCGCTGAATGGGAGTTTGGAGGCTTACCAGCTTTTTTACTAGCTGAGGATGGAATGAAAGTTAGGTCATCTTACAAACCCTTCTTAAAGTATTTAAATGATTATTATAGTGAATTGTTTAAGATAATAAGTCCACTTCAGATAAATTATGGTGGACCCATTATTATGATGCAAATCGAGAATGAATATGGTTATTACGGAAACAATAAAAAATATTTGCAAGTCATAAATGATATGATGAGAAAATTTGGAGCAGTAGTCCCTTTTGTTACATCAGATGGACCATGGGGCGAAGCTTTAGAATCTGGAAAACTAGACACTAACGTCCTTGCAACTGCCAATTTTGGTTCAAAACCGGAGGATGCACTTCCAAAACTGAAAAGTATTATTGGAAATCGACCCCTCATGTGCATGGAGTTTTGGATTGGTTGGTTTGATGCCTGGGGCGATAAAAAACATCATGTAAGATCTGCATCAGATACTGCAAAAGATTTAGATGGAATCCTCAGTGAAGGTCATGTAAATATTTATATGTTTCATGGAGGAACAAATTTCGGCTTTATGAATGGATCGAATAATTATGAAAAACTTACACCAGATGTAACTTCTTATGATTATGATGCAGTACTTACCGAATGGGGAGACATAACTCCTAAGTATGAAGCCTTTAAAAAAGTTATATCTAAATACGTTGAAATACCTAAGGTTATTTTTTCAACAAACATTAAAAAAATTTCTTATGGAAAACTATACGTTGTGAAAAAAGTATCTTTATTTAACACACTAGATAACATATCCACCCCTGAATACAGAGAGGACATACTTCCAATGGAAAAATTAGGTCAAAGTTATGGCTATATTCTTTATCGCTCCAATGTAGGAGTCGGCAGAAATATAGATAGCTTTAGACTACTTGGTGCACATGATAGAGCTAAAGTGTATGTAAATGGCAAAAATGTCCTAACTCAATATGATAGAGAACTAGGATCTCCTGCTAAACTTGTTTTTGATAAGAAAGAAGATAATTCCCTGGATATATTAGTTGAAAATATGGGAAGAGTCAACTTTGGAGAAAAACTAAACTATCAGCATAAAGGAATTGTAGATGGAGTTATAATAGATACACATGCTCATTCTGGTTGGAATCACTATACCCTTCCATTAGATAATATAGAAGATGTAAATTATAAAGGTGGTTATGAACAAGGTACCCCTGGATTTTATAAATTTGAACTGCAAGTTCAAACAATAGGTGATACTTTCCTAAGATTTGACGGCTGGGGAAAAGGATGTATATTTGTAAATGGTTTTAATATAGGACGATTTTGGGAACTTGGACCACAAAAATCACTTTATATTCCAGGTCCTTGCCTAAAAATTGGTAAAAATGAAATTGTAATTTTTGAAACTGAAGGAAAAGTATCAGAATTTATTACCTTAGAAAATACTCCAGACCTAGATATTTAAGAATAATTAAATTTAAAGAAGTGGATATTTATCCACTTCTTTAAATTTAAATATTACTACAACTATTTCTTATAATAAGTTGCGTTTTTAATTTAATGCTACTAGTCGTAACATTTTTATTTTCAATTAAGTCTAAAAGCATTCTTGAAGCATTTTCTCCAAGCAAATACATATTTTGATCTACAGTAGTAAGTTTTGGTTCAACTATAGTTGAAATATAACTATTATCAAATCCAATTATTGAAACGTCTCCCGGCACATCAAATTTCATTATTCTACAAGCATTCATAACTCCCACAGCCATTAAATCATTACAAGCAAATACAGCTATAGGTTCTTTTAATGCTTTTAATTTTTTAAGTTCTGACTTCATTATCTGGATTGCCCCGTCCACGGTTTTATTACTATTTCCTTCCCCTATATCTATAATTCTTTTTTTATGACCCAATTTATTTTCTTCCATGAATTTATTGTATACATCCTCTTTTATATCATAGGAATAACTTTCTTTACCTCTTACAAAAATTATATTTTTGTGTCCTAGTTTTAAAAGATACTGCATGGCTTGTCTTACGCCACTTGCTTCATCATTAAGCACAAAATTACAATTAATGTTATTATTATATCCATTAATTGATACAAGAGGAATATCGCTACTCGCTGTTTCATAAAACCCATTTTTCATATTTTCAGTTTTGGGATCTATAACTATGATCCCATCTACCTGTCTGCCCATAAGTGATCTTATATATTTTATTTCTTCCTGCGCCTTATCATCTGTATCGCACAGATAAATTGAATAACCCTTTATTCTAAGTTCATATTCAATAGCCTTAATTACAGTTGGAAAAAACATATTACTTATGCTTGGAACTAAAATACCTATTGTTTTTGTATTCTGACTAACTAGTGACCTTGCCAAAACATTAGGACTAAAATTTAATTTTTTTACTGCTTCCTCAACCCTAATTCTGGTCTCTTGCTTAACAGGATAATTGCTATTTATAACTCTTGATACAGTACTCATAGAAACATTTGCTTCTCTCGCAACATCCCTTATATTAGCTTTCATTTTAGCCTCCTATAAAAATATTTATCTTTCTTACGTGTAAATATTACTAAAAAGTTAAATCTTTTAAAGTATTTATAACTAATAAGGAGCTGTCTCATAATAATTTATTTTGAGACAACTCCTTATATTATTGCACATTAATTACTAATTTAGGCAGCCTTAGCTTCATTTTTTTTAATCTTCTCTGAATCTTTTCTTTTTATAAATATTACTGCAAGTGTTATTATAATAGCTACAATTAACATATATCCAAAAGTATAAATTGTAATTCCGTTAACTGAAGCTACACCAAGTTTTGAAAATAATATATACATTGATATCATAAGAAATACAACTACTCCGCCTGCTACGTGACGATGCTCCCAAGGCTCTATATCAACTACATTTCTTATTTCCATTACGTAATCCGTTTCTCTAGGCTTAATTTTGCCTATTATTAACATAAGTGCACTACTTAGTACAAATAATATTGCAAGTTGATAAAGGAAGTTCAAGTCCGGCTTAATTACTAACTGTAGTATTGCATAAGTTCCTACGAAAAATACTAATGATACCTTTGCTGCAATTGCAGGAACTCGTTTTGTAACATATCCAATAAATACTATAGTAAATATAGGGACATTGAAAAATCCATTTACTATTTGTAAATATTGAAATAATCCTTGTGGTGCATACATTATAAATGGAGCTATAATCATTGAGACCCCTGCTATTATCAGTCCAAAGGATTTAGCTTTAGAAACAAGTTCTTTATCGCTTTTACCTTTCCCAAAAATAGGTCCATATACATTTAGTGCAAATAGTGTTGAAGCGCTGTTCAAAACTCCAGTAAATGTACTTAAGACAGCACCAAACATTGCTGCTGCAAAAAATCCCGTTAAGTACTTAGGCATTACAGCATTAACTAGTTTTGAATACATAAGATCTGGATTTACTGCTCCTCCTCCAAATATTTGAAAAGCTATAATTCCTGGTATAATTACAATTAGTGGTGTCATTACTTTTAAAAGGCCTGCAAGTATTACTCCCTTTTGACCTTCTTTAAGATTTTTAGCTGCGAGAGCTCTCTGTATTATAGATTGATCAGTACCCCAATAATAAAGATTAACTAATAATAAACCTGTCATTGCCGCACCAAAAGGAACAGGATCATTTGCTCCACCTACTGCATTTAACTTTTCTGGTGCAGTGGAAACCATATATGATAACCCCTGGGAAAAGCTTCCTTTACCCAGATATAACAGTCCAAAGAAAGGCACCAAGAGTCCACTAACGGCAAGTCCAATTCCGTTGTATAAATCGGATACTGCAATTGCTTTGAGTCCACCTATTACTGCATAGACATAACCAATTATACCTATCGACCATACTGTAATCCATATACTCATCTGATAACTTATTCCAAAAGTACTTTCCAAATTAAATATCTGACTAAGTGCAATAGCGCCAGAATAAAGTGTAGTTGGAAGTAAATTTAATACATAACAAAGTAAAAACAATATTGAAATGCTTTTCTTAACACCTGAATCATATCTATCCTCAAGAAAATCTGGTACAGTTGTTATTCCTTGTTTTAAATACCTTGGTACTAAATACATGGCTACAACAACAAGTACAAGTCCAGAGGTAACTTCATATGCCATGTTACTCATATTACCACTATAAGATTGTCCGCTCATACCAACAAAATTTGCTGCACTTAGATTTGTTAGTAAAAGTGAGGCACCAATAACTCCACCTGTTAAGCTACGTCCACCTAAGAAATAAGCATCCTTTGATTGATTTCTTTTATTATTACCTTTTAGCTTTAAGTAAGTAATAAGACCAACTAAACCTGTGAAAAATATAAATGAAACAATAGTTAAATTCTGCATAACACATCTCCAAGTTATTATTTTTTAATAGAAAACCTTTTCTATCGTTGTAAATATAATACGTACTTTTAAAAGTACGCCGCTTTAACTAAAAATAATTCAATAAATTTCATTATATAATAAATAGAAAACCTTTTCTTTAACGTTTACATAGTATCATATATTTTTTAATAACGCAATGACAATTTATTCTGTTTTATCTTATAATTCAACAAATACCTATGGTTATGCTTAAAATAAGTTACATATATTTCTTTTTAATTTGCAATTTCACATATAATTTAAGTAGTATTATATATTTAATTAAACGTATACATTATGGAATTAAGCATATATGCTCATTGTGAAAACTACACAGTAAAAAGACCCCTGCTTAGCAGAGGCTGTTTTTTATTTCATTTTTCTAATTAAATTTATTTCCGCTCTAACAAGGGGTTTGGAGTTGCTATTCCCTCTTTCTGTTACTTTATCTTCATCAATATTCAATTCTCTTGCTATTATAGCCACAACTCTTTTTTTACAAAAATTTCCTTGGCAAGTTCCCATTCCAGCTCTTGTACGCCTTTTAATAGCATCTGTAGAATTAATTGGTATATTTCTATGAATAGCATCAATAATCTCTGCCTCTGTAACTTGCTCACATCTACATATTATATTCTTCGCTTTATCTGTATCATCCACTTTTCCATGGAAATTATTATCTTTCTTTATTACTATTCCTTTTCTATATGGATTGAAATCGTTTTTCTCCATGAGACTAAGCCCTGACTCTTTAAGTATATCTGCCACCATTTCGGCAATTGCAGGCGATGATGTAAGCCCTGGGGAATCTATACCAGCCACATTTATGAATTTTTTAACTGGGCTTTCCTCAATAATAAAATCTCCAGTACTACTAGTAGCTCTTATACCTGAAAAAGTAGTCAACGTCTTTCTTACATCAAAATCAGGTATGGACATTCTGGCAGTGTCTATTACATACTTTAAAGTCTCGGTGGTAGTTGCTACATCATCTTTATCGCCTACTTCTTCTGCATTAGGACCTATCATAAAATTACCATGATAGGTAGTAGTTACTAATATACCTTTGCCTTTATCTGTAGGCACTTGAAAAATAACAGTATTAACAAGGTGACCCTGTTCTTTTCCCATTAGAAGATATTGACCTCTTTTAGGTATTATTTTGAAGTCGTAAGTTCCAACCATATTAGCTATTTTATCACTATAAAGCCCAGCAGCATTTATAATATATTTTGTTTCAATATCCTCTTTATTTGTATGTACAATAAATTTCCCCGGTAATTTATCTATAGATATTACTTCACTTTCAAGCTTAAGCTCTACTCCATTAGTAATAGCATTCTCTACTAATGCAATAGTAAATTCATAAGGTGAGGCAACCCCTACATTTTTAGCATATAGTGCTACATTTACTTCACTATTTAAATGTGGCTCAATCTCTTTTAGTCTTTCTCCCCTTATTATCTCTAAATCATCGCTACCCATTTTAAGACCATTCTCATAAAGCTCTGTAATCTTCTTCTCGTCATCTTTATTAAAACCAATGACCAAAGCTCCCGGTCGCCTGTATCCAAAATTTAATTCTTCTTGAAGTTTTTCATACATTTGGTTTCCTTTTCCACATAGTTTTCCTTTTAATGTGCCATACTTAGCGGCATATCCTCCATGGACTATACCACTGTTTGCTTTTGATGCTCCAGTAGCCACATCATCCTCTTTTTCTAAAATACCTATTTTCAAATTATATCTGGAAAGTTTTCTTGCTACAGCTGCTCCCACTACACCCGCACCTATAATAATTACATCATACATAAATATGAACCCCCTAACATATTATTATTTTCAAACTTTAATAATTAATCTTTGTTAATATCTATTATAATATATACTTTTATAATATAATAGATGTTTTCAAAAATAATGCTAACAAACATTTTTTATCGAGAATTTTATGTTTATTAGCTAATTTTATAACTTATGTATAAAGGACTTTTATTACTAAATATCCTTGCTATATACTAATAATTAGTGATAAAATTATGTTGGGTAAATTAATAAAATTTTCAATTTATTTGCAATGAAATGGAGGCTTTTTAGCAATGAATAAATCACTTAAAAATAAAAGGAAAACTATAGGTGTTTTAATTAACTCTTTTGACGGCTTCTATCAAACACCCGTTTGTAAAGGAATAAAACATGTTGCTAAAGAAAGAAATTTTGATGTACTTTTCTTTGCCGGTGGGGTTATTAATTCCCCTCTCCAGGATGAGGCAAAGCAAAATGTTATTTACGATTTGGTTAATACCGATAAGCTGGATGGATTAATTATATGTACAGGATTATTACTTAATTATATTGGTATAGATAAGTTTATTGAATTTTTAGAACCTTATAAAGATATACCCATGGTTAGTATTGGAATAGATATTAAAGACATTCCAAGTATTATTTTCGATAACAGAGAATGTATGCATTTAATGGTTAATCACTTAATAGAACATCACAATTATTCTAAAATAGCTTTTATAACAGGAACTTCACTAAATGCCGAATCCGTTATGAGGTTTGAAGGATACAAAGATTCATTAAAGGAACATAACATACCTTTTGATGAAGAATTAATTGCTGAAGGTGATTTTCATAGGCTAACAGCAGCGAAGGCTGTAGATGATCTTATTGTACATAGAAAGATGAAACCTCAAGTTATTGTGGTCTCTAACGATGAAATGGCAATTGAAGTATTTTATAATTTAGAACATATGGGAATTAAAGTAGGTGTGGATATAGCCTTAACCGGTTTTGATAACGTGGAAGAAGCAAGATCTTTCTCCCCTGCTTTTACCACTATTGAACAACCTATTTTTGAAATGGCTTCATTAGCTGCTAAATTTATAGATGAAATTACAGATGGACAAACTGTACCACAATGTACTTATTTAAAGGGAAAATTAATAATACGAGAGTCTTGTGGTTGTTTCGATATTTTAAAAAATAAAACACCCTTATCATTAAAAACCAGTTTAAGTGAAGATACATTATATTATCAAGAATGTGAAAACCTTGAGAAATATTTAACTAATCCCAAGTTTCATATAGTTGATTTAATAATAACAGAACTTGTGATACCAAAAGTCAATATATTGGAATGTAAGCCCCTCATTATTGATCTATTAAATAAATTTGTAATAGATATAAAATTAAGGAAAATAGAAGGGGATTTTATAGCACAATTCAAAAAACTTTTATTTAGTTCAATTTTTGTAAAGAAACTTGATTATTCTTGGAATGAAACACTTTATGTTACTAGGAATCTCGTACTTTCTGCTATAGACAATTATGAACTTTTAAGGATAGTAGATGAAATATCTTATCTTTGTAGTATTTTAATAGGTAATATATTCAATAAAAGAGAATCCATACAACAATTCAACTTTAAAAGAATGTATATAGGTACAAGAGATATATTGAGAGAATTTAATACTATACCAAACCTTGAAGAATTAACTAAGGTTATTATAACTGCAATGTCCTGGTATGAAATTAAACAATGTTATTTATGCATTTATGATACTCCTGTTACTAGTTTGTATGGAGCTAAAATCAAGCTACCTTCTAAAGCTAAATTGATTTTAGGATATAGTGAAGGCAAAATAGCTGAAACACAGTATTTTGATACACAAGAGATATTGCCCGCGGAGTTTATCTGTAAGGAAAAAAGGAATGCCCTTATTTTCTTTCCCCTAGTTACAGGAGAAGACTATTTTGGATATATCGCCTTTGATATGAATGCAGTGGATGAATTCGTTTATGAAACCTTTAGAGAACAGATTAGTAACACCTTGAAAATTCAGATGTTATTTGACGAACGCATAAAAGCAGAAGAGCAACTTAATTTAGCAGTTATTGAGCTTGAAAAACGTAATGGAGAATTAAAAAACAGTTATGTTATTGATGAACTAACAGGCATCTTCAATAGAAGAGGATTTTATATGCACGGAGGCAGCCTCTATAAGGCAGCTGCTATGACTGGTGGTAAAGCAATTATGTGCTTTGGAGATGTTGATGGTCTAAAGAAAATTAATGATACTTATGGCCACCAAGAAGGTGATGAAGCAATTTTAACAACTGCACTCTTGATTAGAGAATCCTTTGGAGTAGATGATATAGTCGCACGTATTGGTGGAGATGAGTTTATCATAATTGCAGCAAATAAATCTAGTGAAAATGAAATCATTTTGACTCGTGAACGCATTAATTCCAATTTCAACAAATATAATTTTCTTTCCAATAAGCCCTATAAATTAAGTCTTAGTTTAGGTTTTTCAGTTTATTCACCAGATGTGAAACTTAGCTTTGATCAATTAATTAAAGATGCAGACAAACAACTCTACAATGAAAAGAAGAAAATTAAATGTTTCAGCCTCTAATATGTTTTTAATGGCCATTTTTTTATTAAAAACTCCCACTGCTTAGCAGTGGGAGTTTTATTATGTTTTCAGGTTTATAATAACATTTCTTACTTATCTTTAATATCACTTTTATTGAACATTTTTGTAATATATGATATGAAAAATCCAAAGATTATAAATCCTACAGGTCCACCATAATTCTGTAATATAGGACCTATCGCTTCTGAAAAACTTTTAGCTCCTGCAATATTTTCCCATCCAGCTCCAAAGAATGCTAATATACCTAATACAAAAACAACAATTGAAGATATTACTACAGCTGCCTTTGATTTCAACATTACAAATGGAGGTATATTCCCTTTAAGTCTATATGTTAAATATGCTGCTGCAAGAACAATATACGGTATTGCAAGAGATAGTGCTGATAATGTAGTTAATAGATTAAAGAAATCATCTATTGAGTTAAGTCCTGCTATTGGTACTATTATTAATACTAAAAGCACACCACATTGAACCCAAAGTGCATTAATTAGTGTACCATCCTCACGTTTCTTAGTTAAAAATTTAGGAAAAGTACCATCAGGAACCTCTGAAAACATAGCCCTAATTGGAGATTCTAACCAAACTACAAATGCAGCTACAGATGATATAGTTAAAATAAGCGCATATATTTGAACAAATATTTTACCATTTAAACCCCAAGTTTCTGCTAATATCTTATAAACAACATAACCTGCATCCTTAACTCCAGCTTTAGTTATTAATTCAGGTGATGCAACTAAGCATATGGCAAGTGATCCTAGTACATATGCTCCAGCTATAAACGCAGTCGCTATGAGTACAGCCTTTGGAAAAACTTTTTTAGGATTTTCAACATCCTTAATATAAGTTCCTGCCACCTCGGCTCCTGCAACAGCTAGAATAAGCCAAGAGAACGTTGAAAAATAACCAGAATCAAATTTTGGAATAACCGTTGCCATTGTAAACGTTGTAGCTGATGGTTGTTTGCCAACTAATACTCCAACAACTGCAAATAATATAAATAAAACTGTAACACCTAAAGTTAATTTTCCTCCTAAATCACTGATTTTAGAAAATCTTTTAACTCCAGTTGTAGCTATATAGGTTAAAGCTATTGCAAGTCCTAGTCCTAGCCAAATAAGTAACCGTGCATTGGAATCATTAAATCTATTTTCACCAAAAAGTGTCCAAGATACCATAACTGGTATTCTTGAGAAAACCATTTGCAAATAGAATAAATTTGCAACAAAGTAGGACCAAGTACCTATAAATGCCCATTTTGGACCAATTGAGCATTCTATCCAATTATATAGGCCTCCTTCTTTGTCTTTATTAGCAGACGCCAGCTCTGCTATCATTATTGATAACGGTAAAAAGAATAATAAGGCAACTATTAGCCATGACGGAATAGCGGCAGGCCCAAGTGTCACTGCATTTGAAGCAATATTCCCAAATCCAAAGGTGGGAACAAATATTAGCATTACTAAAGTCCATAAACCAAGTTTTTTTGTGTTATTCATAATTTCACTCCTAAATTTCAACATTATTATATAATATTCTATTAAATATGCTAAATTCCTCTATTTATATAATAGAAATCCAGCTTTGTTGTACTCCTCTAATTTTAGTTTCTTTATATAATATTCTCACTCATAAGCAAAATTATCCACAATCATATATTTTATTCTACTCTTATTTAACATATACTCAGAGAAGGGCAAGCCCTCATTCAAGGGACTTGTCCTTACTTTACTCTACATATTAGATTAGTTTATTTTATTATCCTTTTACCAATTACAAAATTTTCTTTGTAATATCCAGCTAATTCGGATATTTTTACAACATCACCGGGTTTAGGACAGTGCGTAAATTTATTATTACCAATATATATTCCCACATGAGACACTTCAGTAGGAGCGGCTGTATTTGTCATGAAAAATACTAAATCACCCTTTTGAAGACTGTTTATATCAACAGATATACCTTTATCTACCTGGTCCGTTGTTATTCTAGGCAAATTTACACCAAAGTTTTTATAAATATACTGCACAAACCCAGAACAATCAAATCCGCCACTTATATATTCACCACAAGCATTAAATTTTGCTGGCATTGCTCCACCCCATACGTATGGTGTACCCAAAAATGTATTTGCATATGTCACTAACTCAGCTCCAGTTGTTCCTGTATCATATTGCTGTCCATCTGCAACATATTCAGCTTCGGTTAATGAAGTTTTATCTACACTTACATATGATTTATATATATATCCCAATTGCCCCGAAAACTTAATTCTATAGAATCCATCTTGTTCTCCATAAAGCTCTACCTTTTGATTTGGATATATTCTACCAATAGCAAAAGAATCATTACCCAATGAAGCTGTTTTTCTTACACTCAAAAAATCTGAAGCCGTAATAGTTCCCACTCCTGTAGATTTTAATTCAGGTGTAATAGTAGGTGTAATAACAGGTATAGTAACAGGTGTAGTAACAAGGCTTGTACTACTAGAGTTTATAGTTTTTTGACCTATAACTTTTACGTATAAGGAACTTATATAACCCGTCTTGCCACCATATATTATTTTATAAAAACCATTTGAATTTTCATACATTGTAACTTTACTTCCAAACTTAATGCTTCCAGTCACTGGATAAGTTATCCCGCTTCCTGACCTTACGTTTAAATCCGTTGCTGTTATTTGTCCATATTTTTCTATATAAGTAGATTTTACACTTGGCACATTTTTAGAAGCAGATGTACTTTTCACTATTTTTATATATGTCTTACATATGTATCCAGTTTTTCCCTTATAACTTATTTTATAAAAATCTCCTTCTTTTCCAAGTGTATCTATCATTGTATTTTTAGATAGACTACCCATAATGGAAGATGAAAGTGATGGTTTTTGCCTAATATTTAATGAAGATGCACTAACCACTCCGCTATCCGCAGATGCAATTTGCGAACTTGCTATACTTAATAGCATTACTATAAAAGCTATTCTTTTTTTCATTTGTTTACCCCCAATATTTTTTTAAACATCTATTTTACTTTTAATACTACTCGGAATTTAATTTCAATATTTCTATCTGCCCTTCATGTAATAATGTAATACTATGCTATAATTTCTAAGATAATAGGGTGTATGTGTTCCCCCCCCTTTTTTTTATTTTTAATGCTATTTAACTTCTCATTTAAAATACTTAAGGAAATATTTTGGAGTCGTATTTCCTTATTATAGCACTGATATTATATAAATTGTTGTTTTCAAAGTCCATTGCTATAAATATGTAAATTAATCTCACAATATTTTAACTTTTTCTATAATTAATGAATTTTATAGGAGGAAATTCCATATTTATGTAGAATAGTATAATTGGGAAACAATCGGAAACGTATACAAGTCGTTAATAAGGGGGACACGGATGAAAAAATTTGACAGTTTTACATCATTTGCACTTGCTTTATTGGTCGCAGGTTCAATCAGTATTAGAACTACAAATGTGCAAGCTAAGGAAACTATATTTGGTACAAGCAGTGTTGAATTAGCATCAAAAACAACCAAACTTACGGGTGATAGTGTTGTAGCCTATGCAAAAACATTCATTGGCACACCCTACAAACGTGGTGGAACTACCACATCTGGGTTTGATTGCTCTGGTTTTACTATGCATATTTATAATCACTTTAGCATAAAACTGCCACGCACCGCTAAAGATCAAACAACAGAAGGTATCGTTGTTAATAAAGCAAACTTAAAGGTAGGAGATTTAGTGTTCTTTGGAGCCGCAATAAGCCATGTTGGCATGTATATCGGCGATGGTAAATTTATACATTCTCCTAAACCAGGATCCTCTGTTAAAATTCTAGAACTAAAATATATGCCAAATTATAATACAGCAAGAAGGTTAATATAATAGAAAGGCCTTGTGGTTAAGAAAAAATAAAAGGGCATCCGCATATTTAAATGTGCGGATGCCCTTTTATTTCATATGGCTATTATCATTTATTATTGTTTTTTTAGGTAGTTGATTGTTCATTGTGAGCATAATACCACTTACTTAGTAATATCTTCATAGACGCAGCAACAGGAACCGCTACAAGCATCCCTATAAGCCCACCTAAACTTCCGCCCATAATAATAGCAAGCATAGTAAATACTGGATGTAATCCCACACTGTCCCCAACAATTTTAGGTGCTAACAAATTATTATCAACTTGTTGAACTACAACCATTCCAATAGTTGCCCACACTGCTGTAATTGGTTGTCCACTTAATAGTGCCATAATTACTGCAAGGATAGTCCCAACAATAGGCCCAATATAGGGTATCATATTACAGATACCTGCAATAATTCCTATTATTACAGCATAATCTATTCCAATAAAATACAGTACAGTGGCTGATAAAACTCCTACAAAGAAAGCTTCTAGTAATTGACCTCTTATAAATTTATAAAACGTTTCATCTATAACACATAATAATTCTTTTAACTTACTTCCTGTTTTGCTTTTCCCAAATATAAGATTAAAAATTTTATTCCATAAATCTATAAAATACTCAGAATCCTGCATTAAATAAATGCTTAATACTATAGCTATTAAAAATGAAGCTATATTGCCCCCTATAGATACAATTGAATTTGTCATTGCACCAATGCTTGCAGAAAAATATGTCTGCACATAGCTTACAATTTGAGCAATTTTTTCATTTAAATTGCCTCCTAATATATTTAAACTTTGCAGTTTTTCGCTAATAGCGCTAGCTGACAATGTTGAATTTTTTAAATAATTAGTTAGATATTCTGTCATATTAGTTATAGTTATATTATTAGAAAGTTTTCCCCCAACCATAATATATATTCCACTAATAATAGCTATAAAAATAGCAATTACAAGAATATACACTCCTAGAATTCCAACTACTCTTCTGTTAGATGCTTTTTTAAATACTTTTTTCCTCTCTAAGAAATTTGCAATACTTTGCACACCTGGCTTTAATAAATATACAATTACTAATGCCATAAGGAGTGGTTTCACAAGTCCAATAATATTCCCTAATATACGCGACAATAAAGAAAATATACCCCCTATATTATTTAAAATTATTATACCCATATAAATTACAAGCACGGTACCCGTAGCATATAAACAGTATTTTAATAGTTTTTTATCTATTCTCATTTTGGCATACCTCCCAAGCTAGCTTACTACCAACCCATATTTAGAGTAATTAACATAACTTATCGTTCTAGATTAAGTTTGCAAAATTAAAACCATAAACTCATAATTTGTAAATAGACATCATTTACTTGTTACTTTATCTATTATATCATTACCTCATCACTTAGCCTAACACAAAAAGCAGATTAATCGTTGTTCTTTTATGTATTTTTAATCACAATAAAATACTATATACACCCTAATAGGAATAGATTAAAATAGAGTAAAGAATGTTAGGATATTTTTGAGTTTTAAAAGGAGATGTTTAATTTGAAAAATAAATCTAAACTACTATTATTTATAATTATTTCAACCTGCTTTATTTCAATGGGCTGTACAAAAAAAGCTGAACCTATTGCTACCCCTAGCCCATCAAATCCTGCAAAAACAGAAACCCCTATAAAAACCCAGCAAAAATACTTTTCTCCCTATACCGGTGAGGAAGTAAAAAAAGAAAAATTAGATGATATTGCTGTACTTGCCATAGTAGAAAACTCTGAAACTGCTAGACCTCAATCCGGTTTGAATTCTGCTGATATAGTTTATGAAACCATGGCTGAGGGAGGCATTCCTAGATTCATTGCATTATTTCAAAGTGGTGCTAGTGAAAAGGTTGGCCCAATTAGAAGCGCAAGGTCTTATTTCTTAGACATTTCTAAAGAATATAACCTTCCCTTTGCTCATTGCGGGGGTAGCCAAGAAGCACTCGATGAAATAAAAAATAAAAATCTGATGAGTATGAATGAAATGACCTATTCTTCTACTTATTGGAGAGATCCAATTCGAAAAGCCCCTCATAACCTTTATACTTCTACTGATAAATTAAGAGAACTTATAAAAACAAAAGGTTTTATAAAAGCGCCTACTGTAAAACTTAAATTTGATAAAAGCTATTGGGATAATGATAAGCTGACCAAAGCCTCTACTGTCCTTTTAAAAATAAACAAGTATTACAATACTAATTACAGCTATAAAGATGGGCTTTATCTTAAAAGTATGGATGGGAAATCTTCCACAAATAACGAAGATAAACTTCCCCTAGCCTTCAAAAATATAGTAATTCAGATTACTTCCATGAAAACACAAAAGGATGGAATTCATTTAGACATTGCTCTTATTGGCACTGGTGCCGGTTATGTTATTAGCAATGGTAAGTTTGTTAAAATGCACTGGTCAAAGAAAAATCCAACCTCACAAACACTTCTAACTGATGAGAAAGGTAATGCTTTACCCTTAAACCCTGGTAAGACTTGGTGGAACATTGTAGATAGGAGTACAATTGTAGATATTAAATGATTTTAAAAAAAACTGGTGATTAGCTTATAATTACCAGTTTTTTTGAGCATGCAACTTATGCACTATTTACTTAACTAATATAAAGTAACCAAGTATGTATTCCCCCCATAACCTAATATTATAATAATTCTAATCGGAGGAAAACATGATTAGTTTAATACTAACACCTATACACTATATATACCTTGCCTTTATTATTATCATAATAATTGCTATGGCCAAGAAGAAGGATATAACACTTATATGTATATTGGGAATCTTTATCCTAGGCCTTGCAGGTACAGGTTCAATTTCTAAATCTACCATGGGAGTGTTTAATAGCTTTGTTTACGCAACGAAAGAACTAATGCCTACTATCTTCATAATATCTATCATAACTGCTATGAGCAAAACCCTTATAGCTTCTGGCATAAATGATGAAATAGTCTCTCCCTTTAAAGGTGTCATTAAGAATTATTGGGTTGCTTATTGGGTTATCGGACTCGTTATGATGGTTTTATCTTGGTTTTTCTGGCCATCACCAGCCGTAGCTCTTGTTGGAGCATTATTTTTACCTATTGCTATAAAAGCCGGATTACCAGCAATGGGTGTGGCTATTTCAATGAACTTATTCGGGCACGGCATAGCTCTATCAAGTGATTATATAATTCAAGCTGCTCCTAAACTTACTGCAGGTGGAGCTGGAATTCCGATTGCTAGTGTTATATCTGCAAGCATTCCACTAGTAATAACAATGGGAATAGTTACAACCACTGCAGCATTTTATCTTCTTAGGAAAGATCTTAAATTAGGATTGCTATTAAGCAATTCTAAAATTGAAGAAACAAATAACGATTCAACCGATACCATGCTTATTAGTTCAAAAAAACTTCGAAGAATTTTAGCATTATTAATACTAGTTCTTTTCACACTAGATATTTATATAATGTACACTGCAAAACTTCAAGGCGGAGATGCTACAGCCCTTATTGGAGGTACAGCGATATTCATATTAAGTTTAGTTTCAATATTAACCTATAAATGGCAATCCTTAGATAAAATCACAGATAATCTTGTTAAAGGCCTCCAATTTGGATTTAAAATATTTGGTATTGTTATTCCTATAGCTGCCTTCTTCTATTTAGGTGACTCAGCTATCAATGATATCTTTGGAAAAATACTTCCCCAAAACTCCAATGGGATTGTCAACGACTTAGGTGTTGCGCTTTCAAGCTTAGTTCCTATGAACTCATCCGTTGCAGCCAGCACAGTTACTGTAGTAGGTGCAATTACTGGACTAGACGGCTCAGGTTTCTCTGGTATATCCTTAGTTGGTTCAATCTCTAAGATCTTTTCAGCTGCTTTAGGTGGAGGTGTCGCAACACTTACAGCACTAGGTCAAATAGCTGGAATATGGGTAGGTGGTGGAACAATAGTTCCTTGGGCAGTAATACCAGTGGCTGCCATTTGTGGTGTAGATGCCTTTGAACTAGCTAAAAAAAATATTAAGCCTGTAGCCATAGGGCTTGCAGTTACAACTTTAGTGGCTATATTTATTCTTTAATT
Source organism: Clostridium sp. (assembly GCF_050717535.1). Taxonomy (GTDB): domain Bacteria; phylum Bacillota; class Clostridia; order Clostridiales; family Clostridiaceae; genus Clostridium_AD. The sequence continues at coordinate 35,559 of NZ_JBOITM010000007.1, forward strand.
TATTGTGTTGATAATGATAAAAACTAAAATGACTGTGCCGAAATAGAAAATATACCTATTTTGACACAGCCTTATCTTTATTTTTATTTTCTACTTTATCTCAATTAATCAGCTAATATTTATTGTATATCTACTTTAAATTACTTCCCACTACTTTTAACTAGAATCTTAACATAAGCCTTACTATCTCCATTTGAAAGATAACTCTATCTTTTCATTCAAAGTCCTACCCTTTATAAATTTATAGCAGGTTAATTAATGCAAGCTACATCAATCAACACTTGAGCCTTTTTTTTTCTGTGATACCCTTTCCTTAATAAGTTTTACATAATCATCAATAAATTCATGCTGAACTTTTCTAACATCAAATTTAAATATTTTAAAAGCAAACTGAACAAAATAGCCTCCACCAATTACCATAATCAGTGTTCCAAAGCCTACTGTACCACCTAAAAAATATCCAACAACTAGTACCGTAAACTCAATGCAATTTCTAACTAATCTAACAGATTTCCCAGTATATTTTGTTAGTGATACCATTAAGCCATCTCTTGGACCAGACCCCAGTCCTGCACTAATATAAAAATAACTAGCAATCCCTATAACAAACATTCCAACAAACATCATTATTACTCTCGCTATTATATTATTAAAAACAGGCACTAGATGATTAATCATCAATAAATCCATAAATATACCTATAAACAACATATTGAATATAGTACCTAGTCCAACCTTTTCCCCAAGTACCCAGTCCAGTATTACAATCACTAGTCCTGCCATAATGCTTGCCTGCCCCATTGTAATACCTGTAAGCTTTGATACTCCTTGGTGAAACACATCCCAAGGAGATAATCCTAGGTTTGCATTAATAGTAAAAACAATACCGACTGCATATAAGAAAAGGCCTATAAATAATCTTACTAAACACAATATTGATTTTTTCATTGTACCCCCCTATTTAAAAATAATATCAATATAATTATAATGCAAATATGTATATTAGCAAAGAAAAAAGATCAAACCCACCCCTCAATATGGTATGAAATTCACTCTTAATGGAATATCCATTATTATTTATTGTCTTATATTATTTATTGTCTTATATTATTTATTGTCTTATATTATTTAGTCATGAAATCTTTACCTCGATGCAGATCAATTTCATCTACTATTATTATCTAACCCGTTTTCTTTAATTAATTTTTCAATCCCCTAAACTACATCATAGGGCTTCTCAAATTACAAATACTACCACTATATATTGTTACGGTTTTAATATAGATGTCACATCAAAAAAAGTTAACTAAGTTAAAATAATAACACTATGTTGGCAAATGAGCAAGTTAGACTCATAAGTACCATCAAAAGGAAGAGCAAAATATATTTCTATATTCTGCTCTTCCCTTTGCTGTTAAAATGCTAAATAGCATTAAAATACAATTTTAGTTATTCCTAAGGTCTTAAGAATCCCAGTCGAAATTGCTTTAGCCACTGTTATTTGATAAGCCTGTGTACTTAATAGCTTTTCTTCTGTGGGATTAGAAATGAAGGATGTTTCTACTAATATAGCATTAGCATTTGTATTATTTAATACATAAAACCCTGCAGTTTTAATCTTCCTATCTACTCTTCCAGTTGCCTTAATTAATTCAGTTTGAACAGCCTGCGCCAACTTTTTTCCAGCTGCATTACCACTGCTATAAAAAGTCTCAATGCCACTAACTGTAGGTGTAAAGCTATTTGCATGAATACTTACAAAATAATTTGGTTTTGCATTATTTGAAACATCACATTTTTGTTGAAGACTTTGGGTTTTATCAATTGTTCTTGTGTATACCACATCAACACCATTTTTAGCTAACATATTTCCTACTTTTAACGTAATTTCTAATACTATAGCCTTTTCTTGAGTACCACTTGGTCCTACTGCACCTGAATCTTTTCCTCCGTGACCTGCATCTAAAACTATTTTATACTTCTTTATAATTGGTACTTTTACATTAATCGTAACATTAATTTTCTTATCATAATTTTTTATAATTCCTTCATAGGTATATGTACCTGCCTTTGTTAAAGAAACTGAATCTTGAAGCCATTCTACATCAACCGCTTTTTTCAAGTTATTACTCATAGTAGCCTGGACTGTTTTAGGGAAGGTGTATTTATTGCCTACCTCTAAATTAACTATTATATCCGCCACTGATGATATTTCAAAAATCGGATCGTAATTAGTATCTGTGTTTGAAAATCCAGCATAGCTCATTAACCCATTAGCTATTGCCTTTGCAGCATTATTTTGATACTTTTCACTAGTTAATAATATCTCTTCTTGTGGATTACTTAAAAATCCCAACTCCAAAACTACCCCATCGCAACTTGTCTTTTTTAATATTTCCAAATTTTCTTCATTACTCGCTACTTTTATTCCCCTATCGGCAGCTTCTGTTGCTTTTATTAATTCACTTTGCATTAGTCCTGCTAATACCTTATTATTATTGCTTGCATCAGATAGGTAATATGTTTCAATACCATTTGCAGTATCTGAAGAATAGGAATTAGTATTTATGCTTAAAAATACATCTGCCTTTGCATTTTTAGCTATTGTAGCTTTTGCATCATCTTCATTAAGCTTGTCCCAAGATACTGCATCGCTATCTCTAGTATATACTACGTTGATTCCTCTTGTCTTTAGTATATTGCCTAGTTTTAATGCTACGCTTAAATTTATATCCTTAGCCTTTGCACCATTTTTACCAGTATTTTCTGTATAGTACTGAGCTGGGTCAATACATACAGTGAAATCACTTGGCTTTGTAACTGCACTTTCAGTATTAAAATTCATCCTAACTTCTTTAGGAAGAGGCTTACCATCTTCAGACTTAACTGCATTTGTTACTATCAAAGTATATGATGTATCATCATCATAATCTTTTGCGGGACTTACTATTACATTCTTATTATTATTAGCTAACTTAACATTAATGTCGATATTTTTATTATCCCCGCCAATTACCTTAATGTTTGTGGTATTAACAGTAGCAGAACTTAGTGATTTATTAAAACTCACTGTCCAAGGTTTACTTACTACCACATTTTCTTTAGCCCCCATATCTGTATACGTAGCAGCCTTAACTATTATTTGCATAGGTATACACAATGCCAAAGATAAAATCATAATTATAAATACTTTAAAGATATTTTTCATATAGCCCTCCTAGACCCCATAGTTTTCATATTTAACTAATTATAATATTGATTGTATAATTTTAAATATGATTGTAATTTGTGGTATTATTTCTGAGTTAAGTATACTACACTTTTGTCCTCATCTCTATAATTTTTAAAATTCTTTTAATTTTTTTAAAAGTTGCATTAAAAATCAATTGTTATTACATTCAACATACGCACCACTTATAGAAGTGGGCGATTGTAACCCGCTAACGTTGTCCAGTTCTCATTGAACTAAGAACTGTAGGTCATAATACCTTTATAACATAGAGCTTGTTTAGTAATCTAAACAAGCTAATCTTTCGATAAGCTACAAGTATAACTATTCCCTCAGGTAACCTATAACCAATGCACTCCTATCACGTAAATACCTTCGCTGTGTAATAACTTTAGACTTTAGGGTAATTATAAGTTATGGTATTGTTTTTTATTTAAAACTGAAGTTTATTATTGGTTTTTCAATATTAACATAATTATTTACTTGAATATCTTTAACAAATGTTTTTAAATCTACATATCCAAATGTACTTGAAACTTTATATAAACAATGTGTTTTTACTGCTTTTAATTCTTTAGATAAAACCTTCCAACTATTCGCAAATCCCCTATATAATAGTGGGATTTTCTCTTTATATCCGAGTTCTCTACGAGCTATACAATAGGCAGCCTAAGTATGAATTGATATACCTTTAGCTTTCATATATTTAATTTTACCCATTTGACTAGTGTAAGCTGGATTTACATAAAATACTTCTAATTTTTCTTTAAAAGCTCTTGAACTGATGGCTTCAATGATTTTCTTATGTGCAAACATACTTATCTTCAAATTTCTTTTGGTATTGCCGTAAGTTAATATATTTTTATTAATATTCTTAATATCCTCACCAGTAAGTGGTTTTTGTTTAATTTTAGCTATATTAACAAGCTCTATAGCACCCTTTTCTAAAATTTTAGCTATTTGACCAGTAGTTTTACCATCTATATCAAACTTTATCGTTCCAAAATTTATTAGATTTCCGATGTCATCAATTTCACTCCAAGCAATATGGTCATAGTTTATATCGTATCCTATAACTCCATCTTCTTTAGAATAATTAATTTGAGACTCATCTTCAAATAATTTATAAGACGGTTTAAATAGAAAATAATCACCTTTGTCTTCAATTCTCCATGAAACGGGAGAATTTTCAGCATTTAAAGCCTCTATTAAATCTTGTTTATGGTAAGGAAAATCAACATTATCTATTCTTAACCACTCTGCTTTATGATTAACCTTCCCATTTGCAATGTTTTTGTAAGGAAGTTGAATACTTAATGAATTCATTTCATAATCGTATTTAATACAAGCATTTCCTTGTGTTACGGTATTCAAACCTTGAAGTTCTATATTTCTATGTCTAGCTTTATAGAAAGCCTCTTTCCACGCAGAATGCTCGTTATATAAGATATATTGAGCCTTAAAAAGTTTCTTAGTTCCAAAACATGACTTAACCGTGTTAACCTTAAGCTTTTCAAGTTTTTGTTTTTGATAACCTATGCCACGTTTAATCATATTCAGCTTATTGGTAAGCCTATTAATTTTCTTAGTTACAAGGGCATGCTCAAAATCATACATATTATATATAATAGATTTATTTTTATAATTAGCCTCAATAAAAACCTTATCATTTTCCATATAAAAATAATAAGGTCTATAATATTTAAGTTTCGGTAAGCTTTTACCATGTTTAATAGCTTTGGAAATATCGATAATATGTCCATGAATTTTATTTCAAAACTTAATTTTACTAATCAAATCTTTAACCGATTTCTCACGATGATTAATATTTTGTTTCAAATCATCAATATACATTTTACTGAGTTCAGTATTTGATGACTTATTCCACTTTGCTTCGCTAACAGCGTAGTTGGCATAGTAAGTATTAAGGTTAAACATATCTTTTATGGTCATATGAACACTTTGAGTAAGGTCATCCCCTTTCTTATAAGCAAGAATAGCATAAGCCTTAATTTTAGCTTCATTTCCAATATATAGTATGTTTAATAGATTATTAAGGCATTTATCATTAAGCTTATCTTTATATATTCTCGTAGAAGAATTGGTCTCCGTCTATAGAGAACGGAGTCTTCTTTTGCAAAGAAAGATAAAATTATAACAAAAGAGCTAAAACCTAAGGTTTTAGCTCTTTTGTTACCTTCTCTCTACATATACAATTGAAGCCACAGATCTCTCTCCCAAATTATCACAAGGATTATTTAGAACTTCATCATCATAAAACAAGGTAGAAGAAGAACCGCCATCTAAATTAGCAGCATTATAAGCACCGTAGTCATACAATACATCTTGTGCCTCTCTTAACGTAGCCCCTATACTGCTTAACTGCCTACCGTCAATAACTAATAATATTATTGCTCCATCTTTTCTTTGTGCAATGCATGTTCTCGGTGCTATGCCCCAGCCACCATCACCTGTATTTATAGCTTTTTTCCCATTAACTATCATAGCTGGTCCAAATGATACTGCTTCAGTTACTCCAAGAATTTTCATTTCTTTAATAGTATAAGGCCCAACTAGCAACTTTCCTGATTTAGTTAATGCTACAGATTGTCTCTTTAGATCTTCATTCTTTATACCATCATAAACAATTTTCCCACTAGATATTATAATTCCCGCTGGATTTGCTCCAGTCCCTGTCCAAAGTGCTTCAGCAGTTTTATCTGTAAACCCACCACCGTTAATAGCCGCAATTGCATTATTAGCTTTTGCAATATCACTAGTAAGCTCCCCTTCTTTTCCAAGTTTACTACTATATCCTACTTTAATCCTAGTTGGATCATTGATTATTAATAGATACCCTTTAAATTTTCTCCCCTTTATATCGTATCTTTCAATACTTCTATCATTCTTGTTTTTTACCTTTATATCAGGATTTAAATTATCTTGAACTATATCATCTACCTTTTGTTCACTCATAATTTGTTTTATTTTAGCATCAGATATAAATGATGTTGCTAACCATTGTAGTGTAAGTGTAGTCATGGCCGCACCTACTACTGTAGTCTTTGCCCTCTTAAACGGACCATAATAGAGGAGAAATGGACCTGTAATGGCTGTGAAAGCAATTTCAAATAATATAAATAATAAAACGAGTGTGCTTATACTTTTTTTGCTTCTCCTGTTTTTTTTAATTTCCCCACTCTTTTTTAGTTTACTCATATTTCCCATCCTTTTTATTAATCCCTAAATCATCATTTTTTCACTCTATTAAAATATGTAAATATAATTATATTATACCCTGTTTTTAAATAATACAACTACATACTTTTCTATTCAAAATAGAATAAAAGCATCTAGATAAGATATAAATTCAAAATCTAGATGTTTAATATTATAGTGATTTCTGTTCCATTACCTTCTTCACTTACTACATTTATAGCTCCCTTATGAACCTCTACAATCCATTTAGCAATAGATAGTCCAAGTCCTGTTCCACCTTTTTCTTTAGATCTAGATTTATCTACAATATAAAATCTCTCAAATATATTTTGAATTTCGCCTTTTGGTATTCCTGAGCCACTATCACTAATAGTAATTTTCACAGTTTTATTCACGATTTCTGAGCTTATATCAATTTTCCCTTTTGCTGGTGTGAATTTAATGCTATTTTCAATGAATATCCGAAGCATCTGCTTTATCATTTTATAATCTGCAAATATATTTACAATATCATTTTTATCACTTGATATTATGTGGCTAGGGTCTATAAGTTTACTTTCACTTACCACATCTAAAATAAGCTCATTTAGCCAAAATGTACTTTTCTCTATTTTTTGATTTCCACTATCACCTTTGGCAAGAAATAATAGCTTTTCAACTAAATTTTCCATATTACTAGTTTCAAGCTTTATAGCATGAATAGACTTTTCTAAGGCCTGCCTATCATCTTTTCCCCATCTATCCAATAGGTTTGCGTACCCTTGAATAACTGCAATAGGAGTTCTAAGTTCATGTGAGGCATCAGATACAAACTGAGTTTGCCTATCAAAAGCTCCCTGAAGTCTATCAATCATTTTGTTAAAGGTGTTACCTAGCCTTTTAAGCTCATCATCAGGACCAATAACCTCTATTCTTTCTTTTAAATTATTAATACTAATATTGTCTGCAGCTTTAGTTATGTAATCAATAGGTTCTAGCATTTTTTTGCTTATGCTATATCCTAAGATAATTGATGCAATAACACCTATAAAATCAGATATTGCCATAAGTGCAAAGAGAATTTTCATAAAATCATATTCATTATCCATGTCTTTTACAACTTGAATATACACAGGTCCATATATTTCAGTTTCAATTTTTATATTTTTATATACCAAATGTCTATCATTTTCTTTAGAATTTATTATTTTATCAAAGGGTTCTTGAGTTTTAATATTGTAACTAAACTCCTCTGATTTGTTTAATACTTTCCCATCTCCCTTAAGTATTCTTATTGATACATTCTCTTTAGATGGGATATCTGAAATCATTTCACCAGAAGATAAATCTATTTGCTTATTCTTAGACATCACCTTACTTAACATTATTATTTTAACATCTTCTATTTGTTTATTTGCCTGACCATACAGATAATATTTTATTCCATATAAAATTGATGCATTTAAAATGAGCAATACTAATGAAAACATTACAGCATAAACTACAGTTAATTTTACAGAAACCTTTGCAGTTTTGATAATTTTAAAATTCATAATCAATCACCTTTAATAACATATCCTACTCCTCTTATAGTAGTTATAAGTTTATCTTCAAATCCGTCATCGATTTTACTACGCAAATATCTTATAAACACATCTACTACATTAGTATCCCCTATATAATCATAACCCCATATCTTCTCAATTAGTTGTGCCCTTGTAAGTACAACATCCTTATTTATTAAAAGCATCTCTAAAAGGTCATATTCCTTTTTTGTAAGCTCAATTTCCATCCCTCTACGCTTAACATTATGAGCCTTATTATCTAAAATAATATCTTTAACTTTTATTTCATCCCGGTTATTGCTTATAGATTTATTTCTTTGATACACTCTTATTCTTGCTAATAGTTCTTCTATTGCAAAGGGTTTTGTTAGATAATCATTTGCACCTACATCCAGTCCTAATACCTTATCTGATATATCACTTTTCGCAGTAAGCATAATGATAGGTACCATGGATGATTGTCTTACTCTTCTGCAAACCTCAATTCCATTAATTCCTGGTATCATAATATCAAGAAGTATTAAATCGTACTGATTTTCCTCAGCGGCGCTTAGACCTTCACGTCCATCATAAGCAACATCCACCTTATATCCTTCATGATTTAATTCCATTTCAACAAACATTGACATTAGCTTTTCATCTTCCACTAAAAGAATTTTAAAATCCTCCAAGATAACACCTTCCTTTATAATAAAATAGCGAGCTAATAGCCCACTATTTAGTACTATTATACACGATATGAATAAAATATATCATACATTTTACTCATATCCTATTATACCAACATATATGTGAATAATGTGAAATATAATTAGTATTAAAACTAATGGTATTTTATATATAATCTTCGGCTTTAAAATTCTAATAGTCAAAGATTATATGACTTAACTTGAAGCTTCCAAAATGTTGTTAAACTTTAAAGTATGATAAGAGAGGTTTTAGAAAAGAATATTAGATAATAACAAAAGGAATATTAGTTATTGTAGTCTCATCCAAAATTTTTTACAAATCATTCAAAGGGGTGATAATCATGAAAAGTATCATTATTCCTAACTATAATAACCTTGAAGAAATTCAATTTAATATATACGACTCAGAAATTTCATATTATGGTGGCAGTCAAAAATGGTTTCCAAAAAAATTTCATAAACTTAGTGGTTGTGGACCTGTGGCCGCAGCTAATATAACTGCATATTTATCCCAAACCTTTCCGGCTAAATATAATACACTCTACCCTTATAAAGGTATTGTAAATAAGAAGGATTTTATTTTGCACATGGTTGAAATTCGAAAATATGTAAAGCCAGGCATCTTTGGCCTTACCTCTGTTGATCAATTTTCAGATAGTGTTTTAGCTTTTTCTAGTGATAGAGGAGTCTCTTTATCTTCTCATATTCTAGCTACTGATACTTCAAGTATTCAAGATGCTATAAACTTTATTGCGCAGGCTTTAGCTCAAAAAATTCCCGTTGCCATCTTAGTTCTTAAACATCGCATAAAAGAATTTAAAGAATATGCTTGGCATTGGATGACTATCACTGGACTAACACTGAATTCTAAGAATAATATGCCTTATATATCGGTCTCCACCTATGGGGAGGGCCAAGAAATAAATTTAGATTTGCTTTGGAATCAAAGGCGCCCAAAAGATATAATTAGGCTAGCATATTTCACCTAAAGTTTCATAAAACCCATACCTTTAATTGCTATGCAAATTAGTGTATTTCCTTATAACAGAAAAGAACAACTAAACTATTTTAAGCTAGTTTAGTTGTTCTTTCACATATTCTTATCTAATAGAAATCTTTCTCTCAAAGAAAAACTATTAGTTACCGTTTTCCTCTTCATTTTCATCTAGGGCATCATTTATCTTTCCTGCAACCTTTTCCTTGATGCCATCAACCTTGTCATTTACGACTCCCTTTTGATATTGAAGCTTTCCTTTAAGTTCTGTCTCTTGGTTACCGGTGGCTTTTCCAACTGCCTCCTTAGTTTTTCCTACAACCTTATCTACTGTACTTTCTAATTTATTTTTTGATTCTGTCATATCGCACCTCCATCTTATTTTTTTTACAACTTCAATTTGTTAATTATATTAATAAATCCAGAGTGTTTTATTATAAACATATCTTAATATGTGTACACAATACAACTATTATACTCAAATTTCAACTATATTATCAGATTAATCTGAATGTTTTGTATATAGGATTCCTTTTAATAAAAAACTAAACTTAATTAGCTGTAGCAATATAAGTATGGTAAAATATTAATTAATACAACTTATATAAATCAGATAACTCTAGATATTCTTTTTTATCTGAATATAATAAAATAGCCCTAACAGAAAAGACATGTTCTAATCTGAAAGGAAAGAAAATATGCAGACTACGCAGATTTATTAACTGAGGTTTTGTAATATTATGCTTTCCATTTGGAGAGCTTTTTTTATTTGCATTTTATAATAGTGCACTGCAGAAAGGAAATATATGAAAAAAATAAAAGGTTTGATTATTCCATTAGTCATAATAATAGCATGGATTATCATAGATAAATTACATTTATTTAACAGCTATATAATTCCATCACCCAAAATAGTTCTAGCTACGGCTTATGAACTGCTTAAATCCGGTGAATTGCTTGAAAATTTAGCAGTAAGCTTTGCAAGAGTTATTGTTGGGTTTACAATAACTTTTGCCTTTGCTTTTCCACTTGCAATATTTTTAGGGAGTAAGCCAAAGGTAATGCCTTATTTAGAGCCTTTTCTTGAATTTATGAGGCATATCCCTCCTATTGCCATGATACCAATATTAATATTATGGCTGGGCATAGGTGAATCTTCAAAATTTGTTGTCATTTTTTTAGCAACATTTTTCCCTATATTTTCAAATACCTTAAATGGCATTACAAACTATGATAAAAAGCTTCTTGAGGTTGGATAAATATTTCACTTTAGCGAAAGGGATAAATTTTTCAGAATCATATTACCTCAAGCAATCCCCTCAATAATAACTGGTATACAACTTGGCCTTGGCTATAGCTGGAGATCCTTAATGGGGGCTGAGCTTATAGCAGCATCATCAGGCATTGGCTATATGATAATAGATGCGGAGCAGTTATCCAGACCGGATATTGTTATTGTTGGCATACTATCAATAGGAATTTTAGGTTATTTTATTGATTACTTTTTTATTAGAATAACAAAAAATATTATGAGTTCAGACAGAAAGGAAATTTAATATGGCGGGCTTAATAATAAAAAATCTGTCCAAAACATATGAAATCGAAAACAAAAAAATTCATGCACTAAAAGAAATTGATTTAACTATTCCAGATGGAAGCTTTGTAACAATAGTTGGAAAAAGTGGTTGTGGAAAGACAACACTATTAAAATTACTCTGCGGTCTCGAAGATAAAACTTGCGGCAGTATTGAGTTTACTCATTCAAATGATAATGATAACAATAAGGTATCTATAGTATTCCAAGAACCTAGGCTTATGCCCTGGCTTACCGTGGAAGAAAACATGGCCTTTTCTCTTATAAACTGTAAGGATAAAAACTATGTTGCGCAAAAGGTATCCACCTATTTGAAACTACTTGGTCTTTATAATTTTAGAAAAGCCTATCCCTCACAAATTTCAGGAGGCATGGCCCAAAGAACTTCCCTTGGAAGAACTCTATGTTACGAGCCACAAATAATACTTATGGATGAACCCTTGGGAGCACTTGATGCCTTTAATAGGAAAAAGCTTCAAAATGAATTAGTAAATATTTTTTTAAAAACTGGTAAAACCATCTTATTTGTAACTCACGACATTGAGGAAGCTATATCCCTAGGCCAAAAAATCGTTGTAATGGATAGGGGAAGTATAATAAAAGAAATACCTGTTAATATGGATTACTACAGAGATACTAGCAGTCTTGAATTTTTTAACCATAAAAATCAAGTTCTAAATATTTTTAATAAATTCCTAGAGGAGGAACAACATGAATTTTTATAAAAAAACGAGCATTATTTTAACAGAATGGGCGAAATTCTCCCATCCTCTTAGGTGGGAGATGGATAGCCCTTATTATTTTAGGTTAGATACCTAAAATAATAACTTTTTGACAAGTTACTATTAGTGATGTATTATGTAATCA
>NZ_JBOITM010000008.1:0-47313 GCF_050717535.1 Clostridium sp.
CCGACTTCCTTCAGATTCCGTCTCGCGATGGACACCCTTGTCTTAAGCTATGCACTTGGCACTATTAACCCGTGCTAGGGACTTTCACCCATTAGATTGCGCCCATGCCGGGCGCACAATAAAAAAGTACACATTAAAATTCTGTGCACTTTTTTTTGGTTGGTCTTTACTTAATATAAGTTTCTACTATTTCTCCATAATATAAAGTATGATAATCTCCTGTTTTATAAGATCCTTCTACAATATCTTTTGATAAAAGCTCAGGATTCATCTCCTGTTTATATACAATTTTGCATTCATAGTGAAGTTCACACTCACTAATTATAGGAGTATCTACCTTTTTACTTTTCTCTAATGTTAGATTACACTCCTTGAATTTGTCAATATCCCTTCCAGATTTACTACCACACACCATTAATTCATTTTTCAGATTTTTACTTAAAGGTATACTCACCGTGAAATTATCTGAATTTTCCATAAAATCATAAGTGTACCTTGACTTTCTTACCATAACTGTAAATATAGGTTTATTCCATACATAACCTACCGTTCCCCATCCTATGGTCATAGTATTAATCTTATCACCAGATTTAACTGTTAAAAATGCACCTTGAGTATGCAAAACTTCCATGCCATCTTCTAAATTTTCCATAAAATTAACTTTCATTTCTAAATCCTCCATTCAATTATTCTATAAAAATAGTATTATTATAGGTATAGTTATCCCAGAAACTATTGTAGTTATAAATACACACTGTGAAGCAAGCAGACTGTCCCCACCGTACTTTTCAGAAATTATTGGAGCCATTACTGCTGCAGGCATTGCTTGCAATATAACGCAGATATTTAGTAATAATTCATCCACCCTTAAAAATTTTAACACTACATAAACAATCATTGGAACTATTAAAAGTCTAACTGCAGCAGCATAATATACAGAAACATCAGAAAAAGCAGTCTTAAACTTGATCTCTGCCAGCATTGAACCAACAATTATCATAGATATTGGTGTTGTAGTAGATCCTACAAGTTTTAGTGAAGTGGCAATAGGTACCGGTAAATTTATTGAAAATACGAATACAATCAGGCCAATAAATACTGCTATAAGTGCTGGATTTGCTACTGCTTTCCTCATGGACTTAAATTCTTTCTCACCAGTAAATAACATTACACCTACTGTCCATACTAAAATGTTAAATGGTATATTAAATATTGCTGCATAAAAAACACCTATACTACCATAAATACTTTCAAGCACAGGATAACCCATAAAGCCTACATTGCAAAAAATTGTTATAAACCTAAAAACCTGTTGTTTACTAGTGGGAAACTTAAAAAACATAATTTTACTAATAAATATCAAACTTATGTGTATTAAAAAAGAGTAGAGTAAAATTTTTTGAGCATTACCAACCATCTCTGCTTGATATTTAATATTAAAAGATGTAACTATCATAAATGGTAATGTTATATTTAATAACAATTCTGATAGTCCTTTATCAACTACGTTGTTCAGAAACTTCTTTTTCTTTGCATAAAATCCCACCATCATAATAATAAATAATACTAAAACTTGATTGACTAACTGGCTATTTCCCATTTTTGGTCTCCTCAATTAAAATATGCTACAACTTAACTTTAACATAATAATTGGGAACAGTTAAGAAGTATTTTAAAGATTTGTGCATATACTTTATAAATAATTCATATTAAAACTAATAAGTTTACTAACATTAATGAATAAATGCAAGGGGGAATTTAAAGTGTATATTAATATGGACCAATATATATATGATCTTTATAAAGAAGCTGAGTACTGTAAATATAATATGGTGTGTACAGATAGATTTGATGATGAGATTTTTTATAAAAATTCACTTATAAAAAAGCTTCGTGAATTAAGTGATTTACTAGAGGATGATTTTAAAAGTTCAATAACGTAACTTAATTAAATTTACACCCTCCAGTTTTAAATTTTCTTACAATTGCCCTCAATATAAGGCACATTAAAATAAATAGCAATTCAATATGCTAATATATTCTAATGTGCCTAAATTCATTTATAATGACATAAACTCTATTTTTCTATTTTTAAAATACACAGGTTTCAAGTTACATATCTCACATATCCTACTGGCTACCATAAAATTGTTACCAATATCCTCTGCATGATGAGCATCGGAACCTATAGTTACATATTTCCCACCCATTTCTTTATATGAACTATAAACATGGATTAAATTATTATATGCCTGCACATCTTTAAGTCTTCTTGTATTAATCTCCATTACTTTTCCATTATGTACTATAACTTTTAGCACTTCATCTATATATTCTTTAAATTCGGGATAGTGTATTTCATTATCCTTATAGGTAGCATATCTAGATATGTAATCAATATGCCCTAAGCTATCAATAAAATCATACTTTTTTACACAATCAACCATACTTGAAAAATATTGTTCAAAAGATTCACTTTTAGTTTTTCCTTCATAATATTTAGGACTAAAAATATCTTCCCCCTTAGTAACATGTATGGATCCAATTACATAATCAAAGGGATATTTATTAATTATCTCTCTATTTTCTTCTAAGCAAATCAGTTGCATGCCAATTTCAATTCCAAGCATTAAATTATCACTTTTATACTTTTTATAGTCTTTAAAATACTTATCTATGTCAAAAGTAAAATCTGTTCCTGTTGGGAATTTTAGATCTAGATGCTCTGTAATAGTCATCCCTATGTCAAGCTTTCTAGCATGTTCTATTCCGTGCTGAAGTTTCATTTTAGAGTCTAAAGAAAACTCTGTATGTATATGTGAATCTATCATAAGTCATCTTCCTCTCATTTTTTTAAAATTTAATAAGCATATCTTATCTTCGTTTTAAAAAAATTAATCCAAATAGTATTTGCTAACATAAGGAGACATCATGGCCTGCATTAAACAACCATAGTTCATATTGAAATCAACAATATCCCCAACCTTATAGTCTTTTTCACTTTTAGTAACATCTAATATTAAGTGATCACTACTTGCACCAAGAATTTTAACTTTCTCATTTAGTGGAAATACTCCATCAACATAAATATCTTGCCTACCTAAAGCAACAATAGCTTTTCTTATTATGCCCTCATCCTCAAAATGAGGTGTATTCCCAAATGCATCCATACCAATTGTACCTGTTGGAACTGATGGTTTATTTTTAACTTCAATAATTTCTCCCTTAAGTATAAAACAATCACTATAACAATTATCTATTTTATGGCCATAAGCTGTCTCTGTACCCAAAACAATGGCCTCACCTACTCGAAGCTGGTTTATACCACTAGGAATAGTACCATTCATAACTAATGGAAGCGAACTAGAATTTCCACCTGATACAACAGGTAACTCAATCCCTAATTGCTCCTTAATGCTATGTTTAATTTTAATTAGTTTACCTAAATTTTCTTCATCTGGAATAACTCCTCCATAGCAAGTTAGGTTAGTACCAATTCCTATAAGCACTATGTTATCAATAGCAATAATTTCTTTTACAGTAGCTAATACGTCCTCTTCAAGTACACCTTCTCTTAAATCTCCCAAATCAACCATTAATATAATGCTATGAGTCTTTTTCATTCTCTTTGCAGCTTTAGAAATTTTTTTAATAGTTTCTATTTCTGAATTAAGACTTATATCAGAATACTTTACTACAAGTCCTGCATTACTTGGCATAGGAATTCTTAAAAGTAATTTTTCACATTTTATATCTTTAGCCTTTTTAAGATTGCCTATTCTGGCATCAGCAATACCCTTAATACCACCTTTAACCATTGCTTTTGTAATGGGAGTATTGGCACAATACGATTTTGTCACCCCAAAAACATCTATTCCTTTATTTTCGCACATATTTACAATTTCTACGGTATTATGTGTTATTTTGCTTAAGTTTACCTCTACACATGGATAGTTTGTTCTCATAATTTAAACCTCTCCTTTGGTTGCTTAATTGCTACTTTTTATTTCAAGTAATATTTCAGTGAGTAGATGCCACCCACGTGGCAAGTTGCAACTTATACAAGCTATTTTTACTTTACTGCAAGTCTGCTGGGAAAACCAAACCAATTTGTTTTCTTGTTTCATCCATAGTCTCCATTACCCACTTAGAATTTTGTAACAACTTGGAATCGCCCTCTATATCATTATTTTTAATCATGGTTATAAATGTGTCTATTTCATAGCACATATCATGTTCATTATGAAATTGTGTAAGATCTTCTTCTTTTCCATCTCTAAGAATCAGTGTCACTTTTTCAAATTTATTTATATTTTTAATTATTATATTTCCATCTTCGCCTTGAATCTCTGAAAACAAATTTGAATTTGTTATTTTTGAATACACAGCTATAGCATCCATTTCATCATATTTAAATATTATGCTTCCTTCCCCATCAACCCCTGATTCCAAAATTAGTGCATTTGCTTTTATTTCCTTTGGTTTACCAAACAAATTTATCATAGGATGTATACAATAAACACCTATATCCATTAGCCCTCCATTGGATAATTTTTGATTAAACGCATTTAGTACTATTCCTTCCCTATATTTATCATAGCGAGAAGAGTACTGACAATAGCTTCCAAAATATTTTCTTACCTTACCTATTCTGTATAGATTATCTTTAATAATTTTAAAATTTGGAAGTTGTGTTGTTTTCATTGCTTCCATTAAAATAACACCATTGTCTTTTGCAGCATTTATCATATTATTTACTTGTTTTGCATTTGATGCAAAAGCTTTTTCACACATTACATGTTTTTTATGGTTTAGAAATAATATAGCTTGCTTTTCATGAACTGCATTCGGCGATGCAATATACACTGCATCAATTAAATCACTTTTAGCCATCTCCTCCAAATCTGTGAAAACATGTTGAACGTCATATTTTTTTGCAAATGCAATCCCTTTTTCTTCATTTCTTGAATATACTGCTGTTAAAATAAAATCTTCAACCTGCGAACCACCATTTAAAAACCAGTCTGTAATATTATTTGTTCCTACAACTCCAAATCTTATAATTTTCTTATTCATTAAATTCATCTCCTATACATATATCTTACATATATATATAAGGTATCATACTTCTATGCTATTTAATATATTATTGACAAAATATACAATAGAGCTTATTCTGATTTAACAATAATAACTGTTACTTCACAATGATTTGATTTAATTGAATTTTAAAAAAATAATAAAACTGGGGTGGTATTTTGAGTAATAAAAAAATTCTAACTGGCAATGAAGCAATAAGTAGAGGTTTTTGGGAAGGTGGTGGAATGATTGCGTCCAGTTATCCAGGATCACCTACTGTACAAATTTTAGATTCTTTAAAACAGTATAAAGAGATTTATAGTGATTGGGGAACTAATGAAAAAGTAGCAATGGAAATCGCAATGGGAGGCAGTATTGCCGGCGGGCGATCAATGGTTTCTATGAAACACGTAGGTGTAAACATTGCAAGTGATCCTTTTATGACTTTTACCCAAACAAAAACAAAGGGTGGATTTATATTAGTTGTAGGTGATGATCCAGGACTTTCAAGTTCACAAAATGAACAGGACAGTAGATTTTGGGGTAAATTCGCTAATATACCTATTTTAGATCCAAGCAGTCCACAAGAAGCAAAAGATTTTGCAAAAGATGGCCTAAAACTTAGTGAGAAATTCCATACACCAGTCCTAATAAGAATGATGAGTAGATTATGTCATTGTAGGGCAGCAGTAGAATTAGGTGATAGAGAAAATTTTATTCCTGAAGGTTTTGTACCCGAACAAGGAAGATACAGCATGCTTCCACCCTACTCTAATGCACAGCAGTATTTCATGAAAGAAAGAATAGAAAAACTTCAAAACTTCAATGAAGATTATGAATATAATTATTTAGAAGAAGGGAATGGAAAGGAATTTTTAATAATTACTTCTGGGCTTATATACGAGTCTTTAAAAGAATTAGAATTAAAAAACATAAGTATACTAAAATTGGGTATGATTTGGCCCCTTCCTATAGAAAAAATCAAAAAAATAAGTGAAGAATATGTCAATATAATAGTAATTGAAGAAATGTTACCTTTTATGGAAGAAGAACTTAAAATAAATGGAATTAAAGCAAAAGGAAAAGAATTTTTTTCCTTTACTGGTGAACTCACTATTGAGGATATAAAAACGGGTTTAATAAAAGCTGGAGCTTTAATTAAGCCTGCCGAAGTAGGAATATCACAAAAGGAAGAAACCATTACAAGAACACCTATGCTTTGTGCAGGCTGCCCCCATAGACCCATATTTCATATTTTAAAAGCTAATAATGCAACAGTTATAGGGGATATAGGATGTTATTCTCTAGGAATACAAGAACCTTTTGAAGTTCATAAAACAAATATCAGCATGGGTGCATCTCTTGGAATGGCACTTGGAGTTGCTACTGTTCATTCAATGATAAATAAAGGAAAACCAATAGTAGCTACAATTGGAGATGGAACTTTTTTTCATTCTGGTATGACAGGATTTATACAGCTTGCAAAAACCACAGAAAACATAACAGTTATTGTAATGGATAATAGAACTACTGCAATGACCGGCGGGCAAAATACACCAACTACAGGTGATTATTTTAAAGAGGAAGTTGGATATCATGTGAGCATTCCAGATATTTTAAAATCTTATGGAATAGCAGACATTACAGTGGTGGATCAGTTTAAATATAAGGAAACGAAAGAAATTATAAATAATGCAATGAAAAGGTCGGGACTTTCCGTAGTTGTAACAACGCGCCCCTGTGCACTAAATTTTAAAATTAAAAGTCCTCATTATTATGTAGATGAAAATATATGCATAAGTTGTAGAAGCTGCATCAGAACCAACTGCCCACCAATTTCTATGAAAATGTATCCTGGAAAAAAAAAGAAAAATTCTTATATAAATCCAGACATGTGTGTTGGTTGTTCTGTATGTTCTCAGGTCTGCCCTGTGGGTGCAATAAAATGTAGCATTAAAAAACAACAAGAAGGAGTGAATTAGAATGGCAGTTACAAACATTTTTATGGCTGGTGTTGGTGGACAAGGGTTGGTACTTACCACCGAAATAATAGTAGAAGTTGCTTTCTTAGAAGGTTATGATGTAAAAAGCAATGATGTAATTGGACTATCCCAAAGAGGTGGAAAAGTTTGGGGAAGCATAAGATTTGGTGAAAAAATACATTCAGCTTTAATTCCAGAGGGCGAAGGTGATCTTCTTCTTGCAATGGAAGAGTTAGAAGGATTAAGATTATCATCAGCCTTGAAAAAAGGATCGAAAATTATTTTTAATGAAGAAATTATTTTTCCCAATAGAGTACTTATTGAAAAGGATGAATATCCGGGAAATATAATAGAGAAATTAGTAGTAAGCGGATATGAGGTTATTTCTGTAAATGCAAGAGAAATAGGAAGGTCCCTTGGCAATATTAAAACCGCAAATATTGTTCTTTTAGGCAAGCTATCTAAATATTTACCTTTCAAAAAAGAAACGTGGCTAAGCGTTATTGAGAAAAAAGTTCCAGCAAAAACTGTTGAAGTAAATTTTACTGCCTTTAAGGCTGGTAGGCAAGCATAAAGAAAGGGAATCCTTTATTGGGATTCCCTTTCTTTATGCTTGCCACCGGAGTGGCACCATGTATATAATGGATAAGTAGATAAGAGGAGTGGATTTTAATGGAATTGCATAATAAAAAAACTTTTACTAATAAAAAATTAGTGGCAATAATCGCAACCCTATGTTGTTTTTTATGGGGAAGTGCATACCCTGCAATAAAGAATGGGTATATAATGTTTCACATTGCAACTGCAGATGTTTCTTCTAAACTTGTATTTGCTGGGTATAGATTTACTCTTGCAGGTATTATTTTACTCATAGTTGCTCAAGTTTCTGGCAAAAAAATATTTGCCGTTACAAAAGAAAATATTTTTAAAATATTTATCTTAGGTATTACTCAAACACTGCTACAATATATCTTTTTCTACATAGGGCTTGCAAATACTACTGGAGTAAAGGGTGCTATTATGAACTCTATGGGCACCTTCTTTAGTGTTCTTTTAGCTCATTACCTATACAAAAATGATAAATTGAGCAGAAAAAAAATAGTAGGATGTATTATCGGATTCTTTGGTGTTATAATAGCAAATTTTAGCATGGACTTATTCAAATTTTCTTTTAATATTATTGGCGAAGGATTTATAATAATTGCTGCTTTTATTTTTTCTGCTTCTGGTATTTATGCAAAGAAGCTTACCCAAAGTATAGATGTGATGCTCGTTACTGGGTATAATCTTTTTATGGGCGGAGTGATGCTAGTATTTATAGGACTAGTTTCTGGTGGAAGAGTAAATCACTTTACTTCTAGTTCTACAGCATTATTAATTTATATGGCAATTCTATCAGCAACAGCCTTTTCATTATGGACCCTACTTCTAAAATATAATAAGGTAAGTGTTGTATCCATTTATAATTTTTTGATCCCTATCTTTGGGGTAATGCTTTCTTCTATATTTTTAGGTGAAAACATTTTGGAAGCTAAAAACATTGTCGCCCTTGCATTAGTATGCCTAGGAATTTGGTCTGTAAATAAACCTAGTCCTAAGAAAAAAGCCAGTACTAATTAATTTTTTCTTTTTGAATGTTGATATCCATCTATACAATAAAGGGACAGATTATGCAAGTGGGCATATTGTATAATTGACAATATTAAATGTTGTCTATGAATTTAAATGATTTTTATGTCGCAAATTGTCTTGTAATGTATAATAGTGTACATATATGTTATAATAGTAATTGTGGATATAAATAATTCAACAAAATCAGATTTCAAAATGTATAAAGGATGGTATTAAAAATGTTTAAACATGAAAAATTATTTCAAGATTATTTAAAATTGAAAAGTAAAAAGTCAAAAAAATATATTACTGGATTTCAAGCATGTAATAGATCCAAAGAAAATGTAGCAATTAAAGTTAATTTAGAAAATGGGAGTAGTCTAAGAATAGATTATAATGGTAACAGCATAGCATCAAATAAGTTTGAGTTTTAACTAATTATGTGCTTGAAAATACTGTTACAAAAATAAGAAACCTTATAGCATAACAACGGGTTAGTTTTTGAGGTGCATATATAGTCATTATTACAGCAAACAGCATATATTTTAACAATAGAATGAGTAGAAGGTTTAACACTACCTGCTGCTTATTTTTATTTCATAATTATTAAATACAACTGAAAATTTTCGACTTCACTTAATTCGGTTTTTATGAATATTCTTCACCAATTGTTTAAGGCCAAGGATACATTTATTCTCTTCTGTAATCATAAATCTCATTTTTGACATTTAACTCTTATGAAATATTTCTTTATCTTTTTCATACTGCTTTTTATCCCTAAACAATAATATTATAGATATAAATAAGCAAATAAACTCTGCGTAATAAGAAATATTTATATACCACATACCAAAAGAAAATGCTTGGTCAAAAAAGAAACTAATTACTATAGCCGATATTACAGTAGCAAGCCAACCATTCCCCATATAGATATAATTTACTTCGCATAAATCTACAACTTTGAACCAATCGTAGATTTAAAATTAATTAAAAAATTAAGAAAGGCATAAGTTTAACCTTTAAGACCATTTGTTTGACGTTCCATGTTTTCTAAAACGATATCATAGATTTCTCCCAAAGAAGCACAATACTCAATAACCTTCCATGGTATGTTTGTGTGAAAATGAATTTTAATCATTTCAAAGTCCCCAACAGCAAGCAAACAGTCACCTTCAATATTGTTTGTAATATATTCGTTGATTGCATCTTCCGAAAGATTATGTCCTTCGATTAGTAATTGGATATCAAATTTGTATTCAAGCATAATACACTCTCCTTTGTTTCTTTTTTCTATAAATTAATATTTGGCTGCGTGTTCTATAAATAATTTTTATTCCACAGTTTTTTACCAATGTGACGCACTTTATGAAAATTTCGTATTTACTCCCTAATTACTATTTATTGCTCTTGTAAAAACTTCTTTATCTAAATACAATTTATGCAGGTTCTGATTTCTCCATAATATACCATTCACCCTTTATATTCTTAATAGTAAAAGTAATTGGTATGTCTGATGAACCTCCTATGATTTTGCCTTGTAAATCCATTACTTTAACCGAATAAGTCATTTTAACGTAAACAATACCTGCAACTTTGATTTGTGAATTTACTTTTAAACTAAAATCTACTTTGTAAGTTTCTTTTTTGTTCAGCCCACCATAAGCATCATATATATTTGTTCTTTTAAATACTTGTGGTGCTACATGTTTTGATAACTCGTCAGTATACCCCTCATTGGTTAAGAATGTTTCCTTTACCACATCATAAGTATCTGTCTTTGAAAACCATTTGGGCATGAATTTAGTATAGGTGTATCCACTAATAATAAACAAGCATATTATAATCCCTATACTTGGTAGCATATTCTGTTCAATAATCTTTTTCACTTTATTAATCATGTTCTCCACCTTTTTTATATTTTTTAAATACTTCTATTGACTGCGTTATATTCTACAATGTTCAATGAACTATGTGTTTAGAATATATCTAATATTGTATAAAATTATAACATGTTTTCTATATTCTTAAAATAAGCCTTACAACTATAGTATATATGTTATTATTTAATACTGCATTAATTATTTTTAAAACTATTTGTTTATATTTTAAATATTATATAGAAAGAGTTATTCAATAGAACCTTCCTTGTTGCCAATATTTGTTACATGAATCCCATGCCCACCAACAGCAGTAACTGCAAAAACGGCTTTAAACTTTGTTCTAATAGTGATTTATGATATAATTCCAATGCCTGCAATGGAACTGCATACATATTGTCAGATGTCCCAATTTTATAAGTTTGTGCCGCAGTAAATCCAAATTGACTGAAATAGTCTGGGTCTCCATAAATAAGTATTACTGTGTAACCAAGTTCTTTTGCCATTGTATTAGTATTTTCTATTAAAATTCCGCCAATTCCTTTTCCCTGAAAAGCAGGTAGAACAAATATGAGACCAAAAGAAATAACATTATGGTAAGAACAGTTATCATCAATAGCTTTAGTGTAAACAATATTACCGACGATTTTCACATTCACTTCTGAAACAATATCCAATTTACAAATACATGAATCAGATAAAGCAGCTTATCTACAAAAAACCTGGATATGCAACATAATCTTTTAAATTGTTTCAGTCAAAACGGTTATCTTTATCTTTTTCTACAAAATTTGAAGGAAAATGATGATGGAAAATAGAATTAGGATAGTAGCATATTTAAGAGGTATTTATACAAAAGAAAACAACGTTGGAGGAGTACTTAATGAAAATAGATTTAACCGAAGGAAATATTTTAAAAAAGCTTATACTTCTAGCTCTGCCTATCATGGGAACATCCCTAATACAAACAGCTTATAGTCTTACAGATATGCTATGGGTCGGCCGATTAGGTTCGAGATCTGTTACTGCAGTAGGTACCGCTGGCTTTTTCACTTGGTTTGCTTTTGCTTTTATTACAATCCCACAAATAGGAGCTGCGGTTGGAGTATCCCAATCAGTAGGACGAAAAGATGCAAAAGAGACCGATAGTTATATACGGCATTCCATACAAATGATCTTAGTTTTCGCCGTTTTATACGGTGCTACAATGTTAATCTTTAGAAGACAGCTTATAGGTTTTTTTAATATTGCAGGTAATGATATTGTTAGTATGGCAGTTAATTATCTTGCTATAATTTCTGTAGGAATGATGTTTTTCTTTTTACCACCTGTACTTACAGCAATATTCAATGGTCATGGAGACAGTCATACACCTTTTAGAATAAACACAGTTGGACTTATGTTTAATATAATACTAGATCCTATTTTGATATTTGGTCTTGGACCATTTCCTAAAATGGGAGTTGCTGGAGCCGCTGTTGCAACAATATTTGCTCAGTTTGTAGTAACAATAATATTTATATTTGTAATCACAAAGAAAACAGATTATTTTAAAGGACTAAATTTTTTACAAAAACCAGATTGGAAACATATAGCTAAAATTGTTAAGTTTGGCCTACCTGTTGCGGTGCAAAGTGGTGTATTTACTTTTATAGCAATGACCATAGCAAGGATCCTTACTAGATGGGGATCAACTCCCATTGCTGTGCAAAGTGTAGGTTCACAAATTGAATCAATATCATGGATGACAGCCGGAGGTTTTCAAACTGCATTAAGTGCCTTTGTAGGTCAAAATTTCGGAGCAAAAAAGTGGGACAGAATATATAAAGGGTATTTTACATCGTTAGGTATTATTGCAATTTTTGGAACAATAACATCCTGCCTTCTAATATTTTTACCTGGTCCTATTTTTTCTATCTTTATCTCAGAGAAATCAGTAATAAAAGATGGAATAGTTTATTTGAGAATACTTGGAGTTTCCCAACTTTTTATGTGCATAGAAATAACAACAGCTGGAGCTTTTAACGGCCTTGGGAAGACAATGCCTCCTTCAATAGTAGGCATTATTCTAAATGCTATGAGAATTCCAGGAGCACTTTTCTTATCAACCTTTCTTGGACTTAGTGGTGTATGGTGGAGCATAAGCATTAGCAGTATCTTAAAAGGGTTAATATTAACAAGTTGGTTTATAATATTCCTCATTAGACATCCAGAAATAAAAAGAATGAAACAAAAAGGCCACAAAAAAACACCGCTATAAATGTCGGTGTTATTTGTAATACATAACTTGATCTACAAAACTATTTTCTATATTATGAGGAATTGGAAGTTCCATCATTGTTTTAAGTCCTGGTCTACTAGAAATAACTTGAGGAATCATGTTTACAACCATAGCTATAGTTCCTATTCCACCAGGAGTTTCAGGTTTTATTGCTAAATGAAGATCCCCGTCCCCTTTTATATCTATATAGTCACCGGTATCTACCGCCTCACATTCTGGGTGTATTTGTTGTAGGTGTTCCAGTGTTATAATTGGTTTTCCCTTTCTTGTAGCAACCGCAATGTGATTACACCCAGCTACCATACCCGGTTCAACCTTAACATAGGAAGTTTCTCTATAAGTATTTGATATTATTGGGTCGTATGTTTCGGTTATTTCGTCATAATCTAGCCCTAAAGTAATTGCAATCATTTGTATAGATTGCGCAAAGCCTATGTGACCAACTATACATCCCTTTTCAATTCCAGCCTCAAATTCTTCTAGAGATAAACCTACACCATGAGTACTCATTACAGTGGGACCAAAAGGAGATAAATCACTTATCCTTTCTGCTCTAATGGAATCTACACTTCTACAAGCAGCAGACAAGCTGATAATTAATGTGTCTAAAACAAATCCTGGATTAACCCCTGTACCTAAAATTGTTACATTATTTTTTTTTGCCAGTCTGTCCATTTCTTCTGACAATTCTTTTTCAACAATATATGGATAAGCCATTTCTTCTGCAATAGTAATACAGTTCTTGCCACTCTCTACTATAAGCTTTATTGCTGGATATACACTTTTAGCAAAGGAATCTATAGCAACTATAACTATATCTGCTTTTATTTCCTTCATTAAAGACTCTGCATCGCCGCTAACAATTACCCCTAAATTTTCATGGTCTAAGATTTCTCCTAAATCACTACCTACTTTTGAAGGTGCCTTATCTAAGGCACCTTCAATTTCAATACCCTTTTTAGTAAGTATCATTTTACCAATACCGGTTCCCATTTCACCAAGTCCCCATATGATAACTTTTATATCTTCCATTATTATTTTTTTACCTTTATTAAATCCCTAACGTCTCCTATTATAGCTCTTGGAACTGGTAAATCCAGCATTGTTTTAAGGCCTGGCTCTGAATTCATTACAAGTGGAATCATATTAACACATATAGCTATTGTAGCAATCCCTCCTGGTATTTCTGGTTTTATTTGAAGGTTCAAGTTTGGTACTCCATTAATTGTAATATAATCTCCAGTATCAATATCCTCCATTTCGGGTTTTATTTGTTGAGGATGTTCCATTGTTACAAACAATTTATCTCCTAAATTTGCATATCCTAATTGCCTACATCCAGCAACGTCTCCAGCTTTTACAGTAACAATATCTGTACTGCGTGGAATAGTGGTAAGAATTGGTGATTTTTCTTGTCTAATATTATTTAGCTTAATATTGAATGCTTCTTCAAACATCCCAAAGGATTGTAAAAATCCAACGTGTCCATCTATTGTATTGTCTTTAACTCCTTGTATAAATTCTTCCTTTTTGAGTCCTATACCTTGCTCAACCATAACTGCTTTTCCAAAACATGCGAGGTCATTAACTCTAGTAGCCTTTATGCTATCAACAGTATCAGAAACTCCTGTAAGCATTATAGCAACTAGATCCATGATGAATCCAGGATTTACTCCAGTTCCTAATATGGAAATCTTATTTTTTTTAGCGATTCTATCCATTTCATCTGATAATTCTGGGTCTAGTGCTCTTGGATAGGACATTTCCTCTGCCGTTGTTACAATATCCATGCCAGCTTCTGCTGCCATTTTTATTAATGGAAATACAACTTTTGTAAAGGAAGCTGTAGCCATAAGGCAAACATCTGCATAACCTTTTTTTATAACATCTTCCGCATCTTTTGTAACTATACAGGAATTATCTTCATTAGACTTTACACCTAATACCTCATAAAGCTTTTTCCCGGTTTTACTAGGATCCATGTCAATAGCACCTACAATAGTAAATCCACTTTTACTTAATACCATTTTTGCAATACCACTACCCATTACACCTAGGCCCCAAACTACAACTCTTACCTTGTTTTTCATAATTTTTTCCTCCTAAACAATTTTTATATTTTAGATAAATAATTAATCAATTAAATTTTTTTAATATGGTTATGCTCCTTTTTCTAAACAGATGCTGACTTCATCAATTTCCATATCCCTAGTTATATCTAAACTTTGGACTAATAAGGCCTTGGCAACTTCACTATTTTCTCTACTTAAAACTCCTGCAGAGGCCATGATATAGTTTTTATCGAGTAGCACTTTAGCACCCTTTTTAGGTAGCATTGTAAGCTCATCCTTTAAATATCTTATTCCCTGGAGCATAGCCTCACCACTGGTCAGTCTTGTAAGTGCACCGCCGGTACCTATTATATATTTAACCTCAGATAAATCCTTACCATAAGCTACAAAACCGCTTTCACCATCATATTTTCTTTTGATAACTCCTACATGCCTACTTATTGCAACATCGAGAGCCTTTTGGGTTAGCAAACTACTTGCATTTATATCCTCTAACTCTGTGGGAATTGGTTTTATATGCTTAGTTATGTGCTCTTTAGTAAGTCCCCCCAAATCCCTTAAATCTAGTAAATCAATAAGGTTTTTGCTGTTAATAAAAACTCCAAGATCTCCTTCTACAGTCCTTTTAGCCTTTGGCTCAGGATTTACAAGCATATCTAAAACTACACTACTTCCCTCAGTAACAGAATGCACATCCGTGGTAGCGCCACCTACATCAAAAACCACCAAATCACCTATGATATCGTATAAAACTTTTGAACTTTCCATAACGGCTCCTGGAGTTGGCATTATACTCCCATTTACCATTTCTTTTATTTTATTCATCCCAGGTGCCTTTACTATATTTTTTTCAAAGGCTTCTTGTATTATTTTTCTTGCTGGTTCCACATTTAAGGTATCTACCATTGGATAAACATTATCAATTGTATAAAGCTCTTGCCCGAAAAATATATCTTTTATTTCTTCCTGATTTTCAATATTTCCACAATATACAATTGGAATGTTAAATTTTTCAGCGCTTATAAGTTCTGCATTATAAAGAGCTGTTTCTCTTTCACCATAATCTGTTCCCCCAGCAATCATTATCATGTTGGGGTTTATTTCATGAATTCTCTTTAAATCACTTTTTCTCATTTTGCCAGCAGTAACCATTTTTATAATGCCACCAGCGCCCAGGGCGGCTTCCCTAGCAGCCTTAACAGTCATTTGCTGCATTAGTCCATGGACAGTTATGCGAAGCCCCCCTGCTGCACTTGAAGTTGCCAGCATCCTATTCCAAGTAAGTGATTCTCCAATTTGATCTTCTATATCCTTTACTGCAGCTTTAAGGCCTATTGTTACATCTCCATCTAACACCGTAGTACAACTTTTACCTTGAAAAGGTATATTAACAACAACCTGACCATTAGCGTGGTAGGATGCGTTAAAAGCTGTAACTAAAGTAGTTGTGCTACCTATTTCAGCAACTAGATAATCTACCTTCAAGTGAATTTCCTCCCTTTTACACTTCTTGCTATTCTTCTATATCAGGAATGCCCATTAATTTTTTGATAATAAAGGATGCAACATCTGTTCCATTTGATCCACGCCCAAATCCAACATCCATACCGTTTGCTTTCGCTATATCATCTGTTACTTGTGTACCGCCAGAAATAAGTATAATTTTATCTCTTACTCCTTTTTCTATGCAAAGATCACTAAGCTTTCTCATATTCTTTATATGCACATCATTATGAGAAATTATTGTACTACATAATATGGCATTAGCATTTGATTCTATAGCGGCATCTACCAATTTTTCTATTGGGCAGGAGGTTCCAAGATAAAGTGCCTCTATACCAAATCTTTCAATACCACCATGTTTTATATCTATAACCTCTCTTAGCCCTACTGAATGTTCATCTTCACCTACAGTAGCTGCAGCAACCTTTATTGGGTGCTCTTTTACGTAATCTTTCATAACTTGATTAGAAAGCACTTTTCTTCTTTTGGGAAGTACTAGTTCATCTCGTTTTACAGGAGTAAAATCGCAAATTCCCTTAATTTCTACAAGGCAGCCTTCAGCCTTTTGCA
Source organism: Clostridium sp. (assembly GCF_050717535.1). Classification (GTDB taxonomy): domain Bacteria; phylum Bacillota; class Clostridia; order Clostridiales; family Clostridiaceae; genus Clostridium_AD. Next base: position 16,976 of record NZ_JBOITM010000008.1, read on the forward strand.
AAACTTGTTTATGAAGAATTTCTACATTCTTTAAATTCATTCTTTTGCCCATTTCAAGGGCCGCCGCTTCACTAATCTGTTCATTTTCTGGTATAAATAGTGTAATCTTTACATATCCATCTTTAGCCCATTGAACTTCAGGAATGATAGTGCCATCTTCTTTAACCTTTTCCATTCTCTTAAATACATTATCATTTTCATCTAATTCATCGATATATTGAATTTTTGAATGGTTACATAAGGTACATTTTTCTATAGGGTCGCAAGCTTTCTTATATTCTGATGGAACATTATTAAATCCGAAATGACCACAAACTGGTGCAAAATAATCCGCATCTCGTGGAACTATTGTGTCCACAGCATCTCCACCATCCATCTTTCTTGCAATACCATCACCATTTCTTTCTGGGTACTCACCTGAATCTATAAAGAAGCCCGCATCAACTGCTTTAAAATATCCGCCTACTTCGATGATTTCTTCAAGGAATAATATGGCTCTTTCTTCTATTTCTCTAGCTTTTTCGGGAAGATATCCAGTCTTCTTAAGTTCTATCATGTCCATCAGTCCATCCATACCTAGAAACGACTGTTTTGCAGTATTTATCGCATGAATATTATTATAATGCCATGGAACATTACGTCCTTCATCAGGGGTTATAGTACTTTGGATATCTACGGAAGTTAATTCTGAAATTAGAAGATTTAATGTATGACCAACTGTAGCTTCTCTTTCACAAGATTCTACATATTTTGTATTCATCTGAGCTCTCATTTTGTACTTTTTAAAGAAATGCCTAAGTGCCACTGCATAAGGCAGGTCATATCTCATACAAGGAGCGGGCGCTGAAGTTGGTGGCACAGTTGAAAGTGCAATATTTTCTGGTTTCATGCCTACCATTTCTGAAAAGCAAGAATTTATAGCATGTTGTACCATAAGCTCTGGCATTACCTTATAACCCTTCATTGCCGTTGCGTTTGCATTATGTGCACCATCTATTTGAAGTATATTTGCCCAGGACATTACACCTTTTGCAACCGCTGCATCTACAAAAGATCTATACATATTAATATTTCTATAAAGAACATTGTATTGTGGATCTTGATGAGCTCCATTAACGCCTTCTTCCGCGAACATAACTGCTACATCGGGCCCTGCCACACCAGATACATATGAATGGAAATTAATTTTTCTTCCCACTTCTTCTTCTATTAAATCTATAGCTTTTCTTGTTGCTCTAACTTCTTTTCTTGTTATTGGAACGCCACCTATACCTTCTGGGCTTCCTTCAAGTAATCCATCAAAGTGACTTTGCCCCATTGTCCTTATAACCATTAAATGATCCGCTCCATGCCAGGCTGCCATTCTCATTCTTCGTATATCATCTTCGAATCTTCCTGAAGCTATTTCTGTGGTAATAACAGGTCTTGGTTGTGGATCTATGCCTCCAAAACTTCTTGCTGCGGGAAGGCCTTGACTTTTCTTTAGGGGAGCTGATATTTCATGATAAGTAAATTCGCCTACTTTTCCTTCTTTGTTTTCCTCTCTCCAGTGCCAGCCCCTCCATTTTGGTTCATATTTATCTAAGTCTTTTAATATTTCCTCCACATTTAGCTTTATATTTTCTTCTAACATTTCAACCATTACCTGTCACTTCCCTTCATTTTTTCTGAGATTATATCCCACCCTATTCCTTTAGACAATTCCTCTCCGGCTTTAAGATAGTCCATATCTTTTAGATTTGCATAAGTTAAAATAACATTTCCAACACCTTTAGAAAGTAAATTGTACTTTGTAGCATAATCAATTAATGGTTTTGCGTCCAAACTTGAAAATCCCATTCTGAGTACTACTGACCTCTCAATAGCTGGAGATGTATGGGTATAAGCTAAATCAACAATAGGTTTTACAATTTGCTGAGTTAAGCTCCAAAATTTATCATATAATTGTTGCTCTGTAAGTTCTTTTAAAGGTTCTCTTCTTTTCTCAAAATCATCTTCTCTTTTCATAAATTATATTCCCCCCTACCATATTTGAACTTAAGATATTCGCTGAATTAACAAATTTCAACATTGAGCCCCTCTAATATCTCAACTACTTTTTCATTGCTCAGTTTTGTTTCTAGTGCTAAAAACTTAATGTCAACCTTTTCTAATTTATTATCAATCAATTTGTTAACGCTGTTTTTTATATAGGAATTTTTTAACTCTTCCATGTCCACATCTATTACTTCAACTATTGATGGGTGAGATGGAATTACTATATTTTCGCCCGGTACTTGCTCTTTTGGATCACCAACATAAACCTTAATTCCATTATCTTTAGCAAAATTAAGTTGTGGTATTAAATGTTTTCCAGCTCCTGTATATTCAGTCTCTTGCACAACTATTATGGCATCGTCCTCGTATTCCTGAGCAATTGCAAAAGCTGCTACAAGAGAGGTATTTCCTGCTGGGCCTCTTTCTAGTCCTTCAAGTTGGGCTAATATTTCTGTCATCCAAAATACTTCGCCTTGAGTAGTAGTTACATATCTATCTAAATACCTTAGAGGCCTTGCCGCACTTCTAGGTACATCTGATCTGTCTGGAAACGTCATAAATGGAATTCCAAAGCCCGTGTGCCCTGTGGTAAACGATTTCCTATTAAAGTCTATGTCAGAAGCCATATGAAGACCGGAAAGATCAACTGAGGCACCTATTATTTTTGTTTTATCAGCACCTGCCTTAATAAGTCCCCTTGCAGTTCCAGTAACATTTCCACCTCCTGCATGAGTTATAACCACTGCCTCAGGATCTTTACCAAATTTTTCTCTGCACTGCTCGGCTATTTCATAACCTAATGTTTCAATACCTGCAATGCCGTAGGATGAATATAATGAAGCATTATAATAGCCAGTATCTTCAAGTATTTTTAGATAAGTATAAAATAATTCAGGACCTACCGAAAGCCTAATAACTTCTGCTCCAAATCCCTCACATTTTCTTGCTTTTTCTAATATTTCTGGCTGTCCTACTTTTTTCGAATCATAACATTCGTTGGCTATTATACATTTAAGTCCTCTAATATTTGCTTGGGATGCAACTGCCGCTCCATAATTACCTGAAGTAGCTGCTCCTACGCCAAGGTACCCTCTTTTCATTGCATCATATACAGATATAGATGCTCTTCTATCTTTAAAACTTCCAGAGGGGTTACAGCTTTCATCCTTTACAAATATTCTAGCTGCATGTCCAGTTTTAGAGATTTTTCGTGCTAGTTTTGTAATGTTTTTTAATTCCAGTAATGGAGTATTTCCAACCCCTACATCATTTTGAATTTCTTTAACTTCGTCTAAGCAATATCCAACATCCTTCATTAATCCTTCATAATCAAAGGAAAGCTTGCCAGTTTCATATTTACTATAATCTATCCCTATAGATTTAAGAATTATTTCATTCTTATGCTGCATAAGCTCTTCATACTTATTCATTTTTTATTACCTCCTCCTAAAACTGATTATTTTATTTTGATATTATTTCTCTAGCTTGTTTTCCTATATTGCTTATTTCTTCAACATATTTACCATAGGTATGATAATAACCTGGCTCTATTTCCACAATTGTACCTTGGGAAGTTCTACCTATATTAGTTTCAACTTGTGCCACATATCCCAGTTCGCAATCGTCAAGGCACTTTCCGCGTGTCCAGCTTTTAAGAGGAGTTTGCTTAGTTTCATCTGGTATATTAGTAGCTCTATCTTCTGGTGTTAAAACTATTTCTTCTATTTCAACCCAGGTTCCTTTTTTTATCATGATTTTTGCCTCCCAAATTCAAATTTATTGTTGAAAGTATTTTATTTATATAGAGCAATTTCTGTGCCAAATAGTAAACACATGTATTTAAGCCAATGCCTAAAAACATGTGTTCCATATTAGCAAAATATTCTGCATATTGTTTTAGAATAAATTATAGTTATATTGGTAATTTTTGCTATTGCCTCTGATTGCTAAGGTTGCTATGCATGCAAGATATTTTGCACCAGTAGCAAAATATCTTGCTTATTTTAAAATTCTCCCATTATTTTATGAATCTTAATCTTATATTGAAGATTTTGTCTTGAAATACTAAGTTCTCTAGCTGCTTTACTAACATTATAATTATTTTTTTTTAATATTTTTTCTATAATGGTCTTTTCAATATCACTCATATAACACTCTAAATCAAAACTGACATCTTTATTTTTAATGATTCCAGAAACATTATTAAATTTTTCATAAGCTATTCTAAAATCAAAATAATCTTCTGTTAAAATAGAATTATAGTCTGCCATATTTATTGCAGCTTCAATAACATTGGTCAGCTCTCGTATATTACCAGGCCAATCATATTCTTGAAGTTTTCCCATCATAATTTCATCGATACCTCTTATATTCTTACAAAAAATTTTGTTGTATTTTTCAATTAGATTCTCTACAAATATAGGGATATCATCTTTTCTATCTCTTAATGGGGGTATATTTATTCTCAGCACACATAATCTATAATAAAAATCTTTTCTTAATTTTCCACTTTCAATAAGTTTCTCTGGTTCTTCATTTAAGGTAGCTATTATCCTAACATCAATATCAATACTTTTAGTACCTCCAATTGGTGTTATGTACCCCTCTTGAAGTACTCTTAAAAGTTTAGATTGAAGATAAGGCTCTAATGAATTAATTTCATCCAATAACATGGTTCCATGATTTGCTTGTTCAAATAATCCTTTTTTATTCTCTGCTCCTGTAAAGCCACCTTTTTCTGTACCAAAAAGCATTCCCTCCAGAAGTAATGCAGGAATAGCTGCACAATTTATTGGTATAAAAGGCTTATCTTTTCTTAATCCATCATAATGAATGCTTTGAGAAAACACTTCTTTACCTGAACCAGTTTCCGCATATACTAATACAGAGGAATTTGACAGACTAGCTTTTTTTGCTTTTTCTATAGCAATTCTCATAATTGGATTGTCCCCATATATATCTTTAAACGTGTAATGCCTATCTAGCTTTTTATCTAGGTTTTGCAATTTACAAATGCTTTCAGTTAATTCTTTTAACTGAGTCATGTCCTTAGCTATTTCAATCACCGCTATAACCTTATCATCTAAGGTTACTGGCACCGTAGTATTTATAGTTGTGACTTTTTTCTTATATCCATTGCCATAATGTTGTATTAACCCTGAAATTTTCTCACCGCTCTTTAATACATTCATAATGGTAGAATCATCGTCTTTTACATCCTCTAAATATTCACTAACCTTTTTCCCCAAAACTTCACTAGTTTCTACACCTTCTACTTTTCCCATGACACTATTATAATAAATAGTTTTGCCATCACTATCTACTACTTGAATTCCTTCCTCCAGATTTTCTAATAGACATTCTAATATTTTTTCTGCGTTCGGAATTTTAGTATTCATATAAGCCCTCCAATGCAGTATTTACTTTTATAATGATTATATCACTTGAACCCTCCCACTTAAAATACTAACGTATTTTTGAAGTTGGAGATTTTTTTAGTTAGTCAGATATCAACTCAAAAATTTTTAGCTTAAAAAAATAACATCGGCTAGGCCAATGCTACTTTTTAAATTATATTTTATAAGCATACCTAATGAATTCCTATTACCTTAGTATAAAGGAAATTTATTACATAATTGAACTACTTTTTCTCTAATTTTTTCTAAGTTTCCTTCTCTATTTTCTATAGTTTCATTCATAAGTGAAGCTATTATTTTCATTTCTGCTTCTTTAAATCCTCTTGTAGTTACAGCTGGTGTTCCAACTCTTATACCGCTTGTGACAAATGGGCTTAATGTTTCATTTGGTACAGTATTCTTATTTACAGTAATACCAACAAGATCCAATAACTTTTCAGCTTCTTTTCCAGTTATATTTTTATTTGTTAATTCTATAAGTAAAAGATGGTTATCTGTACCTCCAGATACTAATTTAAAATCATATTTTAAAAGTTCTTCTCCAAGCACCTTTGCATTTTTAACTACTTGTTCAATGTAAACTTTGAATTCTGGTTTTAGAGCTTCTCCAAAACAAACTGCTTTAGCAGCTATAGTCTGCATTAATGGTCCACCTTGCATACCTGGGAAAATAGACTTGTCTATTTGCTTTGCATATTTCTCTTTACATATAATTGCTCCACCTCTAGGTCCTCTTAATGTTTTATGAGTAGTAGTGGTAACAAAATCAGCATAAGGAACTGGCGATTGATGCGCTCCTGTTGCTACAAGACCTGCTATATGAGCCATATCTACAAACATATATGCACCAACTTCATCGCAGATTTCTCTAAAGGCAACAAAATCTATTGCTCTAGGGTATGCACTAGCGCCAACAACTATCATTTTAGGATGATGCTCTCTAGCAAGGGTTCTTACTTCTTCATAATCTATTGTTTCTGTTTCTAGATTAACTCCATAAGGAATGAAATTATATAAAATCCCTGAAAAGTTTACTTTACTTCCATGAGTTAAATGTCCACCGTGACTTAAATTCATACCCAGTACCGTATCTCCTGGTTTTAGTATAGAAAAGTACACAGCCATGTTTGCTTGTGATCCTGAATGAGGTTGCACATTGACATGTTCAGCACCAAAAAGCTCTTTCATTCTATCACGTGCCAAATTTTCTACTTTGTCAACTACTCCGCAACCGCCATAATATCTTTTACCAGGGTAACCTTCTGCATATTTATTAGTTAATATAGACCCATTTGCTTCCATTACAGCCTTACTAACAAAATTTTCAGAAGCAATTAGTTCAATATGATCCTCTTGTCTTGCATTCTCCTCTTCAATAATATCGTAAACTTTAGAATCACTGTTTTTTAAATAATCCATCATAGTTGCGCCTTCCTCTCATCTTATAAATTAAATCAGCAAACTCGATGCTGATCTTGTAAAACATATATTCTATATTCATTATAAAATTTAATAGCTTATTAATCAACCTAAAGATGAAAATTTCTCAAAATGTTCTGAATTATTTACGAAATATACTTGTTACGAGATTTTAATATATATTATAGCATATTACTATATCAATGTATGATATTTTCCAATGAAAAAATACGAAAAAATTCACCAAAAATTCAATTTTCTAAATAATAATAGTTTATTAGATTTATGGTATATAATGATAGTGCTAATTTATTATTATATAATATACGTAATCTTATATTTACGGTTTAAAATAGCTATAAAAATCTAAAATTAGTTTTATACTGAAAGGAGACCAAATGTATATTGATGATATTATTCATGTAGCTACGGAAGCTGGTAAAATCATATTAGAAAATGGCGGAGAAACTTATAGAGTTGAACAGACAATTACTATGATTTGTAAGTCCTACGGTATATCCCACACTGAAAGTTTTGTAACTCCTACTGGTATTATGGTTTCTATAACTAATAGTGAAAATAAGACCATTTCATTAGTTAGAAGAATAAATAATAGAACAGTTAATCTTCGTAAGGTTGCTATGATCAATAATTTATCTAGACAAATTGTTTTGAAGCCACTATCCATGGCAGAAATCAGAAAAGAAATTAATTATATTAATAACATACCACCTTATTCTCAAATCACCACAACATTTTTTGCCGCTATCTCTTCAGGATTTTTCACCTTGGTATTTGGTGGAAATTATAAAGACTTTTTTGTAGCCTTTTTAATTGGAGCTCTTATAAATTATTTAAGCGGATATTTAGATAATTTAGAAGTAAATGGTTTTCTGAAAAACATGCTTGGTGGTGCATTGGCTGCAACTGTAGCCCTCACTGCAGCAGCTTTAGGCTTAGTAGGTAATATGAATACTATAATAATAGGATCTATAATGATACTAGTACCTGGTATTTCTATAACAAATGCAATACGTGATACTATTGCTGGTGATTTAGTTTCTGGTGTATCAAGGTCAATCGAAGCTCTTTTTGTAGCCATTGCTATATCTGCAGGCACAAGTATAATTTTCAAAATATGGGTATTGTTATTTGGAGGTAGTTTAATATGATTCTTAATTCATTTTATGCTTTTATAAGTTCTCTAGGTTTTGGAGTACTATTTAATATAAGAGGTAAAAACTTAATTATCGCATCACTTGGAGGAGGGCTTACTTGGTTTACTTATCTTGTTTGCGCAAGACTACAACCCTCATTAGTTTTTTCATTGTTTGTTGCTTCCATGATAGGTAGTATTTACTCAGAAGTAATGGCCCGACTTTATAAGAGTCCTGTGACAATATTTATAATTTGTGCAATTATACCACTTGTTCCAGGTGGAGGAATGTATTATGCCACACTTGAGGCGGTAAAGGGTAATTTTGATGCATCTCTATCCAAAGGTGTTGAAACACTTTTTAGTGCAGGTGCTATTGCAATTGGAATAGTTTTTGTATCTTCTCTAAGTACAATTTTCAAAAAAATAAAGAAGTAAAATTTGTTAACAAATTTTGCTTCTTTATCATTTTATTATTTTAAAAACATAAGAAAAGTTGAAACTAGTTCTTGAATTTTTTCTTCTTCAATTGGATCATCTTCATGTAAAAGACAGTTTTTAGTATATCTCTCTAAAACAAGCCCACCAACTTTGCTCATAGCAGCACGAGCTGCAGCGACTTGAACCAATATATTCTTACAGCAAACTTCGCTAGTCACCATCTTTTCAATGCCTTTAACCTGTCCTTCAATTTTTCTTAGTCTCACTTGGATATCCCTCACTAGCTCATCATTCATTGCTTTATCATTTTCCTTTGTCATATTATCACTCCTATACATAATATAGTGAAACTATTTTAATGTAATATAAACTTCATTACTATTTATCATACCCGGTATAGGTACTATTTATAATTATAGCATCAGAATTATTACAAATCAAGAAAAATTTTATATATTAAAAATTATAACTGTAAAAGCAGCATAATATTTTACTATTATGCTGCTTTTACCCAACTATATTCTCTTAGTGTATTACTTCTTTACAGGCACTTTTTCGATACCAAGTTCCTCAAGTTGCTTATCATCAACCATATTTGGTGCCTGGGTCATTGGACAGAAAGCATTTTGATTTTTAGGGAAAGCTATTACATCTTTAATGTTTTCCGTTCCTGCTAAGAACATAATTATTCTATCTAGTCCAAAAGCAAGTCCACCGTGTGGTGGTGGTCCAAATTTAAATGCTTCAAGCAAGAATCCAAATCTTTCCCAAGCTTTCTCCTGAGTAAATCCTAAAACTTTAAACATAGTCTCTTGTAGACTGGAATCATGTATTCTTATACTTCCTCCACCTAATTCCTCTCCGTTTAATACCATATCGTAAGCTTTTGCCCTAACTCTACCTGGCTCCGACTCTAAATACTGTAGATCTTCATCCATTGGCATTGTGAAGGGATGGTGCGCTGCTATATATCTATTTTCTTCTTCACTATAATCAAATAGTGGGAACTCTGTAACCCATACAAAATTAAATTCCTTATTATCTTTTAAAATTTCAAGATCTTTAGCTACCTGTAATCTTAAAGCACCTAAAGACTGTAACACAATGTTATCTTTATCTGCAACAATAAGTACTAAATCTCCAACTTTTGCCTCTACCTTATCTAATATAGCTTTCATTTGCACTTCGTTTAAGAACTTAGAAATAGGTGATTTAATTCCCTCTTCTTTATAAGCAATATAAGCAAGGCCTTTTGCTTTGTAAGTTTTGACAAACTCACCTAATTTGTCTAATTTTTTTCTACCCATATCTGCAGAGCCGGTAACTTTTATAGCTCTTACTGACCCCTCATTATCTATGGCATTTTTAAATACAACAAATTCGCTATCACGTACTGCCTGCGTAATATCCACTATTTCCATTCCAAATCTTAGATCTGGCTTATCTGATCCATATTTATCCATAGCTTCCTTGTATTTTATTCTTTTTAGAGGAATAACAACTTCCTCATTTAAAACTTCTTTAAATACTTTTTTAATTAATGCTTCATTTACCGCTATAACATCATCTTGTTCCACAAAAGACATCTCTATATCTACTTGTGTAAACTCTGGTTGTCTATTAGATCTTAAATCTTCATCCCTAAAACATCTTGCTATTTGGAAATACTTATCATATCCAGAAACCATTAATAATTGTTTAAACAATTGTGGAGACTGTGGAAGTGCATAAAAGTTGCCAGGATAATTCCTACTTGGAACTAAATAATCACGAGCTCCTTCTGGAGTACTTTTTGTAAGCATTGGTGTTTCTATTTCTAAAAAACCATTTTCATCTAGAAAATCACGGATAACCTTAGTTGTCTTAGATCGTGTCATAAGTATTCTCTGCATATCCGGTCTTCTTAAATCAAGATACCTATATTTCAGACGTACATTTTCTGATGCATCTAAATCTTCTTTTATATATATAGGTGGAGTTTCTGATTCAGACAATATCTTTATATTTACTCCCTTAAGTTCTACTTGCCCAGTTGGCATGTTATCATTAGGAGATTGTCTTTTAATTATTTCACCAGTTACAGCAATGCAATACTCTGGTTTCACCAAATCTGCCTTTTCAAAGGCTTCTTTGTTTATTTCTTCTCCAAATACTAATTGAATCAGACCTGTTCTATCCCTTAAATCGATAAAAACTAGTCCTCCTAAATTCCTTTTTGTTTGAACCCATCCCATTACTGTTTCTTTATTTGATATATGTGTTTCACGAAGATCCCCACACATATTGGTTCTCTTTAAACCATCTAACGCTTCAGCCATTTTATTTACTTCCTCTCTTAACAATTAAGGGCTAAAAATTAAGCCTTAACTATATTAATAATTTCTTGTAAGTTTTCTAATTTAACTTCAAACTGCTGTCCATCTGACATTCTTTTTATCTTTGCAATTCCACTTTGAACTTCATCTTCACCTAAAATAATTGTAAAGTAGGCTTCAATCTTATTGGCATATTTCATTTGAGCCTTTACGCTTTTCTCCATATGGTCGCATTCACATTTTATTCCCTTTTCTCGAAGAGAATTCACAATTTTAATTGCTTCATACTTAGATTCCGCGTTCATGGACCCAACATATAACTCCATATACTTTTCACTAGGTATTTCTATATGATTTTCTTCTAGAGACATTAATAGTCTTTCAATTCCCATACCAAAGCCCATAGCTGGAACATCTGGTCCACCTATTTGTTTGATTAAATTATCATATCTTCCGCCACCACATAGTGCAAGACCATTTTTGTCAAGTACTTCAAATACAGTCTTGGTATAATAATCAAGTCCCCTTACAATTAAAGGATCAACCCCAAACTCTATTCCCATAACTTTCAGGTATTTTTTAAGACTTTCAAAGTGATTAGAACAGTCTTCACAAATGTAATCCGATATAATTGGAGCACCACTAACTATTTGCTTACAACTATTGACTTTACAATCTAAAATTCTTAATGGATTTTTTTCAAACCTACTCTTACAAGTTTCACAAAGCTTATCATATTTCTCCGCTAAAAAATCCGTTAATGCTTTATTATATTTTTTTCTACAACTAGGGCATCCCATAGAGTTGATTTTTAATTGAACACCATCTATTCCAAGCTCTTTATATACCCTCATAACAAGACTAATTACCTCAGCATCAATAGAAGCTTCTTTTGAGCCACAAACTTCAACTCCAAACTGATGATGCTCCCTAAATCTTCCCTTTTGCATTTTTTCATACCTAAAACAAGGAGTAAAATAATATAACTTTGTAGGTTGCACCTCATTAAATAAACCATTTTCTATAAATGCTCTTACTGCAGGTGCTGTACCCTCTGGTTTTAGTGTAATACTTCTTCCACCCTTATCTTCAAAAGTGTACATTTCCTTTTGAACCACATCTGTGGTTTCTCCTACTCCTCTTTTAAACAGTTCCGTCTGTTCAAACATAGGGGTTCTGATCTCTCTACATCCATACACAGAACATAATTTTCTAAATAGATTTTCTACATATTGCCATTTATATATATTTTCAGGTAATATATCTTTAGTACCCTTAGGTGCTTGAATATCCATTTTTTTCCTCCTCTGCCAATCACTTAATTTATTTAGTATCGCAACCATATAACGTTTCTAGCAATTCTATTTTCTTTTGGATCATCTCATCTAACCTTTTTATATATTCCCTAACATCTTTGATATTGGCAAATCTTTCATGCCTGTTTTCATCTAAAAATACAACTTTACAAACTGCATCTGCACCAAGTGCAATAACTGTCTGTTTTTCTTCAATCATTTGAATATTATATATTCCTTCTTTACCAGGTCTTTTATATCCAATATTTTCCATATTGCCCACCATATTTTTCTGTCTGTACATATAATAAGGTTTCATATGAAGTTTTTTAGACAGTTCAACAGTATGCTCATACATTTTATTTAATTCTTCTTGACCAGGAACTTCAAACCTATAATTATTAAGCATTTTTTCGTGAAGCTTTGATGCTCTTTTTATGGACAAACCATGAATTGTAATACTGTCAGGTTTAAGCTCCAATATTTTTTCACATGTTTTTATTATATGTGTTAGCTTCTCTCCTGGAAGTCCTACTATTAAATCCATATTTATATTATCAAACCCTAGTTCTCTCGCCATATCAAATTTTTCTATAACATTTTCTACGGAATGAGTTCTTCCAATTAATTTCAAGGTATCATCATTCATAGTTTGAGGATTAATGCTTATTCTATCTACTCCATACTTTTTCATAGTGCATAACTTTTTATAAGTAATGCTGTCTGGTCTTCCGCATTCTACTGTAAATTCCCTTACATTATTTTGCTCAGTAAACCCTTCATAAATGCACTTCATTATAAATTCAAATTGCTCATCATTTACAGAAGTAGGAGTACCCCCTCCAAAATAAACGCATTCAATATTTAGCTTCTTTTCCTGAATATAATTACTTATGGCTTTAATCTCATGAGACAATGCCTCCAGGTAAGGCTCCACTATGTCCTTGCACTTTTCTATAGGATTAGAAGCAAAAGAACAGTATAAACAACGTGTAGGGCAAAATGGCATTCCAATATAAACACTTATGTTGTCTTTTTTTGTATTAACAATGTTTCTCTCAAACTTTGCAACATCAATACAAAGTTGTGCTTTATCTTCCCTTGTAACATGTTTCTCTTTAAATTCTGATATGATAGCATCCTCAGAGAGTCCATCTTGTAGTAACTCAAGCGCTTTTTTAGAAGGCCTGATTCCTATTAATGTACCCCAAGGTAGTTCATCAGTAGTATGTTTTGAGAAATATAGAAAAACAGCTTTTTTAACTTCTTCCTTAAGTTTATATGACTTATTAATTATGTACTCATAACTCTCAGAGCCCTTTTGTATATCTATTACATCTTCCTTTACTTCAATATTATAATCATAATTTTCTTCTACAAATTTAATATCAGGAAATAGAAAGAATAAATTTATGATTTGATATACATCATAATTAAATTTCTTATTATTTAACTTTACATTTATCATTATAACTCCTTAATAAAACATAATTTATAAAATACCTAGTGTTAAAAATCCCTGACTTAATTTTGTAAAAAGGGATTATTCATTTTTTCATTATTTATTGTGCTACATGGTCCATGACCAGGATACACTATGGTACCTTCAGGAAGACATAGTAGCTTTGTTTTAATACTAGTAATTATACTATTAAAATCTCCTCCGGCAAAATCTGTTCTTCCAATAGAACCTGCAAAAAGAGTATCTCCAGTAAAAACACAGTTTCCTACTAAAAAGCACATACCACCTGGTGTATGTCCAGGTGAGTCAATGCAAGTAAATTCTAAATCTGAAATTTTTATTATATCCCCTTGACTTAATAATTTGTCTGCCCCACCTTCAATAAGAGGCCCAAACAAATATTCACCCTGAGTTATTAAATCATCATCTTTTTTGTTTATGCATACAATTGCCTTTGTTATGTTTTTCAACTCCGCCACGCCTGTTGTGTGATCCAGATGTCCATGGGTCAAAAGTATATACTTAACAATTGCCCCCATGGCATTTATAGCCTTATCAATATCATCCACATCTCCACCTGGATCTAACACTACAGCTTCTTTAGTATTATCATCCATTATAATATAACAATTTGATCCATATATTCCTGTAACAATACGTTTTATTTCCATTTAAATCCTCCTTGTCTAGAAATCTTTCTTACTCTCTACAAGTAAGGTTACTGGTCCATCATTTTGTATGAATACCTGCATATCTGCACCAAAATCCCCAGTTTTAATTTCACCTAATACTGCATTACACTGTTTAACAAATTCTAAATATAATATTTCTGCTTTTTCTCCACTAAGCGCTCTCATAAAACTCGGCCTTCTGCCTTTTCTACAATCTCCATATAGTGTGAATTGAGAAACTACAAGCATTTCACCACCCACATCTATAAGAGACTTATTCATTTTTTCATCTTCTTCAAATATCCTTAGGTTTACGATTTTATCAACTAGGTATTTAACGTCCTCTTCAGTATCTTCCTGGCAGATTCCAAGGAGAACATTTAGCCCAAAACCTATTTCACTGCACAATTTACCATTTATTTCAACCTTTGATGATTTAACTCTTTGCACTACTGCTCTCACAGACATCACTCTCCTAAATAGAATAAAGCTACTCTTTTAATTCTTTATTCTATAAACTTCAATTACACCAGTCAATTTAGTGATTTTCTTTTGTAATTCTTTCAAATGCTCTATATCAGCCACTTTTAATTTTATATTTATTAATGCCACATTATTTTTTAAAGTTTTTGCATTAATTGAATAGAGTTGCGTCTTTGTCACTGTTATTACTTCCATTATAGCAGACAATAAACCATACCTATCATCTGATTTAATTTCAATCTCAGTAATATAGCCTTTACCTTCAGGCTCTCCCCAGCTTACCTCCACTACTTTATTAATTTCATTTTTCATTAAGGTTTCAACATTCTTACAATCACGCCTATGAACCGAAACTCCTCGGCCCTTAGTTATATAGCCTATTATTTCGTCGCCCGGAACAGGATTACAACACTTAGCGAACCTTACAAGTACATTTCCTTCGCCTTTGACTATTAGTCCTTGAAAATCCATTTTCTTTTTCTCATCTTTATTAGCAGTCTTTGTTATTTTTTGTTCAATGTCCTCTATTGTCAAGTTTTCAGTTTTATTTTTATTTTCAAAAACCTCTCTCAATCTATTAACTACAGTTGAAGGCATAATATCTCCAACTCCAACATAAGCGAATAAATCATCTAAAGCTTTAAAATTGTATTTCTTATATATTTTTTCAATTGCTTCGCCTTTAGCAATTTCCCCAAAATTATATCCTTGCCTTTTAGATTCTTTTTCCAATACTTCCTTACCTTTTTCAATACTCTCTTCTCTTTTAGCCTTTTTAAACCAAGCCTTAATTTTACTTTTAGCTTGATTACTCTTTGTAATATTCAACCAATCAATATTGGGTCCCTTTGGCGTAGGCGAAGTTACAATTTCAACAATTTCTCCAGTTTTTAAGTGATATTCCAGTGGTACCATTCGCCCATTTACTTTTGCACCCATACACCTATGACCTATATCTGTATGAATTCTATATGCAAAATCAATGGGTGTTGCATCAAGAGGCAAATTAATAACTTCACCTTTTGGCGAAAACACAAAAACTTCATCTGAAAATAAGTCAATTTTAAATCCTTCCATAAACTCTTCTGCATCAAAAGTTTCTCCTTGCCATTCAAGGATATCCTTTAGCCAAGAAAGTTTAGAATCAAATTTTTGATCTTCATCATCGTTGTCTTCTTTACCCTCTTTATATTTCCAATGAGCTGCAATACCATATTCTGCTGTTTTATGCATCTCATAAGTTCTAATTTGAATTTCAAAAGGTTTACCCTGTGGTCCAATTACAGTTGAATGTAGCGATTGATACATGTTGGGTTTTGGCATAGCAATATAATCTTTAAATCTTCCAGGAATTGGTTTATAAACAGTATGCACTATACCTAGAGCTGCATAACAATTCCCAATATCATTAACCAAGATTCTAACAGCAGTCAAATCAAATACTTGATCTATAGTCTTATTTTTTGCAACCATTTTTCTATAGATACTATAAAAATGTTTTGGTCTTCCATCAATGTCGGCCTCTATTCCAACAATATTTAAGTTGAGCTTTAATTCCAGCACTATATTATTTATATTTTCTTCTCTTTCAACCCTTTTTTCCGCAATTTTTCTTACTAAGTTATAATATTCATTTGGGTTTAAATACCGAAGAGATAAATCTTCTAGTTCCCATTTAATCTTAGACATTCCAAGGCGGTGAGCCAATGGAGCATAAATATCCAGTGTTTCTTTCGCCTTTTGCTTTTGCTTTGCAACCGGCATATATTTTAGAGTTCGCATATTATGGAGTCTGTCTGCAAGCTTAATGAGGATAACTCTAATATCCTTTGCCATAGCAAGTAGCATTTTACGAACATTATCCGCTTGTTCCTCTTCCTTAGTCTTATATTTTATTAGACCAAGCTTAGTTACACCCTCAACTAAGTTTGCTACCTCTATATTAAATTCTCTACTTATATCTTCAAAAGTATATACTGTATCCTCAATTACATCATGAAGTAAGCCCGCTACAATTGTGCTGGTATCAAGTCCCATTTCTGCCAAAATACATGCCACTTCAACAGGGTGCACAATGTAAGGCTCTCCTGATTCTCTCTTTTGCTCTTTATGAGCAGCATAAGAAAAATTAAAGGCTTTAGTAATAAGATCCTTATCTACAGTATTACAATTATTATCAATCTTATATAACAATTTTTCCAACATGGCTTATACACTCCTAAAATCAAAGGCTGGTTTTATTAACCAGCCGATACTTTTTACTAATATTATATATTATTGTGTAGAATTTTGCAATTTTTATTTAATAATTTAGTCAATTAAATTTGAGTCCTACCTAAACATCATACTTTACAAGGGACATTATATCATAATCTTGTAATTTATTTTTGCCATTGAGCCCTGTTAATTCAATTACAAAGTTTAATGAAACAATTTCTCCACCCATTTGCTCTATAAGTTTTGTTACCGCTGCAACTGTACCACCAGTAGCAAGTAAATCATCTACTATAGCTACCTTTTGTCCAGGTTTTATTGCATCCTTATGAATTTCAAGTTTATCGCATCCATATTCTAGGTCATACTCAATTTCTATAGTATCGTATGGCAACTTACCAGGCTTTCTAACTGGTACAAATCCTGCACCAAGAGCATAGGCAACTGGCACACCAAATAAAAATCCTCTTGCCTCTGGTCCTACTATAACATCTACATTTTTGTCTTTTAAATATGATACCATACCATCTATAGTAAACTTAAGCGCATTCTTATCTTGTAATAATGTAGTTATATCTTTAAAACTGATACCTTTCTTTGGAAAATCTTCTATTATTCTAATACTGTTTTTTAAATCCATGGATATTCCCCCCCAAATAAAATCATGTACAAAATGAAATATTTCATTATTTTCAACTATACTTTTTTTATAATATATAATCTTTATTATATATTATAATGAGTTATTTATGCAACAGAAAGATTCTTCAGTATTTTATCGAAGTATGAGACTATTTTTTAGTTCCTTATCTAAGTACTTTGATATTTGCAGTGCTCTATTCCTATCAGAAGTAATAAATAACTCAACAACAATTTTAGCATTATCCATTCTTCCAACCGGATTGATGGTAGGCATCACTGTTAATGCTAATTTTGATACTGTATCTTTATTAATGCTAACAATACTATGAGTTTTTAAAAGTGCACGAATCCCATAATTATTTGTGCTTCCTAATTGTTTTATGCCGAGTTCTACAATTATCTTATTTTCGCTCTCTAGCTTTGTTATACTTGAAATAGTACCTATCATTACCAAATCCATATATTTGTTTATAGATTTCATCTTATAGTATGCTGATATAGCTTGAGCTATTTTAAATGTCATTCCTGATGTACTTAACCCCTTAAAGGGATAATTGCACCCCTTCTGATTTGCATTCACAACAATAGTGTCAGGAGGCCTTTTAATAGGTTCATGAAAATCAGTTATTATAACATCAATTCCCATACATTTACATAATTCTATTTCATCGAAAGAATTTATCCCACAGCCTAAAGTTATTATAAGTTCTGGTCCTAAATATTTAATGTGCCTATTAATATCACTTTCATTCAAATCACGATTTTCACTTCGCTTGCTTGGTATAAAATACTCAACATCAGCATTTAGAAACCTTAGTACTAACATCAATAACGAAATAGCCGTAATACTATCCACATCGTAAAATCCATACAAGACAATTTTTTCTCGCGCGTTTATAGCTTTCACAATTCTATATAATGCATCCTCCATTCCTTTTAATAAAAATGGATTATACATATTATAATCTATAAAATCATTATTATTTACTTTCATGTTTTTAAGATAATCCACCACAAAAACTCCTCAAAATACTTTAATGTTATTAACAAAAATAAAAAGACAAAGAAGTACCTAATACATCATACTTCTTTGTCTTTAATTTTAAACTATTTAAGCGAGTTAAGCTATTGCTTTCTTATTTGCTTTCTTGCTTCTTTTCTTAAGTAGCACCCAAGTAGGGCTTGCAATAAATATTGAAGAATAGCATCCAACTAATATACCTATTATTAGTGGGAAACTAAGATCTCTAATAGATGGTACAAATACATATACTGAAATTATAGTAAATAGTGTTGTAGCAACTGTATTTATTGACCTTGACATAGTTTGTGTAATACTTGTATTAGTAATATCCTCTAAAGATGATTTTCTCATTCCCTTTTGATTTTCTCTAATTCTATCAAATACAACAATAGTATCATTAATAGAATAACCAACTATAGTAAGGATTGCAGCAATAAATGCTGCATTTACTGGTATTTGGAATATAGCATATACTCCAAGTGTAATTAAAACATCATGTACTAATGCAGTTACTGCTGCAATTCCAAATTTAAATTCAAATCTTATTCCGATATATCCCAGCATACAAATTACGGCGATAATTAAACCAATTATTGCTTTTGACTTTAATTCGCTACCAATAACTGCACCAGTTGTATCTTGTTTAATTAATTCACTAGATTTAAATTGTGTCTTAATTTCTTTTAGCATAGTTCCTGTTTGTTCAGCCGTAAGAGCATCACTTTTCATTGTTATTTCCAACTCTTTATTACTATCTATTGTTTTAGATGAATATTCGTTTTTTGCGTATTTATCTATTATTTTATCAACGTCTGTTTTTACAAATGTTTGATTCATTTTTATTTCAAGTATTGTGCCACCTTTAAAATCTATACCATAGTTTAGTCCTTTGGTTACCATAAATCCCATTCCTATTACAATTATGAAAAGAGACATAGCAAACCATATTTTAGTTTTTTCAACTATTTTTAGCATATGCTTACCCCCTCTTCACGCCAAAATGAGATGTTTTATTAAGTAGTCCCATTTCGACAGCTAATTTTAATAAGAATTTAGTGCTAGTAAGTGCAGTAAATACACTTATAACTATACCAATCATGAGTGTTAGAGCAAAACCCTTAACTGCGCCTGTTCCAATTGTATAAAGAACTAAAGCAGCAATTATAGTTGTAATATTTGAATCTAATATTGATGACAATGCTCTATGAAATCCAGCATCAACAGAAGATTTTATTGATTTTCCAGTTTTAAGTTCTTCTTTTATTCTTTCGAAAATTAACACATTGGCATCTACTGCCATACCAACCGTAAGCAGAAATCCTGCTATACCCGCAAGTGTCAAAGTAGCATTAATTGCTGAGAATGCGCCAAGAACCAAAACAACATATAAAATTAGTGATACATCTGCAATCATACCTGGTGCTCTATAATATAAAAGCATAAATATCAATATAAATAATATTCCAATAGCTCCAGCCTTCATACTTAGAGGCAATGCACTTTTACCTAGTGTAGCTCCAACCGTTTTAACTGAAAGAGCTTTTAGTGTTACAGGCAATGCTCCTGATTTAATAATTTGAGATTGTCTTGTAGCTTCTGCTAAATCTTTACTTCCAGAAATTTCAGCCTTACCATCTGAGATAACTGCTTGAACTGTAGGACTAGTTAATTCATCTTTATCCATATAAATGGTAATTGGTTTTCCTAAAAATTTCTGAGTTGCTATTGCAAATTTTTTCTTTCCTGATTCATTGAGTTCAAGATTTATAACAGGTTTATTATCTTGACCTATGGACGCATTTGCATCTTTTACATCTATACCAGTAAGAATTGTCACTTTATCAGGACCAACAAATGTAAGTTCTCCTGATTTTGCAACAGTATCAAGAACTACTTTAGAATCGAACATACCCGGTATTTCAATTCTAATTCTATTATTGCCTTCTTTGGCAACTAGTGTTTCACTAACTCCCATTTTGTTAACCCTCATAGAAATAAGTTCAATTGCTCTGTCCAAGGTCTTTGAATCAACCTTTCCACCTTGAACTTCTTCAAGAACTGAAATTCCACCTTGTAAATCTAAACCTTTATTTATTGTTTCAGTAAAGGGTTTAAACCTATAACTGCCTATTGTAACTCCTTTAAAACCTGTATATGCCAATATCCCAACAACTAAAACACTGGCCAAGAACAGTATGGTGCTTTTCTTCTTTTTCATCTTTATCCCCCTCTGTTGCTTAATCATAAATACAAGTATATTATGATTAACAAAATTAGTCAATATTAGGTAACTGCAATTTACTTACCCATAGTTTTTGCTTTTAAAGCTATTGCACATTCTATTCTTTTCTTTTGCATCTTGCATCCAAGTTCATACGGAATATGCATATCTCCATTAAAGTTGAAGTTATTTGCTTGGCATCCACCACTACAATAAAATTTAGCCCAGCATTTAAGGCATGTAGGTTTGTTGTAAATGTGCGCCTGCTTAAACTCTAATTCCATTTTTTTATTATTCATACCATTATATATATCGCCCATAATAAAATCTTTATTACCAACGAATTGATGGCAAGGGTATATCTCACCCTTTGGTGTAACAGCTATATATTCATGGCCCGCTCCACATCCGGAAATCCTCTTATAAACACAAGGTCCGCCTTGCAAATCTATATTAAAATGGTAAAATTTAAATTCAGTTCCATCTTTATATCTTTGAAGCATATCCTTATATAATTTATCATATTGCTCAAAAATAACCGGTAGATCTTCCTCTCTAAGTGAAAGTTCATGTTCAGGTGGTAGCACTACTGGCTCTATGGAGATTTCTTTAAATCCAAGGTCTGCCATATGTTTAACATCTTCAAAAAAGTCTGTGTTTTCTCTAGTGAAGGTTCCCCTAACATAGTATTGTTTTGACCTATCTCTCATATCAACCATTTTTTTAATATTAGGGAGTATTTTATCGTAGGAACCGCTTCCATCTACTCTAACTCTAACTTTATCATTAACAGACTTTCTACCATCAATACTAAGTACTATATTCCCCATATTTTCATCCAAATATTTCATAATTTCATCATTAAGTAATACAGCATTAGTTGTCATAGTAAATCTTATATTCTTATTGTAAATTTTTTCTTGCACTTTAGCATGTTCCACTATTTCTTTTATTACATCAAAAGCCATAAGTGGTTCTCCACCAAATAAATCTACCTCAATATTTTTTCTTGGTCCAGATTTCTCTATAACAAAATCTATTGCTTTCATGCCTACTTCTGCTGACATTGTTTCTCTACAGCCATGGTACTCGCCTTCATCAGCAAAGCAGTATTTACATCTTAAATTACAATCATGAACAATATTCAGACACAGTGCCTTTATGTAAGACTCGTTTTGTCCAACATTCATTGCTATTTCTTTGTATAAATCTTCTGTGTATAGCATTTTACCCTGAATTAAACTTTGAATTTCGCTATACCCCTCTTCAATATCTTCCACCTTATATTTACCTTTAAAATCCTCTATTAACTCTTCTTTTTTTCTAAGTTCATTATCGTCTAAAAGATCATAAACTATTTCGTCTACTAAATGTAGTGCTCCAGAATTTACATCAATTACATAATGTTCGCTATCTTGAATAAATTTATGAATTAGTGACAAGTTTTTTCCTCCTAACTAAATTTAAAGCAGTAACCCTAAGTTACTGCCCCCTTAATTATACTAATTTTCACAAGCTAAGTTTGCTACTGTACAGGAAGTTTTGCATGCTGATTGGCAAGAATTAGCACATTCTTTACATCCTGGTTTTTTTAAACTCTCTTTAATTGTTGCTGCGTTTATAGTTTTTATATGTTTCATTTTTATTCCTCCATATCATAAAGTGACTTGTTGATTGTATCATAATATCATGGATAAATAAAGTATCTTTATAGATTTATTCCAAGCATTCCAGATAAAGCGCCAATGCCGAGTGCTAAAGATGTTCTTATTACTTCCCTCATTCCAATAGCAGGGTTTCCACCACCTACGACTTTAACTAAATATAATAATAACATGTAAGTAGCTGCTACGATAATCCCCATTAGCCAACCTTTTTCTCCTGATTTTTTCGCAGCAAATATTGCTCCATAAAGCACACTGACTAATGTCATTACAATATAAAAACCAGATGTTACCTTCATGCTAGCTGGCAAATAACCTGTTATTACAGAATAAATAACCAATCCAATTAAAGTCAAAATTGCAGCCCTAAATACTCCTTCTGCAGCGCAAGAATATTTTATTTTATTTTCCATGTATAACCCCCCTCTTTCTATAGATTTAATAATTTTTTAACTAAAAATCTATAATATTAATTATGATTAAAAGGAGGGTTTTATTACTTAATTTTCTATTTTTTCTCTAATACTTCAGCACTATTTGTATTTATAACTGTGCCTATACCACTTTTTCCTAATTTAACTCTAGTTCTGTCTGGACCACTTTCTAATATAATGTAGTCATCTTGAATATTGATGATTTTTCCCATTATACCGCCTTTAGTCATTACTTCATCATTTACTTTTAAATTATTTAAAAGTGCAGCATATCTTTTCTTTCTTTTGTTTTCTGGTATAAATACTACAAGATAAAATACAACTAGCATTAATATTATAGGTAATAAAGATACTATTTGTGAACTCATTTATGTTCCCCTCCTTTCCATAACATTTTTTCTAAAATATAATAAAATAATTCTCCTATAAAAATCAATTAGTAAGGAATTAATAACATTCCTTATTTTTAATTTTACAGTTTAATTATATTATAGTAAATAACTATACTTTTTCGTTCCAGTGAGCTAGCTTTTCTTCCTTAAATTCTTCAAAACAATCATTGTCAATAGCAGATCGTATATCCTCCATAAGTTTATTGTAAAAATATAGATTATGCAGCACACAAAGCCTCATGGCTAACATCTCTTTCGCCTTAAATAAGTGTCTTATGTAAGCTCTTGTATAATTTTTACATGTAGGACATTGACATCCCTCATCAATAGGAGCACCATCTAACTCAAATTTAGCATTCATTATATTTATTTTACCATCTTTTGTGAACACATGTCCATGCCTTCCATTTCTTGCTGGCAATACACAATCAAAAAAATCCACTCCTCTTGATACAGCTTCTAAAATATTACTGGGATAGCCTACTCCCATAAGGTATATTGGCTTATCCTGAGGAAGATGAGGAACAACTGCATCAATGATCCTATACATATCTTCGTGACTCTCTCCCACTGCAAGGCCACCTATAGCATAGCCATCTAAATTCATTTTACGTATAGTTTTAGCATGTTCTATTCTAATATCCTCGTAGGTTCCCCCCTGATTTATACCAAATAACATTTGTTTGTTATTTATAGTATTGGGAAGTGAATTTAATCTATCCATTTCAGTTACACAACGCTTTAGCCATCTTGTAGTTCTTGCCACTGAATCTGCTACATATTCTCTAGTAGATGGGTTGGTTACACATTCATCAAAGGCCATAGCAATGGTTGATCCTAAATTGCTTTGAATCTGCATACTTTCCTCAGGCCCCATAAATATTTTCTTTCCATCAATATGTGAATTAAAATAAACTCCTTCTTCTTTAATCTTCCTCATAGCTGATAACGAAAATACTTGAAATCCACCTGAATCAGTAAGAATAGGTCTATCCCAATTCATAAATTTGTGAAGTCCACCCATTTGCCTTATAACCTTGTCTGACGGTCTTAAGTGCAAATGATAGGTGTTAGATAATTCAACTTGGCAGTTTATTTCTTTTAAATCCATACTAGAAACAGCACCCTTAATAGCTGCTTGAGTTCCCACATTCATAAATACAGGTGTTTGAATAGTTCCATGAGGAGTTGTAAACTCACCACGTCTTACTTTACCACTTTTCTTAAGTAATTTATACATATTTGCCCTTCTTTCATTACAATAATTAAATCATCATCTGCGATGCTACAATATTAACAACTTTGGAAGCAAGTTTACCTCTTTGTAGACCTCTGCGGCAGGATAACAATTATTAATTGTTATCCTGCCACCAAAGCAATCTTCCAAGGCTAGGCAACTGCCACTTAAAGAAGATGGCGGACTTAAAGCTTCCAAAATGTTGTTAAAAGTTAGCTCTTACTAATATAAAAACATTGCATCCCCAAAACTGAAGAATCTATATTTTTCTTTTACTGCCATATCGTATGCACCCATAATTAAATCTTGACCAGCAAAAGCGCAAACTAACATTATTAACGTGGATTCTGGCAAATGAAAATTCGTTATTATTGCATCAACAATTTTGAATTTATATCCTGGATAAATAAATATATCTGTCCATCCTGATTTTTCCTCTACTCTACCATTATCATCTGCTATACTTTCTAATGTCCTATTAGATGTAGTCCCTACTGCAATTATTCTACCGCCCTTGTCTTTTACTTCATTAATTACCGCTGCTGTCTCGCTACTAAGCATATAGTACTCAGAATGCATTTCATGTTCTTCCACTGTGTCTGCTTTTACAGGTCTAAAAGTGCCCAAACCTATATGTAGTGTTACGAAGGCAAGGTGTACACCCTTAGCTTTAATTTGCTTTAGTAAATCCTCTGTAAAATGAAGTCCAGCAGTAGGCGCTGCTGCTGATCCTATTGCTTTTGAAAATACAGTCTGATATCTTTCTTTATCCTCTAATTTTTCAGTTATATAAGGTGGTAGTGGCATTTCTCCTAATTTATCTAAAACCTCTTCAAAGATTCCTTCAAATTCAAATCTTACTATTCTACTTCCACCCTCAGAAACGCTCATAATCTCTGCCTTTAGCTCTCCATCACCAAAAATAAACATAGTTCCAATTTTCGCCTTTTTCCCAGGTTTAACTAAAGTTTCCCAGTGGTTAACATCTAGTCTCTTTAGAAGCAAAAATTCCATTTTACCACCAGTTCCTTCTTTAACACCTAAAAGTCTTGCTGGTAAAACTCTGGTATCATTTAACACAAGGCAATCTCCTGGATTTAAATAATCTATTATATTTTTAAAATGTTTATGTTCTATTTGTTTATTTGATTTATTAACTACCATAAGCCTTGACTCATCTCTTTTTTCAAGTGGATGTTGCGCAATAAGCTCCTTTGGTAGATCAAAATAAAAATCCTTTACTTTCAAAAAAATTACACCCTTTCTTCATATAAAAATAGTTTAATTATCATCTTTTTCATCATCAAATACTGTTAATTGTTTTAAATTTTTATGTTTGCTTCGTTTTTTTATTGGTCTATTTAAATGTTCATAGGCTTTTGCAGATGCTACCCTTCCCCTTGGAGTTCTTATTATGAATCCCTTTTGAATTAAATAAGGCTCATAGACATCCTCTAAAGTTCCTAGTTCTTCTCCTATAAAATAAGATAGTGTCTCTATCCCCACTGGTCCACCATTAAAATTGTCTATGATAGCCTGTAGCATTTTATTATCTATTCTATCAAACCCTTCGCCATCTATTTCAAGAAGTTCAGCTGCAGCCTTTGATAAATTTAAATCTATAATTCCATCTCCCTTAACATCACAATAATCACGGACTCTCTTAAGCAAACGATTAGCAATTCTCGGAGTACCTCTTGAACGTCTTGCAATTTCTATTGCGGCATCCTTTGTTATTTCTACTTTTAAAATAGATGCAGAGCGAATTATTATTTCTTTTAATTCATCCTGCGTATAATATTCCATGGCACTTAAAACACCAAATCTATCTCGAAGAGGCGCTGTTAATAACCCAATTCTAGTGGTTGCACCAATAAGTGTAAACTTGGGCAAATCTAGTCTTATAGATTTTGCTGAAGCTCCCTTTCCAATTACAATGTCAAGTGCATAATCTTCCATAGCGGGATACAATATTTCCTCTACTGACCTATTAAGCCTATGTATTTCATCTATAAAAAGCACATCATAATCACTCAAACTAGTTAAAATAGCCGCCAAATCCCCTGCTCTTTCAATAGCTGGTCCCGATGTTACTTTCAAACTTCCCTTCATTTCCTTTGCAATAATATTAGCAAGGGTTGTCTTCCCAAGGCCAGGTGGCCCATACAGCAATACATGATCAAGTGCTTCTTCTCTATATTGAGCTGCTTTAATAAATATACTCAATTTTTCTTTTATCTTAGGTTGACCAATATACTCTCTAAGATTTTGTGGTCTTAGGGAATATTCAGCATCCATATCTTCTTCAATGATAGAAGAAGTAATAATTCTTTCCTCAATATCATCCATAGTACTCCCACCTTAGTTCATTAAATATTTTAAACAATCTTTAATCATATTTTCAAGTGATAGTGTTTTATTTGTAGCACTTAATGCCTTCTCTCCTTCCTTTTCAGAATATCCAAGTGACATAAGTGCTCCTAATACCTCTATAAGTTTTCTATCCTCTGCTTCATCATTACCTGAAAGCTGTGATAAATTGTTAACTGTAGACTGCTCAATATGTATTTTTTCTCTGAGTTCTAGAATTATTCTTTGAGCAATTTTTTTGCCTATGCCTGGTGCTCTCTGTAATGTTTTTTCATCTCCAGATACAATAGCATATTTCAAATTTGTAACACTACAAATTGAAAGTAGTGATAAGGCTGCTTTTGCACCAACTCCATTGGTACTCATTACAAGAGTAAACATCTCTATTTCGTCTTTTGTTATAAATCCATATAGTCCAATAAAATCCTCTCTAACAATTTGCTTTATGTATAATAACACACTTTCATCAGTTTTAGGCATGTTTGCCATAGTACTTCCTGAAGTATATATTTTATAACCCATACCGTTATTATCTACTACAATATAATCCTTATTAATTCCTACAAAAGTTCCTTTTATATATTCGTACATAATATTCCTCCCAGGATGTTGTCTTGGGTAGAATATAATAATTAATCATTATCCTACCATTTCATATCGACATATAATACTTTACCACCTAAATGCTATTAATTCAATAATTAACAATGGAAATTTTTAAGTCACAAGTAATTAATATAATATCCCATTGTTAAATTATTAGCTGAGACACTTAATATCAAAGGCTTTTTATTCAATTCACCCAAAGCAAAAAAACTTAGGAAAAATTTTTCCTAAGTTTTTAACACATATTTTTTTGATCTGTGAATATTAAGACTTTAATAAACCCCTTGCATAATCAAAAGCCTTTTCTGGGGTTTTAAATTCTCCTTTTTCATATTCTTCATCCATTTCCATACCTTTACTACTATCGCTATCTTTTACATACTTTCTACCTTTTATTAGGTCATCTACTAATCCGTCTTTTTCTTTTAAATCATCTATTCTAATATATTGTAATTCTCCACTTTCCTTTGCTTGAAAATCATATTTCTGCTGACTCCCATCCTCTGCATAAACATTAGAATTAAATATCTTTTGGGCAATTATATCCCCATTTTTGTCTGTTTTATAAATTGTTACAAAGTTATTATATACACCTAAAAAATATGTGTTTGCGCTATAACTGTACCTGTCACTATTATTAACAAAAACTACTTGAGAATTACTCATACTATTAACAATGTACCCTTGATTTTTAAAAAACTCATCAAGTTCCTTTTGTGTTTTATTATTAAGTGCGGTATATTCATTAAAATGTTTTTCTAATACCATATTTCTTACTTCTTTATCTTTATATTTAATCTTAAAAATAAATTTTGTATCTTTAGATACCGAAGCAAAATTAGTAGTTAGTGATGTTTGAAGCGAAGCATTTTTTTCAATATTAGTACTTTTCGAAGTAAGTTTCAAATATGGCAACTTATTACTAGCTTCAATCACTATATTATTTTCATTTATATAGTTGGCAATGGAATAGCTAATGCCAAAGAAAACAATTGTGAATACTCCTAACAATAAATATAAATTCTTTATATTTTTCATATTACCCCTCCTTATTAGAAATTATGTCCAAATAGAAGGGTATTATTCAATATATCAGTGATAATATTACATATTTATACTCAAATACAGTTGTTTTATTTATCTAGACCCTTTCCAGAATCAGTAACATCATCTAAACTATAAGGATAAGGCTCAAAAAAGCTTTGATTCATAAGATTTCTCTCTTCAAAACGTATAGCATTTGCTTTTATAATATAAAGTGGAACACTAAAAGGAACTTTACTCATTCGGTACTGCTCTATTGTATCTAAAATAAATTCTTTTTCTCTATGAGTTAGCTTATCTGAAAAATATCCCATAGACCTTGTTAGTACATTTATATTAGAAGTATACCTTGGTATCTTATTTAAGGCCAGAGCAAGATTTTTTTCATATTCCGCATACACCTGTTGCACACTAAGCTCTCCGTGCCTCCCTATAATACCACCTAATATTTTAAGTTGTTTTTGATTGTATGACATAAGAAGAAGCTTATTGGTACCATGAAATTCAACTAAATCTTCTATATACATAGTTTCTCTTATTACCCTGAAATTTTTCATAAGATATAATTTTGTTAAAAAATGTTGCCTTATATTATAATTTTTAACCCTGCCATCATCCTCAACGGCCAGATTAGAAAACTTATTTATTACAAGGTCTCCGAATAATCCATTTCCTTTAACCGAGCTGGAACCTTTTTCTATACTTTTGTAAATTTTAACCTCCTTCATTCCACAAGAGGGAGATTTACTTTTCAGCATAAAACCATCCACCTTTGGAAGATTCATAAGAAATTTTTCTCCAAATTCAGTCATTTCAGCACTTAGTTCTCTTTCGGTGTTGTGTTGTATAAGTTTTACAGGAGCAACTTCATTTTCTCTAACCAATCTTATAGCTTCCCTAGGGGTTTCTAATCCTATTTGAACTTCAGGACACACAGTTATAAACTCCACATAGTCCTTTAGTTTTTCTACTAAATGACAACCATCCAACTGTCCATTATATCTACAAGCTTCAAAACCTAAGCATCTGCTCACTACAACTACTGGTTTAACACTATTTGTTCTCTCTTTATATGATAATTTCATATATATGCACCCTCTCTAAATTATAATTTATCTATAAATAATCCATATTAACATTATTCAATAAGGATTTTAATTTCCCTCTTTTTTATCATGCACAACAATGTATTTTTTAATCCCTTTTATATAATAAAATCAACCACAAAAAAAAACTGCTGTGATTGAGATATCCAACCATCACAGTTTTTTTATTCACTTATATTTTTTACTTCTTAACAATTTCCAACTGCATATTGCTGAATATCTGATTTAGTTTCATTATCCAGTCTTCCTATAGTTTCAGATAAAACTCTACATATCAATTCTAAATGACTATCTTTAAAATCCAGTCTTTTAGATGATAGAATACAAAGCTGCCATTGCAATGTTTCTAATAAAAACATATTATATATATCTGTAGGTACATTTTTTTTAACATACTCTAATCTTTTAAGTGCTTCATCGTCATAGATTTCATAAGCTTTCGTAATAACATTATTGTATTCTTTATAAATAGTTTCATCAAAAAACATAAGATCACCTTCCTCTAATAAAATTTATGTTGTAAAATTGAATTTTATTACTATTTATATGTTTAGTTAATATTTTAAATCTTATACTCCGCACAATGTATTACAAAATCCTTATATTTAATTTTAAGGCTTTTTTAAGTTGTATTTTCAAAAATAGTGCTAAATTTTTAAATACTTCAATGATGAAATCGACTATAATTT
>NZ_JBOITM010000009.1:0-46739 GCF_050717535.1 Clostridium sp.
CAAGCTCATTACATACTTTTTAGTCTTACGACTAAAATTTTACTTGTTTATCTAAAGTAATTAACTGGTCTAACGAAATATTATTTCGTTATTTTACCTATTTCTCTGTTTAATTTTCAAAGACCAATTTGCTTTGTCATCAAGTGACGACTTCTACTATTTTACTAGGTATTGCTTGTTTTGTCAACAACTTCTTTAATTTATTTTCAAATTAAAACTTATCAAGTAGTAATTAACATTTAACATGCTGTGTCACTGCTTCGTGACGACAAGGAGTATTGTATCAAATCTATTTCATGCTGTATTTCAACTAGTTCTACTTCTTAGTAGATTAAACTTGATTTTCTAAATATACCTTTATTTTTCGCTCATTTACTGCTTGGGATACACTAGGTTCATTATATTACAATATAAAAAAGTACTTATCTGAAATAATTTCAAATAAATACTTTACATTTTAATCTTCTTTTTTAATCTTCTTTTTCATCATTTGTTCCATCATTTGTTCCATCTTCAGTTTCAACGTTTATTTCATCAGTTGTTTCGCTAATTGTCTCTAAGTCATTCTCTCCATTAAGAGAATTTTCTTCAATCGTTTCAATATCTTGAGTTTCATCCTGCGAGTCACCATCTAATTTACAAGATCCCCCGTCTGCATTAATTTCATCACTACAATTTATTTTAGCTATAGCAACGATATTATCTCCTTCACCGCTCTTCATTAAAGTAACTCCCATAGTATTTCTACTTGTAGTTGATATTCCGGCTACATTTAATCTTATAACAATACCATTACTATTTATTAGTATCATTTCGTCTCCATCTTTTACTATTTTAGCACCTACAAGTTTTCCTGTTTTCTCTGATACCTTATAAGTTATTACTCCTTTACCACCTCTATGCTGAAGTGAGTATTGTGAAACTACGGTTCTTTTTCCAAAACCATTTTCACTTATAACTAAAAGTTCTTCTTCAGGTTTAACAATATTCATAGCCACTACAATGTCATCTTGTCTTAAAGTTAAGGCCTTAACTCCAGTTGCAGTTCTTCCCATACATCTTACATCTTTTTCACTAAATCTTATGGAATAACCATTTCTTGTAGCAAATAGCATTTCGCTATCTCCAGTAGTTATTGCAGCTCCAATTAATTCATCATCTTCTCTTAAATTTATTGCATTTAAACCATTCTTCCTTATAGACGAATATTTATCTAGTGATGTTTTCTTAATTAAACCATGTTTTGTTCCCATTATAAGATAATTATCCTCTGTAAATTCTCTAAGAGATATAACCGCTTGAATTTTATCATCGTTAGCCAGTGGTATAATATTTACTAAGTTTGTTCCCTTAGCTGTTCTTCCACCTTCAGGAATTTCATATGCTTTTAATCTAAATGCTTTTCCTTTGTTTGTGAATAGCAATAGATTATTATGAGTGGAGGTTATAAAAATATGTTCTACAAAGTCATCTTCTTTTGTAGTAACACCTTGTATCCCTCTACCCCCTCTTTTTTGGGCACTATAAGTATCAGCTGGAAGTCTCTTTATATAGCCTGCATGAGTTAGAGTTATTACAACATCTGTCTCTTGGATTAAATCTTCCTCATCTATGCTATATGGATTTTTTTCTATTGCTGTTCTTCTAGTATCACCATATTTATTTCTAATTTCTATAAGCTCATCTTTAATTATGTTTAGTAATACCATTTCATCTGCTAAAATTCCTTGTAAATAATTAATAGTTTTCATTAATTCGTTATATTCATCTTCAATTTTATCTCTTTCAAGACCGGTTAATCTTCCAAGTCTCATTTCAACAATAGCAGTAGCTTGTTTTTCTGATAGTTCAAATGCACTTATTAAACTTTCTTTAGCTTCACTAATGCTTTTAGATGCTCTTATTAAACGGATTACTTCATCAATATGGTCTAGTGCAATTTTCATACCTTCTAAGATATGAGCTTTAGCTAAGGCTTTGTCTAAATCAAATTGAGTTCTTCTTCTTACTACATCTTTTTGATGATCTAAATAATATACCAAACACTGTTTTAAATTTAGTGTTTGTGGCTCTCCATTTACAAGAGCTATCATTATAACTCCAAAAGTATCTTGCATCCTAGTATGTTTAAATAACCTGTTTAATACTATATTAGGATTTGCATCTCTTTTTAGTTCTATAACAATTCTCATACCTTCTCTGTCTGATTCATCTCGAAGGTCTGATATTCCATCTATTTTCTTATCTTTTACTAAATCTGCAATACCTTCTATAAGTCTTGCTTTATTAACTTGATAAGGTAATTCTGTTACTATTATTGAATTTCTTCCTTTATTTTCTTCAATGTCAGTTTTAGCCCTTACCAGGATTCTTCCTCTTCCTGTTTCATATGCACTTTTAATTCCTGCTCTACCTAATATAATTCCTGCTGTAGGAAAATCTGGTCCTTTTATTTTTGTCATTAAATCACTTATTTCAGCTTCTGGATCATCAATAAGCATTAATACCCCATCTATAACTTCAATTAAGTTATGTGGAGGTATATTTGTTGCCATACCAACGGCTATTCCTGTTGATCCATTAACTAAAAGATTAGGAAATCTTGATGGTAACACGGATGGCTCTTTTTCTTCTCCATCAAAGTTAGGAATAAAGTCTACTGTCTCTTTATTAATATCGCGAAGCATCTGTGTTGTAATTTTACTCATTTTAGCTTCTGTATATCTCATTGCTGCCGCTCCGTCACCATCTACAGAACCAAAATTTCCATGACCATCAACCAAAATACATCTTTGAGAAAAGTCTTGAGCCATTCTAACGAGTGCTCCATATACTGCAGTATCACCATGTGGGTGATACTTACCTAAAACGTCTCCAACAATTCTTGCACACTTTCTATATCCCTTTTCTGGGGTTAACCCTAGTTCATGCATAGAAAATAATATTCTTCTATGAACAGGTTTAAGTCCATCCCGTACATCTGGAAGCGCACGACTTACTATAACACTCATAGCGTAATCTATATAGGATTTTTTCATTTCGTACCTTATATCAATAGGTAAAATTTTTCCCTGATTATTCATCTGTTACACCTCTTCAAACAAAATATTTTAACAACACCTGAAAAATAGTACCGCCATTCTCCATGTGTTATGGTAATTATACTAATCTACTATATATCTAAATTAAGTACTTTCTTAGCATTTTCTTGTATAAACTCACGACGTGGTTCTACTTTGTCCCCCATAAGAATAGTAAATATTTCATCGGCTGCCATTGCATCCTCTACATGGACCTGAAGGAGAGTTCTCTCTTCGGGATTCATTGTTGTATCCCAAAGCTGATCTGGATTCATTTCCCCAAGACCTTTGTATCTTTGTATATCAGTATTACCATCTTTTCCTCCTACTTCCAAAAGTACCTTTTCAAGTTCTTTATCAGTATATACATATTGCTCTTTCTTACCTTTAGTAACCTTAAATAATGGAGGTTGGGCTACATACACGTGTCCTTCTTCTACTAATTCCTTCATGTACCTATAGAAGAAAGTCAACAACAATGTTCTAATATGTGCTCCATCTACATCCGCATCTGTCATAATAATAATACGATCATATCTTATTTTTTTCACATCAAAATCTTTTCCTATACCTGCCCCAAATGCTGTTATCATAGCCCTAATTTCAAGTGATGCCAGCATCTTATCAATTCTTTGTTTTTCAACATTCATTATTTTTCCTTTAAGAGGAAGTATAGCTTGGAATTTTCTATCTCTACCTTGCTTTGCAGATCCACCAGCGGAATCCCCTTCGACAAGATATATTTCACATTCCATAGGATCTTTTGAAGCACAATCTGATAATTTTCCAGGAAGTGTAGTACTTTCAAGGATTGACTTACGCCTTGTAAGTTCTCTTGCTTTTTTTGCAGCATCACGAGCTCTAGCTGCATTCAATGATTTGTCTATTATTTTTTTACCAAGCTCTGGACTTTCCTCTAGAACATTACTCATAGCCTCACCAACTATACTATCAACAATTCCTCTTACTTCGCTATTTCCAAGTTTAGTCTTTGTTTGACCTTCAAATTGAGGATCAGTAAGTTTTATAGATACTACTGCTGTAAGTCCTTCTCGTACATCCTCACCAGATAGATTTTTATCATTGTCTTTTAAGAAACCAAATTTTTTAGCATAATCATTTACTATTCTTGTTAATGCTGTCTTAAAACCAACTAGATGTGTTCCACCTTCTACTGTATCTATATTATTAGCAAAAGAAAATAAATTTTCTGTGTATGTATCATTGTATTGTAATGCTATTTCAACAATATAATCATCTTTACGTCCTTCAATGTATATAGTATCGTGAATTTTACCCTTATTCCTATTTAGATAATCTACAAAAGATTTTATTCCACCTTCATATAAAAATTCTTGTTTTTTGTCTTCGCGCTCATCTGTAAGGGTTATTCTTATACCTTTATTTAAAAAAGCAAGTTCGCGAAGTCTTTGAGCTACTGTTTCATAATCAAAATCAATTTCCTCAAAAATTTCAGCATCAGGCATAAAGAAAATCTTTGTTCCATGTTCCTCTGTTGTACCAATCTTTTCCAGAGTACTAGTAGTTTTACCCTTTGAAAAAGTTTGTTTCCATATATCTCCATCGACTTTAACTTCAACTTCACAAACTTCAGAAAGTGCATTAACTACAGATGCTCCAACACCATGAAGACCACCTGATACTTTGTATGCTCCACCACCAAATTTTCCACCTGCATGAAGTACAGTCATTATAACTTCTACAGTAGGTATTTTCATTTTATGATGTATTCCTACGGGCATACCACGACCGTCATCTATAACCGTTATAGAATTATTTGGATGTATAAACACTTCGATATTCTTACAAAAACCAGCCATTGCCTCATCTATACTATTATCTACAATTTCATAAACTAAATGATGAAGCCCACGAATGCTAGTGCTTCCTATATACATACCTGGTCTTTTTCTTACTGCTTCTAATCCTTCAAGTACTTGTATTTGACTTTCGTCATAAACATTATTTATATCCATGCATATCCTCCTAATCTAATCTACAGTTCATAATATACAGTTTCTGTTCTCTTACATAGCGTTTGCGATGATATTGGCGATAGATATATTTTGCTCTTTTTATCTACCTCAGCAATAACAAAAGACTTAGCAATATTCTTAGTTATCCTTTCTACAAATCCATCTTCTTCAGCCATTCTTAAAAATTGTATAGTGTCCGAACTGTACATAGTCGTTTCCATGTCAAATATACCTATAATATCTTTTATAGGTACTACTACATTTTCTCCCAAATGTAAAAACATATGATATCCTCCTTAATAGCGCATTATACTTATTTAAATCTATGTAATTTCTTTTAACTTACCTGAGCTAACCTCAAATATCTTATTTTCAGAACTTAGATATTTTCTTATTTCATTAATTCCTGTACAAGTAATTAATGTTTGAACATTTTTTATAGAGTTTAATATATATTCTTGCCTTTTTGTATCTAGTTCAGACAAAACATCATCAAGTAACAATACTGGGTATTCTCCAGTTAACTCTTTTATAATTGCTAGTGCTCCAAATTTTATGGTTAGAACTGAAGTTCTCTGTTGTCCTTGAGATCCAAAGGTTCTAGCATCCATGCCATTGATAGTTATAGAAAAATCATCCCTGTGTGGTCCTATTGATGTTGTTTTAGTTTCTATATCTCTTTTTCTGTTTTTACATAAAAGCAAGTACAAGTTTTGCTGTATATTATCTAATTCTTTAATAGGTGTTAGATATTTAATTTCTATTATTTCACTTTTAGAAGTTATATCACTATGTATTACTTTACCTATTTTATTTAACTTTTCTATATAATTTATTCTGTCTTTTATAATAATTGCACCAAATTCACTAAGTTGTATATCATACACATCTATAATATCGCTATTTGTATTCCATTTTTTTATAGCCAAATTTCTCTCATTTAAAATTTTCTTGTATTGAGTTAAGCTATAGTAATATCGACTGTTTAACTTACATAGTTCTATATCTAAGAACTTTCGTCTATATGAAGGAGATTCTTTAACAATATTTAAATCTTCTGGAGAAAACATAATTACATTGAAGCTTCCTACCAGCTCAGAGAGTTTTTGAATTTTTATAGAATTTATATTAACCCCTTTTCTACCCTCTTTAAAAATTTTTATTTCTATTTTTTTATCTAATCTTGTTTTACAGACATATAACTTTATATATGCATCTGCTGCATTCCAATTTATAAGTTCCTTATCTCTATTAGTTCTATGAGACTTAGCTAAACTACAATAATAAATTGCTTCTAAAATATTTGTTTTTCCTTGGGCATTATCTCCCACGAATACATTAGTACCCTTATTTAATTCTATTGTTAAATCATTAAAATTCCTAAAATTTACAAGTTGTAAATATTTTACATGCATACAATCACCTATTACAATTATAACATATATATATTAATTATATTATTTAATATGTATAAATAATATAACATATTTTTTTATATTACAGACATAAATTGTACACCGGATAATATTTAAAAATTATCCGGTGTATTATATATCATCAAACTATTTTATAAAATTCATTGTTAAATTCAATTATATCACCTTTAGTTAATTTCTTACCTCTTTGAGTTTCGATGATACCATTGAGCTTAATTTCTTCATTTTTGATATAATATTTGGCTTCTGTTCCTAAACAAGCTATTCCAGCCCATTTTAGAAAAGAATCTAATTTTATTATATCTGTTTCTATTTTTATTTCATTCATTTTAAAACCTTCTTTTCTGAAATATTATTATAATTACTTTTTTCTAATTATTTGTAGCTCTTATTCTTACTGGTAAAACCATATAGGTACAATTATTTTTTTCTTTATTTCTTACCACACAAGGATTAACACCACTAGAAAATTCCATAATGATTTCTTCTTCTTCCATTATTTTTAGAAGCTCTATTAGGTATTTTGAGTTAAATGCAATTTGAAGTGGCTCTCCTTGCAAAATTATATTAATTTCTTCTCTGGCCTTTCCCAATTGAGAATTTGATGTAATTATCAAATTATCTTCTTCAATATTAAATTTTACTAAATTAGTATTTCCCTCTTTTGCCATAAGAGAAGCCCTCTCTATACAACTTAATAATTCAGATCTTTTAGCTGTTATCTTTAAATTATATTCTTCTGGTATTATTGAATTATATTTTATAAATTCTCCTTCTAGTAATCTTGATATAACCTTTGTTTTTCCAATGTTAAATAGTATATGGTTTGCTGTGAAGGTTATATTTACTGGCTCGTCTGTTTCTTCTAATATTTTTGATACTTCACTTAATGTTTTACCTGGAATTACAGCATTTATACTAGAATCGTTATCTACCGGTTCACTTCTAAATGCAACTCTATATCCGTCAAGTGCTATAAGATTAAGTTTTTTATCCTTTATTTCGAATAAAACTCCTTGTAGAATTGGTCTAGTTTCATCTTGAGCAACTGCAAAAATAGTACCTTTCATCATATTTTTTAATACCTTTTGGGAAATTGAAAAAATCATATTTTCTATTATATTTGGTAGATTAGGGTAGTCATCAGGATTCATATGTATTATAGTTGCATATGATTTTTGACAAACTATTTTAATAGAGTTATTTTCCTCAGAAGTTATTTCTATTGCACTATTAGGTAATTTTCTTATTATTTCACCAAAAAGTTTAGAGTCTAAAACTACACTTCCATCTTCCATAACATCTGCATTGACTTTAGCTTCAATACTTAAATCAATATCAGATCCTATAAGTGTTACTTCATTATTTTTTGCTATTAATAATATACCTTGTAATACAGGCATAGTTGATTTACCAGTAATAGCCTTTTGGACATTTGAAATAGCTTCTTGTAATATATTTTTTTCACATATAAATTTCATTTAAAAACAACCTCCTTATCCACATGGGAAATTAGTTAAAGATAGGTAAGATAATAATTTAAAAATAGTAGTAATAGTAGTAGGGGCTGTTGATATGTTAGAAACCTATGGTGGGCTTTAAGGCGCAACAATCATAGGTATAAGTAATTGTGGATAAGTATGCAAAAAAAATCATAGTTATCCACAATATCAACAGCTGTGCTTTATGTATTATTTTATACACAGGACTATATATAAATATTATCAACACTTGTTAGTAACGAACATATTATTTTTGACTTATTTTTTTAGTTAATTCAGCTATGTTATCTTGTAGATTTTCGTCTTCTTTAAGACCATTAGATATTTTCTCACATGCGTGTATTACTGTTGTATGATCCCTACCTCCAAATTCTTCACCTATTTTGGGTAGAGACATATCTGTGAGTTTTCGGCACAAATACATTGCTATTTGCCTTGGAAAGGTTATGTTTCTTGTACGCCTTGAAGATTTAAAATCCTCGACTTTTAAATTAAAATAGCTGGAAACTATATCTTGTATTAATTCAATAGTTACTTGCTTTGAATTTCTACTTGAAATAATATCTTTAAGTGCTTCAGAAGCTAAATCTATACCAATCTCTTTATTGGTAAGAGATGAAAAAGCTACAATTCTTATAAGCGCACCTTCTAGCTCTCGTATATTAGATTTTATTTTAGTCGCGATATAAACTAATACATCATTTGGAATATTTAAATTTTCTACATCGGCTTTCTTCTTTAAAATAGCAATTCTAGTTTCAAAATCAGGTGGTTGTATATCAGCTATAAGACCCCATTCAAATCTAGAACGTAATCTATCTTCTAAAGTAGGTATTTCTTTAGGAGGTCTATCACTAGATAAAATAATTTGTTTGTTTGCTTCATGAAGATCATTAAATGTATGAAAGAACTCTTCTTGTGTACGTTCTTTACCAGCAATAAATTGAATATCATCAATTAGGAGAACATCTACATTTCTGTACTTGTTTCTAAATTCTACATTTTTGTCATCTTTAATAGAATTAATAAGTTCGTTTGTGAACTTTTCCGAAGAAACGTAAACAACTTTAGATTTTGGGTTATTTGATAATATATAATGACCGATGGCATGCATCAAATGCGTTTTTCCAAGACCAACTCCTCCATAGATAAATAGCGGGTTATAGGCCTTTGCAGGTGATTCAGCTACAGCAAGTGACGCAGCATGAGCAAACCTATTACTATTACCAATGACAAAAGAATCAAAGGTATACTTTGGGTTTAGTGTTGCAGACATCTCATCATTAATTAGTAGGTTATTTCTTTCAGTTTCTCTTTTTGCTTTAGGTGTTTCAATTTCTGCGACTTCCTCAGATAATATAAAGAATTCAATTTTATATGTTTTAGAAGTAATTAATTTAACAGCATTCATTATTAAATCCTTATATCTATTTTCAAGAATGTCTTTGGTAAAATTATTAGGAACACCTAATTTAAAATTATTATTATCTAAGGCCATAGGTTCTATACTTTTAATCCAAGTATTAAAACTAACTTCTGTAAGTTCGCCTTTTATTATGTTTAAGGTTTTTTCCCAGATATCTTTAATTTGGGTGCTCATTTTCTACCCTCCAGTTCAAATAAAAAAAATATTTTATGTAAAAACAAACAATGTATAAACAAAGTTATAAACAATAAATTAATACATCATAGGTTGTTGATAAATAGCTTTAAAATTATTAACATGTTAATAACTATGTTAACAGTTTTAATATGATTTTAGTTATTAACAATTACAAAAAAAAAGTATTAACATATTAAATTTGGAATAAATCTACTAACATAGCTAAAAATAGATAAGTAAAAAGCAGTTTTGTACAATATTATAGTAGTTATTCACAATTTTGTCCACAAGTTGTGAATAACTTTGTTTACAAATAGGTTATTCACAGTTATATCTTATATAATATCAAAAAATAACAAGGTGTTCAAGAAGTTATCCACAAATAATCATATAAATATTTAAAATATCAACAATAAGAATAAAAATGGTTGTCTTGACATTAAGCCATAGTAAATATATAATACAATAGTAAAACCATAAATATGCGATTGCAAGACGATTGATATAATTTAAGGTTTAAAAGAAGGGGGTGTAGTAGATATGTTCATGACTTACCAGCCTAAAAAAAGACAAAGAAAAAAAGAACACGGATTTAGAAAGAGAATGAAAACCGCTTCTGGAAGAAACATTCTTCAGAAAAGAAGACAAAAAGGTAGAAAAAGATTGACAGCATAAAGGCCGCTAATGTGGCCTTTTTCTGCAATTTGCGGAAACGAGGGCGGCTAATATGAAAATTGATGTGAAGAAGTATAGGATTAGAAAGAATACTGAATTTAGAACAGTATATAGAAGAGGAAAATCTTTTTCTAACTTATTATTAGTGTTATATATCTATAGAAATGGCAAAGATATAAATAGATGTGGAATATCAGTAAGTAAAAAGGTAGGAAAAAGTGTAACTCGAAGTAGAGTTAAAAGACTAATTGGCGAAAGCTATAGACTTAACAATGAGGGATTAAAGACAGGATATGATTTGGTTTTTATTGCAAGGAATCCTTCTAATGGAAAGAATTATAAAGAAATAGAGAATGCTTTGAAGAATTTGCTTAAGAAGGCAGGTTTAATTAATAATGAAAAAAATACTTATACTGGGTATAAAGATTTATAGAAAATATATATCACCTCTTAAGAGGCCTTGTTGTATATTTTACCCAACATGTTCTCAGTATACTTTAGAAGCTATTGAAAAGTATGGAGCTATAAAAGGCTCTATTTTGGGAATAAAAAGAATATTGAGATGTCATCCCTATAATAAGGGTGGCTTTGATCCAGTTAAATAACCACTTGGGAGGTTTTATTTTTGTATTCGAAATTACAGTTTTTAATTTCTCCACTTCAAAAGTTCTTTTACTTTATACATAGTGGCATTCATACAGTTATACCAATTGACAATATATCTTATGGACTTGCAATAATTCTTTTCACAATTATAATAAGGGTATTATTGTTGCCTTTAAGTATTAAGCAAACTAAATCAACGGCTAAAATGGGCGCAATTCAACCAGAAATGAAGAAAGTTCAAGAAAAATATAAAAAAGATCCACAAAAATCTCAGCAAGAAGTAATGAAGCTTTACAAAGAAAATGGAGTAAATCCAATGGGCGGTTGTTTGCCAATGCTTGTTCAAATGCCAATACTATTTGCACTATTTGCTGTGTTTAACACATTAAATATGAAAGGTGCTGGCTTCTTATGGATGCCAGATTTGACATTGCCTGATCCATATTATATATTACCAATATTGTCTACCGTTACAACTTATTTTTCATCAAAACTTATGCAACCACCAGGTAGCGGTGCTCAATCTAAACAAACTTCAACAATGA
The DNA here is from genome assembly GCF_050717535.1 of Clostridium sp. GTDB lineage: Bacteria > Bacillota > Clostridia > Clostridiales > Clostridiaceae > Clostridium_AD. The sequence goes on from NZ_JBOITM010000009.1 coordinate 11,445, forward strand.
ACACTGGAATGGCTATTTTTATGGGGTTTATGAGTCTTAAATTTAAAGGTGCATTGGTATTATATTGGGTAATAAACAACGTATTACAAGTAATTCAAACTTTAGTTATAAATAAAATAGAACTTGGGAATACTGGAGTTGTAAAAAAACAGATTTAACACAATTGCCTAATTTTATATTGAGAAAGGCGGGTGTCTTACTGTATGAAGATTTTAGAAATGATGGGGAAGAATGTAGAGGATGCAATTAATAATGCATTGAAGGAATTAAATGTTACAAGAGATAAAGTAAAAATTGAAACCTTAGATGAAGGTAGTAAAGGGTTTTTAAATATCATTGGGGTAAAGCCTGCAAAAATTAGAGTTACAGTTAAAAGAGATAGTTCATATGAAGCTAAAAAGTTTCTAATGGAAGTATTGAAATCTATGAGTATGAAAGCTGAAGTAAACCTAAAAGATGAAAATAATGAAATTAGGATTGATTTAATTGGACCTAATATGGGACTATTAATAGGATATAGAGGTGAAACACTAGACTCCCTTCAATACCTTGTAAGTTTAGTTGTAAACAAAAATCATGATGAAGAATATAAAAGAGTAATATTAGATACTGAGAATTATAGGGCAAAAAGAGAAGAGACGTTAAAAAGGCTTGCATCAAAAATTGCCTATAAGGTAAGGGTTAGTGGTAGAGTATTAAAACTTGAACCAATGAACCCATATGAAAGAAGAATAATACACTCTACGCTTCAAAATGATTCATATGTTTACACCATTAGTGAAGGTGAAGAGCCCTATAGAAGAGTTGTAGTTGATTTAAAGAAAGCCTAAGGGCTTTCTTTTTAAATTCATAAAACTAAAATTAGGAGGTAATATTTAATGAAAGAATTTGATACTATAGCTGCAATAGCAACTAGTATAGGGGAAAGTGGTATATCTATAATTAGAGTATCTGGAGACAAGTCTAGAGATATAGTAGATAGTATATTTATAGGTAAAAACAATAGAAAACTTAGTGATTTTAAAACTTATACCATGAGATATGGTCATATTATTGATAAAAAAGGTATTAAACTTGATGAAGTTATTATTTCCTACATGAAAGGTCCAAAAAGTTTTACTTCAGAAGATACTATTGAGATAAATTGTCATGGTGGCATAGTTGGAACTAATATAATTCTACAAGAAGTTATTAGGGCAGGAGCAAGAATGGCAGCACCAGGAGAATTCACTAAAAGAGCATTTTTAAATGGTAGAATTGACTTAAGTGAGGCTGAGGCGGTTATGGATATTATAACAGCAAAGACAGAACTTAGTATGAAATCAGCCCTTATGCAATCAGAAGGTTCGATTTCCAGGGAAATAAAGAAAATAAGAAATAAATTACTTAGTGTAATTGCACATATAGAAGTTACTGTTGATTATCCTGAAGAGGATATTGAAGAAGTAACAGCGGGAGAAGTTAAGGAGGACGTTAATTCAATAATGGGTGAGATAGATTTACTACTCAGTACGGCGGATGAAGGTAAAATCCTAAGGGAAGGCTTAAGCACTGTAATAGTTGGTAAACCTAATGTAGGAAAATCTTCACTTCTTAATGCTCTTGTTAAAGAAAAAAGAGCTATTGTTACAGAGATACCTGGCACAACAAGGGATGCTATAGAAGAGTATATAAGCATAGAAGGTATACCAGTTAAAATAGTGGATACTGCAGGTATAAGGGAAACAGAAGATATTGTTGAGAAAATAGGAGTAGAAACATCTAAACAAAAGATTGATGAGGCTGATTTAGTTATATTAATATTAGACTGGAGTAATAAGCTAAGTCAGGAAGATATGGAAATAATCAAATACATTAAAGAAAAAAAATATATTGTATTGTTAAATAAAAGTGATTTAGGTGGTAAAATAGAGAGTGAACAATTACAAAATCTAAAATCAAAATATGTAACTAATATATCAGTTAAAACCGGTGAAGGATTAAATAAGGTTAAGGAACATATAAAAGATTTATTCTTTAAGGGTGAAATTAAAACTGAAGGAGTATTTGTTACTAATAATAGACATAAGGAAGCTTTAATACGGGCAAAAGAAAACTTAGAATCATCACTAAATGCAATAGAACATACATCGGCTATAGATTTGGCTTCTATTGATATAAGAAATGCATGGACTAATTTAGGTGATATTACTGGAGAGGCTTTAGACGAAGATATTATACATAAGATATTTTCAGAATTTTGTTTAGGAAAGTAGGGATAAATATGAAATATATGGCAGGGGAATTTGATGTTGTAGTTATTGGAGCTGGTCACGCAGGTTGTGAGGCCGCGCTTGCAGCTGCAAGGATAGGATGTAAGACTTTAATTTGTGCTATAAATTTAGATAGTGTGGCTTTAATGCCATGTAACCCCAATATTGGGGGAACTGCTAAAGGACATTTGGTAAGGGAAATAGATGCTCTTGGTGGTGAAATGGGAGTGAATATTGATAATACATATATACAATCAAGAATGTTAAACACTTCTAAGGGTCCAGCTGTGTTTTCGTTAAGAGCTCAAGCTGATAAAAAAGCATATGGCGCAAGAATGAAGAATGTATTAGAAAAACAAGAAAATTTACAGTTAAGACAATTAGAAGTAATATCTATAGACATGACAGAGGGAAAAATTAATGGTGTTCTTACAAAAAATGGTGCATACTTTAAAACGAAGGCTATTATTATAGCATCTGGAGTATATTTAAAATCTAAGGTTATAATTGGGGATCAAAGTTATAATGAAGGTCCTAGTGGATTACTTCCTGCTAATGAACTTTCGAAGTCATTAATTGAAATTGGAATAGACTTAAGGAGATTTAAAACAGGAACTCCAGCTAGAATTAATAGAGGATCAGTAGACTTTTCTAAAATGGAAGAGCAACGTGGTGATGATGAGGTAGTTCCATTTTCGTTTATTAGTGAAGATATACAGCGAGATCAGCTTTCTTGTTATTTAGCTTATACAAATGAAAAAACTCATAATGTAATACGACAAAACATAGATAGATCGCCACTATTTAATGGATCTATTAAGGGTACTGGGCCTAGATATTGTCCATCCATTGAAGATAAAGTAATGAGATTTGCGGATAAAGAAAGGCATCAAATATTCATTGAGCCTGAAGGAGAGAATACAGAAGAAATGTATGTTCAAGGTATGTCTAGCTCACTTCCAGAGGAGATTCAGGTGGAAATGATGAAAACAATACCAGGTCTTGAAAATGTAGAAATTATGAGAACGGCATATGCCATAGAGTATGATTGTTTAGATTCAACGGATTTAAAACTTTCATTAGAATTTAAGAATATTAAAGGGTTATTTTCAGCAGGTCAAATAAATGGTAGTTCAGGTTATGAAGAAGCGGCTGCACAAGGTCTTATCGCAGGAATTAATGCTGCACTTAGTATTCAAAATAAGCAGCCGCTAATATTAAAAAGGTCTGATGCATATATAGGAGTATTAATTGATGATTTAGTTACTAAAGGCACCAATGAGCCCTATAGGATGATGACTTCAAGAGCAGAGTATAGATTGCTATTAAGACAAGATAATGCTGATTTAAGACTTACTGAAATTGGGCATGGTGTTGGCCTTGTTAATGAACATAGATATGAAGTGTTTTGTGAAAAAAAGAAGCAACTAGAAGAAGAAATTGAAAGAATAAAGCATTTACAAATTACAAATAAAAAAGATATTGAGGAATTCTTAATTTCTTGCGAATCTACACCACTTAAAAAACCAATTAGCCTCTATGAGCTTATAAAAAGACCTGAACTTGATTATTATAAAGTTGAAAAACTTGATAAAGATAGACCTAAATTAAATAAATATATTGAGCAGCAAGTTAATATTATGTCAAAATATGAAGGATATATCCAAAAGCAATTAGAGCAAATTCATCAATTTAAAAAGTTTGAAAACAAAATTATACCTAAAGAAATAAATTATGAAAATATAAAGGGTTTAAGGATTGAGGCTATGCAAAAATTAGGTAAAATTAAACCAATTAGCATAGGGCAAGCTTCTAGAATATCAGGAGTATCACCTGCAGATATGACTGTTCTAATGATATATATTGAACAGCAGAATAGATTAAGAAATAGCTAAGAGGATTATTTATTAAAATATAAGAAGACCTAGAGGTGAAAGATGAAATACTTTGACATATTAAGCAAGGCCAGTAGTAATGAAGGCTTAGGATTTAACGAAAAAAAGTATGAGCAATTTATGAAATATAAGGACCTTATAAAAGAGTGGAATGAAAAAGTAAATTTAACCGCTATAAAAGAAGATGAAGAAATAATAAAAAAACATTTTATTGATTCTATGAAAGTCTTTAAGTTTCAAGGACTAAAAAATGCAAAAAATGTTATAGACATAGGAACTGGTGGTGGATTTCCGGGTATTCCTATGAAAATAATTAAACCTGAAATAAATATAGTTTTATTAGATTCATTAAATAAGAGAATTAATTTTTTAAATGAAGTAATTTCAAATCTTCAATTAGAAAAAATTAAAGCTATTCATGGTAGAGCAGAAGATTTTGCACAAGATAGACAATATAGAGAGAAATTTGATGTAGCTGTATCTAGAGCAGTTGCTAATTTAACAGTACTTAGTGAATATTGTTTACCTTATGTAAAGGTGGGTGGATATTTTGTTGCAATGAAAGGTCCTGCGGTTGAAGAAGAGATTAAATCTTCTAAAAATGCAATTAGAATGCTAGGTGGGCGGATAGAACATATCGAGAAGGTACAAATTGAAGATAGTGACTTAGACCATAATTTAGTAATAATAAGTAAAATTTCAGGTACACCTAAGAAGTATCCTAGAAAAGCGGGGATGGTCGCTAAAAGTCCTCTAGTGTAGTACTACGACCAAAAATGTAATAATTTGTCGTACGGAAAATATAAAAAAAAGAAGGAAATAAGATAAAAAAAGAGAACTGTTAATAAAAGGAAAAATTTAAGGGATGGTATATTATGCAAAATGATGTAAAATATGTGTCTATAGAATTATTATCTCCAAATGTTTATCAGCCTAGAAAGCATTTTAATGAAGAGACTATTGAAGAACTTTCTCAGTCTATAAAAGCTTATGGTATAATCCAGCCCCTAACAGTTAGAAAAAGCGGGGAGAGTAGATATGAATTAGTAGCAGGAGAAAGAAGATTAAGAGCCGCAAAAAAAATAGGACTGCAGGAAGTGCCAGTAATTATTATAGATATTACAGATAAAGACTCTGCAGCAATTGCACTACTTGAAAATTTACAAAGAGAAGATTTGAATTTTTTGGAAGAAGCCTCAGCTTACTATAATCTTATTCAAGATCATTCTTATACACAGGAACAATTAGCACAAATAATAGGAAAAAAACAATCAACTATTGCTAATAAATTAAGATTGTTAAAATTAGATAAAGAGATTACAAATGTTTTGATAGAGAACAAGCTTACAGAGAGACATGCCAGAGCTCTGCTAAAAATAACTGATATAAAACTTCAAAAGAAGGTACTTAAAATAATTGTTGATAGATCCCTAAATGTTAAAAATACAGAAGATCTTATTGAAAAGGAATTATTGAAGTTATGTAGAGATGAAGTAGCTGCAGATGGAAAGAAAAAAATAAAAGGCATTTTTGCACCTAGGGTTTACATAAATACTATAAAACAAGTTTTTGATAAGTATGGAATAAATGCAGAATATAAATCTAGAGAATTAGAAGATAGTATAGAAGTGACGATAAGAATACCTAAAAAATAGTAAAAAACAGAATGTTTCACGTGAAACATTCTGTTTTTTACTATTTTTTTTAAAAATGAAGAAAATACTATTAAAATATTTAACATATCTATATAATAAACTATATAGTAAAATTAGTTAGGCATATTAAAATAATTAATAAGTGTATATATCAGTGTATTTGAGTTGTTATTTATTTTTATGTACCTTATGTAAATATGAATAATATTATGAAGGGTAGGTGTAGTCATGAAAACCATATGTATTTTTAATCAAAAGGGAGGCGTAGGTAAAACTACTACTAATATTAACCTATGTTCCTATTTAGCTATGCAAGGTAAAAAGATTTTAACTGTAGATATTGACCCTCAAGGAAATACTACAAGTGGCTTAGGATTTGACAAGAAAAAAATCAAACTATCCATATATGATTTGTTAACATCAGATATATCCATTAGGGACACTATAAAAGAATGCGAATTAGTAAACAATTTGTACATAGTACCATCTAAAATGGAACTGGCAGGTGCAGAAGTAGAATTGATTAGTAGAAATGATCGTGAAAATATACTAAAGGAAAAGCTTAAAGAAATAGAAGGTGAATTTGATTATGTCTTCATAGATTGCCCTCCATCACTGGGTATTTTGACTATAAATGCACTTACGGCTGCAAGTAGTGTACTTACACCTATTCAATGTGAATTTTATGCTTTGGAAGGTGTAGGGCAATTAGTGAATACTATTCAATTAGTTAAAAAGTCCTTAAATAAGGGATTAGAAATTGAGGGTGTAATTTTAAGTATGTATGATAATAGAACAAAACTATGTAATGAGGTTGTATCAGAGGTTAAAAAATATTTTAACGATAAAGTATATAAAATTACAATTCCTAGGAATATAAGGTTGGCTGAAGCTCCGAGTTTTGGATTACCTATTATGTTGTATGATGATAAATGTAAAGGTGCAGAAGCATATGAAGCATTGGCAAATGAGTTTCTAGATAGACAAGGGAGGGATATATTTTGAATAAGAAGTTTGGGCTAGGTAGAGGACTTGGAGCTTTAATTCCTGAGGAAGAAATTAAAGAAGATAGTTCAATGGTTCTTAAAATATCTATGAATTTGATTAAGGCAAATATTGATCAACCAAGAAAAAGTTTTGACCCTGAAAGAATATCAGAACTTGCGCAATCGATAGAGGAACATGGGGTTATTCAACCTATTATAGTAAATAAAGAAGAAGATGACACATACACAGTTGTAGCCGGTGAAAGGAGATTTAGAGCAGCTAAAAGTATTGGACTTTCAGAAATGCCTGCAATTATAATGAACATAGATGATAAGGAAGTATTGGAAATATCATTAATAGAAAACATTCAAAGAGAGGATTTAAACCCTATTGAAGAAGCAATAGCTTATAAAAAATTATTAGTGGATTTTAATCTTACACAGGAAGAAATAAGTAAAAAGGTTTGTAAATCAAGAACTGCTATAACCAATTGTATGAGATTATTAAATTTAGATGAAAGAGTTCAAGATTACATAATAGATGGTGTGATTTCAGAGGGGCATGGAAGGGCAATACTAGGGATCGCCGATAAGGAAATCCAATGTGGAATTGCTCAAATGGTTATTGATGAAAGTCTTAATGTGAGAGAAACAGAGAGATTGGTAAAGAACTTTGAAAATGGAAAAAAGGAAAAAGTAGTTAAAAATCAAAGTAATATATATTACAAAGATATAATGAGTAAATTAGAAAATCATTTTGGTACTAAAGTTTTTATAAATTCTAAAAATAAAGAAAAGGGTAAAATAGAAATTGAGTATTATTCAGAACAGGATTTTGAAAGGATTCTAGAAATTTTAAACATGTAATGTTTCACGTGAAACATAATGGAGAGGGTGTAATTTAAAATGCAAAGGATATTTAACTTTATAAATAGTGCGCATATATACATAACAATAGCACTTATTATGCTTGTACTTATATTAATTATAATAATTATAATGACATATTCAGCTTTAAATAAATTAGAGAGAAAATATAGAAAATTAATGAGAGGTGTAAACAATAAAAATTTAGAAGATATGGTTGTAGCTTATTTGGATAAAATTGATGATGTTAAAGAAGAAAATGATATTATGAAACAAATGTGTGAACAAATAAGTGGAGAGCTAAAAAACTGTATACAAAAGACCTCAATGGTAAGATATAGGGCGTTTGAAGATGTTGGAAGTGATTTAAGCTTCTCTATAGCTCTTTTAGATGGAAGCAATAATGGAGTTATTTTAACAAGCATATATAGTAGAAATGAGAGTACAACTTATGCTAAACCAATAGATAAAGGTATTTCTAGGTATGAATTATCTGAGGAAGAAAATAGTGTTTTAAAAGAGGCTATAAATTCTATAAATTAACAGAAATATGCAATTACATAATCATAAAAAAATATTATAATAAAAAATAATTTTTGAGGCACAATAAAAACAAAGGAGTTTTTTTATGGTAATATGTATTTCGCAAGAACTTCACTATTTGAAGGAAGAATTAGTTAAAAGAGGTTATACGGTTATAAATAATAGAGATAATAATACAAATTGTGATGTAATAATATGTGAGCTTAAAGATGGTGGACTTATAAATTTAAACATGCAAAATAATATAAGAAGAGAAGGAACCTTAATTATAGATAGTGGTTGTAAGACCATTGATGAAATAGAATATATATTGTGTAATAGAGTATATAATTTGATATTTTAAAAAACAACAAGGTTATAATCTTGTTGTTTTTTATTAAATTAACCTTCAACATCTTTTATATTGAAATCTTCATAGTTAGAACTAAATTTTCTTCCTCCTAAGGTTTTAAGTATGGAATGATATAAACCATTGGAAATAGCATCAGCAAGCATCATTACTGTATATAATCTTGTGTTTTGAAGAACCATAAATTCAAAGGCTCCAGATATGTTTACAACACCTGTTATGCTAAGATCGCCTACTTTAGGTAAATCTTTATTTAAAGCAGCACCTGGGCATAATGGTTTTTCCTCAATAATTATTTTACCTACATTTTGTAAACTACCAAGACAAGCATCAATTGCAATGATGTAAGGGTTAGTATATGAATAATTAATTTCATCAATTGTTTCACATAAATTTTTTGCATGTACCGGGCACTCAAGACTGCCATAAACATGGATTTTATTTCTAACTAAAAATTTGAGCTTATTTCCAACTAAGGGACCTAAACTATCACCAGTAGATCTGTCGGTGCCAATACACAAAACAACAATGGGACGTGAGGATTTTGCAATGGGAAAAATATATTGACTGATAATATCTCTTAATTTAAAAGTGCAATCCCTGGACATAGAATCTAAAATAACTTTATCTACCATAAAAAAACCTCCTATTTGGATTTTATCCATGTAGAAGGTTTTTTATTCTATAAAACTTCAACTTTTTTCAAAATATTGTAAAAGACTACTAAAAACATACAGAATAACATACCAATAAGACCGTTTGCTTTTAATCCTATAAATATAGCAGCAAGAACTGCCACGGGATTAATTCCTAGTGATGAGGATACAATCTTAGGTTCTATAATTTGTCTTACTATGGTGATAATTATATAAGAGATCAGTAGGCCTAAAGCAGCTACATAGTTGCCGGATATAAAAAATATTATTATTAAAGGAATATATATAGCTCCTATACCAAAAATAGGAAGCAGATCAAATATTCCACACAATATACTTAGTGTTATGGCATACTTAACCTTGAAAACTAAAAAAACAACTAATGTTTCCAGAAAGGTTATTGTTATTATAAGCAAGTATGATAGTAAATAATTTTTAAACATTTTTTTTGATTCATCAAATATATAATGAATTCTATCTCCATTTTTAGAAGGAATCAAATCAAATATTTGTTTGCTTGAAGATGATAAATCTTTTGTGAAAAAATATGTGGTAAGTAAAGTGAATAATAAAACCATTAGTATATATGGAATAGCAGACATGAAACCCAGGGTTAGTGAAAATATTTTTGTGGAGGCATCCATACTAATATTTATGGTTTTGGTAATATAGTTTGAAACATTTGATTCAATATTAGTAAGTATGCTGGGGTCTAAATTTTTATAGTAACTTTGCATATTACTAAAAAAATCTAGTATATTATTTTTGTTAAGGGAAAAATAGGATTGAATATTTTTCCCTAGTTGTATTGATTCTGAAGTTATAGTTGTTATTATTAAAGATAACAAAACAATAATCAATGTGAAAAAAATAGTGGTAGTAAATAATGAGGCCATAGCGCTTTTAATTTTTAACTTTCTCATTAAAAATTTTGTTGGTATTTTAAGCAGTGAGGCTAAAATAAGAGCTAATACAAAAGGAAGTGTATAACCTATAGTTCCAAAAAATATTATAAAAACAAAGGTATATAAAACAAAGAAGATAGTTATTTTATCAATTTTTTCTAAAATATTTTCCAATTATATATATCACGCCTTTCTAATAATAGTATCGATAGAGCTCAGGGTATAATTAATGTCTTTAATATCGTTAAAAGGTCCAATTCCAAATCTTAAGGAGCCAGTTGGATATGTACCTATGGTTTTATGAGCCAATGGAGCACAATGAAGACCAGTTCTTGTAGTAACACCGTACTGAGTATCTAGAATAAATCCTAATTCTGAATTGTCGATTTTTGTAGAATTAACAGATATAGTAGCTGTCCTCTTAGAAACATCACTGCAACCATAAACCTCAAGGGAATTTATATTTAATAAGCCATCTATAAAACTTTTACATAAATATTCTTCATGTTGGCGAATAGTATCTATACCTTGCTTATTAATAAAATTAATGCCTTCTAAAAGCCCGGCTATGCCTGGGCCATTTAAGGTCCCACTTTCAAATTTATCAGGCAAAAAATCTGGTTGAATAATACTTGATGAAAGACTTCCAGTGCCACCTTCTATAAATGTAGAACAGGCTTCATTTAGATTATCGTCAATTAAAAAGCCACCTATACCTTGGGGACCTAATAAACTTTTATGCCCTGTGAAAGTTAGTGCATTACAATTTAATTTATAGAAATCAATAGGTAATACTCCAGCAGTTTGAGCGGTGTCAATAACAAAATAAATACCCCTAGCCTTGCATATTTTGCCTATAGCTTCTAGTGGTTGAATTGATCCAATAATATTAGATGCATGTGATAAAACTACTAATTTAGTATTGGGCTTAAGTGTACTTATAAAATCATCTATATTTATAAAACCCTCTTTTGAAGAAGGAACAATATCTAATTCTATAATGCCCTTTTGAGAAAGAGAACTTAGAGGCCTTAAGGTAGCATTATGATCCATTGAGGAAGTTATTACATGCCAACCACTTTTAACAACAGATTTTATAATGGTGTTTAAGGAAGTGGTGATATTAGGTGTAAAAATTACATTTTCAACCTTATCGAAATTGAAAAAATCCATTAATGCGTATCTACAATTTAAAATGACTTTATTGCCTTCAAGTGCTTTGGTGGACGCACCCCTTCCAGGATTTGTGCCTATGTTCATTATATAATTCATCATAGAAGTACATACTTCTTGTGGTTTAGGGAATGTAGTTGCTGCGTTATCTAAATATATTTTCATAATTTCCTCCATTTTTAAAATAAAATAATAGTATTACTATATTCTATAGATGATGTAGTATCTATTAAAATTATCAATAGCAAGTTAAATTTTGTTTTGATATAATTAAAGCTATAAATAGTTTATACTAATCTTAGTTAAAGAATAAATATAAATTTTTTATAAGATAAAACTAAATATTATTAAAGTTTAAGGGTCTATTTTTAAATTGACACATGATACAATATTATAAGCTAAAGTTCTGTAAATGTATATGAAATGGTAAAATTTAACTAATGCTTAGAGATATTTAATATTTTAACAATTAAGATGATAATTTAATAAAGAAAGGGGTGTGAAAGTTTTAAGTTAATTTTGTAAAAAATAATTTAAAACGGAAATAGTATGAATAATATAATAGATTGTAAGGGCTTACAATGTCCAATCCCTGTGGTTAAGACAAAAAAATATTTTGATTCAATTGATAATGGTGAAAGCACTGTAATTGTAGATAATCTAGTTGCTAAAAACAATATAGTAAAACTTTCTGAGGGTAGTGGATATAGAAGTATTGTAGAAGAGAAAGATAATTTATATTTTATCAATATAACTAAAGATAAAAATCAAGTAGTAAATGTGGAAAGCAACCAAAATAAAAAATTCACTTTGGCAATAACTACCGATAAGTTGGGGTTGGGTGATGACGAATTGGGTAATATACTTATGAAAAGCTATTTATTCGCATTATCAGAAGCGGATACAATACCTAATGATATTCTTTTTATTAATGGAGGAGTAAAACTTACTACAGATAGTTCGCTTGTATTAGAAAGTTTAAACAAACTATTAGAAAGAGGAACAAATATATCAGTTTGTGGAGTTTGTCTTGATTTTTATAATCTAAAAGATAAGCTTGCTATTGGAGAAATATCAAATATGTATTCTATAGTACAATTAATGAATAATGCAGACAAAACTATTAAGCTTTAATGATATTAAGAAATAGGATAGGGTGACAAACGTTGAATAAATATTATATAGTAACATTTCAAAATACACTTGAAGCTATGAAAGCAGAAAGACAAACTATAAATAAACAGATAAAGGTGGTAGTTATTCCTACCCCAACATATATAACTAAAAGTTGTGGGATTAGTTTAAAAATAGAAGAAGAAAATATTCAAAGTATTTTTAAACTTATAAAATCAGAAGACATAAAAGTAAAAGAAATTTTCCTGCGAGATGGAGATATTATAAAATCTATTGAAGGTGGGATGCGCAGTGAAAGTATTTAATTTAGGAGATATTGTTGAAATGAAAAAAACCCACCCTTGTGGCAGCAAGAACTGGGAAATTATTAGATTAGGTGCGGATATAAAAATAAAATGTTTAGGTTGTGCTAGAATAGTTATGCTTCCAAGAATTAAATTTGATTCGGCAGTGAAGAAAATCATAAAAGAAAATGTATTAAGCAAAGAAAATATAACTAAAAAAGAATAATTACTTGATTTATGAATAATTAAGTGATATAATTTATTGGGTAATCCCTGCTGTGCAATGCGCAGCCGTTAGTCCGAGGGGAGGAGGTGAAATTAATGAGAAAATATGAAACTATATTCATATTACATCCTTCATTAGACGAAGAAGCTGTTAAAGCTAACGTTGAAAAATTTAAAGGTGTAATAGAAAATAATGGTGGAGTTGTTGAAAATGTTGATGCATGGGGCAAAAGAAAGTTGGCCTATGAAATACAAAAGGTTGGTGAAGGCTACTATACATTAATCAATTTCAATTCAAATCCCGATTTACCAAAAGAATTAGATAGAGTATTCAGAATTACTGACAGTGTTATAAGACATATCATAATAAATCCAGAAAAATAGGTGGTGCATTTATGAATAAAGTTGTTTTAGTTGGTAGATTAACAAAAGATCCTGAGTTAAAGTTTGCTCAAGGAACAGGAACAGCTGTAGCCACTTTTACTGTAGCCGTTAATAGAAGATTTAAAAGAGAAGGTCAACCAGAAGCAGATTTTATACCAGTAGTTGTATTTGGCAAGACAGCGGAAGCTACTGCTAATTATATGAGTAAAGGTAAATTGTTAAGCATTTCTGGAAACATTCAAACTAGAAATTATGAGGCTAAAGACGGAACTAGAAGATATGTTACTGAAGTGATTGCTGATGAAGTTGACTTCCTTGAATGGGGAGGCAATAAAGAATCAGCAGCGAATACTAATCAAGGTGGAAATAATAGCGGATCTAATGCTGGATCTAATGATTTCAGCGGTGGTAGCGATATAACACCAATTGATGATGGAGACATCCCATTCTAATATTAGGTAAGGAGGAAAAAAAATCATGGCAATGAACGATCGTAAAAGAAGTAGTGGCGGAAGTGCTGCTGGCGGAAACAGAAAAAGAATGAAAAGAAAAGTTTGCGCTTTCTGTATGGATAAAGCAACTGCAATTGATTATAAAGACATAAACAAACTTAGAAAATATGTTACAGAAAGAGGAAAGATTCTTCCTAGAAGAATTTCTGGAAACTGTGCAAAACATCAAAGAATGCTTACTGTATCTATCAAGAGAGCAAGAAACATAGCATTATTACCATTTACTACAGAGTAGTAAATGACTGAAAGCAGCACCTTACGGTAGCTGCTTTTATTTTTTTTAAAATAAAAACAAATATTTTAAATAATATTGATAATAAAATTATAAAAGTATATATGCTTGGGTAGGATTTGTAGTATACTTGTAGTTATAATCCAAAAAATGTAAACGTTGAAGAGCGCTAAATATTAAATTACTTATTACTTATTATATATTACATATATATAAATAAACTTTAGTTGCATAATTTCAGAAAAATAACTAAAATAGAGTTATGCGCATAAGCCTACAAGGGGAGATGATATACTATGAAAAGAGATGATTTTAATATAATGTCTAACGTTAAACTAATTGAAAATTTGAAGGCTGAGCTACTATGTATAATAGCTGATTTCTTCAAATTGCTAAGTAAAGGAAGCAATGTTGCTCAAGACGCTATACTAGATTGCATTTCAGCGGCCATAATACTTTTATATATATTAGGTGAAAGGCTAGGATACTCCAATGTAGCTGTAGATGAAAGCATGAAAAAGAAACTAAAGGTTGGAATAGTAGAAGGGGATAATATAGAAAAGGATGGAAAGGACTTAAGCAGACTTTATATGCACATAAAAGGAAGATAAATAATGGAGGAAAAAATGGACAATAAAAATTATAGTACAAGGGCAATTGTAGAGGCTTCTCTTATAGCTGTTATAATTTCAGTAATAATGATTATAATAGGATACTTGCCATTTGTATCATTTATAGGAATATTAATATTACCAATTCCAGTGGCAATACTTTATATAAGGCATAATATTAAAATAACAATCACTGCTATATTACTCAGTATAATTTTAACATCCATGGTCTATAATCCAATAATGGCGATATATTCAGCTATAACTTGTAGTAGTGTTGGTATTGCGCTTGGTTATTGCGTAAAGAAAAATAAAAAATCATCTATAACATTAGTAGCTTTAGCTATTGCGTCTGCAATAGCTGATATATTAACTATAGTTTTTTCAATGCTATTTATAGAAAAAACAGGATTTATGAATTTTGTTACGGATAAATTAGAGTTTTTTAAAGGATCAATGAATGCTTCTTTGAATCAAGTAAAAGCAATTTATTTAAAATCAGGAATAACTGCAAAACAATTGAAGATTTTAGATGACAACTTTGCAATGGTAAAAAAAATGGATGTTACTTTAGTTTTGGCAATAATCCCAGCAGCTATTTTTATATACGCATTTATATCAGCCTATTTGAATTATATAGTATCTAGAGCAATATTAAACAAGCTAAACTATAAAATGGAAAAAGTATTAGCTTTTAGCCAAGTTTATGTTTCGAACATAGTTGGAGCCATACTCATAGGAATAGTATGTATAGGAATAATACTTTCGGCAAAAAAAATAACTGGCGGTAATTATATACTAAGCTCTTCTCAGCTTATTGTGGAGTGTGTGTTTATTATTAATGGTTTGGCTGCAAGTACATATTTTTTAAGGGTAAAGAAAAATTTATCAAAGACTGTAGTAGTACTAATTTTAGGGTTAACAGCACTTTCGCCTCTGGGTAATGTTTACTTTTCAATAGGGCTCATGGAAATGGCTTTTGATTTTAGAAAGCTTGACCCATATAGAATTAAAAGAAAATAATTGGGGGCAAATTATGGATAATAAATATAATTACTTTAATGTTAATAATAAAATATATATGGTGACTATGGCCCTATTCATATGTATAATATTTTATTATGGGCATCTCGAAGTAGGAATACTAATGCTGGGAATATATGCTATATTAGTAGTGTATAATATTTACAACTCAAAGATTAAAAAGAACGAGTGGAAGAAGTTTATTGAAAATTTTTCTTCTAAACTTGATATAGCAACCACAAGTACTTTAGTAAAGCTTCCATTTCCCTTAATAATAATAGGGTATATGGGAAACATTTTATGGTACAATCAAAGTGTAACTACAATGCTAGAAGGAGAAGATCTTTTAAATAAAAATATTAGAGATATAATTGTGGAACTTAATTTAAAGCAAGTTTTAGAAGGCAAGAAGAATATATTCCCAAACATTAAAATAAAAGATAATTTCTACGAAATTTATACTAATATTGTAGATACAAACGAAAATAAAAATGTTAAAGATAAGATTATGCTTTTATATTTTTATGATATAACTGAAAAGACCAATTTAATAAAAGGTATTAATGGAAACAGAGAAAGTGTTATGCTGGTAGAGGTTGATAATCTTGACGATGTCATTAAAACTACAGAAGAAGACAAGGCGCCCATGCTTGTAGCAGATATTGAGCGAACAATAAATAGCTATGGACAGAGTGTAAATGCTGTGGTAAAAAAGTACACATCAAATAAATATGTTATTATAGTACAAGACAAGTATATTGAAAAAGAAATAGAAAAGAAATTTGACATATTAGATAGTGTACGTGAAATAAGTAATGGTAATAAACTTGCAGTTACTCTAAGTGTAGGCATAGGTAGGGGAGAAGATACACCACTTAAAAACTATGAATTTGCTGCTTCTGCTAAGGAGCTTGCATTAGGCAGGGGTGGTGATCAGGCGGTAGTGAAGAAAGGTGATAAATTATCTTTCTTTGGAGGAAAAACAAAAGAGGTTGAGAAAAGAACTAAAGTACGTGCAAGAGTTATTGCTCACGCATTAATGGATTTAGTTAATGAGAGCGATGCAATTTTTATTATGGGACATAAAAACCCTGATGCTGATTGTTTAGGTGCTGCCATAGGTCTATATAGTGTTATTAAAAGTCAAAATAAAGAATGCTATATTATTCTCGAAGGAATAAGTACTGGTATAAAAAGCATGATGGATATATTACAAGAAGACGAGGAATATAAAAATACTTTTATAACAAGTGAAAAATTTAAAAGTGTTAAAGATTCTAATAATCTGCTCATAATAGTAGATGTTCACAATGAAAGTTATGTGCTTAATTTAGAAATAGTCAAAGATGTAGAAAAAGTAGTTATAATTGATCATCATAGAAAATCTCAAGATTTTATACAAGGGGCAGTGCTCAGCTATATGGAAACTTACGCATCTTCTACTTCTGAACTAGTTACTGAGATGATTCAATATATGGTAGATAAGCCAAAGCTTAAGCATATAGAAGCAGTTTGTCTACTGGCAGGGATATGTATAGATACAAAAAACTTCTATTTTAAAACAGGAGTTAGGACCTTTGAGGCTGCTGCATTTTTAAGGCGTCATGGTGCGGATACTATGGATGTTAAAAAAATGTTCTCTGATGATTTAAATGTATATTTAAAAAGAGCTGATATTATAAGATCAGCAAAGGTTGAAAATGAAATTGCTATAGCAGTTTGTCCTCCGACAGTAGAAGATACGGTACTTGCTGCTCAAGCAGCTGATGAACTTCTAAATATTACTGGTATTGAGGCATCATTTGTTATTGTTAAAATAGGAGATGAAGTATTTGTTAGTGGAAGGTCTCTTGGAAAAATAAACGTACAGTTAATACTTGAGACATTAGGTGGGGGAGGACATATGACTATGGCTGGTACAAAGTTTACTTCACTAAGGCTTGAAGAGGTAGTAGTGAAATTAAATGAAGCAATAGATGAATACTTAAGGGAAGGTGAAAAATAATGAAAGTTATTTTATTAAAAGATATTAAAAGTGTAGGTAAAAAAGGTGACGTTATAAATGCTGCAGATGGGTATGCAAGGAATTTTTTATTTCCTAGGAAACTCGCTGAGGAAGCTTCAGACGTAAATATGCATATGTTAAATAAAAAAAATGATACTCAAAGAAAAAAGAAAACATCTGAAATTGAAGAAGCTCAAAAAACAGCTAATGACCTTAAAGATAAGGTTGTAAAAATAGTTGGAAAAGCTGGAGAAAATGGAAAGTTATTTGGGGCGATTACAAATAAAGATATAGCGACAGCACTAAATAAACAATGTAATTTAGATATTGATAAAAAGAAAATTGTAACAGAGACAATAAAATTATTAGGAACTTATGAAGTAGAAATAAAAGTATATCCAGAAATATCTACTAAGATTAAAGTTCTTGTTTGTGAGGAATAATCATACAAAATGAAGGGAGGAAACGCTTTAGTAAATAAATTGATAATGTTATTTATTAAAGCGGATTGAGCTTGAAGACATTACTTGTTAATAAACTCGGAGAACCGGCCGCAAAAGATGAATTACCAATAGATACACAAATTGATGTACTATATGAAATAATGAGGAACGTAATAGATGAAGGTAGTATAAAGGCTAAAACTATAAAATTTAAACTTCAAAAATATATAAAAAGTGAAGATATGTATAAAAGATTGTATGCGCTAAATAAAATTATCAGCAATGGTAAGGGAATAGATGTAGTACCCAATCAAAAGAATGTATATGAGGTGTTAGATAAAACTAACAGTTATCTTACTGAAGAAATAGCTAAAAGATATGTACAAAATAAGATTGAAACTGAAGTAGAAAAAAATCTTATGGAAAAGCAAGACAAATATATTGATGAAGTAAGACTTAGCATAATAAAAAAACAAAAGGGCCCTGAAAATGCTAAAACACTTAAAAAATATGCGGAGCTTGAAGAGCTTGATAGTAGAAAGCTCACAAAAAATATACAAGCTATGCTAAGACCAGAGAGTTTCAGTGAAATAATTGGGCAAGAAAGGGCTATAAAATCTCTGTTATCTAAAATGGCATCGCCATATCCTCAACATATTATTCTTTATGGACCGCCTGGGGTTGGTAAGACAACTGCAGCTAGACTTGCTCTTGAAGAAGCTAAAAAGTTGAGTTACACTATTTATGATAAAGATGCTAAATTTATAGAAGTGGATGGTACAACACTTAGGTGGGATCCAAGAGAAATAACAAATCCACTACTCGGATCTGTTCATGACCCAATATATCAGGGAAGTAAAAGGGATTTAGCTGAAACTGGAATTCCTGAACCAAAAACAGGCCTTGTTACTGAGGCTCATGGAGGAATATTATTTATTGATGAAATAGGAGAACTTGATAATATACTCCAAAATAAGCTGCTTAAAGTATTAGAAGATAAAAGAGTTGAGTTTTCATCCTCTTATTATGATCCTGAAGATGAAAATACACCTAAATATATAAAATATTTATTTGATAAAGGTGCTCCAGCGGATTTTGTTTTAATAGGAGCTACAACTCGTGAACCGTCAGAAATAAACCCAGCGCTTAGATCGAGATGTACTGAAGTTTACTTTGAACCATTAACTGCAAAAGATATTGAAACTATAGTAATAAATGCTGCCCATAAATTAAAAGTTGAAGTTGCAGATGGAGTTGCAGAGACTATTAGTAGATATACTATTGAAGGAAGAAAAGCTGTAAACATTTTGGCAGATGCTTATGGATATGTATTGCATAATAGAGAATCAAAAAAGAGCTCTAAAATTAAAATTGAGCTTAAAGACCTTTTGGATGTCATATCTATAAGTAGACTTACTCCTTATGAAGAATTAGATAATAGGGTTAAATTTGAAGTTGGCCATATATATGGACTTGGAGTATCAGGGTACATAGGATCAACTATAGAAATTGAAACATCAGTATTTGAGGCTAAGGAAAAAGGTAAAGGCCAAGTAAGATTTAATGATACTGCTGGAAGTATGGCTAAAGACTCAGTGTTTAATGCTGCATCAGTAATAAGAAAAACAACCAATAAGGATATTAAGGATTATGATATACATGTAAATATAGTAGGTGGAGGTAAGATTGATGGACCATCTGCTGGAGCGGCTATAACTGTATGTATAATTAGTTCACTTTTAGATAAACCTTTAAGACAGGACATTGCCGTAACTGGGGAGATATCACTTCGTGGTATTATAAAACCAGTTGGAGGTATATTCGAAAAGATTTATGGTGCAAGAAGAAAAGGAATTAAAATGGTAATAATCCCCATTGAAAATGAAAAAGAAGTACCTATTGATCTTGTGGACATTGAAACAAAAACTGTATCAAACATTGAAGAACTAATGAAAGTAGTCTTCGCATAAAAAATAAGTAACATAATTAATGGCCCTGTTAAATCATTTTAGCAGGGCATAAACATTATCTTAGGAGAGATGAAATAAAATGGATACACCTCTTAGAAGTCTGCCTTATAATTTAGAAGCAGAACAATCAGTAATTGGATCAATGTTAATAGATAAAACCGCCATATCAAGAGTAGTGGAGGTTTTAATAGGCGATGATTTTTACAGAGATTCTCATAAAGTTATATTTAATGCTATTTTTGATTTATATCAGAAGGACACACCTATTGATATGATTACACTACTGGAACATTTACGTTCTTCTGAAAAATTAGAAGCTTCAGGGGGAATTACTTATATTACAGAGATAAGTAACTCAATACCCTCTACTGCTAATTTAAGTTCATATATAAAAATTGTAGATGATAAATCTATTTTAAGAAAACTTATCAGAGCTTCTACTGATATTATGGAAAATTGTTATAATAAGCAAGATGATGTAGAAGCAGTAATGGATCTTGCGGAGCAAAAGGTCTTTAATATAGCAGAAAGAAAGAATACAAGCGATTTTGAACCAATGAATACAGTACTTGAGAGAGGATTTCTAGAAATAGAAAGAATCTTTAATAATAAAGGCGAGACAACTGGTATACCTAGTGGATTCCCAGAACTAGATGACAAAACTGCTGGATTCCAAAAGGGCGATATGATTCTTATTGCGGCAAGACCTTCTATGGGAAAAACTACTTTCGCGCTAAATTTAGCTGAGTATGCAGCCCTTAGGGAAGGAAAAAACGTAGCTATATTTTCACTGGAAATGTCTAAAGAACAACTTGCCTATAAATTGCTTTGTTCAGAAGCAAATGTTGATATGTCAAAACTTAGACATGGTAATTTAGAAGATAAGGATTGGGAAAATATAGCGAAAGCCTCTGGTCCACTAGCTGCTGCTAAAATATTCATTGATGATACAGCAGGAACTTCCATTATGGATATGCGTTCAAAATGTAGAAAATTAAAAATGGAGCATGGTATTGACATGATAGTTATTGATTATCTTCAACTTATGTCTGGTAGTAATCCTGAGAGTAGACAACAAGAGGTATCAGAAATATCAAGATCTATTAAAGCCCTTGCAAAAGAGATGCAGTGTCCAGTTATTGCACTGTCGCAGCTCTCACGTGCCCCAGAGCAGAGAGCTGACCATAGACCTATGCTATCTGACCTTAGAGAGTCAGGGTCCATTGAGCAGGATGCTGACATCGTTATGTTCCTATATAGAGATGAGTACTATGACAAGGAAACGGAAGATAAAAATGTAGCAGAATGTATAATAGCAAAACAGAGGAATGGTCCTGTAGGAACAGTAAGACTTGCATGGATAGGTCAATTCAGTAAGTTTGCTAGGCTGGATGTAATTCATAGGGATTAAATTTCAAATAGACTGAAAGTTTTTCTTAGAGGATGCTATAACTAAAAGTATATGTCGCTAGAAATGCGTTCGCGGCGCTAAGTAATTCTAAAATTTATTTTATTTATACTTGCTAAAAACCGCAAACTCGCTTCGCTCAGACATGCGATTTTCTTTACGCAACTACAAATTAAATGAATTTTGAATTACTAGGGCTTGCTATAAAGACTTTTTCGGTGCTAAGTAATTTTTTAATTTAGACGTTGGTGAGTTTTCACTTAGCGTCTATTTTTATTTAATGAATTCATATATATAGAATATTATTCATTAGATAAACATGCAAAGAATGGTATGATTAGGGACTTAAGGTTAGTGTATATATATCTACATTTGTAAATATATATATAAATATATGTAAATATATAGGTAGACAAATGTAGATATAGGTAGATAAATATGTCTATGTTTATAAGATATCTATTTATAGCATTAAAAAAAGCAGTTCATTTGGCAGAGCCAAGAACTTATCTTAGATAATCAGGATTTATTGAACCGGATAGTAATCTTATTACGTTTATATATATATAATTATGAAATTAAAGAAAAGAACATACAACAAAGAAGGCACAAAGATAGGATAAGGAAACTATATAAGTTTTCTTAGCCTATCTTTGATCTAGTAAATATATATAAACATTTGTAGATATATATATTTATGTTTATAAGTAAATATATAAATGTTTACACATATATGTAAGTATATGTAGATATATGTTTATAAAAAACATTGCTCCAAAAGAAGGAAATTACATTATAATACAGAATATATAAATACAAACCATAAAAAGAAAAAACTAGGAGGGTAAAAAATGAACTTAACTGATATATCAAAAAAATATCCTGTGTTAAAAAAAGTGTTGGCCTCCGTATTAACTGTAGATATAGGAAATACCTTTACCAAAACAAGTACCAATGTAATATTTGCTAGTCGAGTATCTTCTGTAAGCAAACATGGTTCAAGGGCTACTGGAATAAGTAACGTCACTTGGAATGGAAAATTTTATACCGTAGGCAACAAAGAAGGTAAGCTTAACATGGAATCTAACAAATATATGTCAGATCATTATAAGTTGAACTTACTCAATGCAATTGCACTAAGTTTTAAAGGGGTAACTAAGATAAAGGTAAGACTTGCCGTGGGACTTCCTGCGGAATATTATATAGACCACAGTATCCAACTTAAAAATGAAATCAAGAAGATGGAGAGGCAAACTATAACAATAAATAATATAACATATGATATAGAAATCTTAGATGTACAAGTATTTAAACAAGGAGGTACATTAAGTGCTGAAACTATGGAAATGTTTAGTTATCCAATGTTATTACTTGATTTTGGTGGAGGTACTTTAGATGTATCTCAATGGAAATATGAGAAAGATGAATTTGGTAACAAGGTGCTGGGAATGACTAAAGCTAGTAGTTTTGCTCAACATGGTTTTGAGCCAACAATTGAGGCACTACTTACTAAGTTCAATTCTGCGGAAGGATCTGATGGTAATTATGATATATCAGATGCTATAGAATACTTAGAAGACAATGAATTACCATTTGGAGAGACAAATGTCCTACAAGACATTAAAGACTTGGTGTTAAGACCTTATGTAGAGAAAGCAATAAGTTCAATTAATAGCTCCTTTAAACCCAATACTTGTAAAGATATAAGAATAATAGGTGGGCCTGCAGAGTTATTACTGGAATATTTAAAGAATGAGTTCAAAAAAACTGAGCCAAAACTTATAGATAGTAAGGATCCTCAATGTGCTAATGCTATATTATTTGCTGAAAGATATAAAGAACTGTTAGTGCTTGAATACTTAGATGGAAATAAAGAAGCTGCTGTAACTACAGAAGCGGGACAATAATTATGGGAACCCTCCGTAAAACTGTATCCTCAAACTTAGGCGAGGATACAGATAAAGACTTAATTACTTATGTGAGCAGTATGGAGAAGAAGGGTATTAATAATTCTAAGCTCATAAAGCAGGCTTTAAGATTTTATAGGGACTACGGGAATAAAGTTAAGCAATTGGACACAGTAGATATTGCAAATATTTTAGATAATCCTGAAGTTAAAGAATATATAGGTAATATAGTTGGAGAGCTTTTTAAAAGTGCGGCCCCAAATTCATTACCGCAGGTTAACGATACAAACGATGCTAAAAAAATAAAGAGAGATCAGCAAGAAAAAGAAATTGATGCTATTGAAAGTGATTATAGAAAAAAACTTAATTGTGTGAAAGATATGTCCTTATAGTTTGAAAAAATATCATATATATAGTAAAATGTTGCCACATATGATAAAATGTAAATAAGCACTAAAATAATATGAAAAGGGTGATTTTATGTTCTGTCATAATTGTGGAGCTCAAAATGATGATGGATCTAATTTTTGTAAAACCTGTGGTATTAATATGTTAATTCAAACTAATAAGACTGAAGTGAGGACTATTAGTGAGAAAAATTGGTTAGTCGCACTATTGTTATGTGTTGTTCTAGGTGCACTTGGTATTCATAGATTTTATGTAGGCAAAACCGGTACTGGGATTCTAATGATTTTAACTGGCGGTGGTTTTGGAATATGGATATTAGTTGATTTGATTTTAATTGCTACTAATTCATTTACTGATGTAGATGGTTTACATTTAAATAGAAACATGTATAATTACTAAAGAGAGTAAACTCTCTTTAGATATGCTGAAATAGCTCAGTTGGTAGAGTAACGCACTCGTAACGCGTAGGTCGAGGGTTCGATCCCCTTTTTCAGCTCCAATATAAACTTAGTTATATCAACTATTTAACGGTGCTAGCGATTTATTACTTTCTATGAAAAACAATAGAATGGGTACTATAAATAATAAAAACTACTACAATTTACAAGAAGAAAGCAGAGATAAATATTATCTCTGCTTATTAATTGTGATTTTTTTGTTAAGTATATCTTCAAGGTTGTTAGATGATTCTTTATCTGTTTTTCTTAGCGAGTAAATTGATTTCTTCGTGTATTGTGACCACTATTATCTAGAACACTCGGCATAATAATTGTAGACGGACTATTATAATTCCTATTTTTCCATTTAATGAAATAAATAAAGTGTTCGTTTGAAGTATAATTCACCTGAACTTGGAAGGCTTACAAAAAAGTTTGTGGAAGATAAGGCACTACGAGCACCATATTTGTTTTATTTATGGGGACACAGTTATGAATTTGAAGTTGATAATAATTGGAATATAATTTAAAATTTTACAAAGTATACAGGAAATAAAAAAGATATTTGGTATGCAACAAATATTGAAATTTATGACTATATTCGATCATATAATCGATTACTATTTAGTGTTGATGTCAAACGCGTAGAAAACCCATCAAGTAAAAAATATGGTTTCAATATGCAGAAAAACTTATCAAAATACAGGCAGGAGAAGTATTAGAAATTTAAGATTATATAATTAGTTGTCTTTATTAAATATCTTAGGTGTTAGTTAGCAATGCCGATGAAAATGTTATTTGTAACTCTTATTGTTATGGCTGGTTATTCTACTGTAGAGCCGGTTATGGGTACTCTGAAATATATAATATTTCAAGAGATATTGAAACCGTACTATCAGAAGATCGAAAGTAATTAGCCTTAGCTGGAGAAAACGGTCCTTATGTACTATTTTCTCATTCCATGTAAGGAGTTGAAGAGATTTGCTGGATTCAACAATATCCCAATGAGATTTCAGAGATTGCAGGTGTAGACAAGGCAGTGCCTAAAGTCTATAATTCTATTGAAAATCCTAATTTTATGTATTAACTTATGGAATTGGCTGTATATTTTGGATTACATAGGCTAATATCTGGCATATATACCTTTAATACTAATTCCTTAACCTTTGAAATAAATTTTTTATATAAAGTTAAAAAAAATGAATATTAATCCACATATTGCAGAAAATGTGTATAGGCTTTAAATTTAGTGGGATTTTATCAAAACTCAATAGGAGATGATATAATGTGAAAAAATTTAAAAAAGGATTAATTGCATTGTGCTTTATGGCATCTATTATATTCTCTATTATTTTATATAAATTTCTAAATAATGGTGGTGGATGTATAAATAGTTTAGTAACAAATGCAGATAAATCAATACCATTTCTTAAGATATTTATATTGCCCTACATAAGCTGGTATGGATATGTTGCTATAGGTTTAATATACTTATGTATGAAAAATCGTAGAAATTACTATAATTCTCTTATTAGTTTAAACCTTGGTATATTTATATGTTACATTATCTATGTTGTTTTTCAAACTACGGTACCTCGGCCGATGGTTACGGGGGCAGATGTATTATCTAAATTAGTAAATATGATATATAAAAATGACAATCCATTTAATTGTTTTCCAAGTATGCATGTCACAACAACTTATATTATAATGAAGGGGATTAATCATACTGAAAAGAATATAATTACAGGGATTATTTTTAATATAATAGGGGTACTTATAATTGTATCTACTCAATTTATTAAGCAGCATGTGATATTAGATTTGGTATTTGCTGTGATATTAAGTGAAGTAATATTTAGATTTATTAATAATATTAAAAAAGAACATATTGATATATTAAAAAGTAAACTATGTAGAATTTATATTATAAAAAGAAAATTAAGAAATCCTTCTTAATTGCAGTATTTTTTGAATTTAAATTAAAAAACTTTACAATATAGAGCTTGAATCACTGAATATTTGCCCTTGTTCTTTTATAGGAAATAGCTTGCGAAAATAATTGTGGATAAGGTTTATATTCGACCTACTTTATGTTAAGTTATAATAATATTGGAGGAAAAAGAATAATGATGTATAATTAAAGAGTATAGTTAAGTCTTTAATAGATATAGAAATATTAAGCACTTATATCAGCATAATGTGTTATATATAATAAATTCAATACAATATAAGGAGATAAATATGGAAAACAAGAAGATAAGTGAAATAAAAAAAGGTGACAGGATTGAAAGCTTTTTTGTTATAAAATCTGTAGATAGCAAGGTTACCAATAATAGCAATACAAATAAATATTTAGATTTTAATCTAGGAGATGCTACAGGGGATATAAACGCAAAACTCTGGGAATCCAATGAAGAATTAGAAAGTAAATTTAAGCCTAATATACTAGTTAAGATTAAGGGTAGCGTAAATGAGTGGAGAGGAAAACTTCAATTAAAAATCGAAATGATAAGGCTTACAGAAGAAAGAGATGAAGTTAATATTTGTGATTATGTTGCAGTAGCACCATATTCACCTGAAGTAATGTATAATGATATCCTAAATTATCTATCTAAAATTAAAAATACGGATATTCAAAATATAGTTACTAATATTTTAGAGAATAATGAAGAAAAGCTAATGCATTACCCCGCAGCTAAGTCTAATCACCATGCTATAAGGTCAGGACTGTTATATCACACTACCACCATGCTTAAGGCAGGAGAAAAATTAAGTGAAATTTATACTTTTCTAAATACAGATTTACTGTATGCGGGTATAATACTTCATGATATTGGAAAAATATACGAAATGAATGCTAGTGAGCTTGGAATTGTGTCCGAGTATACAGTAGAGGGTCAACTTATAGGCCATATAGTACAAGGAATTAAAATGATAGAAACAGCAAGTCTTCAGGTTAAAGCGGATAAGGAAGTAACTATCTTATTACAACATATGGTGCTTGCACATCATTATGAAGCGGAATATGGAAGCCCTAAAAAACCTATGATACCGGAAGCTGAAATGTTACATCATTTAGATATAATGGATGCAAGAATGTATGATATGAATAAGGCATTAACGGATATAGATCAAGGTAAATTTTCAGAAAGAATATGGTCCCTAGATAATCTAAGTATTTATAAGAGTTTTATTAATAAATAGATAATAAATCATTGGATAAAGGTGAGGAAATGAAGGGAATAGTAGATAGATTTGAAGGAGATTATGCGGTAGTAGAACTTGATGATGGAAAAATGATTAACATAAATAAAAAGAAATTACCCACAGGAGTACAGGAAGGAATGGTTATACATATATCAGAAAGTATAACTATTAACATAGATGAAACTAACAAAAGAAAAAAAGAAATTGAAAAGCTTACAGAGACATTATGGGAAGAGTAAATTAGCTAGTAGGAAAAATACACTTATTCAGCGAATATGAGTAAGTGTATTTTTCATTTATATGAATAAATAAAATGCTAAGTATGCAAAATATTGTGTACTGTAAAATTTTTAATGAAGTAGGATAAAAAACAGAATTTATCTAATAAGGGTAACGGAAAATAAAATTTATACGAACTATTATCAATAATAAAATACTAATATTCGCATTTAATATTGACTGGGGTAGATACCTCTGATATTATTAAGTAGGGTAACAAACATAGTTAGTTACCCTAGAGTGGTACAAGGAGGATATGTAAAGTGAAAAATTTTTACGATGTAGTTATTGTAGGAGCCGGACCTGCGGGCATATTTACGGCACTAGAAATTGCAAATAAAAAGCCTGAACTTAGTGTACTTATAGTTGATAAGGGAAGAAATATAGAAAAAAGAAAATGTCCAGCTAGAGAAACGGGGATATGTGTTAAATGTAATCCTTGTGGTATAACATTTGGATGGGCAGGCGCTGGAGCTTTTTCTGATGGTAAGCTTTCTCTAAGTCCCGAGGTGGGTGGAAGAATTCTTGAATATTTTTCTGAAGAGGAATCAAAAAAATTAATAAAGTATTGTGATGATATATATATAAAATTTGGAGCAAATGAAAAAGTGTATGGACTTAATAGTGATAAGGTTGATGAAGTTAAATATGAGGCAAGTAAACATAATATTCGTCTTATTGAATGCCCAGTAAGGCATTTAGGAACAGAACTTGCCTATGAAGTTTTAAAATCTATGTACCATCATTTAATGGATAATACCAATACAGAGTTTATTGAACTCAGTGAAGTAGAAGAAATACTAATAGAGGATAACAAAGCTACTGGGGTATTACTAAAAAATAAAGACGGCCTAGTTAAAGTTAATGCAAAGTATGTTGTAGCAGCACCAGGTAGAGGTGGAGCAGAATGGATTTCAAATGAAGCTAAAAAACATAACATTGTGGTTACTAATAATGCAGTAGATATTGGACTTCGTGTAGAGGTACCCAATTCTGTTATGGATCATTTAACAAAAGATTTATATGAAGCAAAATTAGTGTATTATTCTGATACCTTTGACAGTAAGGTTAGAACCTTCTGTATGAATCCAGGTGGAGTGGTATCAGCAGAATATTATGATGATAATAAGATTGCAGTTGTAAATGGGCATAGTTACTCAGATCAAAAGCTTAGGACCACTAATACAAATTTTGCAATGCTTGTATCTACAACTTTTACAGAACCCTTTGATCAACCTATTGATTATGGAAAATATATTGCTCAGTTAGGTAACATGTTAACTGGTGGGGGTATAATGGTTCAAAGACTGGGAGATTTACTAAAGGGAAGAAGAACAGATTATCACAGATTAGCTAAATCAACCACTATTCCTACTTTAAAATCAGCAGTGCCAGGAGATTTAAGTTTTGTACTGCCACAAAGGCATTTAACTTCTATAGTAGAAGCATTAAAGGCTTTTGACAAGATAGCGCCAGGATTATATAGCAAAAACACACTACTATATGGAGTAGAAGTAAAGTTTTATTCTAGTAAGATTAGCACAAATAATAAATTTGAAACTACTATTGGTAATTTATACACTATAGGAGATGGAGCGGGAATAACTAGAGGTTTAATGCAAGCATCTACAACTGGTGTAATTGTAGCAAGGGATATATCAGATAAAGAAGACTGTGACCAATAACTTAAATGGTTGGTTATATTAACATTAAAAGTGTATAATTCAAAGGGTAAGTACATATGAGACACTCAACTAGCCTAAAGGGATAGTGGTTTTACACTTAAATTTATAAAAATTCACAACCGTAGTAATTTAAAAATCAAAGAATTGTAGTATTTTATTGCGGAATGAAAGAAAGCGAGGAATTTATATGTCAGCATTTATTATTTTAGGAGCCCAATGGGGAGACGAAGGTAAAGGTAAGATGACAGATTATCTTGCAGAGGGAGCTGACTTGGTAGTCAGATTTCAAGGCGGAAACAATGCAGGTCATACTGTAGTAGTAGGAGAAAAAGAATATAAACTTCATTTAATACCATCAGGAATATTATATAAAGATAAAATAAATGTAATAGGTAATGGCGTGGTTGTAGATCCAGAAGCGCTATTTACGGAAATTGATTACTTAGAAGCATTAGGAGAAAAAATAACTCCAGAGAGATTAATGATTAGTGATAGGTCACAAGTTATAATGCCATACCATAAAGAATTAGATAACTTATATGAAATTGCTAGAGGTACAAATGATATTGGAACTACTAAAAAGGGTATAGGCCCTTGTTACACCGATAAGGCTGAAAGAAGTGGAATCAGAGTATGTGACCTTCTTAAAAAAGATGTGTTTAAAGAAAAACTTAAAACTAGTTTAGCAATGAAGAATGATATAATAACAAAAGTTTTGGGTGGAAAAGCTTTAGATTTTGAAACAATATATAATCAGTACTTAGAGTATGCAGAAAAAATGAGACCTTTTGTAAAAGATATATCAGTTAAAGTTTTCGACTCAATTAAAGCTGGGAAAAATGTTTTATTTGAAGGAGCACAGGGAACATTGCTTGATATAGATTATGGTTCATACCCTTTTGTAACTTCTTCTAACACTATTGCAGGAGGAGTTTGTATAGGAGCTGGAATAGGACCTACTATGATAACAAATGCTGTAGGAATAGCAAAAGCTTACACTACAAGAGTAGGAAAAGGACCATTTCCAACAGAACTTAATGATGAGGTAGGAGATTGGATTCGTGAAAAAGGATTTGAATTTGGTGTAACAACAGGCAGAGCAAGAAGATGCGGATGGCTTGATCTTGTTATACTAAAAACTTCAGCAAGAATTTCAGGACTTACTAGTTTTGCCGTAACTAAAATAGATACTTTAGCAGGTCTTGAAAAAATCAAGGTTTGTGTAGGATACGAGTTTGAAGGAAGTGTTATAGATTACTTCCCAGCAAGTCTTGAGGATTTGGCTGAATGCGTACCAGTATACGAAGAGTTTGATGGTTGGGATGAAAATATAGCAGAGGCAAGAAGTTATGATGAACTTCCAGAGAATGCAAAAATATACCTTAAGAGAATTGAAGAGTTTACAGGAGTTAAAGTTTCTATAGTATCAGTAGGACCTAAAAGAGACCAAACAATGGTATTAACTGAAATATAGAAATAAGTAAGACATACATATTGTAAAGATTATCTTTGTAATATGTATGTCTTATATATTTTAGGGAATTATAAGTAGTGTAAAAATATGCGTTTATGGTGTATGGTATACAAGTATATACTAAAGATTAAAAAAGTGCGTACTTGTAAAATAGATGCATATAAAATATAATGAGAATGATAATTGAAGTTAAATAAATATTTTTATTTAATTGCTAGTTAAAGTCTGATATAATTATTTTAAATAAAAAAAAGTGAGGTAGATAATATGAAAATAACTAAGGATATGACAATAGGTGAAGTTGTAAGATCAAATCCAGATTCAGTTGAAATATTAATGAATTTTGGAATGGGTTGCGTAGGATGCCCTTCAGCACAAGCAGAAACAATAGAAGAAGCAGCAATGGTTCATGGTCTTGATGTAGAAGCATTAATGACTGCGTTAAACGCATAGAAAAATTAAGACACCTAGCAAAAATGCTAGGTGTCTTTTTCATTATTTTTTTATTTTTTTAATTGATAGAATTACAGGTATGGTAATTATAGTAGCTATTATAGCTTCTGGTACACCGTTTATTAAAGCTATACCATAAATGGTCTTGGCAGCAATAGAAGGGTCTATGCCCTTAGAAGCAGCAAATTTAGCTGCATATAAAATATATATCATAGTAAGAACACCAAAAGTGTTAGTTAAAGAACCGATTACGGTAGCTAGGCCTATTTTTAGGCTATCATTTTTAGTAAAGTTTAGTTTATAAACATAGTAAGAAGTAAGACCAATAAGAACTCTTGGTAATACGGATACTAGAGGATTTATGAAAGCAAAGGATAGTAAATTTGGAGCCATAATATTTTGCATAATGCTAAAAATTCCAAATATTAACCCAATAGCCATTCCAACCATAGGACCCCCTATTATGGAGCCTATAATAACAGGAATGTGCATAATGGTAGCTTTGGCACCAGGAAGTGGAATAAACCCATATCCAGTTAATCCAAGGACTACACAAATAGCTGATAGCATACCGATTGTTGTTAATTGACTTGTTTTTATTCTTCTGATTTTCATAGAATTATTAATCATAATTTCCCTCCGCTCTTATTCCATAAGGATATAAGTCGATTATTTTGATAATCTGAATTTATAGTTCAGTTTCATATTGAATACCGACAATAAGATTTTATCACGTATTTTATAAAAATTAAATAGATAAAAAAAATTTAATAAAAGTATTAAAATTTGTAGTAAAATAAGATATATGTAACTAAACAAATAAATGATTATCACATTATTTGTTAGTTTGATATTATTTTAACACAAACAAACTGAAATTACATAGAAATAATAAAAATTTGTTAATAAGAAATGTAGGAGGAAAAATATGATTAGAATTCCAGCAGTTACAGATAGAAATTATAATATTCATTACTATGAAGTAGATATCCATAAAAGAGCTCTAATTACCAGCATAATAGATTATCTTGGCGATATGGCAATGTATCAAAGTGAAATTTTAGGTGTGGGTATAGGGCACCTTAAAGAGAATGACATGGCATGGGTTTTATATAAATGGGACATAACAATGGAGTCCTATCCACTATTAAACGAAACTATAAAGGTGAAAACTTTTGCACATTCTTTCAGAAAATTTTATGCATATAGGAAGTATGAAATTCTTGATGCTAAAGGAAATAAGATAGGATATGCTGATTCTGTGTGGATTCTAATAAATACCAACAGAAGAAGACCAATAAGAATTACTGAAGATATGTACGTGGCTTATGGTATAGATAATAGCAATACCGATGCTTTAGATATTCCTAATATACCAAAAATAAACACAGTAGACAGTGAAAAAAGTTTCCAAGTTAGGTACAGTGACATTGATACTAATGTGCATGTAAACAATGCAAAATATGTTGCGTGGGCACTAGAGACAATGCCTAAGGATATAGTATTAGATTATGTTTTAAAAAATATAAAAGTAACCTACGAGAAAGAAACAACCTACGGAGAGATCATAAAGGTGAGTACGGAAATTATAAAAGAAGAAAACAAAGTAATATGTAGACACAAAATTATAAACGAAGAGGGTACTGAGCTTACCCTTTTAGAAAGTACTTGGTTGAAGTAATTTAGGGGTTTTTGAAAAGATTACGTTACATAATATTAAGTATATATGCATATAAAAACCGACTTATCTATTTATGAAGAGTCGGTTTTTGTTGTGTTATTTTATAATTAAAGCATAATCCAAGAAAAAACTCTTAACTATTAATAGAACATTTTGCTATTTAGAAGCATTAATGCCTGCAACTGCACCAGAGCTCCAAGCCCATTGAAGGTTGAAACCACCACAATCGCCATCTACATCTAAGATTTCTCCAGCAAAATATAAATTTGGGACAATATTAGACTCTAATGTTTGAGGGTTGATTTCATTTGTATTAATACCACCTGCGGTGACTTGTGCATTGGAAAAAGAATTAGTTCCTGAAACTTCAAATTTCCATTCTTTTAGTAGTTCATATATAGCATTCTTTTCTGTAAGTTCAAGATTGCAGCATAATTTATGGATATCTTCTATTTTTGCATGTTTTAGAATTATTGGAATTACTTTTTTATTAATTATCCCAATGAGTGAATTATTAAGGGATCTATTTCCGAATATAGACCAATGGTTTTCTAAAAATATTTTTAGATCTTCAGCTGAAATTGTTGGTAACAGGTCAATTTGTAGAGATACTTTATTGTTTTTAGCTAAGGCATAGGATGCGGTTCTACTAAGTTGCAGAATTGGAGGCCCAGATATACCGTAGTCGGTAAAGAGTATTTCTCCAAATTCCTTTTGGATGGATTTATTATCTATGAATATTTCCGCATTACCGTCGAATTTCACTCCAGATAATGCCTTTAGTCGATCATAGTTTAATTTAAGCTGTACAAGGGCTGGTACGGGAGATATTACACTGTGCCCTAATTGTTTAGCCAAGGTGTAACCAGATCCATCAGAACCTGTCTTAGGGGCAGATTTACCGCCGGTGGCGATAATTAACTTTTCACACTCATATGTAATATCGTCTGCTATTAAAATTTTAAAGCCTTTATTTTTTTTTATGATTTGTTTAGCCTTTGTATTTATATATACAGGAATATTTTTTTCTTCTAAAGAAAAGCGCAGTATGTCAAGGACAGATGAAGCTTGTAATGACATAGGAAAGATTTTGCCGTCATCTAAAGTCACTAGAGGTATACCTAAATTTTGAAAAAAGTCTATAGTATTATTTATAGTGAAAGAGTCTAGTGTATTTTTAGAGAAATCTGGATTTTCACTGTGATATCTAGTTATATTTATATTTGTGTTACTAATATTACATCTTCCGTTACCAGTGGTTAAAATTTTTTTGCCTACTCTATCGGAACCTTCAATTATGGCTACATCTATTCCTGAAATTTTTGCTATAAGTGCAGAAGTTAAACCGGCGGCACCTCCGCCAACTATTATAAGAGAATGCTTCAAGAAAATCTCTCCTTTCGAAAAATAAATTATATTTGTAATATTAAGTGTGCACCTATGATTTTACCCTAAAACACTTAGGTTTAACATGATTTTCACATAATATTATAAAAAAGTGGTGATTTACTTATAATTATTTGGTTAAGTTTAAAATATTTTCAAAGTTATACTAATTTTTTTTTATTAGACAAACCATTGAAATCACTAGATTCTTGCATTGTTATAAAAAAATAAATAAAAAAAAACAAGAAAATATGTTGACACTTCGACAAAAATTATGTATTATAGTTTATGTTGGGTTGCGAGACGGAAGCATATGATAAACAAACGTAATAATTAATATGGCTCCTTGGTCAAGCGGTTAAGACACCACCCTTTCACGGTGGTAACAGGGGTTCAATTCCCCTAGGAGTCACCAACAAAACATATATGGGAGCATAGCTCAGCTGGGAGAGCATCTGCCTTACAAGCAGAGGGTCACAGGTTCGAACCCTGTTGTTCCCACCATATATGGCCCAGTGGCTCAGTTGGTTAGAGTGCCGCCCTGTCACGGCGGAGGTCGACGGTTCGAGTCCGTTCTGGGTCGCCATTTTTTTTCTCGCTGGCATGGCTCAACGGTAGAGCAGCTGACTTGTAATCAGCAGGTTGTAGGTTCAATTCCTATTGCCAGCTCCAAAAAAACTTAATAAATTAATAAGGCTCCTTGGTCAAGAGGTTAAGACACCACCCTTTCACGGTAGTAACAGGGGTTCAATTCCCCTAGGAGTCACCAATAAACATATATGGGAGCATAGCTCAGCTGGGAGAGCATCTGCCTTACAAGCAGAGGGTCACAGGTTCGAACCCTGTTGTTCCCACCATATATG
>NZ_JBOITM010000010.1:0-43915 GCF_050717535.1 Clostridium sp.
GGTAGTAAAAGTCTTAGAGAAGTTATTTAGTTCTTATATGTTGTAATTTATAGTTTTTATATAAATGAGAGTATAGGAGAAGATAATGTATTTAAGAACCCCATGCCTTTAGGCATGGGAGTATCAGGCCGTTAGCTGTATTAATAGCGGTTCAGGATGGGTTATGAACCATACTATGTTTTCAAATGTAGCCATATGTATTAATTTTGAAATAGAAGCTAAAGATGTAGGTAAATTATTAAAACGACTTAATACTAATGGACTTAGTCTGATTAAGGAAAGCATTGAACTAGCAGAAAATTTTCCGCAAAATATTGAAGAAAAATATAGAGAAAAAGAAATAATTGGAGCAATAAATATTACTTTTGTCCATAATGATCCAGATTTAATAATTAAAGCGCCTGCTGTTCCAGGGTAATAATATTTACGTAGATATTCATAAATGGAGTATACATTCCCTATGGCTATTAATGATACAAATATGCAATATTATTTTGTGTTAATAGGTGTTATAGTTATTCCAATAATGAAGAATTACATTTAAAAACACTATTTAATAAAGATGGAAGTAGAAAGAAATAAAATAATTCGTCTCTTTCGTATATGTTGACACAAGTAAACCCATATAATTAAATCTGGGTTTACTTTGTTAAGCTCGACCTGAAAGTAACACAATACCAATTGAGTTACTTTCACTTTGAGGCTATTAAACATTTTTAAACCATTGTAAATATATTCAATTTATAGTAATTATGTTATAGTTAAATATATATTATTAGTTGTAATTGTAATATAGGATGAATCAATATGAAAATAAGATTGAATGAAAGGGGGAATTATTTTGAAAAGACATTCTTTATTAATAATAGCTCTGATAATTAGTATCCTGTTTGGAACTTACACCTTTATTACTCAACAAATACAAAGAAAAAAATCAAATGAGATATTTATAAATTGTATTTATAAAGCTACTGGTCCCTTTGCGATTGATTACAGTAAAGTTAGTGAGGAAGATAAAATATCTTACTATATGGAGGCATCTGCATATTTGCATACAGCTATATCTATATTACCTTTTACGTCCTATGCTAACGTTGAAAATAAAACTGGTGCTTCAAATGCACTCTCTAAACTTTATCTGTCTATTTCACTATATGCTACACCCCAATCTAATAACAGAACGATAGCTTTTACTGAAAAAGAAAAAGCTATCAATAAGTATTTGTATTTTATAAGCATTAATCCTAATGATAAGGAGAATTGGGACTCACTTTCAAGAATTGCAGTGGATATAGGATATTAAAAGAGCGCAAAATAAAGTTATATCTTTAATCAATGGGGCAGTTAATACGTCATATTCTTATATGTCGTCGCAAGTAACCCCATATCTTTGGATGTGGGGTTTAATATATTTAGATTATATTAATATTCTGAAAGTAACACAATGGTAATTGTGTTACTTTCACATTGTGGCTATTGCCTATTCCTTAAAAATTTCGTTTTGAATGTACATAATTAGGTGACTCTTTACTTTAAATGTATTATAACGGTCAAATTTCATTCCATAAAAAAAAGAAGGCGATGACCCTCTTTTTTGTTTTTTAAAATTAATGATAATGTCCTTTGCAGCTTGCAACATAGATATTTTCATCATCAATACTATATATAAGTCTATGCACATCTGTTATTCTTCGACTCCAATAGCCGAACAACTCATGCTTTAGTGGTTCTGGCTTTCCTAGTCCTTCATTCCCGTTTCTTTCAATGTCTTTTATAAGTTCATTTATTTTTCTTAATATTTTTTTATCCTCTGACTGCCAATATAAATAATGCTCCCAGGATACCTCTGAAAAAATCTTATTCATCAAGAAGTTCCTTTCTAATTCCCTTTCCCATTTTTAATTGGTCAATAGATTTCAATAGCTCATTATAATAGGTAGGATCACTTCTAACATACAAATTTTCCAAAAGGTTATTATATGCTGATTCAGATAACATAACCACATTTTCGCCACGCTCACGAGTAATAATAATGGTTTCAAAATCTTTTGTAGTTTTGTCGCAGTAATTTTTAAAATTCTGCCTTACGTTTGAATAACCTATAGCGATCATAAAATCACCTCCATGCATATATTGTACACTACTTTGTACAATATATGCAACAAATACTAATTGGGAATATAATTTTTATAAAAGTAGTGCTTTCACATTCAAAAAAGAGATTGGTAGAGCTCCTTTTCTTTGAGTTTTATACTAAAATCAAATTTATTGAAAATGGTCTTAACATTTCTAGAAGAACTGCTTCAGATTATTTGATAGAATTGGAGAAAGAAGGTTTTTTATCATCGCAAATTATGGGTAAGGAAAAAATTCATCTTAATAATAGGCTATTTGAAATTGTAAAAAAATCCAATGAAATATAATTAATAATTTAACAGAAAATATTAATTATAATAATAGAAAATATAAAATATGAAGCTAGTTCAAACAATTTGGAGTTCCAAAACAAGTCTCAAAAACGTTCGTTTTTGAGACTTGTTTTAGTTTTAAATGAATTTTAATAAAAGGGCATCAAAACTGTATCAAAACTTATCTCAAAATCAAAGTATTAATACTTACCATTAAGTTAAGTTAAGTTATAAGTTAAAGCTGCAAGAGCTAGAGGAGGAATTAGTGGAAGAGCAAAGTTAATGGATACCAAAAATATTTTATAATTCTAGGATGTATTTATCCTAAATATGATATAATGAGTATAGGATAATAAAAAATTATTGGGAGGGATAAATATGTTAGTAAACACTAAAAAGATAGTCTCCATATCTGAAGCTAATCAAAATTTTTCTAAAATAGCAAAATTAGTTGATGCGGATAAATCTGTTGTTATAATGAAAAACAACAAACCTAAATATATTCTTTTGGATTTTGATGAATTTAGTAAAGAAGCAACATCAGAAGATGAAAAATTAGATGAAATTGCAAATAGAATATTGTTTGAAAATTTAGAAGCATTTAAGGAATTAGCTAAATGAAATATTTATCCATTGACTATATTCTTAAATTGGATAAAAAATCATAAAAACCTTTGTTAACATCAAGTCCCATTATTTACTTAATAATGGGACGATTTTTATGTCAAAACTCTATATTATGCTATAATTGCAATAGCGAATGCGAAGAAAGGTACAAAGGGGGAAATTAAACTTGAATATAGGGAGAAGTATTTTAAACACCCTAGGGGAATTTAAAAATAAAAGGATTTTAGGGTTAATAAGAAATGATAATAAGTATGATATGGATAAGACAAGAAACTTTGAGAAGATTAGAAAGTTTTTTGATATGAAAGAAAAAAATGACTATACCTTAGATGATCAAACATGGTCAGATTTAGATATGAATAAGGTATATGAAAAATTAGATAGAGCCTATAGCAGTTCTGGGGAAGCAGCACTATACTCAATGCTCAGAAATCCATTGATGGAAGAAGAGAAGTTAAAAGAAAGAGGAAGATTAATTGGATTATTTAAAGAAGATACTAAGTTGAGGGAGAGTCTTCAGTGCGTTTTATTCAATTTAAATAATGATTTTAAAAATGGTTTTTTAGATATGATAGAGAATAATCTAACTATAAATAAAACGAAATATTATATTTATATTTTTATGGGTAAAATAGTACCACTAACTATAATTCTCCTTTCAATTTTTGTAAATGTTAAATTTATGATAGCCCTATTTGTATTAAGTTATATTAATATAAATATTAACAGTAGGGAAGTAAAAGCTATTAAGACTAATGGTATATTCTATTTAAGAAAAAATATTATTGCAGCTAAAAAAATTGTAAGTATAAATAATAGTGATATTATTTATTATAAAGATAAAATAGCTGGTATGCTTAAATCCATAAAGGCCATAGATAGGGGCACGAGATTAATAGGATTTATAAATATGTGGGCAGGATTATTTGAACCGCTTTCTGTACTATTTCTTTTAGAGGAAACTGCTTATTATTCTATATCTGATAAAATAAAAGAAGAAAAAGATGTTTTAATGGATCTTTATTACATAGTTGGGGAATTAGAAGCACTAATTTCTATTTCATGGTATGAACATGAAATCGGAGAAGTTTATGTAAAACCTGAGTTTATAAGTGAAGTTACATTGAGTATAAAGGAAGGAATACATCCCCTTATTGAGGATGCTGTGGGGAATTCGATTAGCATAGAAAAAGGCGGTATTGTACTTACAGGCACAAATATGGCTGGAAAGTCTACCTTCTTAAGAATGCTTGGAGTAAATATAATTTTGGCTCAAAGCTTTTATTTTGTTTTAGCTAAAGAGTACAAAGCTCCTTTTTTCAATATAGTTTCATCCATTAGTCCCAGTGACGATTTAACAAAGGGGAAAAGTTTCTTTATGGCAGAGGTAGAATCAATTCTTAGAATAATCAAAGCACTAGAAAAAGATGTGCCTGTGTTCTGTCCTATAGATGAGATATTTAGGGGTACAAATCCAATAGAGAGAATTTCTATGTCAGCAGAGATATTAAATTATATAAATCATGGCAAAAGTATTTCTATTGTAGCTACTCATGATAGAGAACTGGCAGATATTTTAAAAGAAAATTATGAGTTTTATTACTTTAGTGAAAAGGTTGATACACATAAGGGGTTAAGCTTTGATTATAAGATTAAAAAAGGAATTTCTCAAACAAGAAATGCCATTAAACTTTTAGAATACATGTGTTATCCAAAAGAAATAACAGATAGAGCTTATAAAAGAGCGGAAATCATTGAGAAGTTATTATAGTTTAGTGGAATATTAATTCGCTATAGCTTTACTACTTAATTGAATTAGAGTAATATGACATTATGCGCTTAAATAATTTGAGTAAAATGATTAACAATATTTTTATTGCCTACAAGGGCAAGGAGGAGCAATTTATGAATTTAAATATAGTTTTATTTCAACCTGAAATTCCACAGAATACTGGTAATATAGGAAGAACTTGCGTGCTTACTGATTGTAAACTTCATCTTATTAAACCTTTAGGATTTAGTTTAGAAGAGAAACAACTTAAAAGAGCAGGACTAGATTATTGGCCTTTTCTAGAACTTGAGATACATGAGTCCTACGAGGCGCTTAGAGAAAAATATAAAGATGCAACTTTTTACTATTCCACAACTAAGGGTTCAAACTTATATTCAGATGTAAAATATAAAAAAGGTGATTTTATAATCTTTGGACGGGAGTCATCAGGACTTCCAGATAGTGTTCGAGATAGCGACCCTGAAAGATGTATAAGAGTACCTATGATAAATACAACAACAAGGTCACTTAATCTTTCCAATACTGTTGCTATTACCGCATATGAAGCTCTTAAACAAATAGGGTTTCCAGGGATGAAATAAGCAATTACAACATTTTACATATCAATCCATTCTTGAAAATATTTAATGTGATTCGGTAATGACAAAAAAATAACAAACTATTTGATATATGAATCACTGCTATAGATAATTTAAATAGGTAATATTCGAAATGTTGTGGTTACATCAAAAAAAATAGTGTATAATGTAAATAAATGATAGATATATATTAAAAGATAAATAAAAAATAAACAAAATTAAATATTGAAGTGGATGATATTTTAGGGAGATGATCTTAAATAATAATAGGATAAATCTTTATAATTATAAAATAAAGAGATTTAACCTTTTTAAGATAGCCGAAGGAGTAAGTATTGCAGCCTATGCAACATGAATCTCTCAGGCAAAAGTACCAAAAATGGACATACCTCTGGAAAGCGAATAGCACCGACGGAGTAAACCTCTCAGGTTAAAAGACAGAGTATAAGGGCACAAGGGGCTTTTATATCTGTCTTTTTTGTGTTGGCCAATATAGCTTAGGTGTATATAAGTAAAAGAATTATTTAGTTTCCTAGAGGAAAGTAAGGAGGAATTAGTTGATAGAACCTTTAATTATTATTACAAATAATCCAATGTCAAAGCAGCTGTTTGAAAGCAAATATAAGGTGGCTTTTATTGAAGGAACTATGATGGATATTTTGAAAGAAGTTAGGGATAATATTCATGTAGGTCATAAATTGTTAACTCATCCTTTGATGAGCAGTGTAAAACCAAATGAAACACCTTATAGAACCATTTGTATATCAAAAGAAAAACTATTAAAAGTTGACTTGCAATCGTTATCTATAATAGAAGAGAGCATTATGACCACAGAAAAATTTTTGAAGGATTTTGATACACCACAGTGGAATGAAAAGATATTGCTAGATTTTCAACTTATAGATTCTGATTTAATAGATCATGCAATAAATTAGACATAATAAAAAGTAGAGTTATAAAAAAATTAGGAGGAGCAATTTATGGAACATATTTACGATACTATAAT
This sequence comes from Clostridium sp., assembly GCF_050717535.1. Classification (GTDB taxonomy): domain Bacteria; phylum Bacillota; class Clostridia; order Clostridiales; family Clostridiaceae; genus Clostridium_AD. The sequence goes on from NZ_JBOITM010000010.1 coordinate 6,412, forward strand.
TATCGGTGGAGGTCCTGCGGGATTATCTGCTGGACTTTATGCTTCAAGATCAAGAATGGATACTTTAATAATAGAAAGAGCAAAGTATGGTGGACAAGCGACTACAACGGATGAATTAGATAATTACCCAGGGTCTGGTGAAAATTGCACAGGAACATCACTAAGCAAAAGAATGAAACAACAAGCAGAAGAATTTGGAACAAAATTTGTTAAAGAAGAAGTTGTAGAAGTTGAGCTTCAAGGCGACATTAAGTCAATAAAATGTAAAAAAGAAACTTATAAAGCTAAAACAATCATAATTGCAACAGGAGCTTACCCAAGACTTGGTGGATTTAAAAATGAAATAGAACTTAGAGGAAAAGGTGTTTCTTATTGTGCAACTTGTGATGCTGATTTCTTTACAGATTTAGATATTGCAGTACTAGGAGGCGGAGATTCAGCTATATCTGAAGCTATATATTTAGCTAAATTTGGCGAAACTGTTACAGTAATACACAGAAGAGATGAACTCAGGGCTGCTAAGTCGCTTCAAGAAAAAGCTTTTAAGAATCCTAAAATAAAGTTTATTTGGGATGCAGTAGTTGTAGAAGCTAAGGGCGAAGAAATTTTAGAAGGCTTAGTTGTAAAGAATGTTAAAACTAATGAACTTAGTGATTTAAAGGTAGATGGATGTTTTGTATTTGTAGGATATCTTCCGATTTCAGAATTATTCAAAGGAATGATTACTATGAACGATAGAGGCGATGTTATAACTGATGAAGAGATGAGAACTAATATACCAGGAGTATATGCCGCAGGAGATATAAGAGAAAAATTATTAAGACAAGTAATTACAGCAGCTGCAGATGGTGCAATAGCAGCTACTCATGCTGAACATTACATTGAAGATAAATTTAATTAGTTTATATTAAAGAAAATTTCCTTTTAGATAAAAGGAATAATCTTTTTAGATAAAAGGAATAATCTTTTTAGATATATATAAAATAAGTTATTTTATTGTAATATAAATTAAATAACTATAACTAAAATTTTAGGAGGTATTTGTAATGGTAGAATTAAATAAAGAAAATTTTGAGGCAGAAGTGTTAAAATCAGAAATGCCAGTTTTCGTTGATTTTTGGGGCGATAAATGTGAAATATGTATAGAACTTATGCCAGGAGTACATGCACTTGAAGAAAAATATTCAGATAAAATCAAATTTGCATCTTTAAATATTGGTGGAGCAAGAAGAACAGCTATAGCTCAAAGAGTTTTAGGACTTCCAACAATGATTTTATACAAGGGTGGAGAAAAAGTTGCTACAATAACACCTGATAAAATTGCTTCATTAGACGATGTAGAAAACTTTATAAAAGATTACTATACTACATTATAATTTGATACTAAAGCTTACAGCTTATAAAGCTATAAGCTATTAGATATATATTTATATATCATAGGAGGTGAATGTTTTGCGTCTAGAAATAGGAAACATATTTATTAAAGACATTCAGTTTGGACCAGAAACAAAGGTTCAGGGTGGAGTGCTCTATGTTAATCAAGAGGAATTATTAAAAGAAGTTGGTGGAGACGAAAGATTAGATAGTATCACTTTGGATATAGCAAGACCAGGTGAAGAAGTTAGAATAATACCAGTAAAAGACGTAATAGAACCAAGAGTTAAAGTTAGTGGCGGAGGTGGAATATTCCCAGGATTTATCAATAAAGTTGATACAGTAGGTTCAGGAAGGACTCACGTTCTTAAGGGAGCAGCTGTTGTAACTACTGGTAAAATCGTTGGATTCCAAGAAGGAATAATTGATATGTGTGGAGAGGGAGCTAAATTTACACCTTTCTCAAAAACAAACAACTTAGTAATCACTTGCGATCCAAAAGAGGGAATACTACAACATGATCACGAAGAAGCAGTAAGAATGGTAGGATTTAAAGCTGCAGTTTATCTTGGTCTGGCTGGAAAGAATGTTGAGCCAGATGAAGTGAAAACCTTCGAAACATTACCACTACTTCAGCAGATTAAATTATACCCTGAATTACCAAAAGTAGTATATGTATATATGCTTCAAACACAGGGATTACTACATGATACTTATGTTTATGGAGTAGATGCTAAAAAGATAATACCTACTTTTATATATCCAACAGAAATATTTGATGGAGCTATAGTAAGTGGTAACTGTGTTTCAGCTTGTGACAAAAACCCAAGTTATGTTCATATGAACCATCCAATAATTGAAGATTTATATGAAAGACATGGTAAGGATATTAACTTTATGGGATGTATTATAACAAATGAAAATGTATACCTAGCAGATAAAGAAAGATCTTCAAATATGGTGGCAAAATTAGTTGAATTCATAGGAGCAGATGCTGCTATAATTTCAGAAGAGGGTTTTGGTAATCCAGATGCTGATCTTGTTATGAATTGTAATAAGATAACTGCAAAAGGAGTTAAAACTGTATTACTAACTGATGAATATGCTGGCCAAGATGGAAGCTCTCAATCTCTTGCTGACTCAACACCACATGGTGATGCAGTTGTAACTGCTGGAAATGCTAATGAAGTAATTAAACTTCCTCCAATGAAGAAAATTATTGGACATATGGAAGCGGCAGATATAATAGCTGGTGGACACATGGGCAGTCTAGGAGAAGATGGTTCTATTTATGCTGAAATTCAAGTTATAACTGGTGCAACTAGTGAAGTAGGATTTAATACTTTAACAGCTAAAGGATACTAATTCTCTTATAGATGAAATTATTTGATAAATAGATAGTTATGGCATTAATTTAAAAGAATTAGGAAATAATAAGAAATATAAACATGGGAGGAAGATGAAAATGTTAAAAGGAAAAAAAGTTATAGCAATTGGAGATAGAGACGGAATACCTGGTCCAGCAATAGAAGCTTGCGTAATATCTGGTGGGGGAGAAATAGTTTTTGCATCTACAGAATGCTTTGTCTGAACAGCCGCAGGAGCTATGGATCTGGAGATCCAACAAAGAGTTAAAGACCTTACTGAAAAGTATGGCGCAGAGAATATGGTAGTAATTATTGGAGGAGCTGAAGCTGAAGCCTCAGGTCTTTCAGCAGAAACGGTTGCAGCAGGGGACCCAACATATGCTGGCCCACTAGCAGGGATTGCATTAGGCCTTGCAGTATATCACATAGTTGAACCAGAAATTAAAGAGCAATGTGATGAAGCTGTTTACGAAGAACAATGTGGAATGATGGAAATGGTTTTAGATGTAGATGAAATAATCGGAGAAGTAAAACCAATTAGAGAAGAATTCTCTAAATATACTGTTTAATACTATAAAATAAAAGTAGTCAATGTATATTAGTATAAATACCATAAGATTGATAATTATAAGATAGCTTATATTAAGATATCTAAGAAAAAATTGTCAATTCCCATTAGAAGGGGGGAGAAATACTTGTTAAAAATAGTTCATTATATAAACCAATTTTATGCTGGAATAGGCGGAGAAGAAAAAGCAAATATTAAACCAGAGGTTAGAGAAGGCGTTGTAGGACCAGGTATGGGACTCAATGGTTTACTAAAAAAAGGTGGAGCTGAAATAGTTGCTACCGTAATCTGTGGAGATTCATACTTTGCTGAAAACATAGATGAAGCTCAAGCTGAAATAATAGAGATGGTGAAAAAATACAGTCCTGATTTATTTATAGCTGGACCAGCCTTTAATGCAGGAAGATATGGTATTGCATGTGGCGCCGTAGCTACAGCAGTAAAAGAAAAATTAAATATACCAGTAATGTCTGGAATGTATGTAGAAAATCCAGGTGCTGATATGTATAAGAAACAAGTGTATCTAGTATCAACTAGAAACAGTGCAGTTGGTATGAGAGATGCATTGCCTAAAATGGTAAATTTAGCATTGAAACTTGCTAAAGGTGAAGAAATAGGAACACCTACTGAAGATAATTATATTGAAAGAGGTATTAGAAAGAACTACTTCGCTAAGGAAAGAGGATCTAAAAGAGCAGTTGATATGCTTGTTAAGAAGCTAAAGGGAGAAGAATTTGTAACAGAATTCAAAATGCCCACTTTTGATAGAGTGCAGCCCAATGATCCTATAAAAGATATAACTAAAGCTAAGATAGCAATAGTTACGTCTGGTGGTATAGTTCCTAAAGGAAACCCAGATCATATAGAGTCTTCAAGTGCTTCTAAGATATGTAAATATGATATACAAGGAATAGATGATTTAACGTCTGAAACTCATGAAACAGCACATGGTGGACACGATCCAGTATATGCTAATGAAGATCCAGATAGAGTTATTCCAGTAGATGTATTAAGAGTCTTAGAAAAAGAAGGCAAAATCGGATCATTACACAGATATTACTATTCAACAGTAGGTAATGGTACAGCAGTTGCATCATCTAAGAAATTTGGTGAAGATACTGCTAGAGAATTAATTGCGGACGGTGTAGATGCAGTTATAGTAACATCTACATGAGGAACTTGTACGCGTTGCGGTGCAACGCTTGTAAAAGAAATAGAAAGAGCTGGACTTCCAGTAGTTCATATGTGTACTATTACTCCAGTTTCAGTAACTGTAGGTGCTAATAGAATTATACCTACAATTGCTATTCCTCACCCACTTGGAAACCCTGCACTTAGCAAGGAAGACGAGTTTAAATTAAGAAGAAAATTAGTAGAAAGAGCATTAGTGGCATTGCAGACTCCTGTAGATGGCCAAAGAGTATTTGAAGACTAATTTTTAATTGTAATTAATAAATAAGTTAGGGGACTTTAAGGTTCCCTAATTATTTATGTGATTTACATTTATTTGCACAATGTACCTGCACAATGCACAATGTACAATTTAACTTGATTTTATAGAAATATAAAATTGAATTTTATTAGAAAAATTTATATTGTGGATTGTGCATTATAATTTTATAAGTTAAATTAATGTACATAAATTAAATTAAAATTTGTACTTGAAAAACAAATAAGGAGGATGAATAATTATGAATTTTCCAGTTATAAAAAAAGCATCTTATATTTTAGTTAATACTCCAGATATGGTAATTCACAATGGAACTACACAAACATTAGAAAGAGAAACAAATCCAGATTCTGAATATTTAAGAGATATGAAGAGCCATTTAAGAGGATATGAAGAGGTTGTAGCATATGCGCCAAATCAGACATATATAGGAAACCTAACTCCAGAAGAACTTGCTGAAATGCCTAGGCCTTGGTATGGTAAAAATGTTGAAAATGCAGAAAGATTTGGTAAATTCGGTGAAATCATGCCACAGGATGAGTTCTATGGTTTAATGAAAATTTCAGATGTATTTGATCTTGTGTTATTAGAAAATTCTTTTGCAGAAAGCATAAAAGAAAAATTATTAAAACATCCATTAATAGCAGATAAAGTCGATAAAATAGTTGGTGAGGAAATAGAAAAAATAAAAAGTCTTGTTGAAGATAGTGGTGCAGAAGGTTTATATGATGGAACAGAATTAGTAGGCTGTGTAAGACGAGCTCATGAATTTGATCCAAATCTTGCAGCTCATTTTATGCTAGAAAATATAGCTGTTAAAGCTTCAGGTATTCTTGCAGGACTACACCTAGTAAACAACTTAGATATACCAATAGAGGATATTGGATATATATTAGAGTGCTCTGAAGAGGCTGTAGGAGATATGAATCAAAGAGGTGGCGGTAATTTAGCTAAATCTATTGGAGAAGTAGTAGGACTTGTTGGCGCTACAGGTGCTGATATAAGAGGATTTTGTGCTGCTCCAACTCATGCATTGGTAAATGCTGCATCTTTAGTTAAATCAGGTATATTTAAAAATGTACTTGTTATTGCTGGAGGAGCTACCGCAAAACTTGGTATGAACGGTAAAGATCATGTTAAAAAGGGATTATCTATACTTGAAGATTGTTTAGGCGGTTTTGCTATTCTTGTTTCAGAAAATGACGGAGTTAGTCCGATACTTCGAACAGACGTAATAGGAAAACATACTATAGGCCATGGCGCTGCACCTCAAGCGGTACTGGAAGCATTAGTACTTGACCCATTAACTGCTGTTGGAATGAAAATAACAGATGTGGATAAATATGCACCAGAAATGCAAACACCAGATATAACTGAACCTGCAGGAGCTGGGGATGTACCTACACAAAACTATAAAATGATTGGAGCTCTCGCAGTTAAAAAAGGACAATTGGAAAGAAAAGAATTACCTAACTTTATAAAACAACATGGATATCCAGGATTTGCACCAACACAAGGACATATACCATCAGGAGCACCTATTATTGGACATGGAATAGATCACATAAAATCAGGAGTTTTAAAGAACTTTATGGTAATTGGTAAAGGAAGTTTATTTCTAGGAAGAATGACTAACTTATTTGATGGAATTTCTATTTTAGTGGAAAAAAATCCAGGTAAAGTGGAAGATGAGTCAGGAGTTAGTAAAGAAGAAGTTAAAGCTATGGTTGGAGATGCAATGAAAGACTTTGCTGAATATTTGATGAAAAAGAGTGAATAAATGCATAATGAATAAAAAACGGATAAATGCATAATAAATAATGAATAATAAATGGATAATGATTAATTCGTCGCTTAGAAAAGGGGTGTAGATATGAGTGAGAATGCAACTAAAAAAATGATTGCTGAAGTATTTAGTGATATTGCTAGCGGTATACAAAGTGGGAAATTCAAAAAGAATGTTAGAATAGGATTAACTACATTAGGATCAGAACATGGTGTAAAAGAAATGGTTAAAGCTGCAGAAATAGCTAAAAATAAATTTAATGATTTTGATATTGTATTGATTGGACCAAAGGTAGAGGCTGACTTCGAAATTGTAGAAGTTGCTACTGCAGAGGAAGGTCATAAAAAGATGACGCAGTTATTAGAATGTGGCAGTTTGGACGGATGTGTAACTCAACATTTTGATTTTCCAATAGGTGTATCTACAGTTGGAAGGATAGTAACACCAGGAAAAGGTACTGATATGATACTAGCTACCACTACTGGAACTACATCTACCAACAGAGTTGAAGGTATGGTTCTTAATGCAATTTCTGGTATTGCTACAGCTAAAGCTATAGGCATCAAAAACCCAACTGTTGGGATACTTAATTTAGATGGAGCAAGACAAGTTGAAAGAATATTAAAAGAAGTACAGAGCAATGGATATGAGTTTACATTTGCAGACTCTTTAAGAGCAGATGGTGGAGCAGTTATGAGAGGAAATGATCTTCTTGCAGGAACACCAGATATTATGGTTTGTGATTCATTAACAGGCAACCTTTTAGTTAAAACTTTCGCTTCTTTCACAACTGGTGGCAACTACGAAACAGTAGGTGCTGGATATGGTCCTGGTATTGGATCAAATTACGATAAACTTGTAAATATAGTTTCAAGATCTTCCGGCGCACCATTAATAGCGCAAGCACTAAAATATTGCGCTAATTGTGCAGAAAACAATGTTTTGGACATTGCAAGAGCTGAATTTGCTAAGGCTAATAAGGCAGGACTTTCAGAAGCTATAAACAAGGTTACTAAAAAGGTGGAAAAAACAGATACGCAGGAAGAAGTGAAAATTCCAAAGAAAAGAGTTGTTACATTTCCTATCCTTGGAATAGACATACTAGAATTAGAAGACGCATGTAAATGTTTATGGAAACAAGATGTATATTCAGAAAGTGGAATGGGATGTACTGGACCAGTAGTTTTAGTTCCAGAAGATGAGTCAGACAAGGCTATTGAAATTCTTAAAAAAGCCGAATTTATGAGTTAATAAAATTCCAAAAGCAAAGTTTCTTATTTCTTATTTTTGTAAGTTGGAATCAATTGCTCTAGCAAAGATAAAACTTTAGGGGGGGAGATAACAATTGAGAATTGTTATCTACACAAGAGAACTACAAAGGGGTAAAGCTCCTTCTAAAGTCATTAATATTTAGCTTTGCTGGAGATGATTAAGGCATACTTGAATTAAAAGTTATACTTTCATTAAACTATTTAGTTAGAGTTTTCCTTTTATTTTACAAAAAAAAAGAAAGAAAAAAACAATTCAAATATTATAAACAATAATTAGTTGCTATTAATAAAAATTTCATATATAATCTAATTTATAACCTATATAAAATGTATCAGCATATATTTTATATAGGAATGTTATTTGAAAATTAAGTAACCGTTAACATGTGTAGAAATTGTATTGCATCTGTATAAAAATTTAAAAAAATTTTTAAATATAAAGGATTTTTTTAACTTTTATAGAATATTTCAATCTAAGAAACAAATTTGATTAATTAATTACTTATGGGGAGGGAATTATTATGAATAAGAAAAAGGTAGTTGCAATACTTACAGTTGTAGCTGTGGTTGCAACATTATTTGTGGGTTGTGGAACTAAGAAGGTAGCAGATACAAAAACTACTGAAACAAAAGAGGCAGCAAAATCAACTGTTAGTATAGGACTTTCTACTGATGAAGGTGGATTAAACGATAAATCATTTAATCAATCAGCAGATGAAGGGGTTAAAAAGGCTAAGGCTGAGGATAAATTTGTGTATAGTGCTTTAGAATCTAAAAAGAAAGAAGATTATACAGCTAATTTAGAAGCATTAATTGAAAATGGATCAAATTTAATATTTGCTGTTGGTTATCAAATGTCAGATGCTATGAAAGAGGTTGCTAAAGCTCATACTGATAAACATTTTGCAATTGTAGACTCAGTTGTTGATCTTCCAAACGTAACATCAATTACATTTAAAGAACAAGAAGGTTCTTTCTTAATGGGAATCATTGCTGGAAAAATGACTAAAACTAATAAGATTGGATTTATCGGTGGACAAGATGGTGAGTTAATAAATAGATTTGAAGCTGGTTTTGCAGCAGGTGTTAAAGAAGTTAACCCAGAAGCTGCTAAAGGCTTATTAAGCTCAGATGGAAAGAGTCCAGGAACAACAGTAAGATATGCAGCTAGTTTTGATGATTCAGCAAAAGGATATGAACTTGCTAAATCATTATATCAAGATGGTTGCGATGTAGTATATCATGCAGCAGGCGGAGTTGGTCTTGGTTTATTTAAAGCAGCTCAAGAATTAAAAGATAGTGGAAAAGTAGTTTGGGCTATTGGTGTTGATAAAGACCAAGCAGGTATATTAACAGATTATGCTGATATTATACTCTCAAGTATGATGAAAAGAGTTGATACTGCAACTTACAATGAAGCTAAAGCTGAAGTAGGTGGCAAATTTAAAGGTGGTACAGTTGTTAATCTTGGATTAAAAGAGGACGGTGTAGGAATAGCTCCAACATCAGATAAAAATGTACCAGCAGATATTTTAGCTATAGTTAAAACATATAAAGAAAAAGTTATAGCTGGAGAAATTGTTGTTCCAGCAAATAGACAACAAGCAAAGGATTTTAAATAAATATATTGGTTATTGATTTTTGACTTTTATTATTAAATAAGAGCTAGATGTTATACATCTAGCTCTTTCTAAGAATAATCGTAGTGGCACATATACAGGGCATAACATAATCGTGAGTGCTGATTAATCTTTTTAAAAGGAGGAAAGCAAATGGAAAAAGTAATCGAAATGAAAGGCATAACCAAAGTTTTTCCAGGAACTATTGCCAATGACAATGTGGATTTTGAATTATTAAGAGGAGAAACACATGTTCTTCTTGGTGAAAATGGTGCAGGTAAAACGACTCTTATGAATGTTCTATATGGTATATATAAGCAAGAAAAAGGAGAGGTCTATGTAAGCGGTAACCTAGTGAATATATCTACTCCAAATGATGCTATAAAACTTGGAATAGGAATGGTTCATCAACATTTTATGCTTGTACATAATTTTACAGTGACACAAAATATAATTTTAGGTGTTGAACCTAAAAAAGGTCTAAAGATTGATATGAGCAAGGCAATCAAAGACGTTAAAGAGATTTCAGAAAGATATGGTTTTGCAATAAATCCAAATTCTATTATAGAAGACATTTCTGTAGGGCAGCAGCAAAAGGTAGAAATACTAAAGGCACTATATAGAGGTGCTGAGATTTTAATATTAGACGAGCCTACAGCAGTTTTAACACCTCAAGAAATTGAGGAACTGGGAACTATAATTAGAAATCTTGAAAAGGAAGGAAAATCGGTAATACTTATAACTCATAAATTAAAAGAAGTTATGAGTATGAGTGATAGGGTTACTATAATAAGGCGAGGAAAAGTAACTGGTACAGTAAAAACTAAAGAAACAAGTATAGATGAATTAGCTGAACTTATGGTAGGCAGAAAAGTTAACTTAACTGTAGACAAGCAGCCTGCTGTGATTCGCGGAGAAATATTAAAAATTGAAAATCTTTGTGCCAATGATCAAAGAAAATTACCGGCGGTAGATAATTTGAATTTAACAATATATGGTGGAGAAATTCTTGGTATAGCTGGTGTAGATGGTAATGGTCAATCTGAATTTATAGAGGTTCTAACAGGGCTTAGAAAGCCTAAGAGCGGAAGCATTACCATTAATGGTAAAAGTATATATGGTAAGTCACCAAGAACTATTAGCTCTGCAGGTGTTGGCCATATACCAGAGGATAGACAAAAGAGAGGACTTATATTAGATTATTCTCTATTTGAAAACTCAGTGCTTGGAATACATAGGAATTCACCTTTTAGTAGAGGGATAGTTATGAATTACGGTGAAATTAGAAAACATTGTGATGAGCTTATTCGCGAATTTGATGTTAGAACTCCAAATGCTGATGTAAATGCGCAGTCGCTATCGGGTGGTAATCAACAAAAACTTGTAGCTGCCAGAGAGATTTCTAAAGATCCAGAACTATTAATAGCAGCACAACCTACAAGAGGTCTTGACGTTGGTGCAATTGAATATATTCACAAAAGGTTAGTTAGGGAACGAGATAAGGGTAAGGCAGTACTTTTAGTATCTTTGGAACTTGATGAAATTCTTGCATTATCAGATAGAATAGCTGTAATGTATGATGGAAAAATTGTAGATATATTAGATAGAGAAGATGCTACAGAGAAAAAACTTGGTATACTTATGGCTGGTGGTACTCTTCTTGAAAAACCGAAAGGAGTTAAAAATAATGAATAAAGCTGAAAACAAAGAAAATAAATTCGTTGATATAGCAAAGAATGCCCTTAAAGCGCTGGCATTTCCTTTCTTTGCTATAATTGTTTCTATTTTTGTTGCTGTGTTCTTTGTAATGTGGGCAAAAGGATATTCTATTTTACAATATTTTTCAGCTCTGGGAGATTTATTTGGACTTATATATAAGGGCGGTTTTGGCAATGAAAGAGTAACTTTTGTTACTATTTCAGAAGTTACTCCGTTAATATTTACAGGAGTTGCAAATGCAGTAGCATTTAAATGTGGATTATTTAATATTGGTGTTGCTGGTCAATTTATACTTGGAATGCTAGCAGCGGGGTTTGTAGGAACTATCCCAGGAATAAATCCAGTAATTCATATAGTTTTAATAATTTTAGCAGGTTTTGTAGCTGGTGGATTATGGGGAGCTATTCCAGGATATTTAAAGGCTAAAGTAGGTACTCATGAAGTTATTAATACAATTATGATGAATTATATATCCATGGCCTTGGCTAACTTCTTTATACTAAGAACTAGCTTTGGGGTGGCAGGTAAAGCAAGCACTGCAACTATACAAGAGAGTGCACAACTTCCTAGGTTTGTTTCTGGTAGTGGAGCAAATATTAGTATATTCCTTGCTATAGCAGTAGCTATATTTATATTTTGGTTATTATGGAAGACAACAGTTGGCTATGAAATAAGAGCAGTTGGCATAAATCCATATGCTGCAGAGTATGGTGGAATTAATGTAGCAAAAAATACGATACTTGCAATGGTGATTTCCGGTGGAATAGCAGGAGTTGGTGGAGCCACACAGGTTGCAGGTGTTCTTCACAATGTAAAAAACTTTATGGCACTTCCCTCTTATGGGTTTGATGGGATAGCAGTTGCACTACTTGCAAAGAGTAATCCTATTGGCTGCATAGCCTCTGCGTTATTATTTGGAACCTTAAATAGTAGTGCTAGAACTCTTCAATTAAATGGAATACCAAAAGATATAGTTTATTTAATTCAAGCTATAATTATTATATTCGTAGCTACAGATTATATTGTTAAATACTTCTCTGAAAAGAAAAAAAAGGGGGCGATTACAAATGAGTAGTGTTATTTTAATAAATTTGTTTGCGCAAACTTTAAGAATAGCAACACCTCTAATTTTTGCTGCACTTGGCGGTATATTTTCTGAAAAATCTGGTGTAGTTAATATAGGCCTGGAAGGTATGATGGTAATAGGCGCTTTCTTTGGTATATGGGGAAGTTATGTCACTGGAAACCCAGTAATAGGAATAGTTTTTGGTGTGTTAGCTGGTGGGGTTTTGGGTTTGATACACGCAGTGCTCAGCATACATTTGCGTGCAGATCAAGTAATCTCAGGTACAGCTATAAATCTTTTTGCTACGGCCCTTGCTAGCTTTTTAATATTTAAGCTATTTGATGGTAAAGGTGGTCAAACAGATATAGTAACAGGGCTTTCCTATAATATACCAAATTGGATTAAAAACATACCAATACTAGGTAAATTTATAGGCCAGTTAAACTGGTTTGTTATATTGGCACTTATATTAGTATTGGTTTCACAATATGTGTTATATAAAACACCGCTTGGACTTCGAATTAGAGCTGTAGGAGAACATCCAAAGGCTGCTGATACATTAGGAATAAATGTTTATAAAATAAGATATTTTTGTGTTATTTTATCAGGAATGCTTGCTGGACTTGGTGGAGCGGCATTATCTCTTGGAATAACTCCACTTTACAGAGAAGGAATGGTTGCAGGACGTGGATTTATTGCCTTAGCTGCTGTTATTTTTGGTAATTGGAAACCTTTTGGAGCCTTTGGAGCTAGTTTATTATTTGCCTTTGGTTCAGCGTTTAATATTTTTGCGCAAGGACTTAGTTGGAATTTACCTTCGGAAGTATATGATGTTATACCATATGTACTTACAATGCTTGCACTTGCAGGATTTGTTGGGAAAACCACAGGACCTTTGGCCAGTGGCAAGCCTTACGATAAAGGATCTAGATAATATTATGAAAATGGAAAATCTTAGCAATTGCTGAGGTTTTTTATTTTTTCATGGTGCATTAAGTCACAATATATATTTATATCCTAGGCTATGTTATAATATTTATAATGTGATTTAAACGAGGTGATAGATAATATGAACATTAATTTTGGGTTGAATTTAATCCAAGAACAAAAATTAATAATGACCCAAGAGATGCAGATGTCGGTTAAACTTCTTCAAATGTCTGCATATGAGCTAGGGCAATATGTGAATAAAGAGATGCAAGAAAATCCAGTGCTAGAAGAAAAAGCTTCACAAGAATCTAAAAATAATAACAACGATACAAAAGATTATAAAGAAATAATTAAATACCTGGAGAAAGATGATTATAAAGTAAAGAATTATGCTGTGAAAGCTGAAAATGAAGAAGTTTCTCCCTTTTATTATATTGCCCAGGAAAAATCACTTAAAGATTATCTTGTGGAGCAAATCGGTGAATTAACTGAAAGCCATGAAATTCTAGAGGTAAGCAAATATATGGTAGAGTGCATAGATGCAAAAGGCTATTTATCTGTAGGCTTACCTGATATATGTAAGGAACTGGAAATATCTAATGAAAAAGCTGAAACTGCACTTAAAATTCTTCAATCGTTAGACCCACAAGGAATTGGTGCCAGGAATTTAAAAGAATGCTTAAAGATTCAATTATATAATCTTGCACTAGATGATGATAATATCTATAAAATCATTGACGAATATTTAGAATTATTAGCAGAAAATAAATATAATGTAATAGCTAAAGAATTAAAACTTACAATTTCTGAGGTTCAAAAATATGTAGATATAATAAAGAATTTAGAGCCTAAGCCATCAAGAGGATTTTTTACTGGGGAGACTGTTAAATTTATAGTTCCAGATGCATATATTAATAAAATTCAAAATCAATACTTTATTTCCATGAATGAAGATGTACTTCCAAAATTAAATATAAATTCATTGTATAAGGAAATTATTAATAATGGAAAAGACGCAGAAGCAGTAGAATATGTAAAAGAAAAAATTAATAGTGCCATGTTTCTTATTAAAAGTATTGAACAAAGAAAGAATACAGTGCACCGAGTTTTAGAACAGATTTTGGTTGTCCAAAGAGAATATTTTGATAATGGCGCCCAATATTTAAAACCAATGACACTTAAAAAAATTGCTAATAACTTAGAAATGCATGAATCTACTATAAGTCGTGCAATTAGAGAAAAATATGTTAGTGTAAATAATGGAAAAGTTATTAAAATAAAAGATTTATTTACTAATGGCATTGCTTCAGTGGTTGGTGGAGAGGATATATCCACAATTAATATTAAAAGGACTATCAAAGAAATGGTGGATAACGAGGAGCAAAAGAAACCGTTGTCTGACCAAATTATTTGTAATCGATTAAATATTGAAGGGATGAATATTTCAAGAAGAACTGTAGCAAAATATAGAGAGGAACTGCAAATTAAGAGTTCTAGTAAACGTAAAAGATTTTAGGCTTATTATTACCTTTAATCTTGTTGTTTACAAAATGTTAACATTATTTCTTAAATACTAACTTTAAAAATGTTAGTATTTAATCTATAATGTTAGTGGGAGCAAAAAATATATGCTGGGACTTATGAAGTCCAGAGAGGTGTTTAAGTGCAGAATATATTAAAATTACAACAAAAAATAGTGCCTGAATTAATTGAACTTCTCCAAAAGAGATATGATATACTAAGGATAATATATTATAATGGTCCCATAGGAAGAAGAATACTAGCAAATGATATGTGCATAAGTGAGAGAATAGTAAGAAATGAAATAAATTTCTTGAAATCTCAGAATTTAATTGAGGTAAATGCATCAGGGATGTTTATAACAAATGATGGAGAAGAAATCGTGAATAGATTAAAAGAATATATTCATGAAATTAAAGGACTTTCGAAAATTGAGAAATCTATTGAAAAATATTTGAAACTGCAGCAAGTTATAGTTGTTCCTGGTGATGTAGACTTAGATAAAAGTGTACTTAAAGAACTTGGAAAGATAGCAGCCAGCTATGCCATGGGTATTATTAAAGATAATAGTATAATAGCATTAACAGGTGGATCAACGGTTAAAGAAGTTGTAGAAGGTTTTCCCAAAAACAAAAAATATAGTAATATTTTAGTACTTCCTGCTAGAGGTGGTATGGCGAGAAACGTAGATATTCAAGCTAATACCTTAGTGTCAAGACTTGCAGAGAAAATTGGTGGAGATTATGAATTACTTCATGCATCTGATAATTTAAGTGATTTGGCTTTGGAGACTATATTAAATGAAAAAGAGATAAAGAATATAATCGACAAAATCAGAAGAGCGGAAGTTCTTATTTATGGAATAGGCATAGCCAGTGATATGGCTAAAAAAAGAGGACTAACTGAATATGAGATAAAGAACCTAGAGGGCCTTGGTGCAGTAGGAGAGACTTTTGGTCATTACTACAATGAAGCAGGAAAAATAGTTCATTCTACACCTACTATTGGGGTGAAAAATGAAGATGTTAAAAATATTAAAACATTAATTGCGGTGGCGGCTGGAAAAAATAAAGCTAGAGCTATTATAGCTACTGAAATCAATCGTTCAAGCACTGTTTTAATAATTGACGAGGCAGCTGCAAAAGAAATTGTAAATATTATAGAGAAAAGAGAGTAAACTATATAATGCTTTTATTAAAAGGAGGATTATGTATTTACATATAATTAGTTTTAAAAATTTAGGAGGTTTTGTCAAAATGATAAAAGTAGGAATTAATGGATTTGGAAGAATAGGAAGAAATGTATTTAATGCACTAGTTAAAAATTATTCAGAAGAATTAGAAGTAGTAGGAATTAATGATTTAACAGATGCTGCAACACTTGCTCATCTTTTAAAATATGATTCACTTTACGGAAAATTTAACGGAACTGTTGAAGCTAAAGAAAATTCAATAGTTGTTAACGGAAAAGAAATTAGAATATTTGCAGAAAGAGAACCAAAAAACATAGATTGGAATTCACTAGGAGCAGAAATAATATTAGAATCTACAGGATTCTTTACAGATGCTACTAAAGCAAACGCTCATTTAGGTGGATCAGTTAAAAAAGTTCTTATATCTGCACCAGCTAAAAATGAAGATATAACAATAGTTATGGGAGTTAACGAAGAAAAATATGATGCTAAAAAACATAACATAATATCTAATGCATCATGTACTACAAACTGTTTAGCACCATTTGCTAAAGTTTTAGATGCAGAATTTAAAATAGTTAAAGGTTTAATGACTACAATTCATTCATATACTGGAGACCAAAGATTACTAGATGCTCCTCATAGTGATATGAGACGTGCAAGAGCAGCTACATTATCAATGATTCCAACTACAACTGGAGCTGCTAAAGCAGTAGCATTAGTTTTACCACAATTAAAAGGAAAACTAAACGGATTCTCATTAAGAGTTCCAACTCCAACAGTTTCATGTGTTGATTTAGTAGCTGAACTTTCAAGAGATGTTACTATAGAAGAAGTAAATGCAGCATTTAAGAAAGCTTCTGAAACTACTATGAAGGGTATCCTTGGATACTGTGAAGAACCATTAGTTTCTATAGATTACAAAGGAGACGAAAGATCTTCAATAGTTGATGCAATGTCAACAATGGTTATCGAAGGAAACATGGTTAAAGTCGTTTCTTGGTATGATAATGAAGCAGGATATTCAAACAGACTCGCAGACTTAACTAAATTTGTTGCAGACAAATTATAGAAATAAGTTTATAATAAAACTATAGACTAACTGTAAGCTAACTGTAGGCATGCAGTGTGCATAATATTAAGGTTTGGTTTTATAGTTAATCTATAAAACCAAGCCTTTTATAAATACAATTTACAAGAGTTTTGTATAATAAACAATATGGGAGGGTAATGTGTATGAAATTTAATAAAAAAACCGTAGAAGATATTGAAGTTAAAGGTAAAAGGGTTTTAGTAAGATGTGATTTCAATGTACCATTAAAAGATGGAGAAATTACAGATACAAATAGGCTATCCGGTGCAATGCCAACAATAAACTATTTGGTTAAAAAGGGAGCGAAAGTTATTTTATGCTCACATCTTGGAAAACCAGCTGGAGAAGCAAAACCTGAACTTTCACTGGCACCAGTTGCTAAGAAATTAAGTGAGATGCTCGGGGAAGTAGTAGTTTTTGCAGCGGATCCAAATGTAGTTAGTGATAAAGTAAAATCTGCCGTATCAGAAATGCAAAACGGAGATATTATACTATTAGAAAATACAAGATATAGAAAAGAAGAAACCAAAAACAGTGAGAATTTTTCAAAGGAACTCGCATCTCTTGCAGATATATTTGTAAATGATGCCTTTGGAACAGCTCATAGAGCACATTGCTCTACAGTTGGAGTTACACAGTTCCTTGAGACTTCTGTATGTGGATATTTAATTCAAAAGGAATTAAAATTCCTAGGAGAAGCAGTAGAAAATCCAGTTAGACCTTTTGTTGCAATTTTAGGTGGAGCTAAGGTTTCAGATAAAATAAATGTTATTGCTAATTTACTTGAAAAAGTAGATACTCTAATAATCGGTGGAGGAATGGCTTATACATTCTTAAAAGCTGGTGGTTATTCTATAGGAAGTTCACTAGTTGAAGAAGATAAAGTAGAATATGCTAAGGATATGATGCAAACAGCAGAGGCTAAAGGAGTTAAATTCTTATTACCAGTGGATCATGTTGTAGCAGATAAATTTTCAGCTGATGCAAAACCTGTAGTTACTGAAGATCAAAATATTCCAGAGGGATATATGGGACTAGATATCGGGCCTAAGACTGCAGAAATGTATGCATCAGCTATAAGTATAGGTAAAACTATAATTTGGAACGGACCAATGGGCGTATTTGAATTTGCAAATTTTGCAAAGGGAACTATAGCAGTAGCGAAGGCTATGTCAGAAGTCGATGGAACTACCGTAATAGGTGGTGGAGATAGTGCAGCTGCAGTTAACCAATTAGGATTCGGAGATAAAATGACTCACATTTCTACAGGTGGTGGAGCATCACTTGAATTTTTAGAGGGTAAGTTATTACCAGGAATTGAAGCTCTTACAGATAAATAATAAATGAAAATCTTATTGTAAATTTAATAACAAACATTAGTTGTCATCTTTCAAATAATGTTTTTTAAAGCAAATAATGTTTTTAAAATATATGAGGAAGATGACAATTGATAGTTAATATCTATAAGAAAGTAATATTAGGAGGTTTTTTTTATGAGAAAAGGTATAATTGCAGGAAATTGGAAAATGAATATAACGGTGGCTGAAGCTACCAATTTAATCGAGAAAATAAAGCCATTAGTTAAAAATGCACAATGTGATGTTGTAGTTTGCCCTACATTTCTATGTTTAGATGCAGTAATAAAAGCGACTAAGGGATCAAATATAAAGGTTGGAGCTCAAAACATGCATTATGAAGATAAGGGTGCTTTCACAGGCGAAGTTTCACCAAGCATGTTAAAAGATATAGGGATTGATTATGTTATAATTGGTCATAGTGAGAGAAGACAGTATTTCAATGAGACAGATGAAACTGTTAATAAAAAGCTTAAAGCTGCTTATAATCATAATATTTTACCTATACTTTGTATGGGAGAAACTCTTGCACAAAGAGAAGCAAATATTACAGAAAAAGTATTAGATAATCAAATAAAATTAGGCTTAAGTGGGCTTACAAAAGCACAAGTGGAAAAATTAGTAATAGCTTATGAACCAATATGGGCTATAGGTACAGGAAAGACTGCAACTGCAGATGAAGCTAATGAAACAATTGGATTTATAAGAAAGACTGTTGGAGCTATGTTTGGATCAGATGTTTCAGAAAAACTTAGAATCCAATATGGCGGTTCTGTTAAACCATCGACTATAAGTGAACAAATGGGTAAATCAGATATAGATGGTGGGTTAATCGGTGGAGCTAGTCTTAAAGCAGAAGATTTTGCAGGAATAGTAAACTATTAAAACATAAATGTATAGATAGTCATATTTATTCATTTTTAGAAACAACGGGTGGGAGGAACAAAAATGTCAAAGAAACCAGTAATGCTGATGATTTTAGATGGGTTTGGATTAACAAATCATGCAGATGGGAATGCAGTATTATCAGCAAATAAACCAAACTATGATAGGATTTTAAAGAAATATCCAAGCACAAAATTAAATGCCAGTGGACCTTACGTTGGACTACCAGAGGGCCAAATGGGAAATTCAGAAGTAGGTCATTTAAACATAGGTGCTGGTAGAATTATATATCAGGAACTTACAAGAATAACAAAGGAAATTAAAGATGGAGACTTCTTTAAAAACCCTGCTTTTAATAGTGCAATAGATAAAGCTATTGAGAATAATTCTTCGTTGCATCTTTTAGGATTATTATCTGATGGAGGAGTTCATTCCCATATTGATCATTTAAAAGCACTATTAAAGTTAGCTAAAGATAAAGGTGCTAAAAAAGTTTACGTTCATGCTTTTTTAGATGGTAGGGATGTTCAACCAGGTTCAGCATTAGATTATATAGCAGAGATTGAAGATTATATGAAGGAAATTGGTGTAGGAAAAATAGCTACTGTAAGTGGTAGATATTATGCTATGGATAGGGATACCAGATGGGAAAGAGTCCAGCTTGCATATAATGCTATGGTTTTGTCTAAAGGTGAAGAAAATACTTCAGCAATAGAGGCAGTTAAATCTGCTTTCCATGATAACAAGACAGATGAATTTGTTCTTCCAACTGTTATAATGGAGAATAATAAGCCAGTAGCTGCTATAAAAAATAAGGATAGTGTAATATTCTTTAATTTTAGACCAGATAGAGCTCGTGAAATTACCAGAGCAATAAATGACAAAGTATTTCTTGGATTTGAAAGAGAAACACTAGACCTTAACTATGTATGTACTACTCAATATGATATATCACTGCAAAACGTTGATGTGGCATATACACCAGAAAGTTATACAAATACCTTGGGAGAATATGTTAGTAAAATGGGTAAAAAACAGTTAAGAATAGCTGAAACTGAAAAATATGCTCATGTTACATTCTTCTTCAATGGTGGAGTGGAAGCTCCAAATGAAGGTGAAGATAGAGCATTGATTCCATCACCTAAAGTAGCTACTTATGATTTAAAACCGGAAATGAGTGCTTATGAAGTTACAGAAGAATTATTAAAAAGATTAGATATGGACGAATACGACATGATTATCCTTAACTATGCTAATCCAGATATGGTAGGGCATACCGGAGATTTTGAAGCTGCTAAAAAGGCTATAGAAGCTGTAGATGAATGCCTAGGGAAAGTTGTTAAGAGTGTTTTGGATCTTGATGGTACAGTATTTATAACGGCAGATCACGGAAATTCTGAGCAAATGATTGACTACTCTACAGGAAAGCCTATGACAGCACATACTACTAACTTAGTTCCATTTACTTGCGTAACAAATCATCGTAATGAGCTAAGAGATAGTGGTATATTGGCTGATATAGCACCTACTATGCTTCAGGTTATGGGTCTTACTGCACCTAAAGAAATGACAGGAAAATCATTAATCACACTTTAATATTAGTTCTCACTAAAAAATAGGATTATCTTGTTTTAATTGGGAAACAATAAAATAGAAAAAAAATTTGGAGGTAAGAATATATGAAAAACTTTATTGAAATTATTGATGTTTATGCAAGACAGATTTTGGATTCAAGGGCATTTCCAACAATTGAAGTTGAAATAACACTTGAAGATGGAACAATAGCTAGAGCTTCAGTACCATCAGGTGCGTCTACTGGCATATTTGAAGCCGTAGAACTTAGAGATGGAGACAAAGATATATACAATGGTAAAGGCGTTTTAAAGGCTGTAGACAATGTAAATAACCTAATAGCTGAAGAAGTAATTGGAATGAATGTATATGATCAAATAGCTATAGATAAAACAATGATAGCTCTTGATGGAACAGATAATAAGGGAAAACTTGGTGCTAATGCAATGCTTGGAGTATCACTTGCTTGCGCACGAGCTGCTGCAGAATCATTAGGTCTTGGATTATACCAATATCTTGGCGGAGTTAATGCTAAAGTTTTACCAGTTCCAATGATGAACATAATGAATGGTGGAAGCCATGCTGATAACAATGTAGATTTACAAGAGTTTATGGTTATGGCAGTTGGAGCAACATCATTTAAAGAAGCATTAAGAATGAGTGCAGAAGTTTATCATACATTAAAATCATTATTAAAAGCTAAAGGTTTATCAACTGGTGTAGGTGATGAAGGCGGATTTGCTCCAGATTTATCATCAAATGAAGAGGCTATTAAAATCATAGTAGAAGCTATAGAAAAAGCTGGATATGTTCCAGGTAAAGATATATTTATAGCGCTTGATCCAGCAGCTTCTGAATTCTTTGAAGATGGCACATACAACTTAGCTTCAGAAGGAAGAATATTAACTCCAGAACAAATGGCTGACTACTATGTAGAACTAGTTAATAAATATCCAATTATATCTATTGAAGATGGAATGGCTGAAGAAGATTGGGCTGGTTGGAAATACTTAACTGATAAAATTGGAGATAAGATTCAATTAGTTGGAGACGATTTATATGTAACTAACACTAGCAGAATAAAAATGGGAATTGAGAAAAAGGTTACAAATTCAGTTCTTATAAAATTAAACCAAATAGGAACACTTACTGAAACATTTAATGCTATAGAAATGGCTGAAAGAGCAGGATTTACTGCAGTAGTTTCTCATAGATCAGGAGAAACTGAAGATTCATTTATAGCAGATCTTGTTGTAGCTGTTAATGCAGGACAAATTAAAACTGGTGCTCCAGCTAGAGGAGAACGAGTTGCTAAATATAATCAGTTACTAAGAATAGAAGAAGAATTAGAAGGTGCAGCTGAATTTAGGGGAATGAATGCATTTTATAATATCAAAAGGTAATTAGCTTTAGATAAAGGTATAGTCGGTATAGACTATACCTTTATCTTTCACTTTAATTGTATGGATATTTAAGTGGAGTTGTGTTAAACTTATGGAAAAAGTACAATGATTTTAATATGTAATTTATAGGGTGCGTATGTTAATTATAATCCATTGCAAGCTATCCTAGAGTATGCTAAAATAATCATGTATTCCATGAATGGGGGGTGTTCACATGCATAATTTTTTAATGGTTTTAGAGGTTATAACTTCAATTGTTATAATTGTTACAGTTATGATGCAACCTAGTAAATCTGATGGATTAAGTGGTCTTATATCAGGAAGTTCTGACACTTTTTTTGCAAAAAACAAAACAAAAACTGCGGAATCAGTTTTAGCACGAATTACAGCAGTTTCAGCATTTATTTTTATTTTAACTGCAGTTATGTTAAATATAGTTAAATAATATAATATCTATATGATGATTAGGTATACTGAAATAAATATTTTAATCTTGCAGCAGCAGTTTATTTAAAAAAATTTAATAAACTGCATTTTTTTATTACATAAAATTATTTAACAAAATATACAAAGTAAAAACATCTGCTTTAATAGAGAGGCTGGAATAGCCTTGATAGCTTGGGTAAACTTGCTACAGTAGTAGTATTGACCAAGAAGCTCCCACCCTCTTAGGTGGTGAGTAGTTCGCTAGCATAAATGTATTATAAATGATAGAATTATCTAAAGTAATCTATGATTATTAGAGGTGAAGGATGATGAGTGAATACAGTTCTAAATTAGAAAGTAAAGATATGGATTTTCTTTTTGATGGTATTTTAAGTCTTCAAAATAAGGAAGAGTGTTATAGATTTTTTGAGGATATATGTACTATAAATGAAATTAAAGCATTTGAGCAAAGACTTCAGGTAGCAAAAATGTTAGCAGAAAAAAGGACATATTTGGATATAGCTAGTACTACAGGGGCAAGTACTGCAACAATAAGTAGAATAAATAGATCGTTAAATTATGGTAGTGATGGATATAAACTTATATTAGAGCGTTTGAAATTAAAAAAATAAGTATATTTATTTTTATGTGCCTTATACAGATACAACAGATTAAACAGATTGAGATACAAAGAGACGGTTAACATATATTCACTCAATTTAACTAACATTAAAAGAGTGAAGATAAATTAACTGTCTCTATTTTTAAAGATGTTTAAGTTTATACACAATGTGATATAATTATAGGTATCTTTGTCACAAATATATAAATAGCATAATGACTTGTTGTTTGTTTGTGCCTTTAGCGAAATATAAGTAATGCTAGATGTAACTAGTATTATTATAATATAATATATAAGGAGTGTTTTTATGGATTTAGAAAATTTATTAAACAGTGAACAATGCGAAGCGGCAATAACAGTGGATGGTCCACTGCTCATATTGGCAGGTGCCGGTTCTGGAAAAACAAGAGTTTTAACTTATAGAATTGCACATATGATTCAAGATTTAAATATATATCCCTCACAAATTTTAGCCATAACCTTTACTAATAAAGCTGCTGGCGAAATGAAGGACAGAGTGCGCTCGCTTGTAGGTGATATAGCAGATAACATGTGGATTTCTACCTTCCACTCTAGTTGTGTTAGGATACTTCGTCGGGAAATAGACAAGCTGGGATATAATAAAAATTTTACTATTTATGATAGTTATGATCAAAAGAGTTTAATTAAACAATGTATGAAGGAACTTGATATAAATGATAAAGATTTAACTGATTCGGAAATTTTAAATAAAATATCAGGCGCTAAAAATGAGCTCATTACACCAGAAAAATATAAAAAAGAAAATGAACATGATTTTAGAAAAGATAAAATTGCTAATATATATATTCTTTATCAAAAAAAATTAAAAGCAAACAATGCATTAGATTTTGATGATCTGATTTTTAAAGCTGTGGACTTACTTAGAAACAATAAGGAAGTTTTAGATTTTTATCATAATAAATTTAAATACATTATGGTAGATGAATATCAAGATACAAATAAGGCCCAGTATATGCTTGTAAAACTTTTAGTAAATGAAAAGGAAAACATATGCGTAGTTGGAGATGATGACCAGTGCATATACGCATGGAGAGGCGCTGATGTCACAAATATCTTAGATTTTGAAAGTGATTATCCAAAGGCAAAAGTGGTTAAGCTTGAGCAAAATTACAGATCTTATGGGAATATACTAGCGGCTGCTAATGACGTCATAAAAAATAATTCTCAAAGAAAAGATAAGGCGCTTAGGACTGAAAAAGACTTAGGGGATAAAATTAATTTATATAGAGCTTTTTCAGATAGAGATGAGGCTAATTTTGTAGCAAATCAAATTAAGACAATTATGAAAGATGAAAATAAGAGTTATAAAGATTTTGCAATTTTATATAGGATGAATTCTCAATCTCGTATTTTTGAGGAAAGCTTTAGGAAAAATTTGATTCCCTATAAAATTGTAGGAGGATTAAAGTTCTATGATAGAAAAGAAATAAAGGATATAATGGCTTATTTAAAGCTTATGAATAATCCTCTTGATGATATAGCACTAAAAAGAATAATAAATGTGCCTAAAAGAAATATAGGCGACGCAACTATACAAAAAATACAAGAATTTGCAACGAGTATAGACCAATGTTTGTATAGTGCTATTCTAGATGTAGAGTATATACCAGCACTTACCACTAGAAATACCTCATCCATAAATAAGTTTGTTAGTCTTATGAATAATTTTATGGCTAAAAAAGAAGAGGTCACAGTAGCTGAACTAATTAAATCTATTTTAAGTGACACAGGGTATTTAAAGCAATTAGAAACATCTAAGGAACCAGAGGATGAGAGCAGGGTAGAAAATATAAAGGAATTAGTATCAGATGCTGTAGAATTTGAGAAAACTTCAGAAGATAAATCACTTTTAGCCTTCCTAGAAGGAGTAAGTTTAGGTTCAAGTACTGAAAATGCTGAGAATCCAGAGGAAATTGTAGATACTTCGGCAATGATGACAGTACATAGTGCAAAAGGCTTAGAATTTCCAGTAGTATTTATGGTTGGTATGGAAAATGGGATATTCCCAGGGATGTCTTCTTTAAACGACCCTACTGAAATGGAAGAATCAAGGCGTTTATGCTATGTTGCTATAACAAGAGCAGAAGAGAAACTTTATATAACTTCAGCAGAGAGTAGAATGATATTTGGAAGAACTGTTGGGTATGCACCTTCTGATTTTATAAGCGAAATATCTCCTAGTTTAAAAGAACTTATAGGAGGAGATAAAAATAGAACTGTTCAGGTACTTAGAAGGAATCACACTAAGGCGCCACAGGCTTATAATCCTCATGGGCTTATGAGTTCAAAGGGTGCAGAGGGTAGTTCCACAACGCAAGATTATTTGTCAATTACGGCGCAAGAAAGCACTTTAGCTCAGCAAACCATGAAGAGCGAGGCTACAGTGGGTAGAAAAGTCAGACACAGTAAATTTGGGGTAGGTACAATTGTATCAGTTTCAAATTCTGATAATGACACTCTGATATCAATAGCTTTTGATAATATGGGAATAAAAAAATTAGTATTAGATAAAGCTCCGTTGGAAATGCTATAAAGTATATATAACAAAATAACTAGTGAGTTTGCTAGTTATTTTGTTATATAGAAAACAGCTTGCGGAAAAAAATATATTGAGGCCTAGCTTTTTAGCAAAACACATCATATATATGTTCTAAATAAGGGTAAAGGAGAATAACGATATGGTGAATGTAGAAGATAGAATTAACGAAATTAAAAAGATAATTAAATACCATAGCGATAGATATTACAATGAAGATAACGCAGAAATATCAGATTATGAATACGATCAATTGATGCTTTCGCTTAAAGAAATAGAGAATGAGCATCCAGAACTTATCACCTTAGATTCACCAACACAAACAGTAGGGGGAAATGCTAAAAGAAAAGCTGGTGTACTGGTAAAACATAATGTGCCAATGCTCAGTTTGCAAGATGTGTTTACAAAAGAAGATGTCTATGCTTATGTAAATAAAATGATTGAAGACCTTGACGACCCAACATTTGTTGTTGAACTTAAAATAGATGGCTTGTCAATGGCACTACGTTATGTAGAGGGTAATTTAACAGTAGCTGTGACTAGGGGTGATGGAATCATTCAAGGTGAGGATGTTACCGAAAATGCCAAAGTAATTAGGGATGTTGTACGTAAACTTAAAGAGAAAGTTCCTTATCTGGAAATTCGTGGTGAGGTATATATGTCAACGCAAGCATTTGACAAGGTTAATGAGAAGCAAGAGTTATTAGAGAAAAAGGTATTTGCAAATCCAAGGAACTGTGCTGCAGGAACACTCAGACAGTTAGATAGTAAAATAACAAAGGAAAGAGAATTATCTCTATTTATTTTTAATGTTCAAGATATCAAAGGAATTGAATTTGAAACACACACAGAAAGTTATGAATGGTTAAAAAAACAAGGCATAAAAGTTATTGAAAATTATGTTAAATGTAAAACAGCTGATGAAGTGTGGAATGCCATCCAGGATATCGGAGAGGAAAGAGGCAACTTAGCATACGATATTGACGGAGTTGTTATTAAAATTAACAATTTGAAAGACAGGAAAGAACTTGGAAATACTTCAAAAGTTCCCAAATGGGCTATAGCTTACAAATTTCCTCCAGAAGAAAAAGAAACAAAATTAATAGATATTGAAGTATCAGTAGGAAGAACTGGTAGAATTACTCCAACAGCAATATTTGAACCTATTCGTTTATGCGGAACATCTGTATCTAGAGCAATCCTTCACAACCAAGATTTTATAGATGATTTAGACATAAGGATTGGAGATACAATTGTTGTATATAAATCAGGAGAGATTATTCCGAAAATTAAGGGCGTAGTGAAAGAAAAACGTACTGGTGAATTGAGTAGATTTAAGATTCCGGGCTTTTGTCCAGTATGTGGAACACCAACTGTGCGTGAAAAAGATACGGCTGACATCAAATGTATAAATCCTAATTGTTTGGCACAACTGGAAAGACACATTATTAATTTTGTTGGTCGCAGTGCTATGGACATAAAAGGTTTTGGCACCGCATATGTTAAGGAGCTTATTCGCACTGGATATATTAAAGATGTTGCTGATGTATATTCACTATTTAATTATCGAGAGGAGCTTATAGGGCAAGGCATAATAGGAAAAGAAAAGAATACAGATAAGTTACTAGAGGCTATAGAAAAGTCAAAGGAAAATGAGGCACAAAGACTGCTTACGGGTCTTGGTATTCCTAATATTGGTAAGGTAGCAGCAAAAAGTATAATGAAGCATTACAAATCTATTGAAGATTTGAAAGATACGTCTTTGGAAGATTTACAAAACGTTTCAGACATTGGCGAAATAAGCGCCTTATGTATACTTGAATTTTTTGAAGATAATAAAAATAGAGAGTTAATAGATAGATTAAAAGAGTATGGCGTTAATATGACCGCAGAGAACCCTGCTGAGGTGGACAATGTGTTTGATGGACTAACCTTCGTTGTAACTGGAACACTTACCTCTATGGGGCGAGATGAAGCTACAGTAATGATAGAGAAGCACGGAGGAAAAGTATCGGGTTCTGTTTCCAGTAAAACTAACTATCTGCTTGCAGGAGAGAATGCCGGAAGTAAGCGTGCTAAAGCAGAGGGACTAGGAATTACAGTT
Organism: Clostridium sp.; assembly: GCF_050717535.1. Classification (GTDB taxonomy): domain Bacteria; phylum Bacillota; class Clostridia; order Clostridiales; family Clostridiaceae; genus Clostridium_AD. The sequence goes on from NZ_JBOITM010000010.1 coordinate 34,313, forward strand.
ATATCTGAAGAGGAATTAGTAAATATGCTAAAATAGATAATAATTAAATATAGAGATAAATAAAAAGACGTCAAATGGCGTCTTTTTTTATGTTGTGGTCTAATATTTCTTTTTCAGTGGAAATTTTGGTTTTGTAAGGCTCTACATCATCCTTTTGATTGTCTTTGCTTTCATTATTTAAATTCAATCTATGTGTATTTTGTACAAGTTTTTCCATCAAATAATTTTTATATCTTAATTGGTCAAATATTTTAATTAATAAAATGAAGCCCCATATACATATAAATATAAAAGTTACCATGGCAAATATAGCAATTATTTTAATGGTTAAGGTTAACATAAAAAATTCCTCCTATATACCTTTTAAATACGTAAATTATGTAAACATATAAATAGATTATAGCATAATTATAGTACAAAAAGTTAACACATTGAGAAGTATAAAAACTAGAATTTTCATTGAGAGTTTTTTCTTAAATTATGCTTTAACGAAAAATATATATTGCTAGCATAATCCAAGAAAAAATATTTAATTTAAGAAAAAAATACCAAATTTCGAAATGACTATTATTTTATATTGCAGACCTTAATGAGATGGATCTTAATAAAAGTTGATAATTTTTATTATTTATTTGATTACTTCGCACATGATAGGTTAATACTTTTAATAAGTGAGGTGGTGGAGGTAAATTATGAAAAAGCTATTATGTATAACACTAATATTTATGATGATGTTAACTAGCGGATGTATTGAAAAAAAAGTAAAACCAGCAACATCTAGAAAATATTTAGTTTATAATTTGGGACAATTACCATCAGATTTACTAATGCTAAAAGATGATAATGTGAGGCAGAAAGATTTGTTACTAGTTTTATTTGAAGGCTTATTAAGAGAAGATAAAAATGGGAAAATAGTACCTGCAATGGCAGAAAAGTATGATGTTTCAGCGGATAAAATCGGGTATACCTTTAAATTAAGATCAGATATTCATTATAGCGATGGAACTGTTATAAAAGCTATAGATTTTGTAAGGTTTTTTCACAATATTTTATTAGAAAAAGATAATATATATGCTAAGCAGCTATATTGTATATTTGGAGCTAAGGATTTTAGCCAAGGTAAAGTAAGTTTTGATAAAGTGGCCATTGTAGCAAAGGATGATTTAACTTTAGAGATAAGGCTAAATAGTGCAAATGAATATTTTAAAAATATTCTTAGTAATCCAGTTTTCACTTTAAGGGAAACCGGTATGAATATGAAAAACTGGAAAGAAAGTTACGATAAAATTCAATATAGTGGGCCATTTATTATAAAAGATATAAACGAGGAGGGTGAAATATCTTTAATAAAGAATGAAAAGTATTGGAGGGCAAGTGAAATTGTCAGCACTGAAATGCTTTTTACAACTATAAAGGATGAAGAGAAAACACTAGCAGATTTTGAAACTACCGAGTCTAGTACTACATCAAAAATTGATGTATTTGTAAGCCCACCAATAAGCGAGGGGATTGCCCTTAGTATGGAAAAGAAAACTATAGCTGTACCATCACAAAGTATGTATTATCTAACGTTTAATTTAAATGCTAAATCACCCGTAAAAGACAATGATTTTAGAAATGCAATTAGTTCAACAATATCTAAAGAATTTATTATACAAAGTATTTCAAAAGATTTGGCCGTGCCAGCAATAAGTTACACAACCCTTAATACGGCTAATGGGGATGGGGGTAAAGTAATCTTTGATGTGTTTAGTAGTAAGGATAAAGGTATGCAATATTTACAAGAATACTTAAAGAACAAGAGCTATGAAAAAAAACAAGAATTAATTATAGTATATGAAAATAGAGATCTTGATGACAGGATAGTAAAGGAAATAGCTAAAAATATTAAAGGAAACTTAGATGAAATAACTAAAAATATTAAGGGCTATTTCGATGATAAGGATTATTTAAATATAAAGGTAGTTTGCAAGGGTTATGAAAAAGATGAACTTAATGAGGTATTAAAGCAAGGTAATTATGATATGTTATTTTCAAGAATTGATGAAGAGTATGGGGATATTTATAAATTTTTTTCAAGATGGACATCAAATTCAAGTTATAATATATATGGATATAAAAATTTAGAATATGATAAAACTATTCAAAGCGCACTTATGGAAAGTGATAGTAAAAAGAAAATAATAATATATAATGAAGCTCAAAACATATTAGCAAAAGACTTGCCTTGTATACCGGTATACATTGTTAATACGGTTATTTGTAAGAAAGAAAATGTTAAAGATATTTATACCACTAAGGGTGGAAATTTAATATTTGATTATGCTTATAAAGACAATGTAGTTATTGTAAAGTGATAATTAGAGGGTTTTCTTATATTCTGCTATAACGAAAAATATATATTGCTGGAATGTATTCGCGCCGCTGAGTAATTCTAAATTTATTTTATTTACAGCTGCTAAAAAATATAAACTCGCTATCGCTCAAACATATATTTTTCTTCACGCATCTATAAATAAAATAAATTTGAATTACTAACACTTGCTCAAATGCATTTTACGCAATATATACTTTTGTTAGCAGAATATAAGAAAACCTATTGTAATGTAATCAAAAATCTTGTTGTAGAGAGTATTATTAACTTGGATCTATTTTAATACTTTGTATAAACTCAGCATTTATAAGTTCATTGCCTTTTTTAGTTTGAACCTCAATCCAATTCTCATTTACATCAATTATTGTTCCTATGGCATTTGTACCAAATGATCCTGTGGATATTCTGCATTTTTTTCCTATATATTTTTTAATTACTTCGTTAGTCATTTTTATTAACCCCTTTCTTTTCTTCCTTTTTAGAATTATCAATTTTTGCATTTGACGTTGTTGCGGTAAAATTATAAAAAACAATATAAATAATGGCATGTATATAGCAATATATGTTGATGAATTCATGGAAATATCACCTCTTTACATCTAATTTTCAAATTTTTAAATGAAATATAATATTTAATTTAAGAATATTATGAAGTGACACAATTGATTATTTCATCTATATTCTTCTTTTTAGTAAAATCTACTGGATTATGGTATAGGGCAAGCATACCTCTTTCGTCAGTTGTTAATTTCTCCTCTTTTTTACTTTTAATTTTCCATTTTAGTAGGGTCATAAGTATTTTATCAAAAGGGGTAAGGTGATTATAATTAAATCCACCACGTAAATAAAAGAATTTAATATGTTTTTGTTGGACTGGGGTAAAGTTTTTATTTCTAACATCAATTATCCCATCTACAGTTAGTGGAGACACTCCTGTTGAGAAAACAATTACCTTTTTATCTTTAAGTTTTTCAATGTTATTTGTTATTAGTTTCACTCCGTTTATTCCTACTGCATATAAACTACCACCATAAATTATAGTATCGTATTTAATTAGATTCTTGATAGTAATTTTTGAAACATCAAAAATATCAGCTGACAAATCTTTTGCAATCCATTCTGCGTATTTCTTTGCAAAACCTGTTTTAGATTTGTATATCACTACGGTATTCATTATTTATGCCCCCTAATTTACTTCGTTTTTTATGGAGTATAGGAATTATTATCTGTTTACCATGTATTATATGTTGGTGTAAAAAAGATAAAAGTAAATATTGAGCTACTTACAAAAAAGTATATATTACTTATAATGCATTAATCGTATTGCAATACGTATAATATATACTTTTTCCTTTTCATTCAAATAATTCACTCATATTTATGGCTAAGCCGTCAAACACTTCTGATTTTATAATTTCAAAGGAATGATATCCTTCTACTTTAAATGGCATATTATTCTTAAATCTATAACAAATAGAATTCCTATTCATTGGGTTAATAATCCAGTATTCTTCTACACCAGCTTTAGCATATAAATCTAGCTTAGTTATATAATCATGACTGCTATTTGAAGGAGATACTACCTCAACTATTAATGTAGGAATACCTTCATATACTTTATTTTTAATATTCTCTTTATCACATATAACAAATATATCTGGCTGAACTACATTTTTGTTGCCTTTTTCATCCAGGAATGTAACGTCTAGGGGCGCTACATAAGGTTTGCATTGCTTACCTTTAAAATAATTTTTAAATTCAAATGCAATATTTAAAACAACATCTTGATGAACTGTACTTGGAGAAACCATCATAAATATTTCATTATTAACATATTCACATCTGTCATTCTCACTTATATCTAAATACTCTTGGTATGTATAAATTTTCTTTTCTTCAGCAAGCATTAGATTCACTCCTTTATTTTGCAATATTTAATAGATTAATAGAGAGGTTATCTTAACTCAAATATATATTATTGTTTAATTGTTGTTATATTTTAATTATATCATTACCGCTTATTTAGAACAATAGTAGCATTATTTATGCAGTGCATAGGCCAATAAAAAGTAAGTGTATAATAACCTTAAATTAAAAATAATGGTTCTGTATAAGGATATAGATTACAAAAATGTATTATACGGAGGTATACTATACTTAGGAAGGTGATTTTATGAGAAAAGGTATATACTTTTTATTATGTATTGTTGTAACAACCTTATTAATAGTAGGATGTAACGGTAATAAGGAAGCTAATCCCGAGGCTGTAGTAAAAGAATTTGTAACTAAAATGTATACACTGGAAGATTATAAAACAGTGGATATGGAAAAAGTGAATTTGGAATATCCTAAAGATCAATATACCAACGAAATTAAGACAATATCCACAGAAAGTGCTTTGGAAGAAATTATTGTAAATAGAACTAAACTCATATATATTGACTATTTATCTACTCTTCATATAAATTCAAAAATAACATCTATAACTATAGATAAACAGACTAGTGAAACCGATGGTTCAACACTATATTCTTATAAAGCAAAATTAAAACTTACTTTTGTAGATACAAAGGTAGAAAAAGAAGAAGAAGTTCTTGGTCAACTTACTTTAAATAAAGTTAAAAACAATTGGGTTATCACTAGATTCAATAAAGTGGAGATCCCTACTCATGCTATAAAAAAATAATGCCTGAGTAGCAACAGGTGGGCTAATTGGTTTATAAATATAGAAAAACACAGCCTAAAAGTTATATTTAACTCAGACTGTGTTTTTATTAAGTGAGTGTACATAAACTTTTTTTCTTAGATTATGCTAACAAAAGTATATATTGCGTAGAATGCATTCGAACAAGCCTTAGTAATTCAAATTTATTTTATTTGCAGTTGCGTGTAGAAAAATGCATGTTTGAGCGATAGCGAGTTTGCATTTTTTAGCAACTTCAGATAAAATAAATTTTAGAATTACTCGGTGATGTGAGTGCGTTTTAGCAATATATACTTTTCGTTATAGCATAATCTAAGAAAAAACTACCATACCCTTATTTATTCCTGAAAAATATTGTTAAGAAGAATATAAACATATTTTTGCTGCTATCAAAAGATGATTTTGTTTGTTTAAAGCTTTCTTTTCGTTTATTGTAAGTCACATTTTTAATGAAGATAGGAGCTAGTTCATTATTTTCAGGTGTTCCCATAGTAGGCATCCTGAAATCTTCTTCTTGGAGCAAGTCTTCTGATTTTAATGAGAAGCCTCTGTAATGCTCTGAATTATCTAGTGAAGGGGAATCAGGCCAACTTAAAACCATTCCAGAGTCTATTATTTGATGTTTGAAAATATCTTGAAGCATGAAAGAATCGTCTTCTAAATTATTAAAATCAGAATATAAAATTTGGCTATACATATATAGTAAGAGTTCATCACAAGTATAGGTTATTTCTTTGTCCGTAGTTTCTTTTAACAAAATGCCTCTATCACTTTCATATAATTTTGTAAGCTTTTCATATAAATCATCACTTGTACTTTGAAATTTTTGCATATCGGTTTTTTCATATAAAAGTGTAGAATTTATAAAAAGCATGCATGAGTAATCTAATTTAGCATTAATGATTATAGATGGTTTAGTGTTATACTGTTCTATAAGCAAATCAGAAAAATCTAGCAATAAATTTTGGCATTCTTCTAAGCCGGAATATTTATAAAAAATATTTAAGGCGAGGCATATCTTATTTAATTCCTCAAAAGAAACATTATAAATTTCTTCTTTATACTGAGTAAACATATTTAAGATATCTAGTGAAAATTTTTCATATTCATGTTCGTGTTTTCCTTCATCATAAGAGGAGAATTTGTAATAAGCAGCCATCATGAGTGCTTGATCAGAAAATTTAAACTTGTTGTTTTTATTTTCAAATTTAAATTCTTGATTCATTGGATCGGTTAAATCTACCTTATCAACAAACAGACCATCTTTATTTCGGAAATAAGAAGCATAAAATTCTAACTGTTCCTTGCATAGCTTAAGATATAAAGAGCTTAGAGCATATTTAGAATCATCAAGGTTCTTAAAGCTACTATAGTAGTCTACGAGCTCTAATAGGGATAAGGTCATGAAGGCATTACTATTAATTGTTATTTCTTTTTTTACTTTGTTTTCATTCCAAGTTAAAGTGCCTTCTTGCGATTTTAATTTAGCATCTGCTTTTTTGTAAACACATAAAAGTGGAGAATTTAAATTAGTTGTGTTAATATCAATCTTAGAAAAAGATTTAGATTTTAAATCTTTTAAAGGAATATATATTCCACATTTAGAGTCAAAAACTATATCTTTTAATGATTCTTTTGATAAGTAGAAGAATTGATTTTTTATGTTATTTCTATTTAATGAATTGATTCTTAAAAAAGGTCCAATAAATTTCAAAATATCACCACCATATATTAATCCTTATATAAATAATATGATTCGAATTGTTAAAATGTGCTAGTTTTATGAAAATAGAAAGGAAGAATTTATATGAAAGTTGGAAAACTAAATTGGGATGATCTAAAACAAATAATTGACAACAATAAAAGTGTAGTTCGGGATGATGTTAGAATTAGAAGTGGAATAGGAGAAGACTGTAGTGTCATAAATTTTGGAGAATATGAGTGCGTGGTTTCTACAGATCCAATAACGGGGGCAGATAAAAACATAGGTAAATTAGCAGTTAATATAAACTGTAATGATATAGCTTCTTGTGGGGTTGAGCCTGTGGGTATTCTAGTTACAATTCTAGTGCCACCAACAGCCACCATAGAAGATATAAAAAAAATCATGGGAGAAATTGATGAAGAAACAAAAAAATTAAACGTGGAAATACTGGGTGGCCACACTGAGGTTACAGAAGCAGTGAATAGAATAGTGGTTTCCTGTACGGCAATAGGTAAAGGAAAAGCTGGGGGCGCAGTGGCAACATCGGGAGCAAAAATAGGAGATGATATCATTGTTACCAAACTACTATGTATGGAGGGAACTTCAATTGTAGTAAATGATTATTTAGATAGGGTAAGAGATGTTTTAACCCATAATGAGATAGAAGAGGCAAAAGACTATGTGAGTGGCATTAGTGTGACTCTAGAGGGCCGTATAGCAGGAGAGTTTGGGGTTAATTCAATGCATGATATAACTGAAGGGGGAGTGCTTGGAGCATTGTGGGAGGTTGCACAGGCTAGTAATTTAGGATTTGAGGTATATTATGATAAAATGCCAATTAGTGAAATTACAATTAAGATCTGTAAAAAACTTAATATTGATCCTTTGAAATTTATATCCTCAGGGAGTATGCTAATAACAGCCACTGGTGGGCAAAAGCTAGTAGAAAAATTAATTAGGAATGGAATAGAAGCTACAGTAATAGGAAAGATAACAACAGATAGGGGTATACTAGTAATAGATGGAATTCGAAATGATGTTTTACCACCGACTAGGGATGAGTTATTTAGTATATAATTATTAATAAGTAGAATCAAAGAGGGGGATAAAAATGAGAAAATTAATAGTTGCTAGTAATAATGGCCACAAAATTAGAGAGATAAAGGAAATGCTATCACAATTTCCTTTTGAAGTTCTATCTTTAAAAGAAGCAAGTCTTAATATTGAAGTGGAGGAAACCGGGAGTACCTTCATGGATAATGCAGAGATAAAGGCTAGTGAAATCTTTAAAATAGCCAATGGGGATATGGTACTTGCAGATGACTCAGGATTATCGGTGGAATTCTTAGATGGAGCTCCAGGTGTTTTTTCAGCTAGATTCGCAGGTGTTCATGGAGATACTAGTGCAAATAATGAAAAATTATTATATCTCCTATCTGGTGAAAAAGAAGAAAACCGAAAAGCTAAATTTATTTGCGCCATGGTACTTATAGTTAATGAAGATAAGATAATAAAAGTGCAAGAAGAAGTTGAGGGGATAATTATAGGCGAATTTATAGGTGAAGAAGGTTTTGGATACGACCCACTATTTTATGTTCCAGAATACAACAAGACTTTTGCTCAGATGAGTAATAAAGAGAAAAATGCAATTAGTCATAGAGGAAGGGCACTAGATAAATTAAAAAGTGAACTTGAAAAACTAATATAGCAAGTATAATTATTATATTACAGTATATGAGAAGATAATGTACTTAAGAACCCCATGCCTTTTGGCATGGGAGTATCAGGAAGAGGTGATTTAAAATGCGCATAGGTGTTATTAGTGATACACATAGACATGTTAGCAGCATAGAGGCGCTAGCAGGTAAAATAAAGGGGCTAGATGTTCTGATTCACTTAGGTGATAATGTAGATGACGTAGCAATCCTAGAGAAGTATTACAAGGGAAGAATAATTAATGTGAAAGGCAATTGCGATTTTTCTGCAGGTACACCTAATGATAGATTGGAAGAAATCTCTGGAAAAAAGATTTTTTTAACTCATGGACATAGATATAGTGTAAAAGAGGGTATATTTCAATTAAAATATAAGGCATTAGAAACGGGGGCTGATATAGTTTTATATGGGCACACTCATATTGCAAAAATAGATTATGAAGAAGGAGTATGGTATATAAACCCTGGTAGTGCTGCAGAGCCAAGGGATGGATCACCAAGCTTTGTCATTATAGAAATCAGTGGAGAATCAATAGATCCAAATTTAATAAGACTTTAATTTTAACTAGAGTTTAAACCTGCGTTAACATAGAAGAAAATACTTTGAAAAATTTATTCTAATATTAAAAAAGAAAAGTTCGAAAAAGTGTTGACGTATTAATGTATATGGTGTAAAATAATCCATGTCGTCATAAAAAATCATTAATTTAAATCTTTATGGCATAGCAGTAAATTTAAGGCATTAAAATTTTTCTTATAAGATTTAATGCATATCGGGGTGTAGCGCAGCTGGGAGCGCGCGTGGTTTGGGACCATGAGGTCGCAGGTTCAATCCCTGTCACCCCGACCATTTTACTAAAATACAATATGCGGGTATAACTCAATGGTAGAGTGTTAGCCTTCCAAGCTAATTACGAGGGTTCGATTCCCTCTACCCGCTCCAAATATGTTAATGTACATAAATTCATTAATATACAGGTGTCTTTAGCTCAGTTGGATAGAGCAATGCCCTTCTAAGGCATGGGCCGGGGGTTCGAATCCCTTAAGACACACCATATGGTGGACGTAGTTCAGTTGGTAGAGCGCCAGATTGTGATTCTGGTTG
>NZ_JBOITM010000011.1:0-38474 GCF_050717535.1 Clostridium sp.
TAGTTTCTATATCTGAGACATATTTATTAAAACATTAATTTCTATTGAACCGCCGTGTACCGAACGGTATGCATGGTGGTGTGAGAGGTCGCTAAATAAATTAATTATTTAGCTCCTACTCGATTACTGCTTACTAATAAAGATATTATAAACCCTAATATAAAAATAGGAAAATAGGAGAAAACAGATAATTTCAAAAATGTTGAAAGTCTATTTACAAATCGTTTTGAATATTTTATATTAAAGATGCAACAACAAATGAAAGGGAATATACTAAAAATCAAAGCACATAAAAGACGTGATAACCATATATTCTGCGTGTAATAAGATATAAAAAACATAGAAATAGCACCGATAGTTATAGAGATACACAAAGATATAATCAGTATAATACTAAATAATATATTCTTTTTATAAGCTTTAAAAAGTTCTTTAATTCTAATCACCCACTTTTCTATATTTTACAAATATTATATATAAAAGTCAACAGAGATATGCTATGCGTATTAAAATCAATGAAATCATGGGGGGAAAGTTACATGTACTTTAATAAATATATCTTGCCACTTTGGTATTTTTCATTTTCAATAATATTTTTAATTGGTAATATTTATTATTTATCTTATAGGCTACTTGCTGTAAGAGAATTTGAAGTTAAAAGGAGAATAGAAAAAAGAAATTTCAAATTTGTGTTTGCATTTATTATAGCATTAATATTCATAATTATATCATTAGGATCTAGTAATAACCTTAATGTTTTTTTCGGAATAATAGCAGTAGGACAAGGGCTTTGGGTATATGATTATAATTTCATTTTAGATGAGGGCTTATTAATAAAAGGAAGATTTATTTCGTGGGGTAAAATTAGTGACCTGGATTATAAAAAAGATAAAGAAGTAGAGCTTAGTTATTATAAAAATAACCAGCATAGTAAAATATATAAAATCACCTTTAATATAGGATATGATGCAACATTAGTGTTAGAAAATACGTTAAAGAGTAAACGAGATATTACAAACATAGGGAATTGGGAAAGTGAAGATATAATAAATTCTCTTAATAGACTAAAAAGAGTGGTAGCTATAGCATTAATTTTCGTAACAATAATTTTCATATATGGTGGTTATAATTTATTGCAACCTAAAAAACTAGGAGTTGTTTTAGAAAAAGCATTTAATCACGATAAAACTTCAACTGTAGTTGTTTATTACCCAGGAGAAGTTAAAGATGAGAATTTGCCTATAGCTAACATGTCTACAACATCAAAAGAAAAAAAGATAAATGAAGTAGAGAAATATCTTAATTCATTTATCTTAAGAAAAATTCAATTTAAGGACATCCAATATAGCTTTCTGAATCAAGATGCATATGGAATTATACTTTATGAATTAGATGGAGATAAAGTGGAAATCTATATTTCTAAGAAAGAACCTGTTATTGAAATTATCAGTAATAACAAGAAAAAAAGTTATTATATAGAGGAAGGTTATGAGGATTTAGATTTTATAAATAAGTTTGGAAAAAGAATAAACTAAGGTGAGCATAAAAAACTGCATTAAATTCAACATATGTTATCAATGTCTTTAATTACTAATTATAACAAAAATAAACACAAAATATAAATTATAAAAAATGACTCCTTAACTTTAAGAAAGGATAAAGATAAAATGGTAGTAGACTACCATAGAAACAAACTAACAACTTTGATATAATCATGTTAAAATATTCTAATAATAAAAAGGATTATAGATAGTCTTTTTATAAAACAAGTAAAATTAATCAGTGTACAAGCATGTACACTAGATATCTTGAGGAGATGGGTTAAAATGAAGACAATACGTTGGGGAATCATTGGATGTGGGAACGTTACCGAGGTTAAGAGTGGACCTGGATTTCAAAAATCAAAACATTCACAATTAGTAGCAGTAATGCGCCGCAATGGAGATTTGGCTAGGGATTATGCACTGCGTCACAATGTACCTAAGTGGTATGATAATGCTGATGAATTGATAAATGACCCTGATGTGGATGCAGTTTACATAGCGACTCCCCCTGCATTTCATAAGGAATATACAATTAAATGTGCACAAGCAGGAAAGCCTGTGTATGTTGAAAAACCAATGGCACGGAATTTTGAGGAATGTACGGAAATGATTCAGGCGTGTGAGAATGCTGGAGTACCATTATTTGTTGCATATTACAGAAGGGCTTTGGACCGCTTTAATAAGGTTAAGGAACTAGTTGATTCCGGAGAAATTGGAGAAATACGATTTGTTTCAATTACCTTATATAGGAGACCTATCCAAATTGACTTGAATTCTGGCAAGATGCCATGGAGAGTTAACCCTGAAATTTCAGGTGGAGGAGAATTTCACGATCTTGCTTCTCATACCCTGGATGTTTTAGATTATATTTTGGGACCTATCAAGGAAGCAAGTGGTTATGCAGCCAATCAAGCCAATTTGTATGAGGCGGAAGATATTGTTACAGCTTCCCTGTCGTTTGCTTCAGGAGTCAAGGGAGTAGGGATATGGTGCTTTTCAAGCTTTTCTGATTATGACATGAATGAGATTGTCGGAAGCAAAGGAAAAATATCCTTTTCAACGTTTGGAGCAGAGCCGGTTTTACTGACAACTCTGGATGGTATTACGGAAATACATATCAAAAAACCATTACATATTCAACAGCAATTGATACAAAGTATAGTAAATGACCTTAATGGCTTGGAAGTATGCAAAAGTAAAGGGATTAGTGCCGCGAGAACTAATTGGGTTATGGATGAAATTTTAAAAAATTACAGAATTAGCAGTCACTATAGATACTAATACAGGTGAAGTAGCTTAGAGAAAAACATTTACACTAGAAACATTTTTTGTTAATATAAATAACAGAGATGGGGGATGATTTAAAATGAATGATACCTTGAAAGTTTTCATATTAGATAACGTTAAATCAATAAGATCAAGGGTAAAATTGCTTTTACATACAAATCAATATACTGTGTACGAAGCATCCAATTCTATGGAGTTTTTTAATGCTTTGGCACTGAACAACTATAGTGCAGATCTTATTATAATGGACATTGATTTAAAGGATGAAGATGGATTTAAACTTATTAAAAGATTAAGAGAAAAAAACAAAGTAGTTCCAATAATGATTATGACTGCAAATAATCATAGGAATACTTTTATTAAAGGAATATCTGAAGGGATTTCTGACTATATGTTGAAGCCATTTGAGGATGAAATATTTAATAATAAGATTTTAAAACTATTAAAGATATCCACGAATCTAATAGAAAATAAGGTGATTTTAAATTTACCTTTCTTTATACAATCAGAAATTAAAAAAGCTACTAAGGGAAAATATAGTGTGTCTATTATGATGACAACTTTTTATAAACCAGTAAAAGCTTTTTCAAATGAAATTAATAACGAATATAATAATCTTTCAGAGTATATTTATGATAATTTAAAAAGTATTTTTTGGGATACAGATATTTTTATCCCCTATGCTTTTCAAAATTTTATAGGGGTATTACCTTTTGCTAGCATAGAAAACAAAGACAAAATAAGTGGTAAAGTAGAGGTTTGTTTTAATGATTTAAAATTAAAAGAACCTAAATTGAAAGAATACTATTTATCAAATGTATTTGTAACATATCCTCAAGATATTAAGGAAGATGAAGATCTGTTTTTAATATTACTAGAAAAAACAAAAGAATCAATAAAAGCTGTTAGAAATGAAGCTTAATAAGAAAGAAGTAACAGCGAAACACTAATTTTATACGTTAAGACATTTGTTACCAAAATGGTGATATATTTAAGGGGAATATTAAATATACCAGTGTTATTTTAATATTTTCTCAAAGATTTTATATTAGCTAATAAATATATGGAAGAACTTAGTGGAACATTTAAAGGAGATATAAACACAAGGCCTATTGGAAATTATGATGCAGCAGGAAGTAATACAGATATGTTTAATAAAGCAATTTCCTTAGAAATATACCGAAAAATAAAATCAAAATAGAAAAATCAAGTGTAAAATTGTCTAAAACTAAGTTTATATCTTTGGAAGAGGCGGAAGCTGCTGGTCTTATTATCTTTAGCAGTTCTTTTGTTTTTTTATCTAAACTACAAGATTCTAATTTTTTAGCATCCGTTTGAGCTTACTTGGTGAAGACTATTATAGCAATAGGTAAAGCTTTGAAATTATCTCCACCTTTTCCCCTGCTCCACACCGTACGTGAGAGTTTCCAGCTCATACGGCGTTCTAACAAATTTATTCTATTACCCCCAAAGTGAAAGTAACTCAATTACTATTGTGTTACTTTTGGAATATTAATATACTGTTAAAATGTATTCTCAATCTATTTTTTATTCTAACAATAAGTTATCAATGTTTGATAACTTTAACTGGAAATTCATATTTTTTAACCAAGCTCTCAATCATATCTAGTTCATCCCTACTTAAACTTGGATCTTCCTTTATTGGATACTCTTTACCTAATTTTGTATACTTACTTACACCTAATTTATGGTAAGGAAGTAGATCTATGCCTTTAAAATTTTTATAATCACGAAAAGGTATTAAAAAGGCAATTACCCTCTCAATCTCATCTTGATTATCATTTATGCCTTTTAACAGAGGCATTCTCACCTTTACGTTATACCGACGGCTTAGAAGTTCTTTCAAATTCTTTAAAATTTGATTATTACGTACTCCCGTCAGCTTATAGTGGCATTCAGGATCAATGTGTTTTATATCAAAAAGGAATAAATCAGTGAACTTAGCAACCGTAAGTATTGATTCCAGTGTTGTATATCCACAAGTTTCAATGGCAGTATTGATTCCTTCCTGCTTACATGTCATAAGCAGATCGGTTGCGAATTCAGGTTGCATTAAAACTTCACCGCCGCCTAGCGTAACTCCACCACCTGAAACGTTATAAAACTCACGGTCTTCTTCAATAATCTGCATAATTTCCGAAACTGTTTTCAAATTTCCCACAATAGATAATGCAGACTCAGGACAAATATCCTCGCACTTACGGCAACCTATACAATCAATGTTATGATTCACCTCATGTTTTAGCTCTTTGGAAATAGTATGTATTGAAACTGGGCAAACAGAGACACAAGCACCACAATCAGTACATGAGTCTCTTTTGAACATAACTTGATATTTTTGTTCCAATCCTTCAGGATTAGCACACCACTTGCAACGAAGTGGACATCCTTTAAAGAACACCAGTGTTCTTACTCCCGGTCCATCATACACATTGTATTTTTGTACATTAAAAATCATTGCTTTTTTTTCAATTGTAGCTACATTCTCATTGCTCACAATACCTAACCTCCCGTTTGATCTAGTTTATTCAATTACTGTACGGCTGATTATTTCATCCTGTACTTCCTTGCAAAGTTCAACAAAAAAGGCACAGTATCCGGCAACACGTACAATAAGATCTCGATAATCTTCAGGGCGCTGTTGGGCTCTCTTTAATGTTTTATTATCTACGCAATTGAATTGCATCTGCGCATTGCCCATAATGGAGGCGCTGCGTAGCAGGGTAATTAAACCATCCCTACCTTCCTGATTATCCAAAAAACTACTGGATATCTTAAAGTTATGAGCCATTCCAAGACTCATTGATTCAACATTAATTTTGGATTCTGATTTTATGGTTGCCGTTGGTCCTTTTATATCAGCTCCTTGAGAAGGGCTTATTGCGTCAGATAGTGGTAAACCGGAAAGACGCCCATTAGGGGTTGCACCAATCATCCTTCCTAGAGGTGTATTAAAGGATTGGGACAAAGTTCCATGGATCTGTCTTGCATAAAGTGACTTGTGCTGGTTTATTGTATGTTCAGTATAATCGACGATTCCTCTGGCAATCAGATCTGCATAGTTGTCATCATTACCGTATTTAGGTGCATCAAGGCAGTCACGACGTATTTGTTTGTAACCTTCCCAATTTGCATCAAGGGCTTTTTTAATATCTGCAAGAGTGTACTTTTTATCATCATAAACAAGTTTTTTAATCGCAGCCATACTGTCGACATAAGTACCTAGTCCCGCGAATATTGTTCCTGGTCCTTCATAAAGAACGGCGCCACCTGCAGTCACATCTTTACCGGTCTGCATACAACCGTCAACAAACAGTGACATATAGGGAGTAGGTGTAACATCTCTGAAAACTTTCTGCGTTAGAACAGTTCCTTTGGAATTCATTTCCAGCAGATAATCAAGCTGTCTTTTAACTGCAGCATCAAATTGTTCATAAGTGGTTAATTCCGTAAGTTCTCCGGTGTCTAACCACTGCTTACTTGGGTACGACTTAAGAATGCCACGATTAAATACCATTTCAATGGTGATAGGCCATTGTGTAAATCCGCCGGCTGTCCACTGGTGGATACGTCCCGATTTTTGTGGTTCCACACATCCCATAAGGCAATAGTCACGAGCATCTTCAAAATCAAAACCTTTCCTAAGCATCATTTTGATATGTGCATCATCAAAATGGCATGCAGGCATACCACCGCCAGCTTTAATAACATCCACAATTTTTTCTAAATAACGATGTGGAGACTGATTGTAGATACGGCAGGCAAGGGACGGCTGGTATATCTTAACTTTTTCAACAGCATCCATAATCAAATAGGTTAATTCGTTTGTGCCGTCTCCTCCTTCACGTTTTTGTCCACCTACACACATGTTAATAAAAGGCATATATCCCGCGAAATATTTGGAGCTGGCTTCCGGTGTATACCAAATCATTTCTGAACATTTGATCATGAAACAACCCATCAATTCAAAAGCCTGCTGTTTGTCTAAAATTCCGCTTTCAATATCTGACATATAGCAAGGAAGCACATACTGGTCAATACGGCCTAGTGATGTACTAGATTGATTTTCTTCCATTAAAAACAGTGACTGTATTGTCCAAATGGACTGCAATGCCTCATGAAATGTTTTAGGAGGACTCGCCGGAACACGGGCATTGACCTCTGAAATTTTTTTAAGCTCTGCTTTACGTTTAGGATCCTGTTCCTTTTCTGACAGTTTCCATGCGTAGGCTGAAAGACGAGCGGCATAGGTAAGAATTCCCTCGCAGGTTTCTATTGCAGCTTTATAATAAGAGATTTTATCTTTGTTATAAGCCTTGTCAGCTGATAAGCCGGCAAGATAAGCTTCAGCTTCAGCTTTAACTCCACAAATGCCCTTTTTAAAAAGGATAATATCATAGCCCGGACTAGTATCTCCACCACCGCTAGTAATATGATAAGTCAAATCACTTATACATGCTTCGGAGCTGAATTCCCACAAATCTTCTTTGCGAAAAGCTTTTTCACATTCCTCCGCTAGAGATTTACCTTTCCAAAATGGAAACAATTCCTCTCGCATAATCTTCTTGTCTTCTTCGCTTATGAAGTAAGGATCCTGTGATCTAGTACTGATAGTATCTAGTTCATCACGAACCCACTCCCATGCGGTATCTGGTGAAAAGGCACCTGCACGTGGTTTACCACAAGGGTGGCCTATTATAAGCTCATGTTCTTGTATAAGCAGCGGCGCAGTTTCACATGCTCTTCTAAATCCTTTGGCCCGGAGCACATTCCTTGGAAGGTCAGGATACTTTTTTGCAATTTCAGTATATGCTAAGGCACGACCAATGGTAATACTTGGCTTAACCTTTAAATATGCTTCTTTAAGAAGTTGAAGACGTTTAGGTAAATCCGACTTTTTTTGTGTCATAATATTCCTCCTCTAAAAATCCGAGTACTCTCGAAAATTCTATACTGTATGATATACTATATTTTTCTACAACAACGATCAGGTTCAAAAATCTAATAATACATTTAGCTTATTTAAAATTAAAAAATGAAAATTTCAGTAATTGCATACCACTAAGAATTATTTCTATTATGTAACTAATATATATTAAACTTTTGAAATAAATCCGGATAAATAACTTCCTTCTTCAATCATTCCTAAAAGATTAGGATGTAGACCGTCTATCGTCAAACTATTTAATGTGAGTTTATTAAATCCACTATTATGATATAAGTCACAAACTGGTAGTGCATATAAATAACCTAACTGTATTATAAGTTTCTAATAATTAATTTACTTTGTAAAGAATCTGTATATATACTATTATATATTTAGTATGCTAATAATAATAGTATGAACTTTAATGTAAGATACTAACTAAAAGGAGAGTAATGATATGGATCAAGAAGAAGAGGTATACTCAGCACCCTTTAAATATACATTGTCTATATTTAGTGGCAAATGGAAAATGACAATAATGTTTTGGTTATCAGGACGTAAAATTTTGCGTTATGGAGAATTAAAAAAATGTATTAAAGGTATTACTCATAAGATGTTAAGTTCTCAACTTAAGGAGCTTGAAACAAATGATATTATAGTTCGCAAAGAATATCACCAAGTTCCGCCAAAGGTTGAATACTTTTTATCAGAAAAAGGATTATCTCTAATGCCAATTTTAGAAGCAATGTGTTCTTGGGGTCATTTACACTATAAAGATGAGATTAGTGAAAATCGTATATGATGCCTGGTTTTGTAACGGCGGTTAACTTAAGTTAATCTATTATTAACCTGTTTTGTGGACTAGTTTTTAAATGCGAAGGTAATAAGGAGTCCCTTGTGCCTTTGCATTTGTTGTTTATGCACATCTAGCCTATAGACTCAATGTGAAAGTAACTCAATTGGTATTATGTTACTTTCACTTTGCTTTTTAATTCTATTTATAATAAGTCATAATTAATGAATTTGTTTTTCTGACCTTAATTACAACTTTATGGTATTCAAACTTATTGCTTTTATATTCTGCATTTAATAATTCTCCCCGTGACTAAATAATGGAAAAAAACTAAATTAAATTTATAATTAGTTTTTTTCTTTTTATAATCTATTATAAGCTTGTCCACTATTCTACTTTGGTTTAATATAAAATCATTTGAAAGAACCCCATCATTATTCTCTATCATTTTATTAAGTATCTTCTTTTCCATGTTTAGTTTTCCCATTAATATTCACTATGGCTGTAAAATAGAATAATGAATTTTATTTTAAATTTAAAAAATATTAAAAATATTTTTTTGAAAGGTAAAGATAATTTTTCTATATAACCATGCGTTGATTTTTTTACTGGTCTAAAAGAAAATATAACCTCAAGTAAAGGACTTATAAGGAAACAAATAATTACTAATCGAATATTCAAATAACCATTTTTTAAAACTACAACATAACTGATTATTGCAACACGAATTTGAAATATAATTCCTGTTATCATCCCAGGTGAGTATTTTTTTGTAATGATAGCTCCTCGAATGTGCGTAATAACTGCATTGAAGCTTAAAAAACTACATATAGTCAAAAAAATAGGTAAACTGTGTTGTGTAGTTGTATGATACGCAGCAAAAAAAGTTAAACCAATAAAAACTGCGTTTTCTATATAATAGCTTACAGGTTTCCCATTATCAAATTTAGGTCGGTAATTGTTATACCACTACATCTTCTTTTTCGTAATATATTTTATAATCTCCTGTATTGCCTATTTTGTGATATAAATTTAACATTTGTCTAATAACTACTGGTGCAGTTGGATCTCCAATAATTAATGTTCCATTAGATTTCAATACTCTATTCACTTCTAATAACGTATCTTTGTGGTTTGGATAATGATGAAATGATGCATTACATACAATTACATCAAAAGTATTATTTGCCCAAGGCATACACTCTGAATCACCAACTTTTAATTTTGCCTTATTACCAAGGTTCTTTTTAGCTATATCAATCATTTTTTCTGAAATTTGTTCTATTGGTGGTATCCCATGACGTTCTGCAACTATAATTAGATAAGGCACACTACCTACTCCAAGTGATCCTTTTTCAACTTGCATACTTAAAGAAGTAATGTAACTTTGCAAAGTCTTATTACCTTGTGCATCTTTTTCATGCTTTGATATTTCAGATTTCATAAGGTCTTTAAGTATAGTTTTAATTTTATCTGTGGCGGGAGTATTGTTTGAAATAACAACAAAATGCCTAAAATCAGTTTATTTTGCTACGGCAAGTATTGCATATGGAGCAAGGTACCCTGCTCCATCTCCATCTTATATGAACTAACATATAACTATGTGCATAAAAGAGACGAAGCGATAAAAAAGCTATATTAAAAGCCAGAAATTTTTAATCCGTAAATGATTAAAGATCCCTGTTTTTTTTGGATAGTGTTTACACTATTAAGATTAGCAAACAATAACTTCTAGTTAGTTTCACTCCCCCCCAAGTTCTAAAAAGGGTTTCATCCATTTCTATTATGCCATCAGTTAGGCTAACTGGTCACCATTTGACCAATAAATAATAGCCAATTGTCTAAGGTATGGCTTGAGGTAGTGTAATAAATATGGCACGATAATTGCTATATATTGGTAGTTAGTATGATTATTATAAAAGGGGGAGTCTTTATGGAAAAGAAATTCATATCATTTATTTTATCATTTCTGCTGGTATTTTCAAATTACTCTGTAGCTTTAGCTAAAAGCAACATTTCTGCAAATAAGGGTAACATAAAAGGAAGCCTAGTTATTGTGGGTGGAGCTTTAGGAAGTAGCAATAAGGATATTTATAATAAATTTATTGAATTAGCTGGAGGTGTAGAAAATGCAAAGATAGGTATAATAGGTGCAGCAAGCTCAAAACCTGTTTTTTATAGCAAACAGTTTACAAATGAACTAATTAGTTATGGAGTAAAGGCTAAAAATATTGAAATAATTCCTATTTCGGTAAAGGATGATAAAACTACAAAAGATGTGAATGAAGCGGAGTGGTCTACAAATGGAAATAACAAAGAAATATCTGCAAAGATAAAACATTTAAGCGGAATATGGTTTGTAGGTGGAGATCAGACTAGGATAATGAGCACATTAAAAAATAAAGATGGCAGCAACACAAAGGCATTAGATTCGATTTGGAAAATATATAAAAAAGGTGCAGTTATTGGCGGAACAAGTGCTGGGGCGGCTATAATGAGCAGTACTATGATTATAGGAGGAAATAGCTTAAGTGCTCTTGATAAAGGAATTATAGATAAAGATACAGGGAATGATGATGATGGCGTATATTTAACTGAAGGTCTTGGCTTTTTTAGGTATGGTATGGTTGATCAACATTTTGATATGCGTGCAAGAATAGGTAGACTAATAAGCTCTGCTTATGCAAAGGGAGATAAAAATGATTTTGCTTACGGGGTAGATGAGAACACTGCCATGGTAGTAAATAATTCTATGAAAACCTTACAAGTAGTCGGTAAAAGTGGATTAACTGTAATTGACTATTCAAAAATGACTATGAATAAGATTAATGGAAAGCCATCTATGAATGATATTACTATAAGCTATATGACCGCAGGCGACACACTTAATCTTAGTAATAATAAAATTATACCCGATATAAAGAAAGATGCTACAAATGGTTATGAATATTATAGCTTCACACCACCTATAAATACTGGTGTATTATCTTCATATGGTCAAATTAAAAATCTTTTGGGTTATGACTTAGTTGATAATGCAGGGGCATCTTCTGTAAAGAGTTATAGTTTTAATGAAAAAGGCGATGGTTATGAGATAACTTTTAGAAAAACTAAAGATACAGAGGGATATTGGAAGTATGTAGATGGTAATATAGACCAATACTCTGCGTTGAAGGTATCCATGAGTATAGTTCCTGTGATTGTTAGCATTAAGGAAGATACAGCAGGTGGTGAGAACTGGAAAGCTAAGACTATGCTGCAAGCTTCAGTTCCAATGGATATTAAAGGAAGTATTATGGCTATTGGAGGAGCGCTTGGAAGTAGTAACGCAGATGTTTATAATAAATTCATAGATTTAGCAGATGGCATAAAAGATGCTAAAATAGGAATTATCCCTGCGGCAAGTGGTAATCTTAACAGCTCCAATGCTTTTAAACATGATTTGGTAAATTACGGATTAAAAGAAGAAAATATTGAAATAATATCTTTAGCATGTAAAGATGATAAAAACACCCCAGAAGACGAATCTAAATGGATTGAAAATGCAAATAAAACCGAAATATCAGACGAAATTAAGGGATATACAGGTATATGGTTTGTTGGGGGAGATCAGACAAGAATTACAAAGGTTTTATTAAATGCTGACGGAAGCAACACAAAAGCTTTGAATTCAATTTGGGAAATATATAAAAATGGGGCAGTGATTGGAGGAACAAGTGCTGGTGCAGCTATTATGAGTGAAACTATGATAGGCGGAGGGGATAGTGTTGGTGCATTAAATGATGGATTTACCAATACGTATGTAGATTCAGACCAACAGGAATATGGTCCTTTATACCTTGAAAAAGGATTAGGATTTTTTAGATTTGGAATAATTGACCAACATTTCGATAAAAAAGCTAGACTTGGAAGACTTGTTAAAGCAGCTTTTGATAAAGAAGACAAATATGATATGACTTTTGGTGTAGATGAAAATACTGCTTTAGTATTCAATAATGCAACAAAGAGCTTAGAAGTTATGGGTAAAGGTGGAGTTACTGTAGTAGACTTGTCTAAGAGTTTAAAAAACACTTCAACTACCAGGAGTAACATTAAAGATGTTGTCATAAGTTATATAGTAAAAGGGGATAGCTTAAATCTAGGTACAAAGGAATTTAATATTAATGATAGTAAAGATTTGACTAATGGTTACGAATACGGAGATTATACAGTACCAGTAAATTCTGGAGTGTTTACTTCACATTCACCTGTAAAAAATTTTATTAGTTATGACTTGGTGGATAATACAGCAAATTGTATAAAAAGTTATAGCTTTGATGAAAAAGGAAGAGGATTTGAGATAAATTTTAGAAAAACAAAAGATACTAAAGGTTATTGGAAATATTCAGATGGAAACATAGATGATTATTCATATCTTAATGTTTCTATGGATATTAAGCCGGTAAGCACAAAAATATCTTATGCAAAAAATGTTAGTAACGAAAATAAAATACCATCTGTTGAAGGAATTAAACCAGGTATCACTAATCAAAAACATTAAAGTGGGGATTTTAATACTTAAAACAGCTGCATTTCTGGATTAGCTTGCTATTATAAGTATTGGTGCATAAGTAATTTTATTATATATAGAGTGAGAAATTATCAAAGTGTAGAGATATACTTTGATAAATTTTTTATAACATGGTGTATAATATAATAAATATTATTTATTACTAATGGGGGAATACATATGATTCGAGGTATAAGTTTAGTTGCTGGTTCTGAAAATACAAAAATAGCATTGCTTGCACAGCTTGAAGAATACATAGGAATGCAATCTATAAGTAGCTATGCTATAGATGAGGATGAAATTCTTCACATAATCCAGGATGATTTAGTAATTCTTTCAGGAGAACTTGTAAGGCAGGAGTTAATTGAAAAGAATTTGTTAAATACCAGTTGTGATATTATAATTGCAAAGAGGACTATAAGCTATGATAATATTGATGACATATTTTTAATACCGGAAGATACTGAAGTATTATTTGTAAATGACGCAAAAGAGACTACCTATGAAATCATAGAAATATTCAAGGAATTAGGTATTGATCACATTAAATGTATACCATATTATCCAGGAATATCATCGACAGACGAAGGAGTCAAAATAGCAATAACTCCTGGTGAGAAAGATAAAGTACCATCTTTTATAGAAAAAATCTATAATATTGGACCAAGAATAATGGATTCTACTACAATAATAAAAATTTTGGTTAAACTAAATTTATTGGAAGAAAAGTCTTGTGTTTTTTCCCAAAATTATCTTTTTAAAATAATTAATATTGCTAAGAAATTGGGCAAGTACAATAACAAAATAATTAAGATGAATTCACATCTTAATAAGGTTATTGATGGTCTACAGCAAGGGCTAATTGTGTATGATAAACATGGAATAATAAATGTATTTAACGAAGAATTAAAAAATAGTTTAAAAATGAATAACAACAAATTGATAGGAAAAAGACTTAAAAATGTGATATTTAATAAAAATCTTTTAGAATATCTTATGGATAATAGAGAACTCGATGAAAAGAAAATCAATCTAGAGGGCACAGATTTATCAGTTAATAAATTTAAAATTGATGACAATGATTATACTGTAGCAGTATTTAAAAGTTACCAAGATACAATAAATCATAGCAGAGAAAAGAATCTTATAATAAAGGGATTTGTTGCCAAGTATTCATTTGATGATATTATAACAGATAACTTAAAGATGCAAAAGATAAAAGATATTGGCAAGAGACTGGCTAAAACCGATTTAACGGTATTAATTGAAGGTGAAAACGGTACAGGTAAAGAGCTTTTTGCTAGTGCGCTGCACAAAAGTTCAAGGCGCAGCACGGAATCTTTCCTGGCTGTAAACTTTAGCTCACTTCCTGAGGAACTTATCGAAAGTGAATTATTTGGATATGAGGATGGAGCATTTACAGGAGCAAGAAAAGGTGGCAAACCTGGTCTTTTTGAACAGGCCAGTGGTGGAACTATTTTTTTAGATGAAATAGGCGATATCTCATTAAAAGTTCAAGCTAGATTACTTAGGGTACTTCAGGAAAAAGAAGTTATGAGGATAGGTGGGAACAGCATAATTCCTGTAGATGCAGATGTTATAGCAGCTACTAATAAAAATTTATTTGAAATGATGGAAAATGGAAAGTTTAGAAAGGATTTATACTACAGATTAAAGGTTGGGTACTTAAAAATCCCGCCTCTTCGCGCACGAAAAGAAGATATAGAGCCACTTATAAAATGTTTTATAAATATGGAAAGCACAGAAAACATTGAAATTGATAGTGAGGTAATTGAAATATTAAAGGAGTATAACTGGTATGGAAATGTTCGTGAACTTAGAAATACCATAAACTATATGCTTGCAATAAGAAATAGTAATATTATAACCGTAAATGAATTACCAGATATGAATTTCTTTCAAAATCATGATACTAAAAATGATAGTTTAAATGAGCATCCTATAAATATTGGATATTTAGATAAAGAGCTTGATTACATACTAATGCATATATATAAACTGAGT
Organism: Clostridium sp.; assembly: GCF_050717535.1. Lineage (GTDB taxonomy): Bacteria > Bacillota > Clostridia > Clostridiales > Clostridiaceae > Clostridium_AD. Next base: position 15,147 of record NZ_JBOITM010000011.1, read on the forward strand.
AGTAAAAATATAATTGTGGGAAGAAAGATGATTGCCGAAGATAGTAAGGAAACTAATTATAATATGAGTGAATCAATGGTAAGAACTCGATTAGAAAGATTAGAAAGAAAGGGTTTAATTGTAAAAGGCAAAGGGAAAAAAGGTACGTGTCTAACAGAACTAGGTAAAAAGGTAGTATTAAAAAAACTAAACCAAATTTAATATATTGAAATTGTCGATTATATCTTTAAATGGTCGCCATTAATACTGTATGGGTATTTAATGGTGACCATTTATTTTTAATAAACCATTAAACTGAATTTTTATTAACATATATAAGCAGTTAACTGAATTTTGTAAAAATAATAATTGGCATAAAAATTGCTATAATATAAGATATATAAAATAAATAAGATATATAAAATAAAGGGGGAATTGAATTGGAACAAAATAAAAAGAAAAAATGGTCTTTTGAAATGCCAGATACTTATGTAATTATATTTTTTGTTGTTTTACTGGCGGCATTATTAACTTATATCTTACCTTTAGGTAGATTTGAGGTTAATTATAAAGCTTATGATGTAAGCGATAAATTAATTGCAGAAGTTGCGGATGGAGAAAGTGCTTCTTTTACGTTAGATAGTAAAAACTATGTTATTGACGCCTCAGGTGATGAAACATTGTTACTTGAAAAAGGGGTAGAAGAACCCTTAGGGAAAATAGATAAGGGCAAGGCTAGGGCCGTAGAAATAAAAAATGGAGATAAGTTATCATTTAAGGTAGTTCAAGAATATGGTAAATTTGTTTCGAAGGGAGCAAGAAAAGGGATTAGTTTATTTAAAAGTGGTGGAGATGTAGGTTTTCTTAACTATATGTTTGAAGGTCTTGTAAAAGGCGACAAGTGGGGAAGTGCAGTAGGTGTTATAGCATTTATTTTAGTTGTTGGTGGTGCATTTGGAATTATACTCAAAACAGGTGCTGTAGAAGCCGGTATTCTTTCAATGATAAGTAAAACTAAAGGTAAAGAAGTTATACTAATACCAGTAATTTTCGCGTTGTTTTCAGCAGGAGGTGCTGTGTTTGGTATGGGGGAAGAAGCAATTCCTTTTGCTATGATTATTGTGCCGCTTATAATAGCTATGGGGTATGATGCAATAGTTGGTATAATGATTACTTACGTTGCAACGCAAATAGGGTTTGCAACGTCTTGGATGAATCCGTTTAGTGTAGCTATTGCCCAAGGAATAGCAGGTATACCAGTATTATCTGGCGCAGGATTTAGAATCATCTTATGGGTATTTTTCACTGCAATAGGTATAGGATATACATGGCTTTATGCTAAGAAAATTAGAAAAAATCCAACATCCTCAGTAGCTTACGAGTCAGATGCTTTTTATAGAGATGATTTTAAGGGGAAAGATATTAAGGATGTTAGGTTTACATTTGGGCATAAATTAGTTCTTCTTACCATATTACTGGGGATTATATGGGTTGTATATGGTGTTAGTAAATATGGTTTCTACATTCCAGAGATTGCAACAATATTCTTTACCATGGGACTTGTTTCAGGCATTATTGCTGTAATATTTAAACTTAACAATATGAGCGTAAATGATATTTCAATTTCCTTCAAAGAAGGTGCAAAAGATTTAGTTGGAGCGGCTCTTGTAGTAGGTATGGCACAAGGTATTATTTTAGTACTTGGAGATGCTTCTCCTGTAAATGACTCTGTATTAAATACTATACTTAATGGTATGGGATCTGCACTTGGTGGCCTATCAGCAGGATTTAATGCTTGGTTTATGTATATATTCCAATCAGTATTTAACTTCTTTGTAGTTTCAGGGTCAGGTCAAGCAGCTATAACTATGCCTCTTATGGCACCACTTGCAGATATTGTAGGTGTAAGTAAACAAGTTGCAGTACTTGCTTTCCAATTAGGGGATGGATTTACAAATCTTATCGTTCCAACTTCAGGATGCCTCATGGCAGTGCTTGGTGTTGCAAGATTAGACTGGGGTAAATGGGCGAAATTCCAAATAAAATTCCAAGGTGTATTATTTATATTAGCTTCAGTTGTAATGTTTGTAGCTGTATCAATAGGGTTTTAGTAGAGGCTAAAAAGAACAAATCATAGTAAGTAAGAGGGGAGGAAATTACCTCCTTTTACTTATTATGATCTTATATGAAAGGGGAATTAGCATGGTAACTTTGATTAAAGGTGGAAAAGTATATGCACCACAGTATATAGGAAATAAAGATATTTTAATATGTGGTGATAAAATAGAGCTTATAGAGGATAATATTAATGTAGAAAATTGTGGGTTTGAGGTTAAAGTAATAGAAGCCTCTGGAAAATTAGTGTTTCCAGGATTTATTGATTCACATGTTCATATTTTAGGCGGAGGAGGAGAGGGTGGATTTAAAACTAGGACTCCAGAAATTAAATTATCGGATTTAACAACTGCAGGTGTAACTACTGTTGTGGGATGTTTAGGCACTGATGGAATTTCAAGAAACATGAGGTCTTTACTTGCAAAGGCAAGAGCACTTGAAGAAGAAGGAATATCAACTTTCATATATACAGGATCTTATAGGATGCCAGTTAAGACGATAATGGAAAATGTGCAAGAAGATATAATTTTGATTGATAAAATTATTGGTGTTGGAGAAATAGCCCTTTCAGACCATCGTTCTAGTCATTCAACCTTTGAACAGTTTGTACAATTAGTATCAGATGCAAGAATAGGTGGTATTTTATCTGGAAAAGCAGGGGTCGTTAATGTTCATATGGGTGATGGAAAAAGTGAACTTGATTATATGGATAGGATAGCTAGAGAAACAGATATACCAATGACTCAAATTATTCCAACCCATATGAATAGAAATCCATCTTTATTTCAAAAGGGCTTAGAATATGCAAAAAAAGGTGGGTATGTAGATTTCACTACAAGCACTACAGAAAAATTTCTACAAGAAGGAGAGACCAAATGTAGTACTGGTCTTAAAATTATGCTAGAGGAAGGTGTGGATATTAAGAACATAACCTTTACTTCTGATGGACAGGGAAGTCTTCCAGACTTTGATGAAAGTGGAGATTATATAGGTCTTAAAGTTGGAAAATGTGAATCCTTATATAAAGAGGTAAGAGATGCAATAGTTAATGAAAAGATTAGTGTAGAGCATGCAATTAGTGTAATAACATCAAATCCTGCACAGCACTTAAAACTTAAAACAAAAGGAAGGATAAAGATTGGATACGACGCAGATATTGTTTTGGTTAATGAGAAGGATTTTAATATTAATACTGTGATAGCTAAGGGTAGAATAATGATTCATGAAAATAAAGTTTTCGTCCTGGGAACATTTGAGTAATGAGCAAGTAAAATCTGTACGCATATGCTTTCAGATTTTACTTGCTTTTTTATTTGTTTTTAATAAACAAGTTTTGCAGGCATTTTTTTCACATACATTCCATAGAGTTGGTTATATTAATATTGAAATATAAATTTTTAAAATGCAAATTTTTTTAATAAAGGAGGATCCTACAATGGCGCATATAGACAAAAAGAATAATCAAAAAAGTAAAAAACTTGGTCAAGACACAAAGAAAGAATTAGCTGAAATGAAGGTAGAAGCTGCCAGTGAAATCGGATTTTCTAGACATTCTAAAAAAAATGCAAAAGATAAAAATAAATATTTCTAGATAGTGTAAGGGAGAGGTAATAAGCCATCTCCCTTATAAAAATAGATGTGTAAAAATCAATACAGATGCTACAAATACTTTATCTTAAAGGATTTCTTTCATTATTCTAAAGAAGTTTTTGTAGCTTATTTTTTCTATGTCTTCTTCTGAATAATTTCTTTCTCTTAATATCTTAATCATATTTTGAGCTTTTGAAGCATTTTCAAAACCTATAGTATTTGCTTCCTCGCCTTCAGCAAAGGCTAACATAGTTGCAGGATCCAAATAATCATCAAAATCAAAACCAAATCCTATATGATCAATACCTATAACTTTAACCATATGATCAATATGATTTGCAAGATGCTGAATATCTCTCTTTTTAGGATCAATGTCTACTATATCTGCAAAAGCATTTAATCCAACTACGCCACCTCTACTTGCGATTGCTTTAAGTTGTTTGTCGGAAAGATTCCTAGGAACATTGCATATAGCTCTACAGTTTGAATGCGAAGCAATTATTGGTTTTGTAGTGTTTTCTAATATTTCCCAGAAGGTTTTATCATTAGCATGTGATACATCTACAATCATGCCTAATTGTTCCATAAGTTTAACAGTTTTAATACCATCTTTTGTAAGACCTCTAGATGGATCACCATCTTTTCCAGTAGCTAATTCATTTGTTTCATTCCATGTAAGCATAGCATGCCTTACACCAAACATATATAAAGCATAAATTAGATTTGAGTTATGTCCAAGCCCACTTAATCCCTCCATACCAATTAAAACAGGCATTTTGTTTTCAGATAAAGCTATGTCAATGTCACTGCCTTCCTTGATAATATGGAAAATATCCTTGTTGTCTAAAATTTCTGCTGACATATGTTCAATTATTTCTAAAGTTCTTTTTGTAGGGTCAGTATCATAGGGAGGATCTATCCAAATAACAAATATGCCTCCACCAATATTACCCTTTTTGAATTTTTCCATGTGTTTTGTTTTGAAAACATCTTTCATTCCCTTTTGTCTTTCTACAGTTACATCTGTCCATATATCTGCATGTGCGTCAAAAATCATGATATAGCCTTCTTTCAATTAAATATTTTGATTATATAAAATATTAATGATTAAATTATTAATATTAAACATCAATAAAATCCGTTACTCTTTTTAACTCTTAATTGAACTTATAATATGTTTCCTACGAATATTCCATAATAATTACCAATAATGTATCCCAGAGTGCCTACTAATAGAACCGGAATTACAAGTGCTCCCCAGCCTTTAGCAATTGCCATTGCAGCTGCAGTTGTTGGCCCACCAATATTTGCATTAGATGCTAATATAATTTGTTCTAAATCAAATTTAAATAGTTTACCAAAGCCAAGTGAGAATATCATATTAACTAATACTATTATTAAACAGAATACTAATAATAAAGGTGACTTGTGAATTATTAATGAGATAGAAGCAGGTGCGCCTATAACACAAAAGAATATATAAATTAAGAAAGTACCGATTTCTTGTGATCCTTTAATATTTCCGAAGAAATTAGAGAAAAAAGTAGCTAAAAGCATTGTAAAAGTTGTTATGATTAAATATTTATTTCCTACAAGACCAACTAATAGATTTAATCCTAAACCTGAATCGGGTCCAATAGGGATAATACCAGTAAAGAAATCAGCAATCATAGTTGAAACAGCAACGATGATAAATGATGAAGCTACTGCTGTTGCTATATCGAGTAATGATATTTCTTTAGCTCCCCAGAAAGTGGCAGCTTGTGTTTTTTCGCTATTTGAATCAGTAATTTTTTCTAGTTCATCCATAAGAGGGTGCTTGTACGCTTTCTTGAAGAATCCTATAGAAGGTATTGCAGTTAAAACAAAGAAATATAATGCCATTAAAAGATTATCAGCTACAACAGCAGCTGAAGCTAATTCCTTAGCTACATTAAAATGATCAGCCATAGCAGCAAAATTTACACTTCCACCTGTATATGTTCCGGTCATCATGCCGGCGATTACATTTAATTCTGGTATGTGATTTTTTAATAGTTGGAAGCCTATAATAGCACCAGCTATAGTTCCTATACCGCTTATGAAATAGATTGCTAGTATTCTTCCACTATCCTTCCAAATTTTTTTTACATCTGCTTTAAATAAGAGAAGTGGGATAGCTAAGGGTACTACGTAGCCCCAGACGTTGTCATATGTAGGTGCATCAGTTGGAATAATTTTTAAATTAGATAGTATCATCATGAATAATAAAGCTAGTACACAACCTGTGATTTTATTAGCCCATTTGTATTTTTGCTCTAAATAGATACTTAAAGCAGCAAAACCGGTAAGTATTGCCCATAATGCCCAAGTGTTATCAGCATTTATTAGTGTGTGCATATTTAGTCCTCCTCAAAATATAAGTAAGTATTATGGTTGATAACTAGAAACTTCAAAAAAAGAAAGTATCATATATATATATGTATAAATTATATTATATTACTAAAATAACAATAAATTTGAAATGCATTTCATGTTTATTGTAACACTTGTTAAAAAAATGTCAAATTTGGGTTTATTATAAGTTTAATAAGTTAAATAGTAAAAAAATAAAGATAATTTATCTTCTGTTTTTACTATTTATTTAATTGAAATAATAGATTGGTACATATTTACAAAGATTATCTAACAACTTGTTTATTATTTGAAAAATTTGAATTATTTCTTTAAGTATATTAATGTATTATAACATTTATACTAAGATGTAATATATAATAAGATAACATAGTGAATAATTTGTCGATAACTCCCTTTACTGTAATTATTAAATAGCTGTGGATGTTCTTTTGAGTTCCAATAATCAAAATAGTTAGGAATGATGATAATGGAGAATGATATAATACTAAAAGTGGATGGCGAAGGAAGAATTTTCTTTTGGGACAATCTTAAAATATTGTTAATAATCCTGGTTGTAGTAGGACATTCTGTAGACTTTTATACATCTACTTCGCCAATGATGAGAGATATATACTTTTTTATCTACACTTTTCATATGCCTTTGTTTATATTTGTTTCAGGATATTTTTCTAAAAGAGTTGTTGAAGGAAAACATCTTAGTATAGAAAAAGTATTTTCATTTTTCACACTATATTTATTAATGAAATTTTGCTTTTTTATGCTAACCAAATATATGTTTGGGAATTCAGAGGTTGATTTCAAATTTTTAGTAGAACCCAGTGTTCCATGGTATCTGTTAGCAATGAGTGTTTGGTTTTGTTTTACATATATTCTAAAAGATATTAAACCTGTATTCGTAATAGTTTTTTCTGTTTTGATTGGAATTATGGTAGGTTATTATAAATTAGTATCGGTTAAAGACCTTTTTAGTTTATCAAGGATATTAGTCTTTTTCCCATATTTTATAGTTGGTTATTATTTCAAGCAAAATCATTTGATTAAGATTCTAAAATGCTCTTGGTTAAAATGGGTATCCTTAATTTCTATAACTACACTATTTATAATAATTATTTTATATGGAAAAGATATATATTCATTTAGAGGTTTTTTAACTGGACGTAATTCTTATTTATCTTTAGGTAGGCCTCTACATGGAGGTTTTTATAGATTGATGTTTTATGGATTATCTACGATTATATCACTGGCAATAATATACATAACTCCAAAAGGTAAATTATTTATAACAAAGTTTGGATCTAGGACACTTCAGGTATATTTTATACATCATTTAGTATTATCAACATACCATCACTATAGATTAAATAATTATATAATTAAAATGTTCCCTAATAGCTGGAAAATAATTTATCTGCTGCTTGCGGTTGGCTTAGCCCTAGTTCTATCACTTAAAATATTTGAATATCCTTTTACAAAAATAATGAATATAAAATTTAAAAAAATGCTAAAGGATTAATATCCCTTAGCATTTCTGTTTGTTTAAATCTATTTATTAATTTTAGCTTGAATTTTATTAGTCGTGAGAATGCGTGGAGAAATCTTCAATTGGGAGAACACCTCTACATGTAAAGTAATTTGTACCCCAAACACCTACTAATATTAAAATAGATCCAATAAGGTGATACAATTTAAAACTTTCGTGAAGTAGTACAACTCCGGCTATTATTGAAACAATAGTAGATAAATTAGCAAAAATTGCAGATTTTGAAGCCTCTATTCTAGATAGTGTAAAGTTAGTCAAAAAGAAAGCAATTATGGAAGACAATATTCCCAAATATGAGAGGGATATTAGAAAATCCATATTCTTTAAAGGCATGAAATACTGGTTTAATGTGTTAGATCTTATATGATTATATACAGAAACAAGATTAAAAAACACTGCGCCCATTGCCATCATGGCATAAGTTAGCTCCATGGGGCTGAATTTTTCAGAGAACTTTCTTGATAGGATATTAAAAACTGCAGCAGAAAGCACTGCTCCAAGTAATAGAAATACACCCAATAAACTTCCTGAAGAGTTTGATCCATTCATAAGTACAATGAATACTACTCCACTAACAGAGAGAAATATAAAGCCACACTGTTTTATTGATGGAGTTTCTTTTAAAATGTACGCAGATAAAATGGTTACAAATATAGGAATAAGTGCAATCATTAGACCAGCTTGAGATGAGGAAGAATACTGAATTCCAAAGGTTTCAAAGATGAAATAGACTATTGGTTGCGTAAGGCCGAGAAAAAGCAGGCTTTTTATATTTTTGTTTTTATAATTTATTTTTATACCCCCGAAGAATATAAGTATGGACATAATTAAAAAGGCTACGAGAAAGCGAAAAGATAGTAAAGTAAAAGGATCTACGATGTTTAATGCTTTTTTAGAAAATAAAAAACTTAAACCAAAAATTGATGATGTAAGTATTGCTGATAAAATTGGTAGTGTATTCATTTTGTGATTCATAGGGTTACCTCCAGTTAATAACTATCCATTTTAATTCCTTAATAAATTATATCAAAAGCCACGACAAAATGTATATGATAATATAGAAATAGTAAAGTGAGGATATTAGATCCTCTCTTTACTATTGGTTATTATATGAATCTGCTAATCGTTCAGCAATAGCTCTAATTACAGGCACACAAACAGTATTTCCTAATAAATCGAAAGCCTCTGATTCTTTTAGAAATGATAAATCATAGTTTTCTGGATAACCGAATAAACGTTGTCCTTCAAGTATAGATAAACGCCTTAATCCGCCTTTATCAATAACACCTATATGTGAAACATCCATTGCTACGAGAGTAGGTGCTAGTTTTTGAGGATCCAGAATCTTTGTAAATTCAAATGAAAGTTTACCTGCAACAATGTTATATCCTTTAGGTTTAGAAGTATCAGGAATTCGTTTCTCATCTTCTAATTTTCGTGGATGTTCTAAAGTTAAATATTTCTTTTCTACTAAATCATCTAGTAATTCTTGTAGATTTGGATTTTTGTAAAAAGTTTCTATTTGAGTTATAGTTAAAGGCATTCCGTCCATCCAATCAATGCCGATTTCTTTGGCCCATATCTTTTTCCTTCGTTCTTTAAGCAATAAATTTAGCAAGTTGCGTTGATCTTTGGATGTTTTTCCTTTAAGCTCAAATTCCCAACTGTGAATATTTCCAGAGCCACCGCGTTTGTCTTTTATAGCCTTTCCTACAACTTCTTCAGGCTTGAAATTCTTAAAAAGTTTTCTTGTGAAATTAGATTTAATAGTAGGCAAATCTTGGTCTAATATATCACATAATAAGGATGAAGTTAAATCAAAATCATCAAGACTAATTTTCTGTCTTTTAGTTCCGGCTAGGTATACTCTTTTTCTAGACTGAGCTAAGCCAAAATCTTTACTATCAATTAGTTTGTAAATTACCTCATAGTCTAGTTTTTCCAATTTGTCTATTATAACAGCTAATGTTTTCCCATCATCATGAGTAACTAACCCCTCAACATTTTCTAAAAGAAAACCATAAGGCTTTTTATTGCTTAAAATCTTTTCAATCTCAAAAAACAAAGTTCCTCTAGTATCTGCAAAACCAAGTCCTTTTCCAGCAAATGAGAAAGGCTGGCACGGAAATCCGGCAAGGAGGAATTCAAAATCCGGAATATCACTAATTTTAATTTGTGTAATATCTCCAGATACGTTTTCTTCGTGATAATAATTTTTATAAGCTTTAATAGCATGGGTTTTAATTTCACTGCTAAAAACACATTCAGTTTCTAAGCCTTTATTAGTAAATGCTTGTTCAAAACCAAGCCTAATACCACCTAAACCTGCAAATAAATCAATAAATCTTACCCGTTGATTTAAATTGTCCTTAAGTAGTTCAACTTGAGCTTCCAATAAAGAATTGCATTTTTCAGAAAAGCTGTCACCAATGGCATAGCGGTTAATACCATCTCTAAGTTCACCTGCTACGTATATTGTAGAACCAATTTTTTTATCTGTCTGAGGGAGTGAATTACGCCCCGAACCCTTACGTTTACCACCTTGCATAATATTATCACTCCTTAAAAGTATAATTATATTATAATTTATAAAGTTTGATTTTGCAACTCTCTAAATCAAAAGCAGAGAGTTTATTGGAATTTGTGAATTGGCATTGTTAAATAAAAAGAGTATTTAATATATACCCCTTCTGATGTATAATTATGATGTAGGTAAGTATACATCGGGGGGATTTTTATGTTAAAACCAGAAAAGTGCTCATTTGAAGAATTTAAAAAAACAATGACTATGTTTTATGTTGATGAGGCTTTTGAAATAGAATATAACGAGTTTATAGATAAAAAAGTAGGTGACCTATATGCCAGTATAGGTGGTATTGATACAAGAGATGGACTAGTTTCATATGTTAAGAAATATGATGATTCTCTTATAGATATACTTTCATTGATTGGATTATCAAGTGAAAAATTTAAACGAATAGTAACAATGATTAGAAGATGGGATTATGTGGATGTTACGAGTGAATGGGACATAAAGAGAATTAGAAAAGAAATGCTTGGTAATAATGAATTTTGCGATAAAATATGCAATCTGTTTTTAAATGGTAAAAATGATCAAAGATATAAAGAGTTTATACCTAAATATTATCTGGATTATATAACTATTGACCATAAAGTTATGAAGCAAATGGAGGATAAGGACAGATTAAAAAGATTAATAAAGGCTAGGCAAGATGGAAAGTATAACAATTATGTTGGAGACCATGTTGAGTGCAAGATAATGGAAAAACTAGAGAAAATAAAACAAAAATATGGTGTGGGGTATGAGCATGAAAAGGTTATAAATTGGGTAGAAAGGAATATGGATTTTGTAATACCTAACAAGGAAGACCCTTATGTAATTATTGAATCTAGTTATCAAATTACTACAGGAAGTGGGCAAACAACAAAAAGTAGAGATGAGGTTGTGACATCCCAAACAATAAGAATGCATAATATTAAAAACAGTAAAGATATAGCATTTGTTAACCTTTTGGAAGGCGCGGGATGGATAGGAAGGCAATCTGATATGATAAAGATTTATAATTGTTCGGACTATGTTATAGGTCTAAAAACATTAGACCTACTTGAAAGTATAATAGTTAAGCATGTACCAGAAAAGTATTTTACAAAAACACCCAAACCTACGTTAGACTAATCAGTATCATATGAAATTTTAAAATTTATATTATAGTTTTAATGACCCTTGCCTTAAAAAATTCTAGGCAAGGGCTTTTATATTTTAAAAGCTAGTATGCAGTAATTGCAAAACTACTTAACCATGAGTCACTGGAGAGAGCCTTTTTAAATTTCCGTATACTATGAATTTCCTCATACTTAATGGATAGATAAAGGCAAAAAAAGAAGGAATTTTGCAAATCGATGTAGAATGTAAAATGAAACAAATGAAATTAGGGGGAATAGGTATGAGTAGAATAAAATATAGAGACTTTATTATAGTATTTACTCTAATACTATGTTTCTTATTAGGTAATACTTGCACAAAAACATCATTTGCCAGTAACCAAGAAACTGTAAATCCTCAAAAGGATTCTATATATAAAGAAACATACCTTGATGGAAAAAAATTGGATAGAACAATAATAATTGGTGATGATAAGAATTATCCACCCTATAGCTTCATAGATGAAAATGGTAATCCAGCTGGTTTTAATGTAGAACTTGCAAAGGCTGCAGCGGAAGCTATGGGACTTAATGTTAAAATTAAACTAGGAAGCTGGAGTGATGTTAGGAGAGAACTGGAAAGTGGTGAAATAGATGCTATATCAGGAATATCCTATTCTAAGGATCGGGAGAAAGTTTTGTCTTTTACAACAAAGCATACAGTAACTAGCGGAGATGTATTTACAAGAAAGGGTACAAATATAAAAGATATAAGTAAGCTAAAAGGATTAACTGTAGTGGTTCAAGCAGGTGATATAGTAATGGAACATCTAAAAAAACAAAATTTTGATATTAACTTTATTCAAGTTCCTACAGTTGAGGAAGCGCTTAAACTTGTATCCATAAAAAAATATGATTATGCCGCAGCTTCAAAGATATCAGGTCATTATTTTATAAAAAAAGATAAATATTTAAACTTACAAAGCAATGGATTGCTTGTTGGTCCTAATGATTACTGCTTTGCTGTAAAAAAGGGAAATGATGATTTGTTATTTACTCTTAATGGAGGGTTACAAATACTTAAAGCTACAGGAAAATTTGATAAAATATATGATAAGTGGCTAGGTGTTTATGAAAAAAAAACAATATATCAAACCCTAAAGCCTTATATCTGGTTAATAGTTTTTGCTGTATCAATAATAATTCTCTTAATATTATGGAACTTAACTATGAAAACAAAGGTTACGATGCGAACTAGAGAATTATCACAAGCAAATGATGACTTAAGTGATAGTCAAGAGGAGTTACTAGCATCAAATGAAGAAATAGAGCAGTCATTTAATGAATTATCTGCTATAGAAGAAGAACTTAGATGGCAATATGAAAAACTAATAGAAAGTGAAGAAAATCTGAAAAAGAGTGAAGAGCGTAGCGGCGCAATAGTAAGTGCTATTCCTGACATTATATTTATTGTAGATGAAAAAGGTATTTTCAAAGATTGCCCTACAGGTGAGGATTCCGTGCTAATAATGCCAAAGAATGAGTTCATAGGAAAAACTCTTTGGGAGGTTCTTCCACCTAAAATAGCGGAAATAGGTTTTCAAAAAATCAAGAAGGCTCTTGAAAACAATTCTTTGGAGAGCTTTGAATATGATATCGATACACCGACGGGGAATAGATACTATGAACTTCGAATAGTTAAATGTAGACAAAATGAAGTTATTGCAATAAGTAGGGACATAACTATGAAGTATATTGCAGAAGAGGCACTAGCCGAAGAGAAGGAATTGTTAAAGACAACACTATTATCTGTTGGAGAAGGGGTTATAGTCACAGATATAAATTGCAATATTACAATGTTAAATATGGCAGCAGAGACAATAATAGGTTGGGAAGAAAAAGAGGCAATAGCAGTAAAGTTTGAAGACATATTCAATATTATAGATGAGGATACAGAGGAAAAGAGTGACAACCCTATAAAAAAAGTATTGGAAAATTTTATAGCACTTCAGCAAATTGAATATAAAATATTAATTACAAAGGAATACGAGAAAAAAATGATTTCCTATAATGTTTCTCGTATAAGAGACAATTATGGGGAGGTTAAGGGAGCAGTTTTGGTATTCAGAGATGTTACGGTTGAAAGGAAAAATCAAAAGCAAATAGAATTACTAAGCTTTCATGATCAGCTAACAGGCCTTTATAATCGTAGATTTTACGAAGAGGAGTTAAGAAGACTTGATACAGAAAGAAACCTTCCACTTACTATTGTTATGGGGGATGTAAACGGATTAAAACTTATCAATGACTCTTTTGGACATGATGTGGGTGATGAACTTCTTAAAAAAGTAGCAGAAGTACTAAAGCTTGGATGTCGAGGTGACGATATTGTTGCAAGACTTGGTGGTGATGAATTCGTTATTATATTACCTAAAACTGATGCTACCGGAGTAGAACAAATAATTAAGCGTATCAATGATTTGTCATCAAAAGAAAAGATAGGTTCAATGAATATTTCTATCTCCTTTGGTTATGAGACTAAGAATAATATGGAAGAAAAAACTGAAGAAATATTTAAAAAAGCAGAAGATCATATGTACAAGAGAAAGCTTTTTGAAAGTCCGAGTATGAGAGGAAAAACAATCAATACTATTATTAAAACACTTCACGAAACAAACAAAAGGGAGGAGCAGCATTCTCATAGAGTATCATCATTATGCAAAAGCATGGGAGAAGCGCTTAGACTTTCTCAATATGAAATTCAAGAACTAAAAAACATTGGATTACTTCATGATATAGGAAAAATAGCTATAGATGAAAATATACTTAATAAGCCAGGTAGACTAACAGAGAGTGAATGGAATGAAATTAAGCGTCATCCAGAAATAGGCTATAGAATACTAAATACAGTAGATGAGATGTCTGATATTGCGAGTTATGTACTGTATCACCATGAACGATGGGATGGCACGGGATATCCAAAAGGATTAAAAGGGGAGGAAATACCGTTTATATCAAGAATAATAACTATAGTGGATGCTTATGATGCGATGACAAGCGAGAGAAGTTACAGAAATGCATTACCAGTAGAAGTTGCTATATCGGAATTACTAAAAAACGCAGAAATTCAATTTGATTCGAGGCTGGTAAATGTATTTATTGAAAAAGTATTAAATAAATAGAGTTGCCAGTAAGAATTTGAAAGAAATAAAAGCAAATAAGTTCATAGCAACATTATATAAATCCTGCATATATTGGTAGTAATAATGAAAGGAGATATATAATGTTGATTCATGTAGTAATGGTAAGAGAAACACTATGGCAAATTGCAAATAACTATGGTGTTTCAATGGCAGCAATAGTAAAAGTAAATGAGCTACCAAATCCTAATCAGCTTGTAATAGGTCAGGCCTTGGTCATCCCAAGCGAAGATGTATTTCATACCGTTAAACAAGGCGAATCCTTATGGAAAATAGCACAAATATATGGAACTACTGTTCAAATAATTTTGCAAAATAATCAGGTTGTAAGCCCAGACAATATATTTCCGGGATTAGTACTATATATACCTGCACTCAGACACCGTATTAAGCCAGGAGAAACATTATGGATGATAGCCCGAAAATATGGAGTTGATTTGCAAAGGCTAATAAAGGTTAATAATATTACAGAAATAAACCTTGTTTACCCAGGGGCTATAGTAGTTATTCCATACAAACTAAGACCTGCTATAAGCGTAAATGCATATATATATTTCTTGAAAGAAGAGGCTGTTCCGATTGTTAAAAAAGACGGTGAAAATTTAACATATCTTAGTCCGTTTGCTTATTTAATTAAAGAAGATGGAAGTCTGCAACCTATTGATGACATTCCAGCAATACAAACGGCTAAAGCAGAAAGAGTTATACCTATAATGTCTATTACAAACTTTACTTCAACTACCAAAGGAGAAAACCTTGCACATCTTGTATTAAATAGTCCCACCATTGTAGATAGTTTAATTAATGATATCATTAATACAATGAAACAAAAGGGGTATTTGGGGATAAATATCGATTTTGAAAATGTAATGCCAGCTGACCGTGAAGCTTATAATAGTTTTCTTCAGTGTGCGGTAACCCGGTTACATTCAGAGGGCTTCTTTGTATCTACAGCTGTAGCTCCAAAAGTAAGTAGAACACAACAAGGACTGCTGTATGAAGCACATGATTACGAGGCACATGGTGGAATAGTTGATTTTGTTGTACTAATGACTTATGAATGGGGATGGAGAAAGGGTCCTCCACAAGCCATATCACCACTAAATCAAATTAAACGGGTTCTTGACTATGCTGTAACAGTGATTCCTAAGCAGAAAATATACTTTGGTTTCCAAATATATGCAAGAGATTGGCTTCTACCACATATTGAGGGGCAGGAAGCTGAAACATTCAGCTGTCAGGAAGCAATATTAAGAGCTGTAAAATATGGTGCTAATATTCAGTATGATTTAGTGGCTCAGTCACCTTTCTATCGGTATACAGATGAAAAACTAAGGTTACATGAAGTATGGTTTGAAGATGCACGTAGTGCGAAGGCGAAATTTGATGTAGTCAAGAGTTATAATTTAAAAGGAATAAGTTATTGGGTTCTAGGGTATCCATTTCCTCAAAATTGGGCTTTGCTCCAGGATAATTTCACTATCCGAAAATCTGAATAGGTATCACAAATATAGAAAGTTATAAGTTAGAAAAAACTACTGAAATATATTTATTTTTGGTAGTTTTTTTGTGGCTGAATAAAATATATTTAAACGAGGCTTGACTTGAACCTAACTCTAAGTGATAGAATAGGTTCTACAGAGGTAAAAACAAAAAAGCAATAATTTAGTCTGTAAAAATCTAATATAAGCAAAAATAATGAATGGTATTCCGTGAAAAAGTTGGAATAAATATAAAATGATTCTAAGATATGGACTTAACTGATATGACATAATTATGATATAATTTATTTGGGAAGAGTTAATATATTATACAGAAAATTAGTAAAGACGAATTTCGAGTAAGGGGGAATAACTTTATGCATATACCTGATAACTATTTAAGTCCTTCAACTTGTGCTACTTTCGGAGTTGTTATGTTGCCTATATGGAGAAGGGCAAGTTTAAAGGTAAAGAAAGAAATAACAAGACAGAAAATGCCTCTTCTTGGAGTAGCAGCGGCATTTTCATTTTTAATCATGATGTTTAACATACCGCTTCCAGGGGGAACTTCAGGACATGCTATTGGCGGTGCTCTTGTTGCTATTTTGCTTGGACCTTATGCAGCTGTTTTTTCAGTTACAACAGCTCTTGTAATTCAAGCATTGTTTTTTGGAGATGGAGGAATTTTAGCCATTGGAGTAAATTGCTTTAATATGGCTTTTATAATGCCATTTACAGCATTTTATTTATTTAAATTCATAAAAAAATTATTTAAAAGTCCAAAAGGAGAATATATTGGAGCCTTTCTAAGTGCTTATATCTCGGTTAATGTGGCAGCTTTATTTGCCGCAGTTGAGTTTGGTGTTCAACCATTACTTTTTAAGGATATTTCAGGACTACCACTATATAGTCCCTATGGTCTAGCTGTATCTATCCCAGCTATGATGATACCCCATTTATTAGTAGTTGGCATTTTGGAAGGAATAATAACTGTTGGTGCGTATAGCTATATAAAAAAGGCATTACCGGATGTGATATACAAAGAGAAAGTAAACAAAATAGGATTTTTTTACATTATAATAGGAATTCTTATTTTAGCTACTCCTTTAGGTATTTTTGCAAAAGGAACTGCATGGGGAGAATGGGGCTTAGAAGAAATCAAGCATTTTATAGGATTTGTGCCTAAGGGAATGCAGCAAGGAGTTAAATTTAATTCACCGTTCCCAGATTATAGTTTTGGATTTTCAAGTAGTTATTTGGGATATATTTTATCAGCAATATCTGGAGTAATAATAATTTTAATCATTTTTAAGGTTTTAGGAAAAATAAATATGAAGAAAAATAAAAATTTAAATAGAAATAAAAAAGGAGATTAAATGGTTCCAGAATGGCTTTCGACAAAAGACAATTATATTCCAAAGGAAGAAAAAAACGTATACGTTGAAAAGAGTATTTTTTCTTTAATTAAGGTAGTTTCGATAATCAGGCAAAATAAAACTCAAGCTAAATTAGCTTATTCAATAAATCCATCATTAAAGGTTGTAAGCAGTATAGTAATGATATTGTGTATATCTAT
Source organism: Clostridium sp. (assembly GCF_050717535.1). Classification (GTDB taxonomy): domain Bacteria; phylum Bacillota; class Clostridia; order Clostridiales; family Clostridiaceae; genus Clostridium_AD. The sequence goes on from NZ_JBOITM010000011.1 coordinate 32,688, forward strand.
TTCAAGAAGTTTTATATATCTATTCATAATAGATATATATGTGTTAAGCAATCTTTTTCTTATGGAAAAGAAATCAAGGAAAAGGATACTGTTTAAAAGTTTTATGTTTCCTTTAATAACTTTAATAGCTTTAGTACCATCTATGTATTATGGAAATATACATAATAGTTTATTACTTTTTCAAAAATTAATAATAACTATATTACTTATGAATTTATTAGCTCATAATACTAAATGGAGTGAAATTAGCAAATCATTAAAATTACTATTTGTACCAGATATATTTATATGGATTATGGATATAACCATAAAATATATTGTTCTCCTAGGGGAACATTCTATTAATCTGTTATATGCATTAAAGCTTAGATCAATTGGTATAAATTCTAATAAATATAAGTCTCTCACAGGAATCATGGGAAATTTATTCATAAAGTCTTATAAAATGAGTGAAGAGATGTCCCATGCTATGGAATGCAGGGGCTTTGTAGGAGAATATACTACAAAAGTAAATTTAAGATTAAAGAAAATAGACTATGTATATTTGACAATAAATATACTGTTGGTTAGTCTGTTTATATACTTTTAAGATAATGATTAATCTTACTATTTTCTTTCATATGTCTTACTAAAAAATTAAGGAGAATCATTGATGATAAAATTAGAGAATATTTCATTTACATACAAGAATAAAACAGCTCTTGATAATGTAAATGTCCATATAAAATCAGGGGAATCAATAGCCGTTATAGGTCCAAATGGAAGTGGAAAGTCAACCCTTTTAAAATTGTTAAATGCCATTGTTTTTTCAAGCAAAGGCACATATATATTTGATGATTCTGAAATAAACGAACACGCATTAAAGGATACTAGGTACTTAAAATCATTTCATAAAAAATTAGGATTTGTATTTCAAAATTCTGATGCTCAGCTATTTTGTTCTACTGTCTTTGAAGAACTGGCATTTGGGCTTATGCAAATGGAACTACCAGAGGAAGAAATAAATAAAAGGGTAAATGATTGCCTTAATCTTCTTAATATTGATAAATTAAAAGAAGAACATCCGTATAATTTAAGCGGTGGGGAAAAGAAGAGAGTTGCAATTGCTAGTGTTTTAGCTATGAATCCAGAAGTGTTAACTTTGGACGAACCAATGAATGGAATAGATCCAAAAGGGAAAAAATTTATAAAAGAACTATTAATTGATCTAAATAAAAGCGGCAAAACAATAATTTGTGCAACACATGATTTTGAATATATAGAAGGTGTATTTGATAGAGCTATTGTATTTTCAGAAGATCATAAAATAATAAGGGATGATAAATATGAAAATGTTATAAATGATTTAGAGTTTTTAAGAAAATATAACATTATATAACTTTAAATATTGAATGAAATAGTATCTAAAATTAAAACGATTAGAAGGAGTGATAAACATGAAGATTTTATATTACGATTGTTTTTGTGGAATAAGCGGTGATATGAATTTAGCGGCACTAATAGATTTAGGAGTTCCTAAAGAATACTTACTGGAGGAACTTTCAAAAATTAACTTAAATTCTGAATTTGAAATAAAAATTAAGAGGTCTGAGAAACTTGGAATAATAGGAACTAGGGTTGACGTTATATTAAAAGATAGATTGGAGGATAAGGCACATATTTCACCGCAAGATTTACATGAACATAATCATGAACACAATCATCATAATGGTGATGAAGCGCAGCATCATGACGAAAATAGCCATAGTCATGTACATAATCACCATCATAGAAACTTGAAGGATATAGAGGGAATAATAAATTCGAGTGATTTAAGTGATAAAGTTAAAAAACTTAGTTTAGATATGTTTATGAAGGTTGCAATGGCGGAAGCAAAGGTCCATGGAAAAACTTTATATGAAGTACATTTTCATGAGGTAGGAGCTATTGATTCAATTGTGGATATGGTGGGAGCAGCTATTTGTTTAGATTATTTAAATGTTGATAAAATTATTGCATCGAAAGTTCAAGTTGGAGGAGGATTTGTTAAATGTGCTCATGGTCTTATGCCAGTACCAGCTCCTGCAACGGTAGAAATATTAAAGAATATTCCTATAAATGCCGGAATAGTACAATTTGAAACCACCACTCCTACGGGAGCTGCAATACTCGCGACAAATGTTGAAGAATTTACTCAAAATATTGAGTTCTCAATTAAGAAGATAGCATATGGAATAGGTCATAGAGATTTAGAAATTCCAAATGTATTAAGAGTATATTTAGGTGAAAAGGAAAGTTCTGAAAAAGTAGAAGAGCAGTACATACTCGAAACTAACATAGATGATATGAATCCAGAACTTTATGAATATGTAGAAGAAAAACTTTTTGAAGCAGGTGCCTTAGATGTATTTAAAACACCTATTTATATGAAAAAGGGAAGACCAGGGATAAAACTAAGTGTTTTGACTAATGAAAAAGTTGAAAAAGATGCTTTAGATATTATTTTTGAAGAAACGACTTCGATAGGTGTTAGAAAATATATAGTTGGAAAAATAATGCTTAATAGAGACTTTTCAAAAGTAAAAACACAGTATGGAGATATTACAATAAAGAAATCATATTATAAAGGGAACTTATTGAAATATAAACCAGAATACGAAGAATGCAAAACTATAGCAAAAGAAAAGAATATATCAATAGATAAGGTATATAAGGCAGTGTATAAACAAGATATAAGTTAAGATTATGTATTATGGTGAGAGGCGGAAAGAGAAATGATAAACAATGAAAAATATAATGAGTTAATAAAATATATCAAAGGTTTAGGAAAAGTGGTTTTAGCATTTTCAGGTGGAGTTGATAGTACTTTTTTACTTAAAGCAGCGAAAGAGGCCTTAGGCGATAACTTAAAAGCAGTAACAATTATGTCTCCATATATTCCAAAGTGGGAAATAGCAGAAGCAAAGCAGCTAGCTAAAGAAATAGGAGTGAATCATGAGATTATAGAAGCTCCAATTATTGATTCAATTAAATTTAATCCAGAAAACAGATGTTATCTTTGCAAGACGGCAGTGTTTAGTATGATATTATCTGTTGCTAAGGATGAAGGTTATAACTGTGTAATTGATGGAACTAACTTTGATGATATAAGTGATTATAGACCAGGTCTTAAAGCATTAAAGGAATTAGAGATAAAAAGTCCACTTTTAGAATGTAAAGTAACTAAAGCAGAAATAAGAGCTTTTTCTAAAGAATTAGGACTTAATACTTGGGATAAACCTGCATATGCCTGCCTTTTGACAAGAATACCTTATGGAAATGAATTAAAAGTAGAAGATTTTGAGAAGATTGAAAATGCAGAAAAATATATGATGAGCATAGGCTTTAGAGCTGTTAGAGTAAGATGTCATGGAGATTTAGCAAGAATTGAAGTAGCTAGAAATGACAGAAGTAAACTATTTAATGAAGAGCTTTTAGACACTATTGCAAAAGAGATAAAAGAATGTGGGTTTAAGTATATTACATTAGACTTGCAGGGATATAGAGTAGGTAGTTTTAATGAAACTATAATGAAAAATCCACATGGGAAAAACAAATAAGAATACTAGGAGGTATAAGCTAGTGAATAAAGAAGAAATAAAAGTTTTATTGGAAGGTGTTAAAGATAATAAAATAAACGTAGAAGAAGCTCTTGAAAAATTAGAAGATTTACCTTTTAAAGATTTAGGGTTTGCTATGATAGACAATCATAGAGAAATTAGAGTTGGTTACCCTGAAGTAATATATTGCGAGGGAAAGACAGTAGATCAAGTTAGAGATATTGTTAGATTTATGCTAACAAAAAATAATAATATATTAGGAACTAGAGCGAGTGGAGAAATGTATAATGCAATAAAGGAGATATGCATTGATGCAGAATATAATAAACTTGGACGGACTATAACTATTAACAGAAAGGGAGAACCCCTTACAGAGAGCTATATAGCGATTGTTGCAGCGGGTACTTCTGACTTGCCGGTTGTAGAAGAAGCATTTGAAACTGCTAAAATATTAGGAAACAAAGCTATCAAAGTAATTGATGTTGGTGTTGCTGGCATACACAGGCTTTTTTCAAAATTAGATGTTATTAGAGGCGCAAAAGTCGTTATAGTGATTGCAGGAATGGAAGGAGCCTTAGCTAGTGTTGTAGGAGGACTCGTAGATAAACCTATAATAGCAGTTCCGACAAGTGTTGGTTATGGAGCAAATTTTGGAGGCATTTCAGCTTTATTATCAATGTTAAACAGCTGTGCTAGTGGTGTTAGTGTAGTGAACATAGATAATGGGTTTGGTGCAGCATATAATGCTAGCATAATTAATAAGCTATAAGTTAAAATAGAAAAAAATATAAGTGGAAAAGCTAGGGATATCGACACACAATACAGATATTGGCTTTTAGAGCTGTAGAAACGGGAATAGTTGATGTGATTTTATTTAGTGACAATGCTGCTTATAATATGCTCGCATACATTTCACAAAATTTGAAATTCCCTTGCTTCTTATAAATTAGAAGCAAGGGGGTATTAATGCAGGTCTTATTTTTAATCCAGTTTAACACATTAATTTCTTATCTTTACTTTTCACTATACATTCCCTAAAAAATTAGACCCTGACACATAATGAACGAAGAAACTCTCTGCTAATATCCATGATGAAACATTCGTCGACGACGTCTTCTTCTTCTTCCAAGCAAATTGCTGATAAACAGTATTCTAGCTAAGTCCTCAATTGGACCTCTTCTGCCTAATCCAAGTATTTGTCTCGTATCATTGTTGTCATTTCGTTCATCGTTATCTTTATGGTAATCTTCGTATTTGTCACATATTTCTTTGCAAATATGATCCATTTCCTCCTTGCTAGGACAGTACATTGTGCCATGCATGGATTCCATCATATCACAATGATTTTTTACCATGGGATGTATCTTGGTATAAATTTTTGGATACATGCTTTTTAAATCTTTATCATTTTCATCATATTCCTCATCTTCATCATACATAGGCATACACATCATAGGCATACACATCATAGGCATATACATCATAGGCATATTGGTCATAGGCATATCTGTCATAGGCATATTAGTCATAGACATATCTGTCATAGGTATATTAGTCATAGGAGTATTCATCATTGACATATTTTGTCCAAGATTTTCATAGTCGTTATAACGATAGTCGTACATAAGTACCTCCAAAATAATATTCACCCTTTATATTATTCTGTTTTAATTATTTTGTTACAGTAGGTTATCTTATTTCCTTGCATTATAAATAACTTATACATTGCTGCTGTAACCATTTCCATATGATTTAATTATTCTGAGCTTATAGCAAGGAATAAATTTTTAAAGAACCAATGAAGAGTCCAACGGCATATTCTATCAGCTCTGGTTAACTAATTGCAAAAATTCATTTGTGATAGTAGACAGATTTTTTCATCACCAACACAATCCTTTTCTAAATAATATTTAATAGTAGATTTCCACATAAATTGTAAGATCCCTTTTTTAGGCATCAGGAGTTCTTGTCACTTGGTAAGTCATATATCGTCTAAATTTCGTATTTCCAACAAAGCTAAGAAATGTAAAGTATAAAATCCAGTGAATTTAAATTTTGTTGATTATGGTATAATAATTATAATATATGATTAGACCACAAAAACTTGTGTTTTATCCGTTAGGATATTGGGCTATTCCAATTTTAACTTGTTTAACTTGAATATATTGTAAAATAACAGAAAAATAGCAATAAAAAATTTATTTAGGGC
>NZ_JBOITM010000012.1:0-38362 GCF_050717535.1 Clostridium sp.
CGCCCTAAATAAATTTTTTATTGCTATTTTTCTGTTATTTTACAATATATTCAAGTTAAACAAGTTAAAATTGGAATAGCCCAATATCCTAACGGATAAAACACAAGTTTTTGTGGTCTAATCATATCATTAATTATACTTCATTTAAAAAAATATTGACCATATCTTTTTTACACTGAAAACCTAGTGCCTTTAATGAGTTTTGTAATGCCAATAAGGTATAGGCCATTTTATCCTTTTTAGCATTTTCCCCCATATGACCTATTCTTATTACTTTTCCTTTCAGATATCCAAATGATCCAGATATGAATACATTAAATTCCTCAAGCATATGTTTTAATAACTCTTTATCATTTATACCTTCAGGAATTTCTATAACTGTTACTGTATTAGAATATCCATCTTTTATGTATAACTTAAGACCTGCTTCCATTATAGCTTTCCTTGTAGCCTTACCAATAGACTCATGTCTTATAATTACTTCACTATCCTCTAGGATATTATCAATAGCCTGTCTTAATCCAATAATATCGCTTATTGGTGGTGTATACGGAAACCATTTATTTTCATAATAATCTTTCCATACAAGTAAATTGCAATAATAAGAAGCTATTGGAGTTCTCCTCTCTTGCATTAATTTAAATGCATCTTCACTTACACTTAAAAAAGTTAGCCCTGCTGGAGCGGAAACACATTTCTGTGAGGCTCCTAATGCAATATCAATTTTCCATTCATCTACTCTTATATCTTCTCCACCCATGGCCGCTACACTATCTACTACTGTTAAAATACCATTTTTCTTTAGCAAAGGACATATTTTATCTATATCATTTAAAACCCCTGAAGGAGTATCACAATGTACTACGGTAGCATATTTAAAGTCATGATCTTTTTCTAGAAATTTTTCTAATTCTATTACATCTATCTTACATTTCCTATCTCCTTTAAAGAAAACCACTTGTCCCCCATACATCTTAACAAAATCTACAAACCCTTCGCCAAATATCCCATTATCAATTACAAGTACTCTATCATTCGTTTCAGTTAGAGAAGCACATGCAGCTTCAAGACCTAAAATTCCCTCTCCACTTAATATTCTTACTTCATTATCAGTATTTAAAAACTGGCCTATTTTATCACAAGTTTCTTTATAAAATTCATAAAACTGTAAATCCAAATCCGGATTAGTAGTGGCTAAAGCTCTTGCCATTCTAACGTTCTCTCTTACCTCCGTAGGTCCCGGAGTCATTATTTGAGACACTTTCATAATTTTCACTCCCTTAAACTGTAGTTTTAATTACCATGTATTAAATTATATCACTACAAATAGATTTTAAAAAATGTATGCATACAATGCTTTATAATATATAAGAATGTCACTATTATAAATATATCCCCATATAATTTATTTTTATATGGGGATAATCTTATTTGTTTTAAATACATCAATTTTTAAATTCTTTGTAATTATTCCATAACCTCATAAGTGGAGTCGAAAATTTAAGCAACTCAATACTACTATCATTACTGCATATTTTATCAATAAATTTATCGAGAAGTTTTTTATTTGAATTCCTAACTCCAAAATCTATCTCGTCATCAGTTAAACTCTCCATAAATCTTCTAAAAACAAGAGAATGATTATAATTTTCAACTAGTGGTTTAGAAAGTTCCTCATAATTGCCTAGATTACAGATATCATATGCTGAATATATTCCTGTTAAAATTGATGCGTACTGCCCAAATCCTAATCCTGGTGAAATAGTACCAAAACAATTGCCAACAAAATATGTATTATCAATTTTAGGTTTATCACATATTCCCATCATATATCTTGTAACTTCAAATTTATCAGTTATTTTAAATTTTTGATCTAAATTAACACATGCTAAATCATAAAATTTACCCCACATATCATTTATATCTAATTTTATATTGTCAGGATAATCAGGATAAGCCATAACTAGGTCTGCTTCTTTTTCAGAAAAAGGTATAAGCCAACCATATCCTTTAGGTAGTATCTCATAATTAAACCACACATGAGGATTGCTCCGAGTAAACTCACCTTGAACAGTTGCTCCTTTTATAGTGCACGTAAGGTCACACCTGTAATTACCTAAACTAGAAGCATATTCTCCATCTCCAGTTGCGAGTACTACATATTCAAAATTCTTACATAGCTCTTCATATTCATAGGTTGAGTTAAATTTAATATTAGCTTTTACTTGTTTAGCTAATTGATTTTCAAAGGAATCCTCATGTCTACCTCGTACATTTGTGTGTCCGATTTTTCCATCAATACTACCAATCTCATTTTTAGAATGTATAAATAATTTATCTACTTCATCTATAGGTGTCAAATTTATATGATAATTCTCTGCTAAATAAGGCAGCCAATTTTTAGTAGGTCTATTAAGAATACTGAACATTGCCTCTGCATTAACAAATCTATCCCCCACACAATTTCTTTTTTCAAAAATAGTTGGTGTAATTCCATATCTCTCTAGTGTTATAGCACAAGAGAGTCCTGACAATCCAGCTCCCATTATTGCAACTTCCAATTAAATCACCTCCTATAACGTATAGTATACAACTCAATATAATTTCTATACATTATAAGGCAATATAATGTTAATTTATAATATACTTCCTAGTCCTTGTTGTATTTATTTGCTATTAATTCACATATTTTTTTAAACATTCTTTATCTTTAACCTTTCTTTTATCCTATTCATGGAAGGATAGAATTGCTTCTTCAACATATAATCATTCCAATGCTTTTCATCACTTAATGAAACCCATACTAATTCTAATATCTTTCTAAAACTAACAGTTTCACTACCTACACTTTCAACACTTCCTGTTATTGGTACACATAAAAAGGTTATATACCTTTGATATTCATCCATTCCATTAGAAGGTTCATCAAATATAATCCCTTTTATTTCAACTTCTAAATTGGTCTCTTCTTTTAATTCACGTTTTATAGCTTCCTCATATGTTTCTCCATCCTCCAAATTTCCACCAGGTAACATCCAATATTCTTCCTGCCTTTTATAATTGTATTGTCTAAGTACAAGAATCCTATTATCTTTAAAAATTACAGCCTGACACCTAACTATTCTTGTCATGTATTTTCCTCCCCAAATATATTGTATTTTACGTGTTGCAGAAAACTTTATTTTAATTTAGTCTGGTCTTTTTTCAAAAGAGCAGAACTTTTTTTTAATGTGACACGAATATACAAAAACAGAAATGCTGTCAGCCCACCGCATGTATCTACCATCACATCTCTAAAAGCAGGTCCTCTTCCTGGAACAAAAGCTTGATGGAACTCATCAGAGCATGCATATAAAAACACTATAACTAAACTCCAAATAAAAACTTTAATGTTCCAATTTTTCTTTGTATTGATAGCCTTATATAACAAAATATACAAAATAAAGTATTCAGTAAAATGTGCCGCTTTTCTAACTATAAAATCACTCAAAGTCCCAAGTATGCTATTAAGGTCCAGGCCAAGCAACTTGAATACTTGTATTACAAATTTATTATTTTCACTTGATACCTCACCAGGTTGGCTAGAAAACACAAATATTAATATCATCCACCCTAGGACCAAAAGCCAATTTATATTTTTTTTCTTCATATATACACCCCTCAAATATTTCAAAAATTTTTCTGTTAATACTTTTATTATGCTTAAAGAGTATATCCTTGTCAATATTACACCTGGAATATGATTGAAAATTAGGAAGTTATGATACAGTTAATTTTCGTATATAATTGGTTCCTAGCAATTTTATGAATTGCCATAAAAATATTTATTTTGCATGTTGACAAATCATAACTTGCAAGTTAAAATAAATGTAAGTTATTTTTATAAAGACTGTGACGAGAACAGTATATATAGGAAGTAGTTAAAGCGAGTGGATTATAGTGAGAGTTCCATGCGAAGCCTGTATTGAAGAACATCTCTGAGTTTCCAGCTGAAATCCTTGTGAAATTAGGTGTGGACGGAGCCTAACCGTTATATATAGGACAGTATCGAATCTTTTTTCCGTACTGATTACGAGTGAGCTTTTAAAGCTAATTTAGGTGGTACCACGGAAGTTTAACCTTTCGTCCTAGAACAAGGATGAGAGGTTTTTTGTTTTTTGTTTAATTTTTAAGAACTATGGCATGGCCATGATAATCATTACTAAAGTACACAAAAATACTAGGAGGTTTTATTTATGATAACTTATAAAAAAGAACTTGCAATTCCAGTTGGATACAAACCACTTCTTGGATTAAAAGAAACAGAAATTGCTATTAAACAAGTAAAGGATTATTTTGAAAGCAGATTAGCAAAAGAGTTAACTCTTACAAGAGTCTCAGCACCTCTTTTTGTAAAATCTGATACAGGAATAAATGATAACCTAAACGGCATAGAACGTGTTGTTTCCTTTGATATGAAAGCTTTAGGTGAGACATCTATTGAAATTGTAAATTCATTAGCTAAGTGGAAACGTATGGCTCTATATAGGTATGGCTTTGAGGTAGGCGAAGGTTTATACACAGATATGAATGCTATAAGACGTGATGAAGATTTAGATAACCTTCACTCTATATATGTGGATCAATGGGATTGGGAAAAGGTTATTCTTAAAAAAGAAAGAACTTTAGACAAATTAAAAGAAATTGTAACTAATCTCTATAAAGTTTTTAAAGATACAGAAGATCAGGTGCATAAATTATATCCTAAAAAAGAAAAATTTTTACCAGAGGAGATTTTCTTTATAACTACGCAAGAACTTGAAGATTTGTATCCTACTCTTACTCCAAAAGAAAGAGAAGATGCTATATGTAAAGAAAGAACTGCAGTATTTATAATGCAAATTGGAGGCACACTAAAATCCGGCGAAAAACATGATGGTAGAGCTCCTGACTATGATGATTGGTCCCTTAATGGAGATATCATATTCTGGAATCCAGTACTAGAAAGAGCCTTTGAACTCTCTTCTATGGGAATAAGAGTGGATGAAGTAGCTCTAAGAGCGCAGCTTAAAATAGCTGGTTGTGAAGAGAGAAGTTCATTTGAATTCCATAAGCTACTACTAGAAGGCAGACTCCCATATACTGTTGGCGGCGGCATAGGCCAATCTAGAATATGTATGTATTTTCTAAATAAAGCTCACATTGGCGAAGTTCAAGCTTCAATATGGACAGATGAAATGATAGAAGATTGTATGAATGCAAATATAATTTTACTTTAACATTATCTAACAAATAAAAGCCACTGAAAATAATAAGTATTTTCAGTGGTTTTTAAAGTTTTTTGTATGCATTTTTCTAAACTAATTTTATTTCAAATATTTTAGGCCACAGCTTTCCGGTTACAAAAATATGATTGCTTTTTTCATCATAAGCTATTCCATTCAGTGTACCTGAATTTTTATATTCTTTAGGATTTAATAATCCTTTAAGCTCTATCCATCCAGTTATTTTACCACTATGAGGACAAATTCTAGCAATTTTATCACTCTTCCATACATTAGCATATATTTCCCCTTTAATAAACTCCAGTTCATTTAGCCTAGTAATAGGTCTGTTTTCATCATGAACTTTAATACTATATACCTTTTTAAAGTTTATGGGATTCAAAAAAAATATTTCATCTGTACCATCGCTCATAATTAAATGCTCATCATTGTGAGTAATTCCTGAGCCTTCTGTATTGTAGTAAAACTTGTTAATTAGATTAAAACTGTCTTTATTATAAATAAGACCAACTTTAGATTTCCATGTTAACTGAATAATTTTGTTCTTATAAATTGTAATTCCCTCACCAAAATAATTTTCATCTAATTTGTTTAATATTATAATCTCACCTGTTTGTAAATCTACCTTGCGCAGTGTGGACTCATTAACTTTCCCAGTACTTTCATAGATATAGCCAGATTCATACACTAACCCCTCAGTAAAGGCACTAACATCATGCGAATAAGTGTTTATAATATCATAAGAATACACTGGAATGTTGTTGAAATATACCATAAACCATCACGTCCCTAAATAATTTATATTTTGTGATTATTATATGTACATTTCAGCACTTATGTTAATGTAAACAAAAAGTATGTATTCTTAACAATCTCCATTTACATAATATATGTTCAAACACATAAATTATAAAGTAATACACCGAGTTTTACCCGAGGAATTCACGGCTTTCCACATTATCGGCTCTTATTGCTTTTTTCATAATAGTAAGATCTATAGTTTGATTCTCTTTATCGATGCTGCAAGGATATTTATTACCACACGTGCTACATTCTATATATTCCTTAAAGCAAGTCTGTTCCCTGTTATCAAATAAAAACGGAAGATTTTCTGACTCTTCGTCTTCTATATTAACATTTACCATATCTATTGTATATGTGTACCTATAGGTTGCCTCATGCTTTATTTCAAAATTCTTGCTATTACACTTTGGACATATTACCTCTTCATTAATTTTCAATTTATTACATCCTTTCAATACTAATATATTTATATTCTTTGTTTTTAATAGTCTTCTATTATAGCCTTAGAGTTTTGTAGTATTTTTATACACTAAATGATAAAATATGTATTATAAGTAAACTTTAAAGCTTTATAAACTCTAAAAAAATAAGTTTAATAAAAAGGGGGATTTTTAATGAAATTCAAAACAAAAAAAATGCTTGGTCTTTTAGGAATTTTGTGTTTATCAATGTTTATGGTTGGATGTATGCCTGGTGATGGCAGTTACTCTCAAGTTAAACCTGCAAATTTTTTATCTGGTATTTGGCATGGATGGATTGCACCCATATCCCTTATTTTAGGTATATTTAATAAGACTCATCGAGTTTATGAAACTGTAAATTCTGGATGGTGGTATGATTTTGGATTTTATATAGCTATTATTAGTGGCTTCGGTGGACTTTCTTTAAGTCGTAAGAAGAAAAAAGAAAAATAGTATAGCATTATTCTATTAACTAATAATAAAATTAATGGTAAACTAGATATAATAAATTAATTTAATTATCGACTTTTTATATAGATTACACTGTATTCATACATCTATGGTCAATGCAAACCATAGATGTATGAATAAGATTGGAGGTTAAGCTTTGATTAATACTAGAAAACAAATAAGTACATCTGTCTTAGAATCACAAAATTTATTTCAAGATATATTTGTTCCTGTAAATAAGAGGCAGGGGTTTATTAAATCAAAATCCCCTAATATCCCTATTTATTTTTATAGATATATTGGTATTAGTGAAAATAGCCAGCTCTATTATGAGAATTTAAATAAACTAAACCATAAACTTACTTCTCTTGGAAACTTATATATAAATTTCACCGCTGGAATACCCGTGGAAATTTTGCCTACATCTATATCAGATATACCCTGGGATAGCCTTCTAAGCTCTAGTTCGCCCGCAAGGAATACTTTAATTAGCATTCTTAAAACAAAAGGTTTATTTTCAAATTTTAACAATAGCTATTTTAACGAATATATTCAAAATAGCTTCGATGAAACCATGGCTCTTTATTTAGAAAACGAACCTAATAGTACAGAAACTGTAATGAAGAATTTTGCTGTTAAATTATTAGGATGGGCTCTGGCCTACACTCCAAAACTATTTTATAATCCTAATTATAATTCTAGACTAGAAGAGGATATTATTAATCCTAAGGTCCTTTTTTATGGTGATATAAAAAAACATGAAATTTATTTTTTGATTTTTTTATCCAAACTAAGCTGTGATGTTATATATATTAATTCTCTAGCGGATATGGGGTTTGCAAAAATTGATAAACGAAATGTGTATTCAAAACTACTAAAGCTGCCTAAAACTCAGCCGTTAAGGGATCTTGACTTGAAAATCAACATTAACTTTAAAAAACCTATTGCAGCTAATACTAGTAACCTCAGAGAAACTGTTATTAAAAAGGAGCCACCCGTTATAGAAAATAGGGTTTCTCCTTTAGCTATAACCTTTAAAGGTTCTATCAACACCTTACTTAAAAGTAGCATGAACATATTTAATGATATCATCTTGCCTGTAAATAAAAGGATTGGATTTTTAGGAGGCGCTGTGCCTTTTATCCCAGTGTATTTTTATAGATACATAGGAATAAAAGAAAATGAAGATGATTATTATAATGATTTATTTAGATTAGATAAAAACTTAAATATGCTGGGTGGGCTATACTTAAGATTTACAGACTCTATTCCCATACACTCTAATATTAAATTAAATGCCAGTTGTATAAATATATGGCAGCATGTAGATCCTTTTGATGTTTCATTAACTACTAAGATTGCTGCACTGCTTATGGAACATAAAGTTTTTCCCACCAATAATAATACAATAAATTGTTCTATGGCAAATAGTTTTAGTTATATATTAGATTTATACTGCAAAGAAGAGAAGAATTTGAACTTATCTAAAGTTAAAAATTTTTCACTTAAATTACTTTCTTGGGTTCATGAATTTGTGCCAACCCTTTTGAAGAATTTTCACTTTCAAGATACCGCTACTGATGAGATTATAAACCCCAAAATTATATATTATGGGGATATAAAAAAACATGAGCTTTTATTTTTAATTTTTTTATCTAAATTAGGCTGTGATATACTATACGTAAATTCACTATGTGATAAATTTTTAGACCTTACAGAATCTACTGAGCTAGTTTCAAAGTGCTCTGAACTCCCATACAAGGCTGATTTAAAAGAATTTCCAAAAGAAGAAAAGCTAATAAGACAGGAAACTATTGCTTCCACTGCCTCTAGAGAATTATCAAACTCTCTTTATACTGATAGCGATGGTTTTTATAGACCCTGGCAATTTGAGGAGTATAAAACTCAACCTGCAACACTTAAAACTACCCTTTATGAGTTTAAACAACTATGGAATGAACCCTCTAGTCTGCGTACAGGATTTAGAGTAGAGAATAAAACTGTCTATATGCCAAATTTATTTGCAAAGATAAGTGGTGTTCCTAGTGATTTAACTTTATATTGGAAGGATTTTTTTCATTTAAAATCCGCGGATAGTACATTATTCATAGCCCAGATTCCCTTCACTAATGTGAATTACTCTAAAACTGATTTATATTCCTTAGCCTTTGTACTTAATACTAGTGGCTTTGTGGATGAAAAAAAGCTTCTAGCCCACAGTTGTTATAAATTTTCTTATTTAAAAACTTCTCTGCAACATGTTATTTTAGAAAAAATAAATTATTTGATGAAAACAGATATGCTAAAAAAAACTATAGATAAAGACTTCAAATTAAAGATTTTAATGACTATTTTAAATACGGATAAAAATATACTACAACTAATTCAGCAATATGATTATCCATCTAAAATACCTAAACTTCTTATTTATGATAATAATGAGAATGTTTTTAGTGATGAGGATTCCATTATGCTATGCTTTCTAAATCTGTTTGGACTGGATATTAGTATATTAACCCCTACTGGATATAACAATATAGAATCAAAAATCAAGGAGAAATTCTATGACATTCATAGACTAGAAGAAGTGAATTTCAATTTACCCTTACCTGATTTTAATGATGAGAAAAAGTACACTAAAGAAAAAGGTAAAGGCTTCTTGTCTAATATTTTTAATTTCAAATAAGATACTTACCCATTATAAATTAATTAAAATAATAGGTGGACAGCATAGAATACTATGCTATCCACCTATTATTTTTTAAAGATATTTTAAAAACAACTTATAAAATTAGTCTAAAAAGTAATACACACTCATTATATAGTCTCTATTCCATAATTATCACACAGTGCCGCAAGGCCTCCTCTAAATCCACTACCTATACAATTAATCTTCCATTCATCTTTATATCTATATATCTCTGCTACTACCATTGCAGTTTCTATAGATAAATTCTCATCGAATTTATAATTTAAAACTTCTTGTTTACTATCGCCAGCTATAATTCTAAAATATCCCTCTGATAGCTGCCCAAAGTTTTGATTTCTTTCCGCGGCTTCATAAATGGTTACAGTAAAAGCTAATTTTTTAATGTGTGCCGGTATTAGATTTAAGTTTAACTGTATACTTTCATTATACGCATCTTTAAGAGAAGTATTGTGATCCGCTTTAATAACTATTCCTCCACAAGTACTCTTAGTGTTTTCATAAAAAATAAAGTCTTTTTCTACGGTTTTATCATTTATATCCACCATAAATACTGATACATCTAAATCAAAGTCATTGTGACCATTTGTGATTGCATTATAGTCCAGAGTTACTATTAATTTCGAAAGATTTTTAGCATTTTGATTTAAACTCAATTTTTGTCCTTTTCCCAGCTTAATACTTTTCGTAACATCCACAAGTTTTCTTTTTTCCATGTTCTTATTTGGCTTTATACCTGCATTCACATTATTTTGAGAAGTTATTTTAGGCTGTTCATTATTCCTGCTTTGAACATTTTTTTGATTTGTATGCTGCTTTGCACCCATTACTATAGTAGAACTATTTTCTGGTCTGATGCTGGTTTCAATAATTAATGTCCCATATTTCTTCTTTTGGGACGTTATTTTTTTATTACTACCTTCAATAATTATAGCCACAAACACCCCTCCCTTAATCTATTGCCACATTAAGTCCCGACTGTCTCTCATAAGGCTGGATAATTACAGTTTCTCCCTGAGAATTAAACTCTAACATATATGATTCACCAGAGGTTTGCCCAAGGAAAGTTTTCCAATTTACATCCGTTTTAAAATTTGGATCAGGGCCTGTCCAGCATACAACTGCATCAGGATCCACTGTGCAAGGTGTCTCTAGAATGATTGGGTTACCATTGGTAGTTATAACTACCTGAGGATTATTGCCTATGGCTGTCAAATTTGATGTAAACATACCCTTTTGAGATATTACCCCTGACCCCATAAACCTAACTCCATATTTACAACCATCAGTAAAAGCAAGTAAATTTTCTCCTTCAACTCCTACACTCTGACCTGGTCCAAGCGTAATTATAGTAGTATGTTGTGCTCTGTTTGCCATATAATAACTACCTGTTCCTTTTACTTTCATAATATGAATATTCTCTCCTGTCAGCTTTCTTGCTGCTAGATTCATAACGGATTTAAATATACTTTGATTACTATTTGTATCTAATAATACCTTTTCAGAAGTAAAATTTCCCTTATACGCCACCATTGCACCTAATTTTGCAAAAAATAGTCCGTCGCCCTCTGCGACGCAAGTAAGTTCTTGATGATTTCTAAAGTTAAACATACCTATTAACCCCTTTCTTATTTACAATGTACCTAATTTGTAATTATATAATCCTTCCGTAAATTTCGATACAAAATTCTATATATCAATTATAGCATAATTTTGTTAATTATCTATTAATACATACAACGTCTATTCCGAGCCATAAATATTTGCTATACTAATGTAACTAATGTTACAATATGTTAAATATATATTTATAAAAAAATTCAAATACCCAAGGAGGCTACTGTGAAATACTTAAAAATGTTAGGAAAAATAGTTTTATACTTTACGGTTTACATACTTACTACATTTGTATGCACGTTTACCTATTCAATTATTTATGGAATAATTAATTTTAATAGTGTAACTAACGCTCAGATTAATGAGTCATTAGTAAGAGACGGATTTTTATTAACTGCTGCTGCTGAAATAATAGGTTTTGGAATTTATGTGCTTATGTTTAGAAAAAAAGAGATAAATTTATTTCAAAGATGTAGTTTCAAGAAAATAAGTTTGAAGAACTCTTCGCTTATAGTACTTTGCTCTTTAGGACTAGCCATATTCTCCGGTAATTTGGTAAATTTACTTATAAGTAAATTCCCAAGTTATATGAAAACAAGTGCTGCTATAGAATTAAATGCAACTTCTTTTTTAGGCATTGTTTGTCTTGTTTTGATTATACCTATATTTGAAGAGATTTTATTTAGAGGATTAATATATAACGAATTAAAAACCCACTTAAATATAATTTTAGCTATAATTCTTCAAAGTATTATATTTGCTGTAGCACATGGTAATATGCTTCAAGGTATTTATACATTTATTATGGGTGTAGTATTAGCTATAATATATAATAAGACTAGATCAATTATTGCACCAATGTTATTTCACATAATGTATAATTTATTGGGTTCCATTGGTTCCATTGTAATCCCACTTATAATAACCTCCTTTGATGGTTATAATATAGTGTTTCTGATTTTAGGATCAATTATAACGGTCCTCTCATTAGCTCTTATATTCAAAAATAATGCTTAACAATTAACAGTAATGCGTTATATGCAGAGCTTTAAATACTTATTCAATATTCAGTAATTCCTGTGTTTATATGTAATTATATAAACACCTATGTTATAATAATGTATTACAGTCAGTATTAATTGTTTTTTTATATGCTGATTAATTTAATAAATGGAGAATAAATATGATATATTTTAATGATATTAATAATTCAAAAGATATTTTTTTTAAATCGCCTTCATCATATGGGTTATTTTCCTCAAGAGAGGAATTATCTTATGCATTAGGTGCATGTTTATATATGCCAGGAACACGTGAAAATTTACTTAAAGACATACTTTTTAATAAAAGTATGGGAGCTCACACAATTACTCTTTGTATTGAGGACTCTGTATCTTCAGACCAAGTTGAAGGAGCTGAAAATAACATTATTGGTCTATTTAAGAAAATTGCTCTTCTATTAAGAGAAGATGAATCTTTTATGGACAACCTACCTCTTCTTTTTATAAGAGTTAGAAGCGTTAAACAACTGAAAAAATTACTTAATGAATCTTTCTTTGTGGGACTTTGTGGTTTTATATTTCCTAAATTTGATGCTACAGTTGGAGTAACCTATTTTTCTATACTAAGTAAATATAATAAATCTAACAAAAGAACTCTTTACGGAATGCCAATCCTCGAAACTCCTGGCATAATTCATAGTGAGACTCGAATAGAAGAGCTTATTAAAATAAAACATGTTATAGATAACTATAGTGAATACGTTTTAAATATTAGAATTGGTGGAACAGATTTTTCTGGATTATATAGTCTTAGACGTGGTAGAGACTTTACCGTATATGATTTAGCTGTTGTACGGGACTGTATTTGCGATATAATAAATGTGTTTAAACGAGATAATTATGTTATCTCGGGGGTAGTTTATGAATATTATAGTAACGTTATAAATTTCAATAATAATGTTCTTATTAAAGAAACTCTTTTAGATAGAACTAATGGCTTAACAGGTAAAACTGTTATACATCCAACCCAAGTAAATTTAGTGAATTCTCTTATGGTGGTTTCTAAAGAAAATTATATAGATGCTGTTAATATTGTTAATTCATCTCTAGATGGTGTAATTAAGAGTGACTATTCCAATAAGATGAATGAGATAAAACCTCATGAAAAGTGGGCTAAAGAAATTTTATTAAAAGCTAAAATAATGGGGGTATATGAAGATGGAAAATCTCACACAGAATTGTTGCAACGACTCAATTCACTACAACATAGATAATAGTCTAGATATATCACTTAATATAGAAGAAAACAACTGCAATATTCCTATGTCAAAGCTTTTTACTATGTCCGCTAGAGAAAATAAGAAAAGAGATTTCTTATTTGTAAGTAAGGTCATAGGTAAGCACATGCCAATGATTCCAGATACTTTAAAAATAATTGGTGGAATTTTGGCTCGTATATGGATTAATGAAAGAGAAGACTCCTGTGATTATCCTACTGATGAATTAGTAAATATGCTTATATCTTTGGATTCATCTATGTACATCACTGATTCAGATTTAAAAAGCGAAAAAAAATCAATGAGAAATCATAATATGTCTGTTAACAAAAGCGATTACAAACACATTTTACAATCACCCATAAGACTTAAAAACAAAACCCTTTTTATAGGTTTTGCAGAGACTGCTACTGGTCTTGCTCAATCAGTATTTCAAAATTTTTCAAATGCATCTTATATACATACTACTAGGGAAAAAATAACTTCTATAAAGCCAGCACTATTTTTTAATGAAGAACATTCTCATGCAGTAGAACATTCTCTTTTCCCTTGTAAAAATGATTTTTTTAATGATTTTGAAGATATAGTTTTGATAGATGATGAGCTTACTACGGGTAAATCTGCATTAAATTTAATAAAATGTCTTCCTGGGAAATCTTTTGGAATATTATCAATACTAGATTGGCGAGATGCAATAAGCTATAAAATGTTTCAAGATGAAAAAAATATAGATGTTCGAGTATGTTCCTTACTAAAAGGAGATATTAAGTGCAGTAAATCAAAAGATATTGTTAGCGATGCTCTAACTGTACCTCCTCTATCCACTAAACTAATTCCATGCAACGAATACGTTTTTAAAATAGATAATAACATTGAAGGCTATAATAAAGCTACGGGTAGATTTGGACTTAGCTCTCAAGATAATTCAAAAATTTCCGAGGAAATTAAGTCAATATCTGAAGTGCTAAAAAAAGAAAGGACTTCAGGAAACTGTCTTTGCCTAGGAACCGGTGAATTTATTTATATACCTTGCACTATAAGCGCCGGACTTGGTGATAATGTGTATTTTCACTCTACTACTCGAAGTCCTGTTCATGCTAGAAATATTGATACTTATGGTAATAAAAACAAAGTGGCTTTTCAAAGCCCTGAAGACGACACAATAACTAATTACCTTTATAATATACCCGATAATTTCTATGACCAGGTGTTCTTCTTATCTGAAAAACCTTTAACTAAAGATAAAAAAGAAGAATTAAATAGGATTTTCTCAAACTTTCATGTGAAATCTATTGTCTTCGTATGTTGGAAAGGCTAATAGCTAAATCATTTCAGCCGTATAAATTATAAGTTATAATAATATATAAAAGAGGTGTATTTAAATGAATCAATGTATTTTTTCAGGAAGTTACTCTAAGGATGATGTGATATTTCTTCTTAAAGACATATCAAACCTTATAGTAGAACAAGATAACGAATTTAGAGAAAATGCTATACAAAGTGGTACCCATTATTCTGAAATGCTCCCCATAGAATATATTCCTTCAAAAGAATACATGGATATTTTCTATAGTACCCTACAAGGATCAAAAACTAAACTAGCTTATCTAGTTTCTATATTAAGCGAGAAAATTATAGCTGACAGAGGGAAAAAACTTGTTTTGGTTTCTCTTGCTAGAGCCGGTACTCCTATTGGCATATTAATTAAAAGATATATACAGTTTAAATATGATATATGTATCCCGCATTACAGTATTTCTATAATACGTGATAAAGGCATAGATAAAAACGCACTTGCCCATATATTAAAATATCACGACGCATCTGAAATACAATTCATTGATGGATGGACAGGAAAAGGGGTTATTCAACATACCTTAACAAAAGCTTGCAAGGAGCTTTATAAAGATTTTAATATAAGCCTTAATTCAAACCTAGCAGTACTATCTGATCCCGCTCACTGCACCCTTATCTATGGTACAAGAGAGGATTTTTTAATTCCAAGTGCTTGTCTTAATTCTACAGTTTCAGGGCTGGTAAGTAGGACTGTACTTAATGATAAATATATTAGTAGTACTGATTTTCATGGTACCAAGTTCTATAGTGAATTAAAATCAGTGGATGTTTCTAATTTCTATATAGATGAAATATGTAACTGTTTTAAAGACATAGATGAGACTTATCTATCTGAGTTATTATGCACACAAGATATTGCAGAGGCTGCTACTGATATCGAGTTTGATAATAATTTATTAAACTGTAAAGGCCTACGTGACATTGAAAGTATAAAAAATATATTTAACATTAATAACATTAATCTTATAAAGCCAGGAATTGGTGAAACAACAAGAGTTCTCCTAAGAAGAATACCTTGGAAAATACTAGTTGATTCCCTTGAAAATCCTAATTTAAAGCACATATTTAAGTTAGCAGAGGAAAAGAATATCCCTGTAGAAATTTATACCGATATGTGTTATTCCTGCTGTGGCATTATTAAATCAAAAGAAAAAGAAGATATGTAAAAAGTAATCAAAGGATGTGTTTTTATGATATTTGCCTCAGACCTTGATAGCACCCTTATATATTCCTCAAGGCATTGTAACCTTATTAATGAAGAAGAGCTCCTTCCTGTGGATTTCTATAATAATAATAACTGCAGTTTTATTACTAAACCTATACAGGATAAACTAGAACATATAAATGAGTCTATGCTTTTTATACCAGTAACCACAAGATCCCCAGAGCAGTATTCCCGAATGAAATATTTTTATGATGTAATAAAACCCAAGTATGCAATTGTAGCCAATGGAGGCATAATCCTTAAGCATGGTAACGAACTCAAAGCTTGGACAGATATAAGTTCTGCTAAATTTAATAAAGTTATATCTACTAGCACTATGATAAAATTGTGTAGTTTCTTTTTAGAAACTGACTTTGTTAAATCCTATAAAACTTGTGAAGACATGTTTATTTACTCCATCTTGGATGAGGACAAACTAGCTATTAGCTTTTCAAAGGGAGAAATTGCTTTAGATTATTTTAAAATTTTACGTAACTTTTGTGAAAAACATAATTATAATCTATCAAAACAAGGAAAAAAGGTATATATAGTACCTAATTGTATAAACAAATATGATCCTATAAATTATATCATGAAACTCGAAAATATAAATGTATACATATCTGCTGGTGATTCATTACTAGACTACCCTATGATCCAGCATTCAAATTATGGAATAGTTCCTTCCCATGGTGAACTTCTAAAAAATCTTCCCATTAAAAAACTTGATGACTCTGTGTGTATAACAAAAACATCTGGTATATTTGCAGGTGAAGAAATTTTAGATAAAGTACATGCAAAATTCCACGAAATTAATGATACTTCACATCATAGTGTATATTCCTACATTGGATAAGCATTCATACTTAATTTTAAAAATTAAAATCCACATTATTGATTTTACTCAATAACGTGGATTTTTTTATAAAGCTATTTAAAAAATATTAAGCTGCTGCTTTTTCCTCTGACTCTGATTCCATTTGTGATTCTTTCTTTGAAAAAGGCCTCGAAATCAATTTTACTATTTCATTTATTACTATAATAAGTGAAGATAAAACAATTATCTTTAGCCACATAGTAGCGCTTAAAGACACTGCATTAAAGAATTTTGAAAATACTTCTGTTATAATAATTTGTGCTACAGCTGTACCCGCAATTATCTTTAAGAATATAGTGTTTTTTGTTATATTAGGCAATATGCTATCTGTACCAAATTCTCTACAATTAAATGCATTAAATAATGCACTAAAAGCAAATAATGCAAATAATACTGTCTGCATCTGGTTTGGTCCAGTAACTCCCTCTTTTGGAAATCCCGCTCCTAGTATATCAAATTTCATCTGAATCATGAGAACTAACGTTATATAGAGTGCGTTAGAAATCATGCTTCTCAACATTTGTTTAGTTATAATACTAGCATTTCTATTTGTAGGCCTTCTATTTAAAACAGCATCTCTTACTGGTTCTAGTCCAAGTGATAGTGCTGGTGGTCCATCCATTATGATATTTACCCATAAGAGTTGTATAGTAGTGAATGGCATTTGGAAATCAAATACTACTGATAAAATAGCTGTTAAAAATGCAATTATATTTACAGTTATCTGGAATTGTATAAATCTTTGGAAGTTTTCATAAATACCTCTCCCCCATTTAATTCCTTTAACAATAGTTCCAAAACTATCATCTGTTAAAATTATATCTGCTGCATTTTTACTAACTTCTGTTCCAGCTATACCCATAGCTATACCTACATCTGCTTTTGTAAGGGCTGGAGCATCATTTATTCCATCTCCAGTTACTGCAACTACCTCTCCAATACTTTGAAGTGCAATAACTATTCTCATTTTCGTATCAGGTTTTGAACGTGCTACTATTGAAATAGTAGATATTTCATCTTTAAGTTCCTCGTCTGATAATGTATCTATATAAGTAGCTTCTACTGCCCTATTAGCTCCTTCAAGCAAGCCTAATTCTTCACCTATAGCAATAGCTGTATTAATGTTATCTCCTGTAAGCATTTTTGTAGCAACTCCTGCATGCCTTGCAGTTTCTATAGCTTTTTTAACATCAAGCCTTAGTGGATCTCTTATTCCTACGAAACCTGTAAACACTAAATCATCTTCTAAAGTTCCTTGCTCAGAAGCCATAGCTACTTCGCCACTTATATTGCCATATGCAAAACCAAGTACTCGCATAGATTTTTTCTGAAGTTCTTCAATTTCATC
Organism: Clostridium sp.; assembly: GCF_050717535.1. Lineage (GTDB taxonomy): Bacteria > Bacillota > Clostridia > Clostridiales > Clostridiaceae > Clostridium_AD. The sequence continues at coordinate 18,367 of NZ_JBOITM010000012.1, forward strand.
TAGTATTTCGCGCCTTCTAGCTGCATCTAATTCTTTTTCAACACAATTAATATGTTCATATTTACATAATTCCAGAATAATTTCTGGGGCTCCCTTTGTTAAAACTGTGGAACCTTCCTCTTCTTCTATAACTGTACTCATTCTTTTACTCTTTGAACTAAATGGTATTTGATGAGCTATTGTTGCATTTTGTCTTTCTTGTACATAGTCACAGGCATCATTGTATAAAAGAAGAGCGCATTCTGTGGCACTACCTAAATATTTAACTTCTGAATCATCCTTTTCAATATCTGCAGTAGAATTTACAAGGCAGTTATCTATAAAGTAGTTATTACTGTCGCTGAGTTCGTCTCTTCCCCTAAACTTACCATTTAGATAAACTTTTTCTACAGTCATTCTATTTTGAGTAAGAGTACCTGTTTTATCTGAGCATATTACACTTACAGATCCTATTGTTTCACAAGCTTCTTTTTTAGTAACAAGTGCATTTATCTTAGCCATTTTCTGCATAGTAATTGCAAGTGTCATATTTATCATTGTTGGAAGTCCTTCTGGAACAGCTGCAACAATTAATGCTACACATACAACAAAAGCAGTTTTTATGGGTTCGACAGATTGTAAAAATGCAAATATTCCTGTAGTGTCCGGTGATATAGTCTTTGCTAACACCATTTTTATAATCATAACTATAAATAATATAGCAGCTATAGCACTTGAAACCTTTGAAATCTTACCACCCAAATCTCCAAGTTTTGCTTGAAGTGGTGTTTGCAAATCACTTTCTTCAAGATTCTTAGCTATTTCTCCCATTTCAGAATTATCACCTGTAGACGTAACTACAAAGCTAGCTCTACCATAAGCAACAAGCGTTCCTCCGAAAACCATATTCAGTTGTTTTGCTGGAATAGGGTCTTGTACAATATTTTTATCTTTGGTTTTTATATTTTCCATTTCTATTATTACTTGGTCATCTTTGCTTACATCCTCTGATTCTCCTGTAAGCATATCCTCTCTAACCATTAAATCTATACTGCTTACAAGTCTCCCATCTGCTGGTACCATATCTCCAGTTTCAATTAAAACTATATCGCCAGGTACCAAATCATTTTTATTGACTTGAATAATCTTACCATCGCGTGTCACTTTTACTTCTATATTTTCTGTCATTTTTGAAAGTGCATCTGCAGCCTTTTGTGATTTACCTTCCGTAAAGATTCCTATACCAATCCCTATTGCTACGGCACATACTATACCAATAGCATCTTGACCTTCCCCTACTAGCGCACTAATAACAGCTGCCACTAAAAGTATTATCATCATAGGCTCCATTATTGCTTCCTTAATGCTATCCCATATAGATCCTCTTTCTTGTTTAGTAAATTCATTAGGACCATATTTTTCTAGTCTCTCTTTAATTTCAGAACTGGATAATCCAGCACCCCCATCAACTTTAAGCTCCTCTAAGACTTTCAAGCTCTGCTCATTAAAATATTTCATATTATCCACCCTTCAGTAATTTGTAGAATTTCTTTCAAACTAAAATGTAGAAAATGATGGACATGTCATTTTCTACACTAGTAATTTTGTTTATAAATAAATAGCTATATTAATCTACAATTCATTAAACTCTATTGGTATTTTTTCGCCATTTCGTTTAATCCAGCAGATGCATCGCCCTCGCCTACTGCTATAAATTTCCATTCTCCATTGTTTCGATAAATTTCTGCAACATATAAACCAATTTTTCCATGATATTCTTCTGTTAAGTTAAAACGGATCATTTCTTTATTGTCTGTAACATTTACTAAACGTATAAACGCATTTTCTATCATACCAAAATGTTGTTTACGTTGAGCTGCAGCATAGATATTAACAACAAAAACTAACTTGGCTATATTTTGAGGTACCATCGATAGGTCAACCATAATCTGCTCATCGTCCCCATCGCCACCACCAGTAAGATTGTCTCCCATATGCTGAACACTACCACATTTACTTTTTAAATTTCCAAAATAAACTATATTTTCTTTGGATTTAAGCTTGTCATTTGCATCTAACATAAACACAGAAGCATCACAATCTATTTCTGCTTGAGTACCTCCAAATAAGCCTCCCAGCAATCCCTTGGCCTTTTGTTTTACTGGATCCCATCCAAGACCCACCATTGTCTTTTTTAAACCAGGATTATCTTTTGTTAAACTTATTCTTTGACCCTTTTGTAAATTTATACCCATTTTCCCCATCTCCTTTAAATATATAGTGCACTAATTTACACTGATTAATTTAAGTATTATATTGTTTTACGCATCAAGGCCATAATTTTTACAAAGAGCTGACAATCCGCCTTGAAAACCACTTCCAGTTGCACTAAATTTCCATTCTCCATTATTACGGTATATTTCACAAAATACTAAAGCAGTTTCTACTGAAAAATCCTCTGATAAATCATACCTAATGATTTCTTCATTAGTTTCTTCATTTACTACTCTAACAAAAGCATTAGAAATCTGACCAAAGTTTTGCGCACGAGCTATTGCATCATGTATAGTAACTGTAATTGCAATCTTCTCAATATCTTTAGGTACTTTAGAAAATTCAACGATTAATTGTTCATCATCGCCTTCCCCTTCTCCAGTTCTATTATCACCAGTATGTATAACTCCACCTGATGAATGCTCTAAATTATTATAAAATATAAAATCTAGATCATTATTGGTTTTTCCATTTGCACCTACTAAAAAAGCTGAGGCATCTAAATCAAAATCGCCTCCTCCTGAATATTTATTTGTATCCCAACCTAGTCCTATTATTGCTTTCTTTAAACTTGGGTTAGTCTTTGTTAAATCAATCTTTTGGCCTTTACTTAAGTTAATTGTCATGGTTATTCCCCCTTATTAGTTATCATTTTCAATGCTATAGTCATCATTTTCAATGAAGTTAGTCATCATCTTCGATGCAGTTAGTTTACACTGATTCCAAAATTACTACAAAGTGCGCTTAGTCCACCTTCAAACCCACTACCTACTGCACTAAACTTCCATTCTCCATTATTACGATATAGTTCGGCTACAACTACTGCAGTTTCAACACTGTAATCCTCACTCAAATCATATCTTATTAATTCTTCATTACTAGTTTCATCTACAATTCTTATAAATGCATTAGAGACTTGTCCAAAGTTCTGAGCTCTTTCAGCAGCTTCATGAATAGTTACGGTAAAATTGATTTTTTCAACGCTGGCTGGTACTTTACTAAGTTCTATTTTAATTTGCTCATCATCACCCTCACCCTCACCAGTCTTGTTATCACCTAAGTGAGATACAGATCCTGCCGCATCTTTAGGATTGTTATAAAAAATAAAATCATTATCAGATGATACTTTTCCATTTGGTCCAACAAGGAAAGCTGCTGCATCTAAATCAAAAGCCGCTCCTCCATCATACTTATTAGTATCCCACCCAAGTCCAACAATAACATTAACAAGGCCTGGATTAGTTTTTGTTAAATCCACCTTTTGACCTTTTTTCAAACTAATTGCCATAATAAATTCCTCCTCAAAACCACCAAAGTGGCTATATTAAACTTTTATAGTATAAAATATAGTACTTAATCAACTTATTATACTTTTAAAAAATAAACAGCATATTATTAATCATTTCCAAAAATACAGACATTAATCATTTTATCTGAGCATTTATGAAAAAAACCTTATTTTAGTATAAATTACAAAAAATAATCTAACTAGAATAAAGCAACGCTCATTAATTCCATTATAACATCATTTCTGACTAAACAGTAGGCTATGTGGTCAAATATCCTTTACTTTTTTGTATATTTTTAGTGAACAATTAAATATTAAAACTATTAATTCTAATATACTAGATTTTTTTATCATAAATATACAATCTATACGATAAAAAGACATTCTTAATATAGTATATTTTTATATATTAGTTTTTTAATGTTGATTTAAATAATAGTTACTATATAATATATATTATATAGTAACTACAATAATATAGGACGGAAGTGTTACAGTGAATTTATCAACTATTAAAAACCTTTTAAAAGATGACCATAAACCTAAGTTTATGGCATTAGACTTCATTAAATATATCGGACCTGGACTACTTGTAACTGTAGGATTTATAGACCCCGGAAACTGGGCAGCAAATGTTTCTGCCGGTGCCAGTTATGGCTATACTCTACTTTGGATGGTAACCTTATCAACCATTATGCTAATTGTTCTTCAGCATAATGCTGCCCATCTTGGAATTGTTACAGGAAATTGCATAGCAGAAGCCTCTACTGCCACCTTAAAACCAAAACTTAATAAAATAGTGCTTGGCTCTGCAGTCCTAGCTGCAGTATCAACTGCCCTTGCTGAACTTCTTGGTGGCGCTATTGCTTTAAACATGCTATTTGGTATCCCCATAAAACTTGGAACGGTATTAGTTTTATGTTTGATTTTATGGATGCTATTTACAAACTCTTATAAGAAATTAGAAAAATGGATTATTGGTTTTGTTTCTATAATAGGAATATCTTTTATATTCGAATTAAGCCTTGTTCACATCGAATGGGGAAAAGCAATGATAAGCTGGGTAAAGCCCTCTATTCCTATGGGATCTATTCCAATAATAATGAGTGTTCTAGGCGCTGTTGTTATGCCTCATAATCTATTTCTTCACTCAGAAATAATTCAAAGTCGTCAATGGAATTTAAAAGATGAAACAATTATTAAAAAGCAATTAAAATATGAATTTATGGATACTTTTTTCTCCATGATAGTTGGCTGGGCTATAAATAGTTCAATGATACTTATCGCAGCAGCTACTTTCTTTACACAAAAGATTAATGTTACAGAGCTTAGCCAAGCTCAGCAAATGCTAACCCCTTTACTTGGGAATACGGCCTCCGTGGTGTTCGCTTTGGCTCTACTATTTGCCGGGATTTCATCCTCAGTTACTGCAGGTATGGCTGGTGGTAGTATTTTTGCCGGAATATTTAGTGAACCTTATGATATTACCGATATACATACCAAGCTTGGGGTTGGCATTACTTTAATCGGAGCTGCAGTAGTTATATTTTTTATAACAGAACCTTTTAAAGGTCTCATCTACTCACAAATGCTCTTAAGTGTGCAACTTCCTATAACTATATTTCTCCAAATATATTTAACTTCTTCTAAAAAAGTTATGGGCAAATATGCAAATACTAGATTTGATAAAATTGCACTTTGGATTATTGGACTTATAGTAACCGGACTTAACATAATGCTATTATTAAGTTATATATTATAATTTTACAAAATATATAAAAGGGAATTGGGCTAATATGTGCCTAGTTCCCTTTTTCATTTACAGTAACCTCTGTTTTTTTATTTTAAAAGGCATTTAATTACCTTCTTTGTAATATACATAAATAAATAGTGTAATTAAACTTTAAGCATACTAGAAAAAATAGACAAGCTTATTAGTTAGTTATTGTAGATACTTTTGATAAGGGGGGTATTAAAAATGCCAAAAAAAGAGATGATAGCTATGATTCTAGCAGGTGGACAAGGCAGTAGACTTAAACTACTTACTAAAAATACGGCAAAACCTGCAATACCTTTTGGAGGTAAGTATAGAATTATTGATTTCACACTAAGTAATTGTTCAAATTCTGGAATTGACACAGTTGGGGTATTAACACAATATCAACCACTTGCACTAAATTCTCATATAGGAGTAGGAGCTCCTTGGGATTTAGATAGAAATTGTGGTGGTGTTACGCTTCTTCCCCCTTATATGCATGACTCTGGAGGAGACTGGTATAAAGGCACTGCTAATGCAATTTATCAAAATACAAATTTTGTAGACTCTTATGACCCCGAATATGTACTTATTCTCTCTGGAGACCATATTTATAAAATGGACTATTCAAAAATGCTCAATTTCCATAAAGAAAAATGTGCTGATGCAACTATTGCAGTCATTGAAGTCCCATTAGAGGAAGCATCTAGATTCGGAATAATGAATACTACATCAGATAATAAAATATATGAATTTGAAGAAAAACCACAAAACCCAAAAAATAATATGGCTTCTATGGGTGTATATATCTTCAATTGGAAATTCCTTAAAAATTTTCTAAAGGATGATGAAAACGATAAGCACTCTAATAATGATTTTGGTAAAAATATCATACCTGCTATGCTTAATAATGAAAAAAAACTATATGCATATCCTTTTAAAGGCTATTGGAAAGATGTCGGTACCATTAAAAGCCTTTGGGAAGCAAATATGGATTTAATAGATGATAATAACGAACTAAATATACATGATGCAACTTGGAAAATATATTCCATAAACCCTACAAACCCAGCTCAATATATAGGTCCTAAAGCAAAAGTTACTAATTCATTAGTAGTAGAAGGTTGTATTGTTCTAGGCGAAGTTTATAATTCAGTTTTATTTCAAGGAGTTACAGTTGGAAAAAATTCCAAAATATTAAATTCTGTCATAATGCCTAATACAAAAATATCTGACAATGTTATTATAGATAAAGCTATAATTGGTAATAATGTTATCATTAGAGGCCATTCTCTTATAGGTATATCTGATGACATAACTCTCATTGCAGAAGGCACTGAAATTAAAGCTAATTCAGTTATAAGATGAGGTGATTAAATGCTTAATAATTATATGGGTATATTAAACTTAAACGAAAATGAAACGAACATAATAAGTCTTACTAAGAACAGACCACTTGCTTCTATTCCTATAGCCGCTAGGTATAGAATTATAGATTTTGCACTGTCTAATATGGTTAATTCAGGACTTAATAATATCGGCATTTTTACTCAAAGTAAATCTCGTTCACTAGTGGATCATTTAGGCTCAGGCAAACCTTGGGATTTAGACAGAAGACTTAATGGACTATTTGTATTTAATTTTGGAATTGCCAATACCGCTTTAAATGATGCAGAAATGCTTAGGAATAATATGGAGTATTTACATAGAAGCAAGGAAGAAAATGTAATTCTTTCTCCCTCTTATATGTTAGGTAATATAGATTATGACGCTGCTGTAAAATATCATGAAGAAAAGCATCAAGATATAACTATAATATACAAGAATATTAGTACTGGGATAAAAAACTTTATGGATTGTGATGTATTAAATTTAGATGAAAACAGCAATGTATTAAGTGTAGGTAAAAATATAGGTGTCTACAGTAGCTTAAATATTTCCATGGAAATGTTTATAATGAAAAAGGCTCTCTTAATAGCGCTTGTAAATAAATGTGTACAAACTGGTTGTTACTGTACCATTAAGGATGCCATATACAAAAGCATTGTGGATTTAAAGGTTATGGCCTATGAATTCAAAGGATATCTTCAATGTATTAATTCAATTAGTGCTTACTATAAAGCCAATATGGGTATGCTAAACCTGAAAGCAACTAAAGAATTATTTTTTAAAAATGGCCCTATTTATACAAAAATTATAGATGAACCACCTACTAAGTATTCAAATGAAAGCAAAGTAATTAATTCCATAATTGCTGATGGTTGTATTATAGAAGGCTCTGTTAAAAATAGTATTATTTCAAGAGGAGTTAAAGTTCATATTGGAGCCGAAATTAAAAACAGTATTATCCTTCAAAACTGTGAAATCAGAGAAAATTCAAAACTCTTCAATGTCATTATGGATAAAAACGTAATCGTAGATAAGGACAAACAACTTATTGGTGATGAGGAATTCCCACTAGTAATTGAAAAGAGATCCTTATTTTAAATATAGCAGCAGTAACATTACACGTTACTGCTGCTAATTAATTTTATATAAGTTCTTTAAGTAAACTTATTGAGTCCTCTACATCCTTCATAGAAACCATTTCTGATATAGAATGTGTATATCTACAAGGAATTGAAAGCACTCCTGTTCTTATTCCACCGTTTTCTTTATGGATGTTCCCACCATCTGTACTCCCCTTTGAAACTCCATATTGAACTTTTACCCCAGCCTTTTGAGAGGCCTCTTCAAGCATTTCTTTGATTTCATGATGCATAATTAAAGTCCTATCTTTTATCTTTATTATGGGACCTTTCCCAAGTTCTAAATTCCCCTCTGCCCCAATATAATCCCCTGCTTCCTGTGTATCAAGTACTATGCAGTAATCAGGCTCTATAGTATACGCTGCGGCTCTTGCCCCACGGCCCCCTAATTCCTCTTGGGTAGAAAATACAAAATACAACTCTCTTTTAGTTTTTTTAATTTCTTTTATCATTCTAAGAAGAATGTAGCATCCAATCCTATCATCTAAACAAGGGCTCATTATTTTATCTTCTACTTCCATGCCATAACATAGAAGACATGCAGTGTCACCTTCTTTAATCTTCTTTAATGCCTCTTCTCTAGAAGATACCCCCATATCTATAAATAAATCTTCTACTTTAGGCTCTAATTTTGTAGCTCCAACCTTTCCCATAGTACCATTTTGAAATACAACGAAATTATGTACTATTTCGCAGGGATGGATTCCTCCTACATTGCTTACCCGAGCGAAACCATTATCCTCTATATATGTAACTATGAGCCCTATCTCATCCATATGAGCACAGAACATTATTTTCTCTGCACCTTCGCCTACTTTAACTATTAAATTCCCCATCTTATCTTCATTTATGTTGCAATCAATTTTTTCTAATTCTTCTCTTATAACTCCTCTAACCTCTTCCTCCTGGCTACTAACACCAAAAGCACTAACCAATTTTTCTAACATTAAATCCATAATTAATCCTCACTTTCATATTAATATGCATGCAAATTTTACAGTGTTTTTAACCACTCCACCATAAGCCTCACAGTATTTTTATAGTCTTCTATACTTGCTACTGAAACAGAAGAATGTATATATCTACAAGGCACTGACACTGCTGCTACCTTTGCTCCATACCCTGACATAAGTATAGCTCCAGCATCATTTGAGCCTGCAGTAGCTCTCCTTAACTGATATGGTATGTCCTTATCTTCTGCTACTGCTATTATTGCTTTAGAAATATCATCATTAAAAATACTAGTTCTATCCATAATAAATATTGCAGGACCATTACCTATTTCTGTAGCTCTTAAATGACTGGCCACATTCGCCATATCTGCACAAATTGTTCCCTCCAGCGCTACTGCTATGTCTGGTTGTATATTAAAAGCAGATACATAGGTTCCCCTTTCTCCTACTTCCTCTTGCACATTAAAGCTGACATAAAGATCACAATCATAATTTTCCTTCAATATTTCTATAGCCACAGCACATCCTATTCTACCATCAAAGGCTTTTCCTTTAACTAGTCCCTCTCCAAACTCACCATACGACATATCAAATACTACAAATTCTCCAATTTTAATGATTTCCTTAGTTTCCTTCTTAGAGCTTGAACCTATGTCAATACAACATTTACTAGCCTTCACATTCTTTTTTCTTTCCTCAGCATTTTGCAGATGAATTGGTTTAAATCCTACTACTCCCGGTATTTTATTTTCACCTATTAACACAACTTTAGATAAAATAACCTTACCATTAATTCCTCCTAAGGGTTCAAATCTCAAAGTACCATCCTCGTTATATCCAGTAATAATAAACCCCACTTCATCCATATGAGCATCTATAAGTACTTTTATACCTCTGCCTTTTTTATGAGCAATAACATTTCCCATGACATCTACTTTTACCTCATGTACATAACTTGCAATTTCCTGTTTTATGATCTCTCTTACTTCTCCTTCAAACCCTGAAGGACCTGCAGCATTAGATAATTTTTCTAAAAGCATAGTAATTCCTCCACGTCCTCTCTACTTACTTTTTCAATAAACTTGGCTATTAATTTTCCCGTGTTTATAATATCATCCATATTAACAACCTCAACTGAAGTGTGCATATACTTAATTGGTATAGATATTAATAATGTAGGAATGCCTCCTCTAGTTATTTGTATATCCCAAGCATCTGTTCCAGTGTTACCAGATTCCACTTCTACGTTAAAAGAAATAGAGTATTCATCAGCTATTTCCATAAGTTTTTTTCTAAATTTACTATGTATATTAGGTCCAAAACATATAACAGGCCCTCCACCTATTTTGTTTTCTCTATCCATATCGCCCATAGGACCATTATCAAAGGTTACATCTATAGCTATAGCAAGTGTTGGTAATAAATCATAACTTGCCATTTTAGCTCCCCTATGACCTACTTCTTCCTGGCAAGAAGCTACAAAATAAACATCTAAATCATGGTTTATCTTTTCTAGTTCTTTACAACAAGTATACATAGCTACAATACCAGCCCTGTCATCTGTAGCCTTACAGGTTACATTATTGTTTAAAAGCTCATAAAAATCTCTTTTTAAGGTTATATAATCACCAATGCTTACAATCTCTTGTAATTTTTCACTGCTATATCCTGTATCGATTAATAATCCCTCTACAGTAACTGATTTTTCAATTTCCTGCTCACTCATAAGATGTGGTGGCTTAATTCCTATAATGCCAAGGATCTGTTTTTTACCATGAATAATAACTTCCTGGGATACCAATGTCTTGGGATCAATCCCAGTACCAATAAACTTTAAAAATCCATTTGACATTATCTCTGTTATCATGAGAAAAACCTCATCAGAATGTGCCATAAGCATTATACTTTTTTTAAGTCCATTAGTATTACCTTTTTTTATAGCATAAAGATTGTTTAATTTCCCCTCCACCACTTCACAAAAGGGTTCAAAGGCTTCTTTAATTAGTGGATGTATCCAATGTTCTCTTCCACTTGGAGCATGTGCAGTACATAAGTTTTTTAACAATTGCTTCTCGTCCATAATTTCCTCCTATTTGTAAAAAACTCTAGGGTAAAACCCTAGAGTTTTTATTTATTATCATTACTTTCATTAGAATTTTCTATTAAACTATCCTTTTTCTTAAGTTTATCTGCTAATTTAAAATCATCTTCTTTTTTTTCACTAGGTAAACTTTCCACATAAACACTTGTACTTGGAAATGCCATTGAAACTCCCTTTTCTTGTAAAATATCCATTATTTTAAAATTAACATCTTCCTTTATTTTAAAGTATTCATCAAAATCTGGTGTATCAGTAAAGAAATATACTACAATATCTAAACTACTTGAATTAAACTTATCGAATCTAACAAGAGTACCTTCCTTCGTAACCTGTGGATGATTCTCTAACATATTACGTATGCTTTCAACACAATTTTGTAATTTCTCCCTGGAGGTTCCATAAGTTAGTCCTAAATTTAAACTAACTCTTCGCTTGCCTCTTCTGCTAAAATTGATTACAGCTTCATTAGCTAATTTTGAATTAGGCACTGTTATTAATGATTGATCAATAGCTCTTATTTTGGTAGTTCTAAAAGAAATATCTTCTATGCTACCTTCTAATGAGTCATTACTAAGCCAATCGCCAATAGTGAAAGGTTTATCTAATATTATAAAAATACCTGCAATAATATTCGCTGCTGCATCTTTAGCTGCTAGTGCAAAAGCAAGTCCTCCTAGACCTAGACCCGCAACAAACCCTTGAATATTATAACCCCATTTTTCAGCGATCATAGTAATAGCAAATGCTACTACTATGAGTCTTAATGCTTTTGACATAAACGGAAATAATATTTTATCCACCTTTATATCATAGGCTTTATGCATTCTCTCAAAGAGCACAGAAGACTCCGCAGTGAGATTATATATTCCCCAAGTAATTAAAATAATTATAGCAGAACTAAAAAACTTATCTATAATTAGTAAACTAATTGGAATTCTCGCCATAGTTAGAATTTCAAACCCAAAATAAAATCCTAACACCTCAAAGAAATTAGTTACTGGTTTTTGAAAAGCCTCTACTATTTTTGTATCTGCATTAAACTTTGTTTTATTAACAAACCTCATTATTAGCTTAAACACATATTTTGCAAATACCTTTTTTAATAATACAAAAAATGCAAAAACACCAATAGCTATTCCTATATATTTGAATTGGTAAGATTCTATATCGGTAAAAACATGTTTTATATTGTTTTGTGTAAAGAAATCAAATATGAATTGGATAAACATCACTCTCCCTTTTTCTTTTGCTTATATCTATAATCATTTTAAGCTAATTATGTTATTTTCTCAATGGATTACTAAGAATTAGTAAATTCTTAGTAATCCATTCATATATAATTAAGGAATTTTAAACTTAATAAATTGGAGAAAAAAATCAGTTTGTCACAAATTAACAAGCTGATTTTCTATCTACCTTATTATTTTTTATATGTCCAAGGTGTATGCCTTTATACTCAAGAAAATAAGTCTTTTTATCTTCTTTCTCAATCATATCACCGAAATCCAAACACTCTTCGTTAAATCTATAAAAAAATGAAGTTAATTTTTCTAAATTTTTATCTGCTGGTTTATAAGTTGGATCAAACACATACGCAGCTCTATAGTATTTACAGGCCATAGATTCATCACCTCTGTACTCTGCAATAATTCCTAATAAATTAAACACTTCAGCGGAAGGTGAATTTTCAATAATATCTGCATTCAGATAGTTAATTGCTAAATCACATCTATTTGACTTTATTTCTCTAATTGCTTTGTTTACATTACTTACGAAAAAATTTTCTTCATTTATATTTGTTAACATAGTTTCACCTCAAGTTACCCTTTCTCTTTATATTTGATAATAATATATTATCAAATTCACTATGCATTTGCTATTAAGAAAGTATAAAGATAAATGCTCCCATATAAAGATCGTGTTAAGATTATATATTATTCATCAACTAATCGATATCCTACTCCAACCTCCGTTATTATATACTGCGGCTGTGCAGGGTCCTTCTCTATTTTTCTTCTTATATTAGCCATAAATACCCTAAGCGACTGTGAATCATTATCAAAATAATTCCCCCAAATCTCATCAACTATGTATTTATGAGTTAAAACTCGTCCTGCATATTTAGACATTAATTCTATTAACTTATACTCCATTGGTGTTAAATGTATTTCACTATCTAAAATTGTGACTTTTCGTTTTTCAAAATCTATCTTTAAATCCTTAACCATAAATGCTGCTCGCACCTTATCTTGTGAATTACTATCCACATCAAAATGTCTAAGTGCCACCCTAATTCTAGCTGAAAGCTCTGCCACACTAAAAGGCTTAGTCAAATAATCATCTGCACCCTTATCTAGGGCTTCAACCTTTTCTCTTTCATGCCCCCGGGCTGAGACAACTATTATCATAGCTTTTGTTGTCTCTCTTACTTTCTCAATAACATCGAGTCCATCCATATCAGGGAGTCCTAGGTCCAAAATTATTATATCTGGATTAAGAGAAAGAGTAAGTGTTATAGCAGCCTTACCAAATTCAGTTTCAATGCACTTATATCCCTGTGCCTCAAGCGAAACTTTCATAAATTTTTTAATGGGTTTATCATCTTCAACTATTAAAATCAAAGGCTTTGTATCCATTTTCATCGCTCCTTATTACTGGTAAACTAAATTTAAAGCTCGCTCCACCAGAAGAGTTATTAAATGCTTCTATACTTCCACCATGTGCTTCAGTAATAGACTTACAAATAGCCAATCCTAGTCCTATACCTCGTTTCTCTAGACAATCCCCCCTAGTCTTGGTATAAAACCTATCAAAAATAGCCCTTATATCTGCTTTTGGTATCCCTTTTCCGTTGTCTGATACCTGAAAAATCACATTTTCTTCACTTTCTGTGACTTTAACTTCTATAATAGAATCACTCTGTGTATACTTTATGGCATTATCAATTAAATTAATAAGAACTTGCTCTATTAACAGTCCATCTACAAATAATAGAACCATATTTCCCGGTAAATTAGTTACCACATTATGACTGCCTGAAAACCTTTTAACTCTAGCTATAGATTCAGCAACAATTTCTTCGACAACCTCTACGTCCTTCTTAATTTCAAGCTTGCCTTCATCTATTCTTGTCATACTCAATATATTTTCAACTGAATGTATAAGCCAGCTTGTATCCTCATATATGATAGCAAGAAGCTCTTTTTTTGTATCATTATCAAGTAAATCATAATTATCAGTAATGGTAGAAACAGACCCTAATATTCCTGTTAATGGAGTTCTTAAATCATGGGAAATAGATCTTAAAAGGTTGCCTCTAAGCCTTTCTGTCTCAGTTTCTAAATTTATCTGTCTTTTCTTTTCATATAAATCTTCTCTCTCAATAGCTAAAGCAATTTGTGTAGAAACAGACTCTAAAAGAATCTTCTCATTTTTTGATAATGTATCTTCTTTTATACATACTATACCAATAATTCCAAGTATCTCATTTTGTCCTTTAATAGGATGATAATGTCCAACACTATTCATATAAATTTCAGCTTCAATGCCTACTGATTTTCCCATTTCAAAACATTTTTCAATTGCTAGAGCCTCTACATCTGACTTGAATATGTCTTTATTCTCTCCTCCATTAACCGCGTAATCACATGGCTTTTGTAAATTGTTTTTGTTATCTAATATGGCTATCATAATAGTCCTATTAAACATATCCACTAAATTATCCTCGCAGTATTCAACTACTTGTTTCTTATTTCTTGCTACAAGTAATGATTTGTTGATTTTATATAAAATTTGCATTCTATTCTCACGTATTAAAGATATTTTAGCTTGCGACTTTACCCTTGAAGTTAAAGTACTGGTAATAATTGCAGCTATGAGCATAATAATAAAAGTTACTGGATAATCCGCTCTATAAGCTAAAAAGCTATAGTATGGTATAGTAAAGAAAAAATTAAACGATAGTACTCCAATTACCGCAGCCAAAATGCCATAAACATATCCATCAGTATATCTTGATACAAACAATACACCCAATATAAATACCATTATTACATTTGACTCATGTAATCCTATTCTCCTAAATATAAGTGATATTATAATAGATAAAATCATAATTACTATGGTTTTAAATAAATTAATAATAATCATTGTTTTAGGTTTTGTTTCTTCATAATCGCTGCGGTTATAATTACTAATAGCTTTTAAAATTTTTCCGTAAAATTTACCTTTACTCAAGCCCTCATCCCCTTTCTAATATATTTAAAATTACAGCATGATAGTTTACTTATGTTCTAAAAAAAGCAGTTCATTTTAAAGTTTCTTTAGCAAATTTTGTATATGATAAAATTAAAGCAAGTGTAATAATGGTTAATATCATTGCTATATTTTTCTTGTTATTACTTATAGGAATTAAAACTTTTCCCCCCACATCTATAGTTTTAACCGATATTGCATGTACATCCATATCTCCACCATGCTCTATACATGCGCTATTAAAAGTCCCAACTACTTCTACTGTATCTCCCCTATATCCATACTTTCCAAAGTTCTTTATGCTTTTTACCTGTTCACTTTCTAACCATATTCCCATAGCTGTACTTCCATCACTTATGTTTACCCAAGAATATTTTCCTCTATTCATAGGTTCCCCAATAGCTTCACCCTTTAGCTTGATTTTACTATTATCAATACTTTTGCTATTTTCGATTAAATCATTATAATTACTATATTCCTTTGCCTGGCAATTTATAGAAAAATAAAAAGATAAAATGCATATTAATATTATTGTTTTATAAGTCTTAACCATAGTTTCTTAATGCCTCCAAATGTAGCTCCTATTAGTACAAATACAGATATAAACTCTAGTCTTCCTAAATACATTGCAATTATATAGTAAATCTTCATTGCCGCTGGCATTGATGGAGTAGTAACTCCAATAGATAATCCTACATTTCCGGTAACCGATGCAGCTTCAAAAGCTGAACTAAGCACTGGGTATCCATAATAGGTTCCCATAGCAGTTCCTATAAAAAATAACATTATATAACATATTATTATTAGATAAGCAGATTTCACCATTCCATCATCTAAGATAATTTCTTTTATATGATGAAATTTAAATACCTTTATCTTCCTATCAGAGTTCAACAATTTATCTATTTCTGCAATTATACTTTTAAAAACTAATCCTACCCTGAGTCCCTTAAATCCACCTGCTGTAGAACAGGCTGAGCCGCCTATAAGCATAGCGATTATTAGCATAACCACCGGGAAGTCTCCCCACTGCGTAGCAAACTGCCGTGCATAAAGATTTCCAAACCCTGTAGTTGTATGTGCAGATAATACATTATATACTCCTTTTCTAAAAACTGAAATAGCATTACTATATACACCTGAATTTGTTAGTTTTAGTGCTGTAAAAAAAGAAATAATTAATGCCGTAATAAAAAAACTTTGTGTTTCAATATTCTTGAATACTTCTTTTTTATTACCTTGCCATATAGCATAATGTAATGCAAAATTTAAAGAACCAATAACGAATAAAATCATTGTTAATAGTTCATAGGAAAGACTATGATAATACAGAATATTTTGAGACATTGGAGCAAATCCCCCTGTGCTCCAGGCCGACATAAAAATAAATAATCCATGAAAAAAAGCAGTTACTGGTGTCAATCCTATAAATATACCATTAATCCATAGCATAATTGTTCCTATGATTAAATATACAATGCTTATTTTCCATATAATTCTTGCTGTATTTTTCACATTAGGAACAAGTTCCACGTCCTTACCTTCACCCACATACATCTTATAAGCACCCAATGTATTATTCACCATAAAACTTAGAGCGAGTACTACCATACCCTGCCCACCAACAAAAGTAATAATATGTCTCCACATATTTAGTCCCATTGAAAGATGGTCAAGATCTTGTGTAAGTACAAGTCCTGTAGTTGTAAATCCACTCATAACATCAAATGTTGCATCTAAGAATGACCCAGTGTTTCCACTAAGGGAGTAAGGCACCGCACATAACAAAGTTAATATAACCCACGAACTAGAAGCAATAATTAAACCATGCTTCCATTGTACCTTTACACTATCAATTTTACTTCTACCTGTAAACATAAGAACTATGCCTAAGCTAATAGCTATACTTATACTAATAATAAAATCTAAAATTGTACTCCACTCCTTAAATATTAGTGAAGTAAATATTGGAATAAGCATTAAAATTGCAGTAGCTATTATTACATATCCTACATAAAAATTTATTATTTTAAAATCATCAAAGTTTTTTACTATTTTTTTCATGTCTTCACCTTGCCAAAATCATATTAACACCATATAACACAAATAAAAACATTAGTGTATAACATATCTCTGTAATTACTCCACCTATAATCTTTTTGTTTGTCATAATCTTTAACCTCCAATTATAGATTTCTCTACATCTTTCTTTCTATTCGTATTTGTTATAATAAGGACTTTATCCCCTTCTTTTATATCTTCGCACCCTCTTGGAAAAATAACTTTCTCGCTTCTTATTATTGATATTATTAAGCATTCCTTGGGCAACTTTAACTGTTCTACAGATTTACCTCTCCATACACTTTTTTTATCTATTTTGGCTTCAACTAATATCATTTCTCCACTATTTATGCTTTCTATTACTTTTAGCGGATCACTATTAAATTCTCCTTCTATCAAATTACAAATTACTTGTGTACTACATACAGTCTTATCTACACCTAGTGCCTTAAAGATTGCTTTGTTTTTAGGATTGTTAATTCTGGCTATGGTCTCATTAATATTAAAATTCACTTTAGCCATCTGACAAATCACTAAATTTTCCTCATCTTTTCCAGTTACTGCAGCTACTACTTCAGCTTCCTCTATATTTGCATCTTTTAGTACTTCAACATCCGAACCATCACCACATATTACATCTACCTTAAGTTCCTCAGCAATCTTTTTACAAGTTGTTGAATTTTTTTCTATTAACGTTACATTATGCTTTTTCTCTATTAATGCTTTAACAAGATAGTAACCTACTTTTCCTCCACCAACTACTACTGCCCTCATATAAGCTTCTCCTTCATTATTGCCTTTACTAACTTTTCTTTATTAACTTTATTTATGCTACAAACTATTTTATCTCCCTTTCCAAATACCTGTTCTTTATTTGGTATAGAGTATTCTCCATTTCTTAAAATTGCACATATCCTACAGTTAAATTTATCTTCTATTTCTAAAATAGTGTCAAATTTAATTTTGTTTATTGTAATCTCTTCTATAGATATATCATTACATAATATTAATTTTGTATCAGAATTTTTATCTATTATTTTATTTTTAATCATATTTATACTTACTTCCGTTGGACTTATAGTTTGTAGTCCTAGTTTTCTATAAATAAATTCCCTTGAAGGGTCAAAAATTCTAGCTATTACACTAGGTACATTAAATATATCCTTTGCAATTTGACTAGCCATAATATTTATATTGTCAGCTGGAGTCATAGCCAAAAACAAATCTGCTTTATCTATTCCAGCTTCCATTAATATATCATTATCTATTTCTACTCCTTTAATTCTAATTCCATTAAATCCACTTCTAAGTCGCTCCAAATTTTCTGCATACTTGTCCACGATTACCACGTCATGACCGTCATTAGAAAGTTCCATAGCAAGTCCACTTCCCAATCTTCCACACCCTATTATTACAATATACATATTATATTCTCCTTGCTTAAATTTCTTTTAAAAACAATACCTTCTGCTAATTTAATACTACATGCATATTTTAAGCAATTATTGGATATTACGCAACTTCGCCTAATTGTTCTTAAAATCATTCTCCTATCCGTTATATGCGATTTAACAAATATAGCAATGGTGTTCTTTGTTTATATTGGTTATGCTTCATTTTCCTAATAGTATTGGTCCATAATTTAGTATAAGAACTTTAAACTATTCCTTTTGGTTGCTTATAACTTAAAGATATCTTATACTTATATATACCGCGTAAAATATTGGCTTTAATTCTAGGCAACTAAGTGTAAGAATTTCAAATCTATATATATAATAATATAATTTATAATTAAGGAAAGAAGATATGAGATACTATGAAAAAAGTTTTAGTTGTTGATGATACAAAAAATATTCGCACATTACTAGGCATTTACCTTAAGCTAAAAGGTTTTGAAGTTTTGATGGCCACTAATGGTAATGAAGCACTATCCATAATTGATGGTGAGCCTGTAGATCTAATATTTTTGGATATTAAAATGCCCGAAATAAGTGGAACAGAAGTTTTAAAGAGAATTAGAGCTAAAGGAATAACTGCTCCTGTAGTAATTATGACAGCCTTTGCTACAGTTAAAAATGCTATTGATTGTACTAAGCTTGGCGCCATTACTTATTTACAGAAGCCTTTTACTACAGATAAGATTAAAACTATTATTGATGAAATGATGAAAAAAGAAGAAGATCCATCCATAAAGGATACAAAATACAAAATAATGGATATCAAGCAATTAATAATTGAGAACAACCTAAAAAAAGCATTGGATACACTTAAAGTAGTTTTATCTACTGATCCAAACACTCCTGAAATTTATGAATTAATATCTATCGTATATAGTAAACAAGGAGATTTAAGAAAAGCTGAGATATTTCATAATATGGCACAACAATGGGAATAAAAAAAACACTTCGTAATGAAGTGTTTTTTGGTGGCTTACCGGGGAATCGAACCCCGGACACCATGATTAAAAGTCATGTGCTCTACCAACTGAGCTAGTAAACCATATAAACCTAGCGATGACCTACTCTCCCACAAAGTTACCCCTGCAGTACCATTAGCGCATTGAAGCTTAACCTACCTGTTCGGTATGGGAAGGGGTGTTACCTTCATGCCATAATCACTAGATTGAGAATATAAATATTCTCTGAAAATTGCACAGTGAGATAATTTCGCATTATTTTTAAATAACTTGGTCAAGCCCTCGACTTATTAGTATTAGTCAGCTGAACATGTTACCATGCTTACACCTCTAACCTATCAACCTGGTGTTCTTCCAGGAGTCTTACTTACACCGCACTTACGTGC
>NZ_JBOITM010000013.1:0-37098 GCF_050717535.1 Clostridium sp.
TGATGTTTATGTATTTGTTGTTACTTACATTATATCATTTTTAAGAGGATTTTTATACTTATTAATGCTTTTAAACGTTTATATATCAAGGTTTTATGCGAGTTTTACTTGTGCGAAGTTTGAGTCATATACTTATTTCATAAGTATAATATTATTAATACAAAAAATCAACTGATTTAGTCGCTTTTTTATAATTATTCACCTAATTCATCCTTTAAGTTACATCTTGTATGTAAACGTTTGAAACTGTGGTATTATTAAAGATAGAACTAGATTAAATTTTAACCATATGACAAAAATGAAAAAGGGGACTTTTAAAATGATATCTAACAAGATGAAAGATTTGGTAGCTAATAGTTCTATAATAAGAGCTATGTTTGAGGAAGGCAAAAGATTATCTGGTATTTATGGTGAAGAAAATGTTTTTGACTACAGCATAGGTAATCCAAGTGTTGCACCACCTGATATTATTAAAACTGAAATCAATAAAATATTAAACGAAACTGCTCCTAAACTTGTACATGGTTATATGAATAATTCTGGATATGAAGATGTTAGATCCAAAATAGCTGAATTTATAAACAAGAAACATGATGTAAATATTTCACTGGATAACATAGTTATGACCTGTGGAGCAGCTGGTGGCTTAAATATAATACTCAAAACATTACTTAACCCAGAGGATGAAGTTATCGTTTTTGCACCATTTTTTGGTGAATACAGAAACTATGTAAATAATTTTGATGGTAAACTTGTAGTTGTTTCTACGGATATGGATACCTTTGAACCTGATATGCAGGTATTAAAAAATTCAATAAATAGCAAAACAAAGGCAATTATTATAAATTCTCCAAACAATCCCACAGGTATTATTTATTCTGAAAAGGTTATACAAGATTTAGCAAAATTACTCTGCGAAAAACAAGATGAACTAGGTACAAGCATATATCTAATATCTGATGAGCCTTATAGAGAAATAGTTTACGATAATGCACTTGTTCCATATATTATAAAATACTATAAAAATTCATTTATTGGATATTCATATAGTAAATCATTATCACTACCTGGTGAAAGAATAGGGTATGTAGTTTCAAATTCAAATATGGATTCCTTTGACGAAATAATGAAATCATTAAATGTTGCCAACAGGATTTTGGGCTTTGTAAATGCACCATCACTTTTCCAGAGGGTTATTGCAAACTGCCTGGATGCGGAAGTCGATGTAAGTATCTATAAGCGTAACAGGGATATTTTATACAATCATCTTATAAAAATAGGGTTTAAATGTGTAAAACCAAAAGGCGCATTTTATTTATTTATTAAAACACCAATAGCAGATGATAAAAAATTCTGCCAAGATGCAAAAGAATTTAAACTATTATT
This sequence comes from Clostridium sp., assembly GCF_050717535.1. Lineage (GTDB taxonomy): Bacteria > Bacillota > Clostridia > Clostridiales > Clostridiaceae > Clostridium_AD. The sequence continues at coordinate 1,387 of NZ_JBOITM010000013.1, forward strand.
AGTACCAGGATCAGCATTTGGATGTCCGGGCCATGCACGATTATCTTACTGCATCGCTTATGATAAAATACAGAATTCTCTACCAGCTTTTGATAAACTAGCTAAATTATATAAAATCAGACAATAAAAAAAATTTTCATTTAACCTTTAATTACTATTTAAACAATAAAAATGCTCATATTTTATAATGAGCATTTTTTTGTTACTTAGCACTTTTTTCTTATCCATTATGTCACTTCTTTCTGCAATGCATATTATCTCACAGGATAAAAAACACTCATGCATTAAATCATTGACTTGTTAAATATTATTAACCCTTTCTTAACGATCACCTTCAAGATGATGTATATTTATTGTTTATATGCAAATACTAGGCACATATGCACATAAAAATAAACATTCATAGCATATAATATTATATTCTTGCTTTTGCTAGGATATAATACGCTTTCAATGGAGGTGTCTACATTGATTCTTTTTATAAAAACCTACACATTTGAAAATGTAAAATACAAGCTTTTAATCTTATACCTGTTGAATGTGACAGACATATTATTTACTACTTTACTTGTTTCTACAGGTTTATTTATGGAGGCAAACTTCTTGATGGCAAATGCAGTTCAAAGTTTATCTGCTAGTTTTATATTGAAAATTGTGCTACCTGCAGTGCTATTATTATATATATACATCAGAATGAAAAAGGCAAATGAAACTCAATTAAAACAATCTAACATTATTATTAATATTATTTCTGGAATTTATATTATAATAAATATTTCTCATTTGATATGGCTTTTACTATTGGCAATTTTTACAATAAATCATATGCAATAAAAATACCTAACTATATTGCCATAATATGCTATAATTATAGTATTACAAAAAATAAATTAGATATAAATTATAGGAGGCACGCAAATGAACAAATCAAAGGTATATTTTACAAACTTAAGAACAAGACCGGGCTGTAATCTATTAGATAAGCTTCAAAAACTTGTGGTAGAGGCTGGTATTAAAAACATCGATTTTAAAGATAAATTTGTAGCTGTAAAAATTCATTTTGGAGAACCAGGAAATCTTTCCTACATAAGACCAAACTATGCTGCCAGTGTTGTTAAACTTATTAAAGAACTTGGTGGTAAGCCTTTTCTTACAGATTCAAACACCTTATATTCTGGAAGAAGACATAATGCTATAGACCATATTGAAGCTGCTATGGAAAATGGTTTTAATCCTATTTCTGTTGGTTGTAACTTAATAATAGCAGATGGACTCAAGGGTGGAGATTATAGAGAAATTCCCATCAACCAAAAGCATTGCAAAACTGCTAAAATAGGTTCAGCCATTGCTGATTCAGACATAATTATTTCTATGACTCACTTTAAAGGTCATGAAATGACCGGATTTGGTGGAACACTCAAGAACTTAGGCATGGGCTGCGGTTCTGTTGGAGGCAAACTTGAAATGCATTCTGCCTCTAAGCCTTTTATGAAAAAAAAGAACTGTGTAAGTTGTGGAATGTGCATTAAGAATTGCCTACATGAAGCAATTTCCTTTGATGAAAATAAAAAAGCAACCATAGATTATGATAAATGCATTGGTTGTGGCCAATGTGTTGCAGTATGTCGTTTTGACTCAGCAACAATAAAATGGAATGAATCTGCTGATAGTGCTAATGAAAAAATTGCAGAATATACTTATGCCGTTATTAAAGACAAACCAAATTTTCATATTAGCTTTATAATGAACGTTTCCCCTAATTGTGATTGTTCACCAGAAAACGATGTAGCAATTGTTCCAGATATAGGTATGGCTGCTTCCTTTGACCCAGTAGCCTTAGATAAAGCCTGTGTTGATATGGTTAACAATGCAACTGCATTAACTTCAACAGAGCTCTCTGATAGACATTATCATGAAGGACAAGATAAATTTTCTCATGTACATCCAGATACAAATTGGAAAGTCGGATTAGACCACGCAAAAGCTATTGGCATCGGAACTGACGAATATGAGCTAGTAGTAGTTAAATAGACAATACACTAACTAAATAATTAAAATATAAAAATAAGAAAGTGATTGAATTCACTTTCTTGTTTTTATTAATATTCAACATTTCTAAGTGATAGCCCTTTTGATTTAGCCATTAAAGTATATTTTGACTCTGTTTTTTCAGTTAATAGTGTTTCTATGTCTTCTACCTCAAGCTTACCTTCGCCTATATCTAAAAGACTGGCTATAATAATCCTTACCATATTCCATAAGAAATCATCAGCATTAATCTCCATCTCAACCATTCCATTTTTATCTGTTATATTTATATAATTAATAGTTTTAGTAGTGGATTTATTATTGTTATCTGTTACAGTAGCAAACCCTTGAAAATCATGACATCCAACTAAAATTTCAGCTGCAATTCTCATTTTTTCTAAATTTAAATTAGCCTCACTGTGATACACATATTTTCTATTAAATACATTTCTAAACTCATTAATATTAATCTTATACACATAAGTAATTGACTTTATGTTAAATCCAGCATGAAACCTTTCGCTTGCTTCCACCATAGATTTCACTGTTATATCATCTGGTAAAAATTCATAAAGATACTCCAAAATCGTTTCATCACTTAAATCAGAATTAATGTGAAAGTTTGCCGTATAATTTTCAGCATGTACCCCGACATCAGTTCGCGCACAACCTTCAACCTCTATATCTTCACCTACCATTTTAGATAATACACTTTGAATTTTACCTTGCACCGTTAAGTCATTATCCTGTTGTTTTTGCCAACCTTTATATCTACTTCCATCATATGCTAATATAATCTTTAAATTTCTCATATATATCCGCCTTTAACTTATTTGATTATTCATGATTTAATTTTACCCCATGAACACTTTAATTATATCTTTTCTTTTAAAATAAAGCTAGGAATTTTATAAATCCCAGTTTCATATATTTACCTTCATATGCCTATGCGTAATTGCTATAAACAATGGGATAATCTTATCGCCTATGAGATTTAGAATATTCAAATTGATAACTTTAATGCAATAATCCAACAAAAATGGCTTTAGAACTGTTATACTGAAATTGCAAATAATTTTTTATATTTTTGGGGGGAAAACAATGATTACAACAATTGGGTTTATAGCCGCAGCTTTTACAACACTTTCTTTTTTACCACAAGCAATTAAAGTAATAAAAACTAAAAATACTTCAGGAATTTCCTTTAGCATGTACCTTATGTTTACCATAGGAGTTTTCTTATGGCTTGTATACGGCATTGCTACCAAACAAGCATCTGTATCAATAGCCAATGCTATAACACTTATATTTGCATTAATAATTTTGAAACATACTTTTGATGATTTAAAGAAAGCTAAAAAAGCTTAAAGTATAATAAGGCATAAAACCATTTTCCTAAAAGGATGTCGGTTTTATGCCCAATTTTATTTTTATTAGATTATCGGTTCATGATTATTTCCAGAAAAACCATCTACCATTACATCTAGTCTGTCCTCAGTGTCCTGTTTTATTTCTACAGGTTTTAATCTTCTTACTGTGCCAATTGGCTGCCTTAATGAAAGTTTATCTCCACGTCCTGATATAACCCACAAGGTTTTATAACCTTTTGGTGTTACACCTAGGTCTACTTCACCTTTACCATCTGTAAAATATATTAATATATTTGTATCCGTATTATTTACATAATCAAAAACCGGTGTAAACTTTGTACCTCCCCCTGCAATGGAACGCTTACGTACACTATTTATGGATTTTACCTTGTATACTTGTCTTATTTCTGTATCACATTCGATTAATGTTATTTCATGTTTATAAGTTTTTACAATATTAAAAACTTCTTTTATTGCTCCATGAAATTCCTCATCACTTATGCTACCACTTATATCTATAGCCAAGGTAATTCTAGCTGTATGCCCTCTAAGTTGTCCTCTTAAATCTAGTCTATTAGGTTGACGTCTACTTCTTCTTGTAATGGTCTTTTTTGTGTCACCTTCCAGTGTTCCCATCATTTTTTTAAGATACATATTCCATGGAATTTCACCTTTCTTACCTGAAAGTCCTTTAAGCATGCCCTCCAAATAAAGAGGAACTGCACCCTTATCTGATAGTTTCACAAATTTTTCTGTAAAGTTTTTAAGTGTATCCTCATCCATTTCTGTAGATTCTTCCCACATATCATGAGTTTTAGAAGCATCATATTCTTTTTCTATGTGAGAGTCCTTAGAATCATCTTGCTCACTATCATCTTTTTCCTCTAATAAATTTAGAGCCATTTGAATTTTATCAGTATAATATTCCATGGCCATATAAGGTTCCATTTTTAAACTATACTTAAAATTTATACTATCTAAAGTTGTAGCAAAATGAGGAAGATCCTTTAAATGCTGATTCACCACTATATCCATTGCCAAATTAATAGCCAAAGTACTATATTCTACCTTAAGCACTCTCGCACGGTTTAAATGAAAAGATAGTATGTGATAAATTTCGTGTTTAATAGTACTTTTCATTTGATCCCCTGTAAGATTCAAAAAAATATAAGGATTAAAGTAAATTACATATTTAGATAGTTTGAAATTCACAGCTGTAGGTGAACTTATATCATATTTTATCTCTCTAGACATTTGAAGAAGAAAATAGCCATAAAAGTTTTCATTATCTTCTATAAGCATAAAATTAACCATGGTAACAAGTTTCAAAAAATCTTCATTAAAATTCCTTGGCATATCATCATTAATTTTCACATTAGAAATCTCATCATAAAGTGAGCTTTTAAGGCTTTCAAATATTTTTCCCATACTATCACCTAGCCTTTTATTTCATTATAAGCCTTAAAATACATTTCAATGAAAGCTTCATTTTCCAAACATAATTTATAAACCCCAGTATAACTCTCTTTAATATCCTGCATAATTCCTATACCTAAATCCACAGGATAAATTTTCAAAAATTCTACAAATCTCTTTATATCAATATTCAAAATTTCTTTTTTATTTAAGGTATGTAAAATATTCTTAGCAATCAAATATAATCTGGTATGACTTTCACTTTTTACTCTTGCTATTACCTCTTGTGATAACTCTGAATGTGAAAACACCTCTTCATAAGAAATTAATGGTTCATTATTCTCCTGCGCAAAAGCCATAAATTCATGAGCAATTCTATCCCCTAAATTTCCTTTTATAATATTTAAAAGTATTCTTTTAGGAATTTTATTTTTATCTTTTTTATATATTTTATAGGTTTTAGATACTCTCTCAAAACTCCTAGGAGTCGCTCTTATTTGCTCATCCTTTAGTGTGCTCTGTAAGTATTCTGGGAAGGTAGATATAAACTCTATAACCTTTTGCTCCAAATTATTTTCTATAGCCCAGGAAAGCCAAGCTTTTGAATCACTTTCCATATCAAGCCAAACAAATCTATTTTCTTGTGCTGAATCCATATCAACCACTTGGTAATCAACATCATCACCGTATTTACCGGAAGGATTCATCGCAGCTAAAATTTTCACTTTATCATCAAGTTTATAACCATTTATATCTCTATTCAGTATAAGATTCATAAGCTCTTGTTGCACAGTATGCTCACAACGATTTATTTCATCAATAAATAAAAAAACTTCTTTACCATCCCTTATCAAATTATCTATTTCCTGTAGCTTTGTATGAATAGCATAAACAGTACTTTTTTTACTAATAACCATACCTGTAGCATCCACAAAATTATAGTCCTCAACTGTTGGGAGACCACCTATTTCCCCTTCTTTTAAAAGGTTACCATCTATAACAACTAAGCTCCAGCCTCTTTTTTTTGCAAGTTCTTTAGCCAAGGCAGTTTTCCCTATTCCACTTTCTCCTACAACTATTGGCACTTCATTCGTTTCTATAACAAGTTCTACACTTTGCAAAGTATCCTTGAAATTCATAATTTATCTCCTCTTACATCAGCTTCAGTTTTTCATCAACTGCTATTTTTTTACATCGTTTACTACCATATTTATAAATAAAAATGGTTTTATCCATTGATATATTCCCATATTTTTCGTTTATGCTTTCACAATTTATAAAATCACGTACATATTTCTCAGTGACATCCTCTTTAGATAATACTTCTTTAAAGGCAACCTCTATAGCATCTATTGACAGATCATTAATAAAATATTTCATTACTAGGGCATTGTGCTTTAAAAATATTATTTTTTTATTTTCATCTATGTCTGAAATAAACTTAATAGCACCTTCATTTTCAGTAATAGCCAATATTTCTGAACTTAATGTTGCATTATCTATATATCTTAAGGCATCATATTTTTTTTCTATAGCTAAAAATTGTATTTTTTCAATTGGATTATCTATATACTTTATTGAATCATAATCTTTTTCTATGGCTAATTTCTGTAATATAGCGCTGGGATTTTTAGCATATTTTATAGCATAACCCTTTTGCGCAATACCAACCTTTATCAATTCCTCTGTAGGATTTTCAATAAACTCTAGTGCATTCCAAACTTTCGATACAACATACTTCTTCATATCGTAAGTTGGGCTATCTATAAATTCAATGGCCATGGCATTGTTTTTTACTGCCATATCCTGCATTTCTTTTGTAGGATTTTTTATATACCTTATCATTATTCCATCTTTTTTTATAGCCCTAAACTTCATTTCATCACTTGGATTTTCAATGTTTTTTATAATAACTGGATTACTATCTATCATTTGAAGAATTTTATCTTCTTTCATAAAATCACACCTCTATATTGGACATTTTAAAAAAATAGTTAATCATATGGCTATCTTTTGAAAACACCTTATTAATTTAAACCAATTCTAATTATACCATAAAAAAGCAATCACAAATAATTATTATCCGTTCCCAACAAATTAAATTAAATTAGTTTATTTAGTTCAATTAGTTGTTAACCTTCCCCCTCCAATTGCCCACTTAATTAAGTATAAGTTAAATTGAGTTTAATTATTAACTAATACTTATTTTTAATTATTTTTATAAATAAAAAAAAGAGATATTTCTATCTCTTTCATAAACGAACCAAAATTTTAAAATTTAAATTTATAATCCAAGGTACCGTTGCCCTAATTTTTACACCTATCTTTATGATAGGTGGGTGTCCTCAGAGGTGTTTAGCAGTCCTTGCCACTTAAACATTGGACTTATAGGTCTAATATGCACCTAGATCTTGAACTCCCGTATAAATATTGTAGGTTGAAAATAAGAGCTTCACGAATATCCCAGAAATATAGATTTATATAAAAATTTGAATACGTTTAATAACCACTTATTGATTTCATTATATCAGAATTAAAATAAAATTCAATAGTAAATTATGTTTTTCATAAATTTTTTTTTTATAAAATCGGGAATATAATAATTACTACCTCATTATTTATTAAAATGGAATTTATGCAATAACACCTTTTTTCTTCAAATATGTTTTTGGATTTTCCTTTGTTATCATACTTTTATGCTTTGTTTGCATTTTCCTCATAGTTTCTAATATTACAGTATCAGCAACACTCATACCCTCTGAAGATAAAACTCCTAAATTCATAATTGTTTCTTCTGCTGTTTCTGCAACAATACCGTTTCTTGCTGGTACAATACAATTATTGATAGCCAAGATTGCAGATTGTACTGCAACTGATGCAGAGGTTGAAAGCTTTAATGCACAACCTAACTTAGCACCATCACATATCATACCGCTAGTGTTTGCAATAGTATTAACTATAACTCCATCTATTTGATCATAACTTGCACCCATAAGCCATGCTATAGCTACACCTGAACCAGTACCAGCAGCAACACCACAAGCACAAAGTGATGATAACCTACCTATATAATATTTAACATAGCTGTTAACAATGTGACTTATAGCAACTGCTTTAGCAAGTTTTTCATCTGTCACATTAAATTTATTCTTATATGCTACTATAGGCAAAATTGCTGTAAGACCGTTGTTTCCACTTCCATTACTACTCATAACAGATAAATTTATTCCTGACATTCTTGCATCACTGGCACCTGCCGTTAATAGCATTGCAGAAACCATTAAGTCCTCTGAAAGAAACCCTTGCTCTACACTTTTCTTAAGACCAAATCCAACTCCCATGCCCATTTTGCTCTCCAAACCAACCTTGGCTATAGCCTCATTCATTAACACTCCATCTAACATAAAAGCAATATCTTCATGGGGAATTTTCTCAATTTCGCTTATAATTTCTCTTATCTTCATGCTATATAAAATGTTTTTCCCCGTATTACTTGTTTTATCCTCTTTTGTTAAATCTACAAGAATTTTTCCCAGGCTTTCAATATAAACAAATCTATCATGCTTACCACTTATAATTACACTGCAACTGCCCTTATCTGTCACAAGATTTACCTCTACATAAATTTTTTCTTCAGTATCTTTAATATCCAAGGATAATTTTCCACTATGCAAAAGTTCTTTAGCAAGCATAACTTGTCTTTCATTAATTCCTTCTAATACATTTAACTTATTTTCACTTTTTCCACCAATAAAACCAAGTGCTGCTGCAATATAAAGCCCAACTTCCTTAGTATTGGGTATGCCCACTGACAATCCATTTTTATATATGTTAGCGCTTACAAAAATTTCTGCGCTTTCTATATAATTATAAGTCATTAATTCTTTAGCCTTCGCACATGCAAGTGCAACCGCTACTGGCTCTGTACATCCCATGGCCGGAACCACTTCTTCCTTCAATGTCTGAACTATAAGATTTCTTAATTTCATAAAATCACTCCCTCAGTAAATTTTGTTAATCTATTATAAATAAAACAAGCTATGCTAATAATTAGCTATTTTTTGAAGATACCTACCATACCATCTCATTATATAATCAAATATTTGAAAATATATGTAGTTATTCTGAATATCTTTTATATATCTACTATTTTATAGAGCAATAATCATGCCAATAAAATCAAAAGAATAATAGCCATACAGATACTTGTTTTCTCAAAATGATAGAAAACAAGAAAAAACAGTATCAAAATGATATTTAATTCTCATTTTGATACTGTTTGATTTGATATTCTTTAATTTTTCGATATAATGTTGCTCTACTTAATTCCAGAGCCTCAGCTGCCTTTGTAATTGCTTGTTTACTGTGCCCAAAGTGTTCCAGTGCCTTTTGTATTTCTTTTTTTTCTAATTCTTTAATAGGTACAATGCCTATTGCTTCATGACTAATTGCCATATTTTCTGAAACCTTAAGCCTCTTTGGCAAGTCAATGCATCTTATAACAGAACTACCACACATATTTACTGCATATTCTATAGTATTTTCAAGTTCACGTACATTGCCCGGCCATTGATAATTCATAAAAACTTCTAGGACATCATCCTCTATTTTGTTTATATGCTTTTCTAGCTTAATATTGCACTTATCCAAAAGATAATCCATAAGAACTACTATATCTTCTTTTCTATCTCTAAGTGGAGGTATATTAAGCGGAATTACATTTAATCTATAAAACAAATCCTGTCTAAACTCTCCTTCTAGAACTTTTTTTTCTAAATCTTTATTAGTAGCTGCAATAATCCTTACATCTATAGGAATAGCTTCTTTTCCACCAATCTTCTCAATAGTGTATTCCTGTGCTACCCTTAAAAGTTTAGTTTGAAGATGAATTGGCATATCTCCAATTTCATCCAAAAATATTGTTCCCTTATTAGCTAATTCAAATTTTCCTGCCTTACCGCCTCTCCTTGCTCCTGTAAATGCGCCATCTTCATATCCAAAAAACTCACTTTCTAGAAGTTGCTCTGGAATAGCAGCACAGTTTATGGCAATAAAAGGTCTCTTCGCTCTATTACTATTAAAGTGAACAGCCCTTGCAAATAGTTCTTTTCCCGTTCCACTCTCTCCCTGAATAAGTACTGTTGAAATGGATTTTGATGCTTTTTTTGCTTCTTCTTTTACCTGTTCTAAGCAATAGCTACTGCCTATAATACTATCAAAAGAAGTAACCATAGTACCTGTAGTCATGTTATTTACTGTTTTTAGCAAATCTGAAATATTACTAAATGCACATACTATTCCAAAGCTTTTGTCCCCAATACTAATGGGTTTTGCGTCAAAAACCCCTCTAAAATGATGATTACTACTCTTATACGTAAATTCTTTGTTACTTATGTTTTTATGCTTTTCAATAAGAACATCAAAATTAAAGCTACCAATAAGATTTTTTATATTAGTATTTAAAATTTGGTTTCCATTAAGATTAAATAGATCTAATGCTTTGGTGTTATAATGAAGTATATTTCCTACATGATCCGCTGCTATAATCCCTTTATCTACAGAATCAAGTACTATCTCAAGTTCACTTGCCAAAAGCTTTATTTGTTCTGTATTTTCTTCTTCTAATAGCTTTGATGATATCAAATCTGCCATTCTATTCAAGAAATTCATAAGGTTTTCTTTATTACTTATAATAGCATCCCGTTGTACTTCTTCAAAGGCAATAAGCCCAATAACTCCAACAGTTTCATTGCCTACATGAATTGGGCAACAAACCTCAGCAAATTCTTTGCAATTTTTTACATTCTCACACTGTAAACAGGCAACATGTTTTCTAGGATTTTCAATAATAAAGCTTTCTCCCTGTGTTAGTGCAAATCCAAAAACAGATTTTTCATTCACTTTTTCGGAAATACAATCTCTATACCTTCCGGTACCTGCTATCCTACTGTAATTATTGTCTACAACGGTCACATCTACTCCTATAACACTTGATATTGCTTCAGAAATTTTCTGAACATTTGCAACAATTTTCATCAAATCCATGTTTATCATCCTTTTGTTTTTTACATATACTTAGATTATTATATCATATTTATAGATTAATTTTTGTAAAAAAGTTGGGGACGGTTAACAACTATTTAAACTATTAGCTTAAAATTTGATTATCATCTCGAAATATACTGTACTTATCTTGATTGATTATTTATTAATATGATTTAAAATGCTTATGCTGCCTTAACAGACTTAGCTACTTTACTTTTTTTAGAATTTCCATCTTTATCAAAGAAAATCCCTCTGAGCATAAGCGCAAGTGCACCGTCCCCAGTTATATTACAAGCTGTTCCAAAGCTATCTTGAATTGCAAATATCGCAATAAGTAGTCCCACTCCATCATTATTAAATCCTAACACACTAATTACAATGGCAAGGGATGCCATTACTGTTCCACCTGGAACTCCAGGAGCACCTACTGCAAATATTCCAAATAAAAGTGAAAAAATTAAAATTGTTCCAAGTGCAGGAAGATGACCATATAACATTTGAGAAATTGCCATACAAAAGAACGTTTCTGTAAGAACAGATCCACACAGATGTGTTGTTGCACCTAAAGGTATGGCAAAATTAACAACTTGTTTTGGCAATACTTTCGATTTGTGTGCACATTCTAAAGCCACCGGCAGTGTTGCAGCACTAGACATAGTACCCATTGCAGTAAGATATGCAGGTCCATAATGTTTAACAACTTCCCATGGATTTTTCTTTGATAGTCCACCAGCAATCAAATAAAGAACTGTAAGCCAAATTAAATGGCCTATAATTACTATCCCAACTATTTTGATAAATACAGGAAGTTGCTTTGTAATAGTTCCTGTGTACGCAAGTCCAGCAAAAGTAGTTGCGATAAAGAACGGAAGAATTGGTATTACAACTTTTGTCACAATAGAAAGTATCATACTTTGAATTTCAGTTAATAATTTATCCATAGTTTCTGATTTTGTCCATACTACTGCAAGTCCAACTAAGATAGCCAACACTAAAGCTGTCATTACTGGCATAACTGGAGGTATATCTAATGCAAAAGTTGGTTTAGGCATCACTTTTAAAACATTTGCCTTGTTGGATATGTGCAAGAAAGGAATAATTGTATACCCTGCCATTGCTGAAAAAATTGATGCACCAACTGCAGATAAATAAGATAATCCTAGAAACGTACCTAGCATCTTACTAGCATTGTCTTTTAACCCCGCTATAGCTGGAGTAACAAACCCAAATATAACTAACGGAACAATAAAGAAAATTAATGAACCTAGTAATGTTTTAATTGTACCTATTATAGCCATTACACTTTGATTAACTACTAATCCTAAAATAATTCCAACAAATATTCCTATTGCTAGTTTAGGAATTAGACCCCATTTTTTTTTAGTTTTCATAAAAATTTCCTCCTAGTTTTTTATTTTTACATTACATATCTAAAATCCGTGTAAACGTTATGTATTTTCCATAGAATTACTCTAATACATATTACAGCAATATATATGCCAATAAAATTATGCCAATAATACACATCTTAATGTAGTTCTTTCTCAAAATGATAAAAATTATGGAATATAAGTGTCAAAATGAGAATTAGTTCTCATTTCGACACTGTTTCCATTTAATTGGCAATCTGCAAGTTACTTGGCTAATTTACGACTTATATTTTATTATTATACACCAATAACTAGTAGTGGTTATTGGTAAAACCTTAAAATTAATACAAATGATAAAATTGGGAATAATATTATTGAAAGAAGGTGTTCCTATGAACGAGGGTCTAATAGTACTAGTAAGAGGAATAATCGGATTTTTTACTTTATTGATATTTACCCGTATTCTTGGCAAGCAGCAAGTTAGTCAACTTACTTTTTTTGATTATGTAGTTGGTATCACTATAGGATCCACAGCCTCCACTCTAACAACAGATTTAACTAGTAGCGCATGGCCACATTGGGTAGGATTAATTACTTGGACTTCCTTATGTCTTATTTTACAATTCATAACTCTTAAATCAAAGACTGCTGAAAAATACTTAGATGGGCAACCTACAATTGTTATTTCAAACGGAAAAATACTTGAAAAATCCATGAAAAAGTTTCGTTACACCATAGGTGACCTTTTATCACAGTTAAGAGATAAAGGTATTTTTGACTTAGACCAAGTCGCTTATGCAGTACTCGAAAAAGATGGTCAATTATCCATCCTAAAAAAGCCTGAGTATGATCCAGTTACCCCAAAAGACTTAAAAATTAAAACTGCCACCGCTAGCATTGATACTGAAGTGATTTATGATGGTTCTATTTTACAGGAAAACTTAGATATCATTAATAGGAGTGAAAAGTGGCTACTGACAAAATTAAAAAACCAAGGTATTAACGATGCTTCTCAAGTGTTCTTAGCTACCTATAATGCAACAAGTGGCTTACATATAGATCTCTATGAAGATGGTATAGAAGAAAATAATAAATAAAATACAAAGGAGTTGCTTATTTTGAAAAAATTTATATCATACGCTATTCCAATAGTTACTTTAACAGCCTTTGTATTATTAATGCTAGGAGGTAATTATTTAAAAAAGCCTCATAATTCTTCAGAGGATGTAATTGCCTTTGTGGATATATCTATAGTTCACGCAAAATCCGAAAAATGGGATATGCTTCAGAAAGATATCACTAATATTGATTTTGCATGGAAAAAAATTATGCCTCGCATTCAATTTAGTGTTGAACGAGATGAGATATACAATATAAGTTTAAATATAGCTCGGCTTCGAGGCTCCATAGAAAGTGAAGATAAATCTAGTACAGTAATAGAATTAAATGAAATCATTGAAAATTGGGATGAGCTAACACGGTAATGATAATTTTATTTTAAAAGTTGGGAAAAGTCGGGGACGGTTAACAACTATTTTAACTATTGGCTTATGAAATTGATTATCATCTCAAAATATGGGCAAAAATTTAAAGATAAATTTATGAAAAGAGGTAGTTTTTTATGGCAAGAATGGCAAGATTAAAATCAGCTTACGCAATATTTCATATTATGTGTAAAAGTATCAGTGAGGTAAATTTATTTAGGGATGATGCGGATAAAGAAATGTATTTATCCCTTGTAAAAAAGTACAAAAATCTCTTTAACGTTAAAATTTATGGGTACTGTCTTATGGATAACCATTCGCATCTATTAATTGATGCTAATGGTGCAGATATATCCAAAGTCATGCATGGAATAAATTCTTCTTATGCAATGTATTTTAACAAAAAGTATAAAAGAGAAGGCCCTCTTTTTAAAGATAGATTCAAAAGCAAAATAGTTGATAGTGATAGATACTTGAGGACTGTATCATTATATATACATAATAATCCTACTGATATAGGTGAATTTAGAAATTCTCCTGAAAGATATGCATTTTCTAGTTTAGGCATATATATTGGGAAAAGAAGAGACCATTATAAATTAGTTGACTACGGATTTGTCATGGGCTTTTTTGGTAATGACATTGCCATAGCAAGGAAAAATTACTACAGCCATGTTTTTGGATGCACAGATGAAAAATTAAAAGAAGAATTTGAATTTCAAGATAAAAAAACAGAATATAGAAGTGGAAAGAAACTTATAGTAAGAAATTTCACTTCAGAAGATGTACTTGAATTTATAGCCTCAAAGATGAATATATCAAAGTTTCATCTTTATATGAAGTACAGTAGAAAGTTTGTAGTCGCAAGATCATTGACAGTTGTACTAATGAGAAGTCTCTGTAATTTCAAATTTAGCGATATATCCAGTGTTCTTGGAAACATTACACAGTCTAGATTATCAGCTTTAAGTAACATTGGAATTGAGTTAATTATATCTGACAAAAGATACGAGAATATTATTGGGGAATTTATTGAATTTTATGGTCAATAATAATTTGTTTCAATAAAATTTTAAAAATGACATGGCCATTTTTTTAATATTATTTAATTTATTGGACAAGCATTCAATCTTTATTTGTTTATTCCAAAAAAACAACAAAATAAGTTATAAATATAATTTTTAACTATAAAAAGGTACAAGCTTTCATAGAAAACTTATACCAAATTAAAAATAACTAGTTGTTACCCGTCCCTTTTGTGCCTTTTGATGCTTTTCAAGCTTTAATCTTTCGTCTTTTCTAAACAAAAATGAAACTAAATGTTAACCGTCCCCATTAATTTCCCTAATGATTACCCAAAATTAAAGGTGATAGTTGTTACCCGTCCCCTTTCACTGCCTAACTCTTTTTTCTGTCCAATTTAAATCAAACTTTTCTTAACAACATGAAGCTCATGTAATGCTCTTGTTGCCATAACATACCTAAGCTTATCCTCTTGCTTATAGTGAGTCTGCTTACTATCTGTTGCAATATTAGGCTGATCTAGCACCATAATAACCGCATCAAACTCAAGACCCTTAGCAAAGTATGATGGAATCACTACCACTCCACTATGATAAACTGCAGTTTCTTTATTTAAAATTTTAACATTAGCAATATCATTAATTAATTTGTAGATTTTTTCTGTTTCGTTTATGTCTTTGCAGATAATTGCAATATTTTCATAATTTTTAATTTTAAAATCTGCAATTTTTTGTACCATATAACTTTTTAGTTGATCAAGATTATCAATTAATTGTTCCGTTACTGTTTCACCATTTCTTACTATTGGAACAATAGGCTCTGTACTCAAATATTTATTAGCATACTGCATAATTTCTACTGTAGATCTATAACTTGTATTTAGTTTAAACTCCTGAACATTACATTGTGGAAGTATATTTTTCAAATCGTGCATAGGGAGTATGCCTTCATATGGAATAATTCTTTGATTACTGTCTCCAACTATAGTAAAGGATGAACACCTTGTTAATTCCTTAATTACCAGGAATTGAAGAAGATTATAATCTTGTGCTTCATCTATCACTACATGTTTTATTTCCTCAGACATTTTTATTCCTTCAAGCTTAATTTTAAAATATAGTATGCCACCTAAATCATTTTCTGTTAATGTCTTATACCCATTGATTTTATTGTATAGATCAACGCAATTTCCATTTTCAAGCCAGGTAAGATTTCTTTTTACCTTTATAACTTCTTTAATAACTTCTCGTATATTAAGCTTCCTATTAAATTCTAAATCATTTACTTTAAAGCTCTTCTCTTCCTCAGATAAGGCAGCTACAGTTTTTTCATATTCCTTTTGTATAAATCTAACTTTTTCATCTCTAGCATCTCTTATCTTAGAATAAATAATTCTTTTGATTTTCTTGCTTCTTCTAAATAATGGCATAGTTTTATAATAATTATAAAACATTTCGATTATGTCTTCCTTGGATAGAATTAAACCATTCATAAACATTAAATCTTCTATTTTAAAGTAATCTGCATCCAATTTTTCAACCGCTTTATCTAGAAAGTCTTTATATTGCAAAGAATTCTTATACCTAATATCTTCTGTAAACTCCTGTTCTCCACTAAGAACCTTTTCCATATATTCTTTTAGACTCATTACTTCATCCATCTCTAAAAAATCAAAAGCAAAGTCTCTAAAGGTTGTTTGTTTGACTCCTGATTCTCCAAGGCTTGGGAGTACAGTAGATATGTATTCCATAAATACATTGTTAGGACCCAATATTAAAACCTTATCTTGAAGTATTTTCCTGTAATTATAAAGTAAATATGCTACCCTATGAAGAGCTATAGTAGTTTTTCCACTGCCTGCAACTCCATCTACTACTATTGTTTTAGTTCTTGGTTGTCTTATTAAATCGTCTTGTTCCTTTTGTATGGTCATTATTATATCTTTCAATTTTTCCGAAGCATTACTGCTAAGCACCATTTGAAGTATCTCATCTTTTATATCTAGCGCTGAGTCAAACATACCCATAAGTTTTTCTTTTTTTATAATATATTGTCTCTTTGCTAAAATATTTACCTGTATATTTTCTTTAGGTGCCTCATAAAAAGCTTCTCCTAAAGTTCCGGTATAAAATAAGGATGCTATTGGAGCCCTCCAATCTACTATTAATGGCTCATAAGTATTGTCCGGAGTAACTCCAAATCTTCCAATATACATTTTATTAATACCTAGGTCTTCTTCTGAAAAATCAATTCTTCCAAAATAAGGAGAACTTTTAAGTTGAGTCAATTCCTTAAGCCTTCTATCAATAGTTCTGAAAGCTTCTTCCTTTACATATATCTCATGATCAAAATATTCTATTACCATATCCTCATCATCTCTATAGTCTTCAATTACCTTTTTCCTATAATCTAAAATATATTTAGTGATTTCCTTTCTTTTTTCAATATATTTCAAAATTTCTTCACTGATTATTTCAATATCAACCTTCAGTTTTTCTTGTTCTATATTGAACTCTAGCTGCTTTTTTAACTCTACTTGTAATAGATTAGCATCCATATCATATTCATTATTATTCAAAACTATTACCCCATTTACATCACTATATTTTTTAATACACTTTATCTTTAAATAAACACCAAGATAGTAGCCTAGTCTTGTGTATTTTCATTATCTATATTCTTATATTTATAAAATCTCTTGCCATCCAATAATATCTGAAATACCAAGGCCTGGGGAATCATTAATACTTATTGTATTGCCTACCACAGATGCCCCACCAATTATTGAATCTTTCTCAAATAACAACATAGTATCTAGGTCCGCTTTAATTAAATTAGATTTTGATGCTGCAAAACTAGCTGCTGCTGTTATACCCATTTTACTTTCTAACATGCATCCCATCATGCATCTTATACCCATGTTTTCTGCCATATTATACATTTTTATTGCATTATTTATTCCACCGCATTTCATAAGCTTTATGCTTATAAGATCTGCCGCTCTTCTTTCAATTATCTTAAAGACATCTGTTGGTCCAAACACCGCTTCATCTGCAAGAATTTTTGTATCAACATTGTCTGTAACATATTTTAAACCATCTATATCCCATGCATTAACCGGTTGCTCAACGAACTCAATGTCTAGTCCCATATCTTCAAATTTTCTAATAATACTTACAGCTTGTTTAGGTCTCCAACCTTGGTTAGCATCCACCCTTATCTTTATTCCCCGCCTTACTGCTTTCCTCACTGCTTTTACTCTCTCTATATCAAGGCTTGGATCATTACCAATTTTCACTTTTAAGCAAAGATAACCAGCCATTATAGCCTCTAAGGATTTTTCTACCATATTTTCCACAGAATCATTTGCTATTGTAAGATCTGTAGTCAATGAAGTTTTATACCCACCCAAAAATTTATAAAGCGGAATTCCATATTTCTTGCAAAGTAAATCGTATATAGCAATATCAATAGCAGCCTTCGCACTATTATTTGCATGAATAGAATTATGAATTACTTTCATAATTTCTTCAAGATTATCAATGTCTAGTCCTAAAATTTCAGGCTTAATATAATTTATTGCGCCAATAATTGAATTTTGTGTTTCACCAGTTATAGAAGGTGTTGGTGCCGCACTACCAAATCCGATTTCCCCCGTATCAGTAATCATTTTTATAACTATTTCATCAGAATAAGTAAGGAATCTCTTCCCTACTCTGTATGGTTGTATTAAAGGAGTATTAATTTTCCCCATTTTAATCTCTTTAATTTTCATAATTATCCCTCGCTAAATATTTAATATTTTTTTATGGTGTTTAACTTATTCACAAAATAATCTATGAATAAGTAATAGTATAATATTCAATTATACATCTATATTTGTTTTAATTCTATTGCTTTTATATAAATTAATTATAATTTGCTTTTTTACTGTCTTTTAAATGTTTTTTAAAATTTAATCCTTTGAAAATACTTAGGCCTATATCTTATTTTATAAGATATAGGCCTAAGAGTTATTCAATCTTAACTAAAATATTTCACTTATGAAATAAGATAAATATCTAGAAGTTATTTATTTCTTATTTTGCTAATTCATATAATGCATGAGCATATATTTTAGCATTTTTAATTAAATTATCAATTGTAATATACTCATTCTTTTTATGAATAGTATCTGGTTCTCCTGCAAACATTGGTCCAAATGCCACAGTATTAGGCATTTCTTTAGCATAAGTTCCTCCACCTATAGATAATAATTTAGCTTCTTCTCCAGTTTGCTCAGTGTAAACTTTTTGAAGTGCTTTAATAATTGGGCTGTCTGGTGAAAAGTATAATGGTGCCTTATGCTCAAATTTCTCTACTATTATTCCAGTACCTTCTATTTTACTATTAAATGGATTCATCATATCTTCTAGTTTATTTGTTACAGGATATCTTAAATTTAAAGTTATTGTAACTGAATTTTCATCCATATTTACAACTCCAACATTAAACGACATTTTTCCTGAAGTCTCATCTTCAAGGCAAACACCAAAAGATTCTCCGTGTGTTTCTAAACCTATATTTTTATTTAAGAATTCTATAAGTTTTGACACATCATTTGTTCCAAAATCTACAGTTCCAAGGAAAGCGAATAATTGCATTATAGCATTCACTCCAAGTTCTGGTGTACTTCCATGAGCTGCTTCTCCTACAGATTTAATTACTACAATACCATCTTTAACTTCTGCTGAAAGCTTATAATTCTTAGTTTTTGCAAAAGCATCTAACGCATTAATAATATTTTTTGCGTCTTTAGCCACAATACCTGCTTCACAATAGTCAGGTACTATATTAGATACTTGGCCACCCTTAACATATTTTATATAGTTTTCGCTCTGATTTTTATTTTTAAAATCTTTTACAATATTGAAAGTAGTTATACCTTTTTCGCCATTAATTATTGGATACTCTGCATCTGGTGTAAAACCAGCAACTGGTGCTTTTTCTCTTTCTAAATAATAGTCAAGCTCCTTGCTTCCTGTTTCTTCATTAGTTCCAAATAAAACTCTAATTCTTTTAGAAACTGGTAGTTTTGCATCTTTAATTGCTTTTAATCCATAAAGTGTTGCCATTATTGGTCCTTTATCATCTGTAGTTCCACGTCCATACATTTTTCCATCATGAATTTCTGCAGCATAAGGTGGGTACATCCAACCTTCTCCTTCAGGAACTACATCTAAGTGACCTAAGGCCAAAACATAATCTTCACCTTGTCCATATTCTGCATATCCAACATAACCATCTAAGTTAACTGTATGAAAGCCTAAATTTTTTGCAGTATTTAAAGCACATTCTAATGTTTTAGCTACACCCTCACCAAAAGGCATTCCTGGTTTTGGTTCACTTTCTATACTCTTGATTCTTATAACCTCTTGAGTAGACTTAACAATATCCTCTTTCATAGCGTCAATTAATTTATTTAATTCCATATTAGTTTCCCTCCATTTATGTTCTACATCAGTAGCTTAGCCCACATAATGTGGTTTAAGGCATAATGCGATTTATTGTATTAAAGTAGATTAATTTAATTAAATAGCTTAATCTACTAAATT
The DNA here is from genome assembly GCF_050717535.1 of Clostridium sp. Taxonomy (GTDB): domain Bacteria; phylum Bacillota; class Clostridia; order Clostridiales; family Clostridiaceae; genus Clostridium_AD. The sequence goes on from NZ_JBOITM010000013.1 coordinate 21,717, forward strand.
AGCATAGTATGTTAAATCAGTTTTGGCCGGTACAATATCAACTTACATCATAATAACTATATATATTTACTTTTCAAAAGTAATCCATCCCATTCGAGATAAATACCTTACAAACATAATTAATCTGTCTATAGTATTTTGCTCTGTATCATGAAATTTTTCCATCATAGCTAAAGCTATGTCATATACAGTGTTTGTGCCATCAGACATTTGCCAAACCATAGACCCCATTTCATCAAGCTCTAAGTCAGTAACCTTTGGTTTTTTTATGAGCCATTTCATGAATTTTTCTACTGGCTTGTTATGATGAAAAAACAGCTTTACTTTCTCATCGTTTGCTTCCCATTCTTCAATCTTTCTTAGCGGCTTATAAAGCATAAAATTCTCCGCTATTTTTTCTTTGTTTTTTTTATTAAACATATATTTCTCCTACAAAGCAGATAAGAGCCTTTAAAGGCTCTTATCTTATATTTTTCCTTTATTATTTCTTAAATCCCATAATTTAAACCTTGCTTAATTATAACACTAAATCGTTGTTTTATCTACCTTTGTAGCAAAGAGATAAATTTCGCACAATGTATTAGACTAAAGATGGCAACTACAATGCAGCGCCATCTTTATATTAGTTAGTTATTTTTCAGCATCTTTTATTTTACTTTTCATTATAGGAATTATAGTAGCTATTACTAAAACTATTAATATTATAAATGCCATTCCATTAGAAGCACTAAATCCACTTGGTCCATTTCCTTTTAAAACTCCTGTTACTTGAAGTACTATACCTACAAGTCCGAGTATTGAACCACCAGCAACAAGTCCAGAAGATAGACTTATACCATTAGCAATTTTAACTTCTTTTTCTATTTGAGTTTTACAAGTTTTTTCTATAAATACACGAACTAATGCTCCTATTAAAATTATAGAAGTTGTAGCTATTGGTAAATAGAATCCTATAGCAACTGTCATTACAGGTAATTTTAATATGAATAACACAACTCCCATAACAACCCCAACAATTATCATAACCCAAGGTAATTCACCTGACATTATACCTTTAGTTAATGTTGCCATTAAGTTAGCTTGAGGTAATGCAAACTGAACCTTATCTCCACTCATGGCAAGTTTGGTTGAAAGTAATAATATAGTACCAGTAACTACTACAACTCCAACTATACCAGCTATAGCAAAGTATTTTTGCATTTCGTTTTTGTCTCCACCTAGTATGTAAGAAACTTTTTGTGATTGAGCGTAACCTCCGCCCACAGCTATAGCCGTAACAATAAATGTTCCAAATAAAAGTAACGATTTATTGTTTTCAGGATTTTTCCATCCCATTACAACGAATAACAATGTTACAAGAACTAAAGAAGCTATAGTCATACCAGATACAGGAAGATTTGAACATCCTATAGTACCAGTTAAACGACCAGCAACTATAACAAATAGTAGCGCTAAGAATATTGATAAAATAGAAGCTGTGATTGCCATTACTATGTTGCCACCAGATATCACAAAGCCTCCAATAAATGTTACTACAACGCCACCAACTAATATTAGGTTTCCAACAGATGAACTGCCAGTACCATTAGACTTAGCATTCATAGTTTCTTTTATAGAAGTTATTATAGTAGGTATAAGCTTTATAGCACCTATTAAACCACCTGAAAGCATCATACCAGCACCAATATATTTCACATAACTACCAGCTATATGTTTAACTTCCATAGCACCTATACCAACACTTGGATTATTCCATACAGTTGCACCGTCTTTTCCAAGATTTGCAAAATAACCTATTAATGGCATAATACCGAAATTAGATAATATAGAACCAGCAAACATAGTTAAAGAAACCTCTATACCAACTATAAATCCTATACCTAATAATAGAGGACTAACTTCAACTTCAAGTTTCCATTTGTAGAAAGATTCATTTACATAGCTTATAACATTGTTTGCTACATTCAAAAACGAACCAGTTACAACCGTTATAATACCACCTATTCCAAACCCAATCCCCATGAATTTCATTGCGTCTCCAGCACCTTCTGAAGCAACAAGTGTTTCAGCTATAGCCATTGACTCTGGGTACATTAATTTACCGTGTTCTTCAATCATTAAGTAATTGTGAACAAGAGCAGCAACTCCTATACCGAATAAAACTCCAGCTATTCCAACAACAAAACCTTCTAAGAAACTAACTTTAGAACCTATTAAAAGAATTGCAGGTAAAACGAATATCATACCACTTGCAACAGATTCTCCACCACTTGACATACCCTGTATTAAGTTTTTGGCTAATATACCTTTCTGCTTAGCAAATATAGCAATAAACGCTGAACCTATTATAGAACCAGGTATACCAGCAGCAACTGTAAGCCCTGATTTCATACCTGAATAGGCAGTTGATGCTGCAAATAATGCAGCTAAAAAAATACCAATTATTAATACGGCAATGTTTCCTCCAGAATTAGAACCACTGGAAACGTAAGGCACATAGTCTTTACCACTTACTCCACCATATGCACCTTTTGACAATTTATTATCCATGATATATCCTCCCTTTGATTTTAAATGTTATTCATTTTAAATGTTATTCATTTATAAGTGTTATTCATTTATAAGTGTTATTCATTTTAAATGTTAATCATTTGTTAATATTATTTATGATAACATATGTTTTAGAAATACCTAAATATCAAAATACGTCGTTTTTTACGAAATATTCATATTGTAATGATTTTTCACCATATTACGTACATAATGCACTGTTTTACGTCATTTTGCGCTATATTTTTAGTGTTTAATTGCTATTTTTGAAGTTATACAGCTCACATTGTTAATTGTTTTAAAATTCTGTTAATATATATATATATTCTGATTAATAAATTCCTAAATGATACTGAGAATATTTTTCCAATTTTCATAGTAGCTATTAAGGCAATGCTATTCTTCACTGTTATATTCTTACCTTTACATTCCTTTAGCTAAGATACTACTAAAATTATTTATGAAAATATGCCATATATGCAAATATAAATATTTTCAAAAAATGAAAATAGAAGATATACGAACTTGCATTCATGTTTTTCTATTTTTTAATTTTAATTTTCTTAATCTACTAAAAGGACTAGCTTTTCACCCTTCACAACAGTCAAATACAAGATTATACATCTATATTGTTTATAATTTTATTGCTTTTATATAAATTAATTACAATTTATTTTTTTACTGTCTTTTAAATACTTTTTAAAATTTTATCCTTTGAAAATATTTAGGCCTATATCTTATTTTATAAGATATAGGCCTAAGAGTTATTCAATTTTAACTAAAATATTTCACTTATGAAATAAGATAAATATCTAGAAATTATTTACTTCTTATTTTGCTAATTCATATAATGCATGAGCATATATTTTAGCATTTTTAATTAAATTATCAATTGTAATATACTCATTCTTTTTATGAATAGTATCTGGTTCTCCTGCAAACATTGGTCCAAATGCTACAGTATTAGGCATTTCTTTAGCATAAGTTCCTCCACCTATAGATAATAATTTAGCTTCTTCTCCAGTTTGCTCAGTGTAAACTTTTTGAAGTGCTTTAATAATTGGGCTATCTGGTGAAAAGTATAATGGTGCCTGATGCTCAAATTTTTCTATTCTTATACCAGTTCCTTCTATTTTACTATTAAATGGATTCATCATATCTTCTAGTTTGTTTGTTACAGGATATCTTAAATTTAAAATCATTGTAATTGAATTTTCATCCATATTTACAACTCCAACATTAAATGACATTTTTCCTGAATTCTCATCTTCAAGGCAAACACCAAAAGACTCTCCGTGTGTTTCCAAACCTATATTCACATTTAAAAATTCTATAAGTTTTGACACATCATTTGTTCCAAAATCCACAGTTCCAAGGAAAGCGAATAATTGCATAATAGCATTTACTCCAAGTTCTGGTGTACTTCCATGAGCTGCTTCACCTACAGATTTAATTACTACCACATCTTCTTTAATCTCTGCAGAAAGCTTATAATTCATAGTTTTTGCATAAGCATCTACTGCAGTAATAATGTTTTTTGGATCTTTAGCCACAATCCCTGCTTCACAATAATCAGGTACTATGTTAGCTACATCGCCACCCTTAACATATTTTATATGGTTTTCACTATTATTTTTATTTTTAAAATCTTTTACAATGTTGAAAATAGTTATACCTTTTTCACCATTAATTATTGGATAATCTGCATCTGGTGTAAAACCAGCAACTGGTGCTTTTTCTCTTTCTAAATAATAGTCAAGCTCCTTGCTTCCTGTTTCTTCATTAGTTCCAAATAAAACTCTAATTCTTTTAGAAACTGGTAGTTTTGCATCTTTAATTGCTTTTAATCCATAAAGTGTTGCCATTATTGGCCCTTTATCATCTGTGGTTCCACGTCCATACATTTTTCCATCATGAATTTCTGCAGCATAAGGTGGGTACATCCAACCTTCTCCTTCAGGAACTACATCTAAGTGACCTAAGGCTAAAACATAATCTTCACCTTGACCATACTCTGCATATCCAACATAACCATCTAAGTTAACTGTATGAAAGCCTAAATTTTTCGCAGTATTTAAAGCACATTCTAATGTTTTAGCTACACCTTCTCCAAAAGGCATTCCAGGTTTTGGTTCACTTTCTATACTCTTGATTCTTATAACCTCTTGAGTAGACTTAACAATATCCTCTTTCATAGCATCAATTAATTTATTTAATTCCATATTAGTTTCCCTCCATTTATGTTCTACATCAGTAGCTTAGTCCACATAATGTGGTTTAAGGCATAATGCGATTTATTGTATTAAAGTAGATTACTCTAACAAAATAGCTTAATCTACTAAATTAGCATAGTATGTTAATTTAGTTCAAGCTCTAAATCAGTAACTTTTTGTTTTTTTATGAGCCATCTCATAACCTTTTCTACAGGCTTATTATGTTGAAAATATAATTTTACCTTTTCATCATTTACTTCCCACTTCTCAATCTTTCTTATTGGCCTATAAAGTAAAAAGTTTTCTTTTGATTTATCTTTATTTTTTTTATTAAACATACATTTCTCCTACAAAAAAGATAAGAGCCTTAAAGGCTCTTATCGTATGTTTTTCCTTTATTTTACCTTGAATTACATAATTTAATTCGTACTTAATTATAACATTAAATCGTTGTTTTATCTACCTTTGTAGCAAAGAGATAAATCCACAATCCTAATGCAAAGAACATAAGTGTAGAAAATTCGTTACTGTTAGCTAAAGTTGGAAGTAAATTAGCTCCAATTCCTATATTAAGACCTATTGTTGCAAATACTGCAACCACTATTCCCATTAGTGCATCTCCTGCAACAAGTCCTGATGCAAGAAGTATGCCTTTTTCCACCTGTGTCTTTTGTTGTTCTTCATTTTTCTTGAATTTCTTTTCAACTAATATTCTAATAATACCACCACAAAGGATAGCTGCATTTAAATGTATTGGTAAATATATTCCAAGTGCAACTGGAAGTATTGGGATTCCCGAAAGTTCACAAAATATTGCAATTGTGACCCCAACAAATACTAATGCCCATGGAAGTTGACCAGTCATTACACCTTTGATAACCATTGACATTAATGTTGCTTGAGGTGCTGCAACATCCTTGCTTCCTATACCATACGTGCTATTAAGCATTAATAATACACCACCAGCAACTGCTGCTGCTGCAACTATTCCTAAGTACATACCAATCTGAACATTTTTTGGTGTACCACCGATAATATAAGTTGTTTTTAAACTTTGTGCAGTACCACCAGAAACACAGATAGCAGCACAAACTATACCACCTATAATAACAGCTGCAATCATTCCTTTATCTCCAACATTACCTGTAACCTTTAACACTGCTGTTACAAATAACAATGTAGCTATAGTCATACCCGAAGCTGGGTTATTTGATGCTCCGATTAGACCAACCATTCTAGCAGATACAACTGAGAAAAAGAATGAGAATACAACTGCGAGTATTGCACCAATTATACCAACATTAATTATTGGTAACAACCATGCAAGTAAGAATACTAATACCGCAGCGCCTATTACCCAACTTAATGGTGCATCAATATCTGTTCTATTTCTAGCTCCTGATTTGCCTTCTCCAATACCTGACATAGCTGATTTAAAAGATTTAATTATTGTTGGAGCTGATTTACCAAGACTTATAAATCCACCTGCCGCAACAGCACCTGCACCTATATATCTTATATAACTACTCCAAACGGACCATGCATCCATATTAGCAATAATATCTGTTGATGGGAATAGCGGTGTTTGCAACCCATGTCCAACATACATTATTAATGGCATAAGTCCAAACCATGCTATTAGAGAACCTCCAAACATGTAAAGTGAAACTCTAACACCAACTATATACCCAACACCCATAAGAGATGCTAATGTATCAAAACCAAACATCGTTCCTTGCATTGGCTTTATAGTCCAAGAAGCTTCTTCAAGCCAAAATTTGAATCCACCAGAGAATAGCTTGTATAGTGCTCCTACAAAAAGCCCTGTCGTTACTGTCTTAAATCCTGCTCCACCCTCACTACCAGTTACAAGAACTTCTGCCGCTGCCATACTTTCTGGATATATAAGAGTACCGTGCTCCTCCACTATTAGAAAACGCCTTAATGGTGTAACAAAGAAAACTCCAAGTAATCCTCCAAGTAATGTTACAACAATTATAGTAGAAAGTTTTAATTCCATACCCCAAAGAATAATTGCTGGAAGTATAAATATAATTCCTGCGGCTAGTGATTCACCCATAGCTGCAATTGAAGCTATCATATTAGCCTCTAATATGTTATTTCTTTTAAATATACCTTTTAATACTCCTGTAGCCAAAATCGCTCCTGGAATACCTGCCGAAATTGTTAAGCCTACTTTAAGTCCTAAGTAAGTATTTGCAGCTGCAAATATCATTGCAAATATCATACCTATTACTATTGATATTACCGTCATTTCTGGCATTGCTTGACTAGCTGGTACAAATGGTAAGTAATCCTCACCTTTAATACCACCGTAAGCGGTATGCGAAAGTTTTTTAGATTTATCCATGATATGACCCCCTTTTAATTATAAATGCTAAATATTTATAAATTATAAATTATAAATGTTAAATATTTATTAATTAATTTCATAATAACATATGTCTTAAAAATAACTAAATTTGAAAATTGCTTATTTTACACTAGATTGTCATATTATACTGATTTTATCTAAAATAACTACAAAATGCTCTAATTTTCGCCACTTTAGACTATGATTTTAATGTGCTAAAGTATTTTTTGAAACTATATAGATTTTTTTATTAATTATTTGAAAATTCTGTTAATTTATATGTACTTTGTTTAATGTTTCACAAAGTAATAATAAAAAATTTTTTCTGGTTTTTATAATAGCTATCTAGGCTATGTAATGCTTTACTATAATGTTTTTATCCTTGCTTCATTTAACTTAAGTACTACTAAAATTATTTACTAAAAACCGTTATAAATACAAATATAAATATTTTCAAAAAAAATGAAAATAGCAGATATACGAACTTGCATTCACACTCTGCTATTTTTTTATTTAAATTTTTTTCCAAATCTACTAAAGGGACTAATTATAATTCTTGCCTTGCCCATTATATCCTTCCCAGGTATATAAGGTTTTTCCCAATATCTCGCATCTAAGGAATTTATTCTATTATCACCCATAAAAAAGTAACTATCTTCTGGCACTTTAAATGTTCCAGTTTTGCCACCTGGGTATTTAACGTAACTCTCATCTATTTTAACCTTATTTACATACACTGATCCATCTTCTTTGATTTCAACTTCATCATTCGGTAGTCCTATAAGCCTCTTTATTAAATCTTCACCCAATTCATCAGAATGGAATACTACTACATCCCCATGTTCAAGATTATTTCTGTTATGGACTCTTGTTACTAAAATTTTATCTCCTAGGTTAATGGTTGGTAGCATAGATCCAGTTGGAACAGACACATTAAAGAAAATAACCTTATTTATGATAAATGCTATTATAATCGCCGCTACTATAGGTAATACCCAATCTTTAAATATCTTTTTTATAATATCCATAGGTAATTCCAAATCCTTAAATATCTTTTTTATAATATTCATGATTATCTCCTCTCAATTCAAATACATTAATATTTTATCACAATATTAATAATATATCATTATTTAAGATTTGCTATATGTAAACAAATCATTAACTTTTACTATTTCCCCCTAAACTTATTAAATTTTCTAGCACCCCACTTGCCACGTGGGCCATCGGCTATCCCAATAACTTTCTAATTTCCACTTCTGTAAGACTTCGATACTCACCTTTTTTCAATGATTCATCTAACATTAATCCTCCAATGGAAACCCTCTTTAAATACACCACATAACAGCCTACTGCCTTTAACATACGTTTCACTTGGTGCTTACGTCCCTCTGAAATAGTAAGATATCCAGAAACAACGGGTTGGTTATAATAATTCGAATCTATATTGTATAAATTTTCTATAGGCATTTCTTGTTTAAGCTCTTTATACATTCCACTCTTTTGTGCTTCTATCTTTGCAGGCTTGGTTAGTATTTCACCTTTATTGATGTAAATTCCACGCTCTAATTGCTTAATACTTTCCTCATCTAAACTACCTAAAGCCCAAAAGAAATAAGTTTTTTCAACATGCTTTTGTGGGTACATTAATTGATGTTCAAATTCACCATCGTTAGTAAGTAGCAGTAGCCCTTCCGTATCTTTGTCTAATCTACCAACATGAAATACTCCATTCATGTTAACCTCATCAAAAAATTCAAATACCGTTTTATTTACTTTATCCGTTCTTGCAGTGATGTAGCCAGCAACTTTATTAAACATATAATAAACTTTTCCAGTATAAATTACTACTTTATCAAGATACTCAATAACATCAAGACTTTCGTTAATTTCTATTGAAGGCTCTGTTATCACATCTCCATTTACCTTAACCATACCTTCTTTTATATAAATTCTAACCTTTTTCCTTGTTCCAATGTCCGATTCTGCTAAAAATTTATCTAATCTCATGTTTCATATCTTCTCTTTCTTTGTATAATTTTTTCCAATTGTGCATTTAATAAGTATTAACCCAATAATTGTTATAGCTAATCGTAACCAATTATTATAAATATTAATTATATCATAACTAACAAGTGCTTCTAAAGCTATAGATGGAGCCTTTCCTATCAAAGTGGCAACGGTGAATATCTTACCATTAACATTACTTATTGAAGCAGCCAGTGTCACAAATCCTGATGGTATAAATGGAATTACCCTTCCTTCACATATTAATAGGCCAGCTTTTTTCCCTTCACTTTTAACTATCTTTGAAAGCAATTTATGTTTATCTATAACTTTATCTAGCTTTTTCTTAAAGCCTAATCTATAAACAGTAAAAGTAATATAGGCTCCTATTGTTTCTCCTAACAAGGATATTAGAAAACCCGCAGCAGGCCCGAAGAAAACTATGTTAGCTCCAGTTACAAATACTGAAGGTAGTACACCCACCAGCGAAATACCTATACTTATTAAAAGACTTATAGGAATTGCCATAGAACTGTTATTCTTAAAAACCTCAAGTATATCATTTATATTAAACATTGCTTTCCCCTTTTCAGCTTAAAAGTTAGACCATCTAAAGCAAAAGTCCCCCAAACTCTCGCCTGAGGGAACAAAATCACCATACTATTTCTTCTCTATCCTAGCTACGCACTCCACGTGTGTTTTGGTGGTTAAGTGATACTAATACGCATTGAAACAAGTTTTGCGTAAAGATATACCCCCTAAAATTAAGGGGGTCGTGGAATTATTTTATTATTTTATACTTTTACGCATAACCTGAGTTATGCAAATGTACATAAGTCTTTAAGACATCATATTTGTAATATTTAATTGGGCAGTATCCTGAAATTTTTTCCATGCTATTTCTGCCCATTCCATAATTTTTTCAACATGACGTTCATCTTTTGAAGCTTCTTTACCTACATAGCAATTACCCTCATAAAAAGTTTCCCACCTTGTAACACATTGAAAATCACAACTAAATTCAAATACAGGTACAACTACAAATAATCCATTTTGTTGTAATATTAATATATTATCAACTGAATCATTGCCATTAGCTATTGCTTGTACTAGTTCTTCTTTAAAAATATTCATAACTTCTCCCCTTTAATTAGCTATTTCACTGTTTAAATCATTATGAATATTGCACTCTTCTATTATATAAGTTATCTGTAATACCCTTTCTTAATGATAATAGAATGTTATAATACCACTTATCTTTGATATAAATATTGGATGTACTTTTTTTTAGCATTTAAAATTAGGCTAATCTTTCAATCTCTTTTATTAAATAATTTGCTTTTTCATTTAATGCTTTAGTTAGTAGCTCAGAGTATTTATTAACTGTTTCATTAACATCGTGTGGTATTCCACAATCATCATTAACCACATCTTGTATCGCCACTGCTAAATCCCCTCTAAACTCATCAATAACTTCATTAAGATTATAACAATAAGTATCCTTTCCCTTATAGTCTTCAATATCATCAGTATTTACATATACTTTATATGATGATACAGAGCTTAATTTGCTAGTAATTGCATCTGTATATACCCTTTCCGTATACCTTATTCTATATGCATAACTTTCTCCCTCATAACCATAATCAGGTCCTATTTCAATCTCATCAAATTTCTCTGGGATTTTTGCTTTATTTTCTGTCCTTTCCATAATTTCATCTACTAATTGAGAAATTAATTTACTCAAGCTTTGATTAATATCGAAATAATAATTTCCCTTTTTTCTCTCATAATAAGCATATTTTCTCAACTGGTTAGTTCTATATTCTACTAAAACTTCTTGAGTTAATGCTTTACGTTGTGAATACATTGCTCTATCAAATTCGCTTAGTCCCGCACTTTCTGCCTTACTGTCTGATTTATAGTCATATCTACAATTTCCAGAAGGACTATTATATGTTATTGAAGATCGATTTATATCACACCTATAATCATTAGTTAACGGTCTTGGTATTTTATAATTAAAAAAGTTTTGTCTAATTAGACTTTTTAATTCTGTTAACCCTTGTTTACCAGTTGATTCAACTAAATTTTCATCTTTAATTGAGATAGCACTAACTGGGCAGCTTTTAATTACTTCCAAAAATTCTTTAGATTTTTCATCAGTAATCTTACCTGATGCTACTGGATTAACTTTGCCTTCTGAATCCTCCTCCAATAGATTAGTCATTAGAGTACAACTACCACAAGCAACGCATTTATTTGAAACCAAAATTTTTTTCATAAAATTAAATCCTCCTCCATTATTTTTATAAAATATAGCTTATTTTTATAAAATATAGCTTATTTTCATATTAACTAGCCAATTGCATTATTTATTTTTTGCAAATATTTTTCACCTATTTGAACAGCTTCAACCGATTGCAAAGTTATCTCTCCATCTTCATCAAATAATTTTGTATCAATTATCTTTTTTATAGTTGTAGCTACATTCATGCAAGTCATAATTTGTTCCTTATCCTGATTCGTATATTTTTTTCTATCTCTCCCCTTTTCACTAATAAGATTATCCGTAGTTTCAATGCTCTTTCTAAACAAAATATTTATTTTTGCAAGTACTTCTGATATCCTATTCGCTCTTTCTTTAACAGCATCTAAAGCCATACAAATTGTTTCGGATTGTGAAGCTATAACATTTGCTTGTTTATTACGCATCGACGCTGTGTTTAAATTCATCTCAGATTCTTTAGCTATTATTCCAGATATCCCGCTAAGTAAATATGTAACAATAGTTTGTCCAGAGGTCATCTGAATCCCTGCTACCCCCGTCATATCTCGCATCTCTTTAAATATAGTAGGAGATAAGACTGAAATACCTAATTCCTTTATACCTTCACTCTCAAGAAAATTAATTGTCATTATCTTTTCATATACCTTTATGAAATCATTCATAGAAGTCGATAAAATACCTTTTTTTCTATTTGCTAGTTTAATTAATGACATATCAGTTTCATGTCTTTGATTATTTTTATTTTCTTCAGCATTAACATTTTTTTCAAATGCCTTAATATTAAATCTATCAGATTTCGCATCATTTTTATCAGCTTTTATTATGTTATAAATTAATCCTATCATAACAAACCCCCATTACAGTGTAAACACACTACTTTCATCCATAAAAAATTCATCAAATTTTTCAAATGTCTTAAATTTAACTGTTTCTCCAAAAATGCTTAATATTTCATTCAAACCTGCTGATATACCTTCGACATCGTTATTAATCGTAGATACGAATATAGCTTCAAATCCATTATCAAAAGCTTCATCCCATTTTTCGTATTCTTCTTCAATTATATTTTTTAAAAGATTACGCTGATACTTCATTTCTACTAAAGCCTGTGCTGCTATAGAATTTACTTTTTCTAATTTAACTTTTGATAATTTATTAACCTTTCTATATTCACTCACTAATTTGAATGTTCCATAGGCAACTCCAATTGCAAGACCGGCAATGAATACTGGTGCCGCAATTGCCGATACAGCTATTAATTGTGATCCAATTGATAAAATAACATTACCAGCTATTGTCCCACTTAATGCTGACCCTGCTAATGTAGTTTCTAGCACTACAGTTGTACTTCCTAATACAGCACTTACAGAAGAACCTGTTGCTATCGCCGCACTTCCTAATGCACTATTAGAAACAATTTGAACAACTGGTGCTGAAATTATTGATATTGTATTAATCATTGCTGCACCAGTTGTGGTGCTTCCAATAGCGGATACTGCTGCTGCAGATGTAACAGTAGAAATATATCCGCCACTCACTCCCTTAACCGTATCCACAGCTAACTCCCTTGATATTTCAGACAATTCTTTGTTTCCACTTAATAATTCAAAAAAATTACTTCCTGCACTAATACCGGCAGCAAAAGCACCTGCAGTAATCCCTCCACTAACACCGGCTTTATGGTATTGCTTTCCTTTCTCCAAAGTTGCATAAATTTTTGGAGTAATGCTTGCATTACTTCTACCAGTTATATTCGATTCATTTTGCATAGCTCTGCCAAGGATTGAAGATTGTTTTTCAGATATATTTGATTCTATAACATTCATACCATCTGCTTTAGCCTTATTTATTAGTTTATCATTTCCTTTATCAATAATAATTGTTTTTCCTTCATATTTTGACCAATCAACATTTGTATTTTTATAACCTACTTTAGCCTGTGCATAATCAATTGTTCCGTTAGTATTAATTATTTTAAAGTCATCAATCCCATTATTAGCAATTACCTCTGTTAGAGTATTATTAATTGTTGCATCTGTTGCATGCAGTTCCTCAAAAACAAACCCTTTAAACCCTTTTGTTCCACCTCTCATAGTATTATATTTTGAAAGACTAGAAGCTAATTTATCCTCTAATCCGCAATTAATAATACTCTTATTAATGCTTTCCTTTGCTAAAACGGTACCTACCAGGGAGCTTAAAAAATAATTCACAGTTTTTATAGCATTATCTGCATCCCAATTAGTTTCTATAAGTAATTTTTCACATTCTACTTTCGTCAATCCTGTGCAGTTACTCACTCTTTCAACCTTTTGCGTATTATCTTGTGCTAATTGAATATTCATAAATTCTTCACCCTCCTCTATATACACTAAGATTGTTTACATGATTTATTTTGTAACAATTTAAGTCTAAACATAAATTTTTCTAAGTTTTTCGATTTCAACACAAATTTTTTCTTTAAAATTGTCAGGTGAAATTACTTTAATATTACTTCCCTGGCTTAATATCCACATAAGGATTCCTTTTCCATAAACCTCAGCTTCTACAACAAATTTACCTTCTAATGTGTCAATAATCTTTGCTGTAGGCAGTCTATCCAATACAGCTTCTATTGAAGAACCTGTGAACTCAAATTTTATTTTTATAAGCTTACCTGCGTACATAAACTGAACTCTTTTTCTAAACTCCCCATCTTCAAATCTTTCAGCATTTGGAATATAGAATTTTTCACCTATTGCCTTATATTCTTTAATCCTATCCACTCTAAAAACAGTTGGTGAATCAAAATCATTAAAATAGGCTATTAAGTAAAAATAATATTCCGAAAATACAATTGCTACAGGCTTAACTATTCTTTTTACTTCTACACCATCAATCTTTATATAGGTTATTTGTGTTGCTTCTTTATTCCTTATTAACTCACTCAAATTCCATATTTTTGATAAGAGCAAGTCACTATTCCTCAAAGGAACATAATTTAATAGTTCATTTCCAATTATATCTTTAATGTACTTGCTTTGTTCATTATCAACTTGTCCTAATATAGAATTGGTTAAATGCTTTAGTTCATCCTTACAAAAGGCTCTGCTTTCAAGTAATATTTTTGTTATAGCAAGAATATCTTCCCTGGTAAGTATGTCATCTCTATTATCAAGACTATATCCCTTCTTATCACGCCTATATACAATATCTTTAATACCTAAGCTTTCTCTGTTATTGCTAAAATAAGCCTTTATATCCTCTAAGTCTCTCTGAATAGTTTTTTCATTAACCTTAAATAATTCAGCAGTTTCTTTCTTATTCATAACCTCGCCTTGAATTACTTTTGAGTATATTGCTAATATTCGATTAATTTTTATAACATTTTTAGCAATCATATTTATCACCACTATCTATAGTATAGTATCTTACATAGACACATGTATGTCCACGTGAAAAAATATACCTATTTTTTATTTTCTTCAGTAAAAAATCCCTTTATTAATCATAATTATACATCATAAAAAACCTTTTTTCATATTTTCTACAAAACTAGTCATTTTTAGACAAAATAAAAAAATATCCAGTCAAAGTGAATCTAAATCACTTCAACTGGCTCTATGAAATTCCTCTATTCAATTAAAACCTCAATTTCTGTACCATCAAGCAAAGTCACAATAATTTTCTGCCCATCAAACACAGTCATCTTCTCTATTATCCTAAAATATAAATCCATATCAAATTCTTTTATCGGCTTTGCATCAGCTATCATTTTTATAAACTCTCCACTCTTATACCTCAGAAGCAAATTTTCATTCTGCAATCCTTTCTTCCACTTTTCCATAAAATAATCCTTATTTTCAATCATAGCATTAAACGTGTTTATAAAGGCTTGGTATAAAACCTTATCATCTATATGCTTATTCTCACAACTTTTTTTTCCCTTTACTTCATACTTTTTATTGC
>NZ_JBOITM010000014.1:0-35727 GCF_050717535.1 Clostridium sp.
TACATATAAGGCATATGCTTGTGGGTAAGTTTGCAATACAAAACGAAGCCCAAAACTATTCAAAACAAGTGGTGTAAATGTAGCAGATAGATGGAGTGAAAGATTGCGTTCTTACCCGGGGAGATCTTAGATATATGTTATGGAAATGAATTTTTAAATAACAACCTTTGCAGTGATGTAAAGCTGAAATCTAAGAAGTCAGCAGACAACTTCATAATGAAGATTACCTACAAAAGGATAGAGTGGAACTCGAAGAGTATGTAGGAGCGCCGAGCATTTAATTGACGATAGATAAGAGACAGAACACCGAAAATAAATATACCAATGGACTGTTTGAAAGGATTATTGACAGAAACAACTTAAATCTAGCATTTAAGAAAGTTAGAGCCAATAAAGGTAGTCATGGAGTTGATGGTATGAAGGTAGATGAACTTCTACAATACCTAAAAGAAAATGGCATAATCCTTCGGCAATCACTATTGGAAGGTAGTTATAAACCTAATCCAGTAAGGCGAGTAGAAATACCTAAGCCTGATGGAAAGAAACGACCACTAGG
This sequence comes from Clostridium sp., assembly GCF_050717535.1. Taxonomy (GTDB): domain Bacteria; phylum Bacillota; class Clostridia; order Clostridiales; family Clostridiaceae; genus Clostridium_AD. The sequence continues at coordinate 557 of NZ_JBOITM010000014.1, forward strand.
AATACCTACAGCTGTAGACAGAGTAATACAACAAGCTATTGCTCAAGTTTTAAATCCAATATTTGAAGAGAAATTTTCAGATAATAGTTATGGATTTAGACCGAATAGAAGTGCACACCAAGCAATTCTAAAATGCAAAGAATATATGGATAGTGGCTACAAGTGGGCAGTAGATATTGACTTAGAAAAATACTTCGATACTGTAAATCATGACAAATTAATAGGATTGGTTTATAGAGAAGTAAAGGACGTTAGGGTAATAGTCCTTATAAGAAAATATCTTCAAGCAGGAGTAATGGAAAGAGACATTTTTAATACCTCTCAAAAAGGCGTGCCGCAAGGGGGCAATCTTTTACCATTAATTAGTAACGTCATGCTAAATGAGCTGGATAAAGAATTAGAAAAGCGAGGATTAAACTTCTGTCGTTATGCTGATGATTGTAATATTTATTTAAAATCAAAGAAATCAGCAAATTGAGTAATGGCGAGTATAACAAGGTTTATAGAGGAGGATTTGAAGCTCAAAGTCAATAAAGACAAGAGCAAGGTCGATAGACCGTGGAAGTTGAAGTATTTAGGATTTACATTTTATCCGAAAAAAGGTGAAATGGGAATAAGAGTACATCAAAATTCTGTTAAGAAACTTAAATGTAAGCTTAGAGAAATAACAGGAAGAAGTAATGCCATGAGTATGGAACTTCATGCTATTAAACTAAGACAAGTTATAGTTGGATGGGTAAACTATTTTAAATTAGCAGATATGAAATTTTGCCAAGGTATGTAAACTGTTAGAAAATCCTTTATTAGTTGGAAGAAATGTCTGCTTTCTTTTCCTACCATGGCTCTACCTCCGGTATCAGTTCTGCAAATTCATCCCAATCCATGCCAGGGGAATGTAAAAGGTTTTCAGGAAGTAGATGTATATAGTATGCAGTGCTAGAAAACTTAGCATGACCCATATATGTACTAAGATAAGGCAGTTTAGCATATTAATCTGCACTATTACTAAGCCACTGCATCATGACTGCTGTGGCAAAACGATGGCGAAAAAAATCCAAACGTTTGGATTTTCTTAGCCATGCTTTTAGGACGTGATTCGGAAATCTCAATCATGAAGTTCTTGATATCCATACATGATACATTGCTGAAATTATAATGTCTATGAGTATAGATGTACAAAAAATATCTTTCAGTAATTGATTGGTATGTGCTGATCCGTTTAATGTAAGTTCTTGAATCATTATTTTGTTCATTGTCATAACTTCCATAAAATATTTGGAAATATGCCATCTTTATTATTATGGACGTAATCAAAAATTGAAAACGCAAAAGTTATTATTCCGACCTTTTTTAAAAGAAACCTATTAAAAACCCTTGGCGGTTGATTAATCCACGTAAAAACTAAGAAAAGTCGGGATAATGATAAAGTCGGAATAAGTGGTGTGAGAGGTCGCTAAATAAATTAATTATTTAGCTCCTACTCGATTATCTAAGTTTACATAAATTTAGTTAGACAAAATTAGTTAGAAAAAATATTTATCACATATTGTATTAAATGAATATAAATGGGTAGTATATAAAAGAATGAATAAATATTTTAAAAAAAGAAGGAAAATTATGTAATTGGTAGAATATATAAGAAAGGAAAATAATTTATAAAAAACTGAGAAATTTTATTAATTTCTAATTATTCGGGGGGGAAGCAGATGCATTTAAATTTTGAGAATAATGATGATAAATTGATTGTTTACATGTCGGGAGAATTGGACCATCATAGTGCTGAAGAAGTAAGAAATCTTATAGACGATCGTTTAGACAGAGATAGTTACAATAAATTAATTATGGATTTCGGAGGAGTGTCCTTTATGGACAGCTCAGGTATTGGTGTAGTTATTGGAAGGTACAAAAAGTTACATATGAGAAATGGAAGTGTTTGTGTAACTAGAATTCAGTCTTCAGTAAAAAGGGTGTTCGAATTGTCAGGAATGTTTAAGATAATCATGTTATATGATAATGTTGAACAAGCTGTAAACAATATTTAGTGGGGGGATTAATATGTGTCACAATAGAGTTAAAATTGAGTTTTTAAGTAAATCGCAGAACGAGAGCTTCGCAAGAGTAGCAGTAGCAGCATTCACATCACAATTAGATCCTACAATTGATGAAATTAGTGATGTTAAGACAGCGGTATCTGAAGCAGTGACTAATGCAATTATTCATGGTTATGACAGCGAAGAAGAAATGATAACGATAGAAGCTATTATTGATGGAACTGAATTAACAGTTATAATTAACGATACTGGAAAAGGAATTGATAACCTAGAAATGGCTATGCAACCATTATATACTTCTCGCCCAGACTTAGAGAGGTCAGGCATGGGTTTTACTGTAATGGAAACTTTTATGGATAGTTTAGAAGTGAAGTCTGATAAAGGTAGGGGAACAAGTATAATAATGAAAAAAATATTTAATCCTCTAAGTTAGGTGGAATACTATGGATCAGAAAACAGTGAAAGAAAATAATTATAATTATGAAGATAATATGCATCTCATTCAACTAGCTAGAAATGGGGAACCAGGTGCACTAGATAGGTTAGTAGAGATGAATTTACCTCTAGTTGCATCAATTAGTAAAAAATTTCTTAATAGGGGTTATGAGTATGATGATATCTTTCAAATTGGATGTATTGGGTTGGTAAAAGCTATTAATAATTTTGATACTAAGTATAATGTTAAATTTTCTACATATGCCGTTCCGATGATAATGGGAGAAATCAAAAGATTTCTTAGGGATGACGGGATAATAAAAGTTAGTAGAAGCGTTAAAAACACGGCGCGAAAATTACATTATGATAAAGATACTCTAACAAAAGAATTAGGTAGAGACCCAACCATTGAAGAATTATCAGTTTTTTCTAATGTAGAAAAAGAAGATATAGTGTATGCTCTAGAATCTGCAAGTAATATGCAGTATCTATTTGATACGATACACCAAGATGATGGCGCACCGGTACTATTAATAGATAAATTAAGCGAAAGATACGAAGAAGATAACGAGGTTTTAGATAAAATTGCTCTTAAAGAAGCACTTAGAAAACTAGATGCAAAATCAAGACAAATAATTATGCTGAGATATTTTAAAGACAATACACAAATTCAGGTAGCAAAAATGATGGGCATAAGTCAAGTACAAGTATCAAGAATAGAAAAAAAAGTTTTGAAAATAATGAAGGAAAAGTTAAGTGGTTAAGATGGAAATTAGATAAGCAACTTTAATGTTTGATTTGTAAGTTGCTTATCTATAAATTCATCTTATTTTTTTTGACTAAAAATTTTACTATTGTAAACAATAACATAAGTACTCAAATTATTTTATTGTTTGCAATATAAGGAGGACCTTTTTTATGAAAGTGGAAGAAAAAACTATAAGGAAAAAATTTAATAAGCTTAATTCTAATAAAATCCCTAAGCCTAATCTACTGCTACATTGTTTTAATGCGTTTTGGGTGGGCGGAACAATATGTGTAATTGGACAATTTATCGGAGACTTTTTTTCTCGAATGGGTGTTCCTAAGGATGAGAAAGGAACTTATGTTTCTATAGTTATGGTGTTTCTAGGAGCTATACTTACTGGTATAGGCGTTTATGATAAGTTAGGTGATTTTGCAGGAGCAGGCTCTGTTGTTCCAATTACGGGCTTTGCAAACTCCATTGTTGCACCAGCCATGGAGTTTAAGAAGGAAGGTTTTGTTTTTGGCGTAGCTGCTAAAATGTTTATTATTGCAGGACCTGTTTTAGTATATGGGATTGGGTCATCTGTAATTGTTGGGATTTTATATTACTTTTTAAGGTGGTGATTTAAATGGGGAGAAGAATTGGTGTTCAAACAGTAGAGATTGTTAGTAAACCTAGAATTATTAGTACCTATAATATAGTTGGTCCTAAGGAAGGACAGGGACCACTAGCAAAGTATTTTGATAAAATCTTAGAAGATGATCTCAATGGAACAGAAAGTTTTGAAAAAGCTGAAACAAGTCTTTTATACACAGCGGTATCACAGAGTATAAAAAAAGCAAAACTCAAAGAAACTGATATAAATTTCTTACTAGCAGGGGATTTACTAAATCAGTTATTCTCATCAACTTTTGCAGCGAGAGATTTGAATATACCCTTTCTAGGACTTTATGGAGCTTGTTCAACCATGGCAGAGTCTTTAGGTGTGGGAGCAATGATAATGGAAGGGGGACTCGCTAATTATGTTGTAGCAGCTACTTCATCACATTTTTCCGCTGCTGAAAGGCAATATAGATTACCACTGGAAATGGGAAGTCAGAGAGCTCCAACAGCACAATGGACAGTTACAGGCTCAGGTGCAATGGTCTTAGGGAAAAAAGGTGATTTTCCCTGTGTTACTCATGTTACAATAGGAAAAGTTAAAGACTATGGAATAAAAGATGTAAATAATATGGGGGTTTCCATGGCACCAGCAGCTGTAGACACTATTAAACAACACTTTATTGATACTGGTAGAAAGCCTTCAGATTATGATATTATTGCTACAGGAGACCTGGGGAAGATAGGAAGGCAATTTACAGAAGAATTACTTTTAGAATATAAATACAATATGAAAGGATATTATATTGATTGTGGCGAGGAAATTTTTAATTCTGAAAAACAAGGAACTAATGCGGGTGGTAGTGGTTGTGGGTGTTCTGCAGTAGTTGCAACAGGGTATTTATACAAAAATATGCTAAAGGGAAAATTTAAAAGAATACTTCTAGTTTCCACGGGTGCGCTTTTAAGTCCAACTTCTGCTTTGCAAGGCGAAACGATACCTGGGATAGCACATGCTGTTTCAATAGAGTTTGGGGGTAAATAAATGAGTAATTACATAATGGCATTTATAGTTGGAGGGGTAATTTGTGTAATAGGTCAAATACTTATGGACACAACTAAATTAACCCCAGCTCGAATATTAGTTTTATTTGTAACTGCAGGTGTAATATTAGGTGCGCTAAATATATATGATGTGGTCATTGAATATGGGAAAGCAGGTGGAAGCATTCCACTCCCAGGTTTTGGATATAGCTTAGCTAAAGGTGTAATGAAAGAAGTAGACGAAGTTGGGCTTGTAGGGGCATTTACTGGAGGAATAAAAGGTACTGCAGGAGGGATTACTGCTGCGATATTTTTTGGATATGTTATGGCATTAATATTTAATCCTAAATCTAAAGGGTAAAAAAACTACTATCAAAAATTGAATTTGATAGTAGTTTTTCATTTTGTGTTAAGGGGTAGTAACAGGTGGTGTGACATTGGGATTAGTACCCGTGGGATCAGTAATTGGTGGATCGGTAATTGGTGGATCAGTAACTGGTGGATCGGTTACTTGTGGAATGGTTATTGGTGGAACTACAATTTGCTGTGAAAAATTATCAACTGCTGTTGGTAATACATAAGCTGAATCTTGCAAATCCCCATTATTATTATCTCTTCTTATGAAAATTCTTGTTTCAATCTTTTCAGCTGGCGTAAAATCTGAGATAAGAACATAATTACCACTAGGGCTTTTGGTGACTTTAGCCAAAACATGTATGCTATCAAGTGTCGTTGGCTGAGTTCCATCAATGAAGAGTTCAGAGTAAACTCTATTGCCTCTCGGATCTCCGTAAGTTAGTTCAGTAGGGATATCTCCAGAATCCTTAGATACGGAAGAAGAAGATATACCAGAAGGCTTTTCTATATTAGTTGCTGGTAGTGTAGCATGGGCTTCTTTCATAATTTTGCCCCATAATAAAGCGGCAGTATTACTGTACATATCTTTAATTTTATCCCCAGCATCTGTTCCAATCCAAATAGCTGCTGAGTAATATGGAGTTAAACCAACAAACCATAAGTTCTTTGAATCAGATGAGGTACCAGTTTTACCTCTAACGGGCATATTGCCAAAAGCAGCATTTGTTCCAGTACCACCTGGGCTTACAGGTCCTTGTAATAAATCATACATTATATAAGCGCTTTGAGGTGACAAAACAGACACTGTTTCTAATTTTGTTGATAATATTACTTTTCCATCTCTATCAATTACTTTAGTGTATAATATTGGAGTGGTTCGTATTCCATTGTTACCAAAAACTCCATATGCCGCTGCCATAGTTAGAGGATTGGTTCCCCTATAACTACCGCCATCTAATTGACCTAAGGCCATAGCAGACATACTTGCTTTATCTGTTTCGTCTAGTTGTAATCCAAATTTTTCACCATAAGAAACACCAGTCTTAAGACTAATCATGTCCTCAAGTTTCACAGCTGCAACGTTAACGGAATATTTCAAACAGTCTCTTAGAGTTAAATAGCCTCTATATACATCTGGTGCATTTCTAGGATTATAAGGAGCATCACCAGGAGCAACATATTTTTTCCCAATTGCTTCCGGTACTGGTGAATCTTCAATAATAGTGGAAGCCGTAGCTATTTTTGAATCAATAGCTGGGCTATAGACTGTTAAGGGTTTAATGCTTGAGCCGGGTGCTTTTAAAAAGTCATTAGATGCAGCTCTGTTATAAGACATAGGACCTTCATCACCACGTCCAGCTATGATAGTTTTAACTTCACCCGTATGATAATCCATGATAACACAGGAAGCTTGTATATCTGCTTGCTCAAGTTTAAGGTTACTATCTCTGGGAAATATATAATCGTAGGTATTTGTTTTCCCAGGTTGTATAGGATCATTAATTAGGGTTTGTGATTTGTTCTGCAAAGCCCTATCCATAGTTGTAGAAATTTTTAATCCATCGTACATAATCATTGAGCGTGCTTCTTCTTTGCTAATGTTAAGTGTTTTCATTAAACCCTCTGTAACTTGAAGAATTACAGGTCTAGAGAATGCTTCAAAGTTCATCTTGTTTGCATCTTTTGTTGGAAATTTAAATTTTATCTCTTCAGCCATAGCTGAATCAAGTTGATTTTTATCGATTTTACCATATTTGTACATGCTCTCAAGAACAGCTTTAGTTCTATTGGAACTAAAAGCTTCTTTAGTTTTAGATGCTTTATATGCCAAGCTATATGAAAGACTAGGATTTTGTGCGGCACTAGCAATAAAAGCAGTTTGTTTTAAGCTAAGTTGCCCAATAGATTTACCAAAATATTGCTGCGACGCTGCTTCTACACCATTAGCCTTTCCACCTAAATAAATGGTATTCATATAAGCCTCTAAAATTTGAGGCTTGGTTAAAACTTTTTCTAATTGAAGTGACAGTGAGATTTCTTGAACTTTTCTTTTTATAGATGTTCTGTTTTCTATAGAGTCTTCTAAAAACATTCTATATTTCACCAACTGTTGAGTTATAGTCGATGCGCCTTGGAGACTTTCGTCACTACCTTTTAATTTAATTTTTATATCATTAAAAATAGCACCACCTAATCTTTTTAAGTCAATGCCTGAATGAGTATAAAATCTAGAATCCTCAATGCTTGTAAATGCATCTTGAAGAGTGGATGGAACATTATTAATAGATATATTAATCCTTTTTTCTGAGGTAATATATTCGTCCATATATTTACCAGAATTATCATATAATATTGAGGGCTCATCTAATTTTAAAAAGGCATTAATATCTAAGTCGGGTGCTGTCTTAATCATAGCAAGGACTACTCCTCCCATAGCTACAATAGTTATTAAGGCTATAAACAGAATAGTAAAAACGAAGGTTTTAAAAACTTTCTTCCCAGTTCCTTTTTTCTTCTTTTTCTGAGTAGTTTTTTTATCTTTCATTGTGAATCCTCCTTGTATTTCTCTGGAGTGGATGACAATTAATATTCGCTAAATTTTTGCATAAAAAATTTATGCTATCTAACAATAATTAGTTCATAATATTATACCATATAATTACACTAATATAAAATATGTGTTTTCATAAGTTATTTAATTCTGTAAGTTAATACAGTTACATATAATAGTTTATAACCTTTAATGGAGGTAACAAACATAAAACATAAAATAAGAAATAGAGTATTATTAATTATAACCATAATTATGATGAACTTTACAATTTTCATATATATTTTTGATAGAACCGTAATGCCTACCGTACTGGCAGTGGCAGATGCGGAAATGCGAGCAAAAGCTACAGAGATTGTTAATAGAGCAATTATAAATGAATACTCCAAGCAATTTAAATACGATGAGATTATAAGGGTAGATAAAGATTTGCAGGGAAATATTGTAATGTTAAAAGCAGACACATTGAAAATGAATAAAATAGCCTGCGATGTTGCTTTAGAATCCCAAAAAGAATTAATGAAATTAGGAGAAATAGGTATTAAGCTACCAATAGGGTACATAACAAGAAATAATATTTTGTCTTACTATGGTCCCCGTATTACAATAAAAATGCAACCCATAGGCCTAGTAGAAACTAAATATTCATCTGAGTTTGAAAGTGCAGGTATAAATCAAACCAGGCATAAAATTTATGTTAAAGTAAAAACCACTGTTAGAGTAATTATTCCATTGAAAAGCAATGATATTGAGGTGGCCAATGAAATACCAATTGCTGAAACCATTATAGTGGGAAAAACACCTAATACTGCAATTGGGTTAGATTTAAATGGTACTGGCTTTAAATTAGGGAATACTAATGGTAATTAATTAAAACATAAAAAAAGTATGCAATTAATTAAATCGCATACTTTTTTATATTTAAAAACATTAAATGAAATATTTTAAATTACTTAATCTTCCCAATTGAATACATAAGGGATATTTCTATAATAGTCTCCGTAATTTAATCCATAACCTACTACAAAAAGATCTGGAATTTCAAAACAACAATAATCAGGTACTATATCAATTTTCCTTCTCTCATGTTTATCTAAAAGAACACAAGATTTAACGCTAGAAGCATTTAAAGATTTAACTCTAGTCATAATGGAATCCATAGTTATTCCAGTATCAACAATATCATCTACTATTAATACATCAAAGCCAGATATATTGTCAGGAATATCATTTATAATATTAACTGAGCCACTAGACTCTTCATCAGCACCATAGCTAGAAGTTGTCATAAAGCCAATTTTTGTAGGTACAGTAATTTTACGTACAAGGTCTGCAGTGAATATAAAGCTTCCTCTCAGTAAAGAAAGAATATACAATTTTTTTCCATCATAATCTTTGGAAATTTCTGCGCCAAGTTGTTCAACTCTTTCATCAATTTGATCTTTAGATATAAGAATGTTTACTTTTTTATTATCCAATGTTAATCCCGCCCTCATTATATATTTACAATATTCCTTTAATAGTATAAAATTATAAGAAAGTTGTCAAGTATAACAATAAGAAAAATTATTTAAATATTAATGAGATGGAGTGATTTATGATGATATATGGAAATGTTGATGGGGTTAAAAATTCAATTTTAAATAAATTAGAAAATGCTTGTGAAATAAGAGTTTCTAAAGATTGTATTTTATCTGAAGAATTGGTAGATATATTAGTGGGCGTAACAAGGGATTTAGAAAGGGAAGTCAGTGCGGCTATTGATAGAAAAGGTAAAATAATTAGTATGGCAATTGGTGACAGTAGTTCAGTTGACCTGCCTATAATTGATATAAGAGAAGGACGATTATCTGGGGTTAAAATAATACATACTCACCCAAATGGTAATTCTAGATTGTCTGCTCTTGATATGTCAGCACTAATAAAATTAAAATTAGATTGTATAGTGGCTATTGGAGTAGCAGCAGAAAAAGAAAAAATAAGATACAATGTAGGCTTTTGTGGAATAGATAATAATATTTTAATAGAAGAAGAAGTAGGACCTATAAATATAAATCAGATATTGGAATATGATGTTATAGGCAAAGTTAAAAGCATTGAAAAAGCAATGAAAACATGTGAAGTTATGGAAGATGATGCTGAACGAGCTGTTTTAGTTGGTATTGAAAGTGAAGAGGATCTATTAGAACTTCGGGAATTGGCAAAGGCATGTAATGTAGAAACTGTAGATATGATTTTGCAAAATAGACATAAAATAGATGCGGCGTTATATATCGGTAGTGGTAAAGCAGAGGAAATAGCTGTTATTAGGCAAGCACTAAGAGCAAATTTAGTTATTTTTGATGATGAATTATCAGGATCTCAAGTTAGAAATCTGGAGGAAGTGCTTGGGTGTAAGGTTATAGATAGAACTACACTAATACTAGAAATATTTGCACGAAGAGCCAAAACTCGTGAAGCCAAAATTCAAGTTGAACTTGCACAATTAAAATATAGGTTACCACGTTTAACGGGACTTGGTACAATGCTTTCAAGAACCGGAGCGGGAATTGGAACAAGGGGACCTGGAGAGAAAAAGTTAGAAATTGATAAAAGACGAATAAGAGAGGGCATTTATGATTTAAATAAAGAATTAGAAAAAATAAGAACTACTAGAAATGTACAAAGGGAAAAGAGAAGTCATGAAAGTATTTCAAAAATATCTTTAGTTGGGTACACTAACTCTGGTAAATCAACACTTAGAAATATATTATGTGAGGTAGCAGCTTTAAAAACTGTTGTTCAAAAAGATAAAGTTTTTGAAGCAGATATGCTTTTTGCAACACTAGATGTAACAACCAGAGCTCTATTATTACCTGACAATCGTGTGGCAGCAGTAACTGATACTGTAGGTTTTATAAGAAAACTTCCCCATGACTTAGTAGAAGCATTTAAATCAACCCTTGAAGAAGTGGTGTATTCAGATTTGCTTATGCATGTGGTAGACGCATCTTCAGACAATGCTGAGCTACAAATAGAGGCTGTAGATGGAGTTCTAACAGAACTTGGAGCAATTGATAAGCCACTGATATTGCTTTTAAATAAGATTGATAAAGCTTCACCAGAAAATATTTTGAAGCTTAAAGAAAAATATAAAAACTTAAAATGCATAGAAATATCAGCTAAATATGGTACAAATTTGGAAGAGTTACTGAAAGAAGCTTGTGAAAATCTTCCGTATATTCTTAAAAAAATTAAGGTGCTTATTCCATACACAGATCAAGCTATGGTGGCATATTTGCATAGAGGTTCAAGAGTGGAATCAGAAGAATACAATGAAGAAGGAACACTCATGACTGTGCAAGGTGATGCTGAAGTTTATAATAAATGTGAAAAATATATTTTAGAGTAGCTTGTACTGCTACTAATTATGTAAAAAATATTCATATGTGTAATAAAAGTTACTAAATTATTATATAATTATATAAGATGTTCAATAAGTCTGTAATATTTATCTTAGGATTTAGGAGTAGATATGAAAGAGGAAAAACCAAATTCAGGTAATGGGAACAAAGCGGATAAAAAATCAGCGCAAGATGATGTGAATAAATACAGTGAAAAAAGAATCCTAGATATTATCAATGAGCAATTAAAGAACCTCCCTTTAGGCGCGGCTGCAAATCAGACAATATCTGGAACTGCTGGAGTAACTGGTTCAACTGATGATTGTGGTATTAATGCATTGGCAACTAAAGTTTTAAATACGAATATTTTAAGATTTGAATTAGATAGATTACAACTAGATTTTAGAGAAAGGGCATATTTTGAAAATGATGTGAGACCACTAATAGACACTTTAACTGTTCTATCATTTGCATCTAATAATTTTTCAAATACTGCAAGTAACATTGCAAGTACGAATTTTGGTCAAACTTCAAACATAAAACATGCGCTAGATTTAACTGATAGTATTGATGATATATCAGAAGATTTAATTAAAGTGTTAAAATGTAAAATTGATAACTTGCTTAAACTATCAAAGTGTGATTGCAAATAGTTAACATACTAATAAAGAGAACAGGTTTATTTTAACTTGATTCTCTTTATTTTATAATCTAAAGAATTATGGTATAATCGTGGATAAAGAAATAAAAAACTGGGGGGAATGGGAATGACAAAAACTATTTTACAGTATCAAAAGGCATTTAATAGTGTAGTAGATAGAATAAAAGTTGATGAAGCTGTCTTATCAGTGATGGTTTTTGGAAGTATGGTTACCGGTGATTTGTGGGAAGAATCAGATATTGATCTTTTCGTAATTGTTAAGGAGAATTTCTTGAAAATTAGAGATATACATACTGAAGAAAAAGGTGTTCCCGTTCATATTAAACTCATGGGCAAAGAAAGATTTATACAGATTTATACTGACAATCTAAAAGGCGGGTATATGCATAGAATTTTTTCATCCTCTAGATTAGTATTTTCAAAAGATATGGATATAACGGTAAGATTTGACGGAGGTAGATTTTTCCCCGATGTTGATAGAGAACGGTGGGGCATGTGCTTTTTAGGCAAACTTTTAAAAGATATAGGGGTATGTAAAAAATATTTGTCAAGCGATGGCATATATACTTCCTACAGTACGGCTTTAAGATGTATAGAGAAGTACTCAAGACTATTTGTTAACTCCTCGGGATATATGATTAGCAAAGACGTTTTGTCCATGGCCTTGAATTTAAATGATGGGTTTAAACAATGCGTTGATAAATTATTTTTTGAAAAATCGAATGTTGCTGAGACTATTCAAGCGACAATGAATTTTTTAGAAAAAAGCATAAATAAAAATATTAAGAGTGACTGTGCCCTACTTTTAAATTATATGAGAGAAAAAGATATGTTTTTAAGTGCAGAGGAAATTATGGAAGAAGATTTGTTTATTGACTTTGATATTGATATGGAAGAATTGCTTAATAAACTATGGGAAAGAGATATTATTAAAAAGGAAAGTAGAGATTTTAAGTTGAACACGGATAAAATTTTGTTTAAGCAAAATGTTTACTTTGTTTAACACTTTTAAAGTGAATGGGTGGATATATGCATAAATATGAAATTGAATTTAGTAGCGAAATTCCAAAGTATTTAGAAATATCAAAGTATTTTAAAAAAAAGATTGATGAAAATAGTTTTGAAGATGGTGAAAAATTACCTTCTATAAGGAAATTAGCAGGAATATTGATGGTTAATGAGGTTACAGTAGTTAGTGCTTATAAAAAGCTTGAGGCTGAGGGCTACGCATATCAAAAGATGGGAAGCGGAACTTATGCTAAAAGAAGAGATACAAACATAAAGTTCAAGAAAGAATATTCTAATACTTTAAAAAAGATTGCTGGTGAAGACCTTAAAATATATGTGGATTTTACAGGCGAAATTACTAGTAGTGAGTTTTTTCCTGTAACGGTCTTTAAAGATGTATTAAATGAGGTCTTAGATAGGGATGGTGCACAGGCTTTCGCGTATAAAGAATCTTTAGGATATGAGGGACTTAGAAATAGTATAAGTAGTTTTTTTTGGGACAATAAGGTTAATACTGAAGATATATTGATTCTTTCGGGTGCACAACAGGGTATTGACATAGTGTCAAAATCTATAATAAATGTTCATGATAATGTGGTGGTAGAAAAGCCAACCTATGGTGGTGCACTAACGGTTTTTAAATGGAGAAGGGCTAATATATTTGAAGTCGACATGTTAGAAGATGGCATAAATTTGCTGCAATTTGAAGAAATACTAAAGAAGAATAGAATAAAATGTTTTTATGCCATGAGTTACTTTCAAAATCCAACAGGAGCCACCTATAGTTTAGAGAAGAAGCTTAAAATATTAGAACTGGCAGTGTTATATGATTTTTATATTGTTGAAGATGACTATTTATCTGAATTAATATATGACCAAAAGCAATATAAGAGTTTTAAGAGCTTAGACACAAATGATAGGGTTATTTATATTAAGAGCTTTTCAAAGATATTTCTTCCAGGAATAAGGCTAGGATACATGATATCACCTGAGAAATACAAAGAGTATATTCAAAATTCAAAAATAAACACAGACATATCAACTTCAAGTCTTATGCAACGTGCTTTGGACTTATATATCAATAAAGATCTTTGGAGGCAGCATATAAAATATCTTAATATGGCCTATAAAGAAAAATATGACTTTATGTTAAGTTGTATAGAAAAGTATTTAGGCACTAAGGTTAGTTATTTTACTCCTGGGGGTGGAATTAATTTCTATTTTAAATTAGCTGATAATTTAAGAATTAATTCTATGGATTTATTCTATAGGTGTAAAAACAGAAAAGTTTTAATTACACCAGGAGTTTTATTTTATAAAAATGCAGAGCAAGGGAATAATTATTTTAGATTGAGTTTTTCTGAAATAAGAAAAACTGAAATAGAAGAGGGAATCAAAATTATCGCAGAGATATTGTGTGGAAACTAAAAAAAATATCTACAAGGCAAGGAGAGGGACTTTTGAAAAAGGGATTAGTGGACTTTGATTGGCAGTGCATTAGCGAATACTCTCAGGAGGAAATATCTTATTTCTTATTTTTAGAGGGAAAAACTATGGAGGCAATATGTAAAATAAGAAATTTAGATAATTCCATTGTGCAAAAGCATATTATAGATGGTAAAATAAAATATAGATTTTTAGTAAAGAGCAAGGACCCTTTTGAACTTTTCAAGAGTATTGCGGTGGCAGGAAAAGAGGATAAAATTAATTTCCTGAATTCAATGGGCGAGGATAATAAAAACAAATTAACCCAGTTAATAAAAACTAGTTATGGAGAAATGTTTCCAAGGGACAAAGAGGCGGCAGTATGGATTTTAGGGGAACTAAAAGAAGCATCTTGTTTAGATATTTTAATTAAAGCCTCAGTGAATAAATCCATAAATATTCGAAGAATGGCAGTTTCGGCTATGGGAAAAACGGGAGATGTTAGAGCAGAAGTAGCATTAATAAGAGCCCTTGGGGATGAGAATCCACAAGTTATAAGCTATGCAATAAAATCTCTTGGTAAGATAAAAAGTGAAAAAGCCATTACTAAAATAAAGTACTTATATGAGAATACAGAAAAAAAATACATAATAGATGCTGCAGGGAACTTTTTATTATTAATGGAGCAAATATAGAGGAAGCTAGAGGCTTACCTTAAATTTTGCTTTAGAAGATTTATGTATAGACGGGAGAAGTTAAATGAGTTATTTTACAATAAAAGATGAAGCCAAGGCAGAGTTCAAGGAGAAAAAATCCGTTTTTATTGGCCATGGTAAAAGAGTTGAAACTGAAGATGAAGCTAAAGAATTCATACAAAATGTTAAAAATGAGCATAAAGAAGCACGTCATAATGTTTATGCTTATATAATTGGTGAAAAAAAAATGATACAAAGATATAGTGATGATGGAGAACCTCATGGCACAGGAGGAATTCCTATGCTAGAGGTTTTAAAAAAGAGCGACCTTACAGATGTTGTTGTGGTGGTTACCAGATATTTTGGAGGAATCCTTCTAGGTACTGGAGGCCTTGCAAGAGCATATTCTAAAGGTGCTTCTCTAGCTATTAAAGAGGCAGGGGTAGTGGAAAAAGTTAAAGGCATTTCTATTAAAATAGAAATCGATTATGATTTACTCGGAAAGCTACAACATGTGTGTGAAGAAGGAAACAATTATATAGAAAATATAGATTATACTGACAAAGTGAAAATTAATATATTATGTGAGTTTAATAATTTAGAAAAATTTGAATCTCAAATAACTAATGTTACATCTGGAAAAGCACTGTTTGAAGAAGAAGAACCAAAAATGTACTTCAAATTAGAGCATAGATTGTACGAATAATATGTGGATGTACCTTATCCTTTGGTAATTGTAAGAAAAGTGTAAATACTTTTCTTTTTTTATTTGAAAAGTGCTTTCACTCTATGATATAATGGAAAAGTAATGTATTTATAGCTAATTCATAGAATTATTGTTATATATTAGACAGGGCTTAAAAAATTTCACACATAAAATAGTTAGTTGGGAGGAATTTCAAATGTCGGGACATTCAAAATGGCATAACATACAACAGAAAAAAGGTAAGATTGATGTTATAAGAGGTAAAATATTTACAAAATTAGGTAAAGAAATAATAATGGCAGCTAAAAACGGTGGATCTAATTTAGATATTAATGCTCATCTTAGAGATGTAGTTGCAAAAGCTAAATCTAATAACATGCCTGCGGAAACAATAACTAGAGCAATAAAAAAAGGCGCTGGAGAGCTGGAGGGTGTAAACTACGAAGAAATAGTTTATGAAGGCTATGGAGCAGAAGGTGTTGCTATAGTAGTTGTTACACTAACAGACAAGAAAAATCGAAGTGTTGCAACTGTAAGGCATGCATTTGATAGACATCATGGGAATATGGGAGCAGCAGGATGCGTAAGCTGGATGTTTGCTAAAAAAGGACAACTTATAATAGAAAGAACAGAAGCTATGGATGAAGATGAAATCATGATGTTAGCTCTAGAGGCAGGTGCGGAAGATTTCAACGCAGAAGAAGAAATGTTTGAAATTATAACAGATGTAGAAAACTTTGGAACAGTAAGAGAAGTTTTAGAAAAGGCAGGATTTGAATTTGCTTCTGCAGAGATTACAATGATACCAGATAACATGATACCTATTAGCCTGGAGGGTGCAGGTAAAGTACAAAGGCTTATAGATATGCTTGAAGAAGATGATGATGTGCAGGATGTTTATCATAATGCAGAATATCCAGAGGAATTTGAGGGTTAGGGTAAGCGGTTTCAATAAGTTGTCATGGTAAAAGCACTTTGAAATGTATAAATAATATACATTTTAAGTGCTTTTTTATTAGTATTCACTTTGAAGAGCACTTTTTAAATAGATACCATTTAAATCATCATTTGGTTATCACATAATTAAAGCTAATACAAAAAAGCAGCAGTAAAGAGAGCATTAGATATTGTAAGGAGATGATTACTTGAATAACAATAAGAAAAGGTTGGCTCTGGATTGGAATTTGTTAATTGCTATAATATTGGGAAGTATTGTAAAGGATATAGTTGAGGGTTTTATTGGATTTAAGCGTACTACAAATGGATTTAATAGTTTGAATTTTGTAGAAGATATATTAATATTTTTAATTTGTGCTTTTCCTTTGTATTTTTTGGTGAGAATAATTAGAAAAATGTGGGATAAATAAATATTTTTTTGAAAAGGAGAAATATATGAAGGACAGATGGAATTATTTTATTATTGTATTAGGCTTAATATTTATAGCATCTTTATTTTATAGATTTATTAAGATACGAAAAATACTAAAAAACGAAGATAATATAGTTAAAATAAAAAGATTTGCCCCCATTGGATTTTTTTTTGGAGTGATAGGTTTAATTCAATTGGGGTTTTGGATGTTTGAAGGCGAGTTTCAAATAAATTCATCAAATTCATCTGGATTACCATTTATAGCTTTAGCACTAAATTGCTTTGATTATAATTTTATAACAGAGGAGGGGGTTGTGATATTAGGTACTAAGTACAAATGGTCCAATATTGAAAAGTGGCATTGGAAAAAGGATCATTATAATGTTGTAATACTTGAGGTAGTTACATCTTATAGATTTTCAAAAAAGTCACAACCAAGATTGAAAAAAGTTGAATTAAATGTATCACAAAAACAGAGAAATGATATTGAAAAACTATTAATAAAATATATTGGTGAAAATGTTGAATATATAAGCTAAGATTATTCTACTTTGTCATGGAGATATTAAAACAAATTTGTTCCTGGCTAATTATTTAAATGTAAATAAATATTGGAAAATCATTGAAATTAAATAATATTTATATATAATAGTAATTAGGGCTTAAGGAGGGGGTGTGATATGAGCAAAAGATATGAGTTGTTTTTTGTCCTGCTTTCATTAATAATATTACTCCTTCTATTTCTATTTCCAGTATTAGGTATCATAAAAGTAATTATAATTGTAGTACTTTCAGTTACGGGTATAATAATATGGATTAGAATGATTATATCTCCAGATAGTTATAATTATGCAAAAAAACTTATAGAAATTAAAGTTCCAAGAACTGCGAAATTAGTGGAAGAAATTGAAGAACATGGTGGATTTAGTGGAGATGGCAAGTCATATTTAGTTTTTAATCTAAATGAGAAAGAGGCTTCACAAGTAAAAACACAGATATTTAAAAACAAAAATTGGGTTAAGTTACCGTTACAAGGAATTGCTCTAGAAAAAAGCAAGATATTTATAAAAGAAGGTTATTTTGGTTCCAATAGGATGCGAGATATGCCCATAAATGGAACTAATGGTGCTTACTATTTTAATGGTTCTGAAGAAATTAATTATTGCGATTTTACCTTTTCATTTTTGGACTACCAAAATAAAATATTATATATTCTTAGAGTAGATGCATAGAATTCGGTAAAAAGCACATGATTTTATGAGGCTTTTTACCGAATTTTATTGTAATAGCAAGATAAATTATAGATTTTCAAACTCATTTAATGTTTTTAATTTGTTCTCAACTTTCATTTTGTCAGCTCTTATGCTATCTAATTGTTGTACCAATTTCTTGTTTTCTACTTTAAGGGTTTTGCTTGAATTATGTTGAAGGCCAGTTTCTGCAAGTTCTAAAGAATACTGTAGTTCTTGTTCTAGTTTATTCTTATAAGTTTCTTCAAACTCTTTCTCTACTTGAGTTAACTCTTCATTTAAGGTTGTCTTCATGCTGTCAATAACCTGTCTTGTAACTTCAGATTTAATTTGCTCTTCAGTTTTCATATTAATTTATCTCCTTATATTTTATTGTTTTGATAAATTTATTTATACTATTAGGGTGCTCATTAATTTTTTTAGTATTCTATAAAGGTATTTTGAAAAAAAGGTATTAATTTCATAATATAAGGCAAAATAAAGAAAATGAAATTAACAATTTGATGCATACAAATTAAGGAGAGGATTTAGTGGAAAACAAAGAGTGTATAAAAGTTATTCCCTTGGGTGGACTTGGAGAAATAGGTAAGAATATAACGGCTTTTGAATACGCGGATGAGATTATTGTAATAGACTGCGGCATATCATTTCCTGATGAGGAAATGTATGGTGTGGATCTAGTAATTCCAGATATAACTTATTTAAAAAATAATGCAGAAAAAGTAAAAGGCATTTTTTTGACTCATGGACATGAAGATCATATTGGAGCATTGCCATATATTTTAAAGCAACTGAATGTACCTATTTATGGCACTAAATTAACCTTGGGAATAGTTGAAAATAAATTAAGAGAGCACAATATGTTATCCGATTGTGAACTTCACAATGTGAGCGCAGGAGACATAATAGAACTACAAAACTTTAAAGTTGAATTTATAAGGGTAACCCACAGTATAGCAGATTCCTGTGCTATTGCCATTCATTCACCACTAGGTGTAATATTACATACTGGCGATTTTAAAATTGATTTTACTCCTATTGATGGATTAGTCATGGATTTAGAACGTATCTCAAATTTAGGTAAAGAGGGCATAATGCTTCTTATGGCTGATAGCACAAATGTAGAACGAGAAGGGCATACAATTTCAGAAAAAACTATTGGAAAAACTTTAACAAGAATAATTTCTAGTGGGGAGGGAAGGGTCATTGTAGCAACCTTCGCTTCAAATATTCATAGGATGCAGCAGATTGCTGATGCTTCTGTAATGTATAATAGAAAAATAGTTTTTAGTGGAAGGAGTATGGAGAACATCTCACAAGTAGCTATGGAACTAGGATATCTACATATACCTGTTGAGTATATTATTAGTATGGATGATATGCACAATTACAAAAATGAGAATATTACAATAATAACTACTGGAAGTCAGGGAGAACCTATGGCAGGCCTTGCTAGGATAGCTTTTGGCACGCATAGAAAAATAACCATTGAACCAAAGGATTTGTATATTATTTCTGCATCTCCAATTCCAGGCAACGAAAAACTTATATCAAAGGTAATAAATGAGTTATTCAAAAGGGGAGCAGAGGTAATTTACGAGGATTTAGAAGAAGTGCATGTATCAGGTCACGCATATCAAGAAGAAATAAAATTAATTCATGCATTAGTTCATCCTAAATATTTTATGCCAGTTCATGGAGAATACAGACATTTAAAACAACATTCTAAATTGGCCCAAAAATTAGGTATGCAAGAGAAAAATATATTTACCATGGAAACGGGGCAGGTATTAGAGATTTCAAAGGAAGAAGCTAAAGTCATAGGCCGGGTACATACTGGATCTGTATTTGTAGATGGACTGGGGGTTGGCGATGTTGGAAGCATAGTACTTAGGGATAGGAAACATTTAGCAGAAGATGGGATGCTCACTATAGTGGTTACCTTAGAGAGAGAATCTTATAGTATTATTGCAGGACCAGATATAATAACTCGTGGATTTGTATATGCGAAGGAATCAGATGAATTAATTAATGAAGTAAAGGAGATTGTTAAACTTGAACTAAATAAATGCTTAGACAATAATATTATTGAGTGGTATGTATTAAAATTAAATGTGAAGAAATCTGTAGAGCGATATCTATATGAAAAAACAAAACGTAGACCAATTATTTTTCCGATTATTATGGAAATTTAAAAAAATGATGTCATCTACATGGCAAGTAACATGGTTCATATCAAAAGCTGAGTATTTAAGTCACTCAGCTTTTGATGTTTTTGTTAATAATGAACTCTAACTAGCCAAAATCTAATGTTTTTATTGCTCCAACCAAGGTCCCAAGGCACTTTATTTCTATCTGAGTTATGACAACTAACTAGGGAGTAACCTTTTGAATCAGCTCCTGTCACCACAGAAATATGAGTGACGTCATTTTTCTTTTCGTAAGCAACAAAATCTCCTGGTAGTAGTTTATAACTAGCCTTATATACTTTGTCATAGCTGCCATAGGCAATCACTGATGCTCTACCACTATTTGTCATATATTTAATGAAACCATCTGCATTGAGCCAACCTTTTGTTGCTCCGTTTTTGTCATAGTTCCAAGTAGAATTTTTTCTAAACTTGCCACCTTCAAAAAGAATTTGTGATGCAAAGTTTGCACAATCACCACCCTGCGGATTATAGTCCCTATATTTTTTATTATACTTATATTCATATTCTGCAGTACTTGCAGCACCACAATATGTATCCGCGTAATTTACAGCATTAATTCTTCTCTTGTGTAAAGTTGAAAAGTCCCTTGCACTTTGAGATTGTATAAAGTTTTTTATAGAATCTGCCTTAATATTATCTAAATTTAATGAATCTCCGAAGGGATCTTTATACCATTCTTTAGAAATAATCCAAGAGCCATCTTTACTAGTAAGTTGTAATATGTGGTAGGTTCCAATTCGAGATGAGTTTTCTATCTCTGGCTGATTTTCATATACATATTTATATTCTGTGGAACATAATAAGTAAACGGAAAAATTATCAATATTTCCTTTGATTGATTTTATTATTATAGTTGGTGTAATACCTATAAACTTAACTCCTTGTTTTTGTGCCCAATTATTAATATAATTCATTTTTCTTTTTTCATATTCATAGGCCCAAGTTCCATATTTTGTGTTCATGTTATAAATTGATTTTATTAATTCTAAATCACCGCTTAGTATAGCTTTGTTTCTTGTTTGGAAAGTATGTTCTATATAGCTAGTAATTTCTTTTTTTTCATCATCAGTTGCAGCATATGTGTATCTTATTGTGCATTGCTGTATAAATAAAAGAAGTACTATAAATATAAACAATCTATTTTTGGACCATTGTAAATTTTCTTGTTTTAAAGAACCCATAATTTTATACTCCTATTATTTTATTAATGAATCTATCTTTTCTATAGCATTTTTTATATCTAATTGTTGTAATGGTGCACCATCATACCATGATTTTTTGAAACCTATATTATCTCGGAAATAGCGAGTCTTTAAAATAAATTCAGGCCTATATTCGAAATGAAGGATATCAAAGTGTGACCATTTACCTCCCCATATAAACCCGTTATTTTCGAAGATTTCTACAAGCTCACTTGAGTATGACAATAACCTTTTTTCACCAGCATCTTTAGAAGCCCACTTCCAATAGTCTCTTTTATCACTAGCTAGATCAATTGCAATTCCAAAAGCATGAGGACTTAACCGGCTTGTGCCTGAAATTACACGGTAGTTAAAAGTACCACTGCATGGGAAAAGGCATTTTCTAACATTTTGGTTTTCTTTTGAAAGGGGCATTAATTCTTTCATAACGGCTTGTAGTGACTTAGCTGCAGCATTATTGCCGTTGAATTGATAATTAGTGTAGCCCACCTTAACATTTGTAAGTTTAGATTCTATAGCTTGTTTTGATGTGCCATAAACTTCAGATAATAACCCATAGCACCTTAAGCGACCAGGGTCAAAATCTGCTTCCATAATACTTTTGGAAGGTGAAAGGGGATAAAGTTGTTCTAAAGTATCTTGAAGGTCTGGATTTGATAGTTTTCCTTGAGAATTTTTTTTAACTTTGTCATCGTAAAGTATTTTTTTCCCAGACTTCATTATTAGATATACAAATCCATTATTCTCCTCAATATTTGATATATATTCAGGATAAGCTACTATTAGGCATAATAAGTCTTGCTTCAGAGTTACATTGTATGTATTAGCATCTCCTGAAGTGAAATTAGCACTTGCAGCATTCACTAATATTATGTTTCCTGCATTGAGAAGTAAACTAATAAGAAATATTAAAATGTTTTTTTTCTTTATCATAATATTCTCCTCTTTAAAAAAGATAACACTTTTGCTATATATAATTGCCAAGGTACTACTATTATATGTGTGGATATATTAACAAATTTAGTGAAAATATTTCCATGCTTAATACTAAAAAATAGGGGACATCCACGTTGCAAGTGTATGTTTCATTCATGCACTTGCAACGTTGGTGTCACTAGCCATTTACCACTATACCACCGTTTACATGGATAGTTTCACCACTTATATATGAAGATCCTTCAGAAGCTAAGAATACATAAGTTTCAGAAAGCTCTACAGGTTGACCTGGTCTTCCCATAGGAGTTTTGTTTCCAAATTTACCAACTTCACTTGCACTGAAGGAAGATGGTATAAGAGGTGTCCATATAGGACCAGGAGCCACTGCATTAACTCGAATTTTTCTACTTGCAAGGGAAAGAGCAAGAGAGCGAGTAAAAGTAACTATTGCTCCTTTAGTTGAGGAGTAGTCAATTAGTGTTTTATGGCCTTCATAGGCTGTAACTGAGGAAGTATTTATAATTGCAGCGCCCTCTTTTAAATGAGGAAGCGCTGCTTTCACCATATAAAACATAGAAAAAATATTTGTTTTAAAGGTTTTTTCTAGTTGTAGAGCTGTAATATCCTCAATACTATTTTGAGGGTGTTGCTCAGCAGCATTGTTCACAAGAATATCGATTTTATTGAAAGCACTTATTGTTATGTTTACAACATCATTGCAGAAAGAATCTTTGCCTATATCCCCAGGGATCAAAATACACTTTCTGCCCTTTGCTTCAATAAGTTTTTTTGTCTCCTGTGCATCTTCATGTTCATCAAGATATACTATGGCTATATCAGCGCCTTCTCTGGCATAAGATAACGCAACTGCTTTACCAATGCCACTATCACCACCTGTGATTAAGGCTACTTTATTTTTTAGTTTTTCAGAGCCTATACAATTTGGATTATCAAAAATAGGCCTTGGATTCATAAGTGATTCGAGTCCCGGTTGTTTATCTTGTTTTTGCTCGGGTATGCTGGTAGGAAAATTAAAGTTTTCATTCATAAAATTAGCTCCTTCATTAAACGAAATATTTTGTAGACATAGTTTATGATAAATCTTTATTTATATTCGTTTCTTATTAAACCGATAACTTTTATGTTGTAATAGTCTTTATAATAATTAGATGAATAGCAAGAAGAGTCGAAATATGTTATAATTAAAAAATATGAGTGCTACGAACAATTAAATTAAAATAAATATAAAATTGAAGTTGATATAAGTGAAACAGATTTATTTATACATAAAGACCTTTAAAGTCAAAGTTAAAATGAAGATTAATCAGCCTAAATATACTCATATCACTAATAAAGGGTGGTTTCTTAGATGCAATATAATCATGCACGAAAGTTGTTGTTTCCAATTTTCAAGAAGATTCATAACAGGATATCAGTGATTTGCGACATTTAAAGTTCAAGACGACCACTTTCAAAGGAGAAAATAATGTTATTCGAAAATTTAAATCTTATTACACCAATAAAAAAAGCCTTAGTAACTGAAGGTTATGTAGAAGCTACACCTATACAAGAGGCATCAATTCCTAGTATATTGGCAGGAAAAGACTTTTTAGGCTGTGCTCAGACAGGAACTGGAAAGACAGCAGCTTTTGCTATTCCTATACTTCAAATTCTTTGTGGAAAACAAAAGGTTATAAAAGGACCTAAAAATATAAAGGCACTTATCCTTGCACCAACTAGGGAACTAGCAATCCAAATTGGAGAAAGTTTTGATGCTTACGGTAAGCATATGAATCTTACTAGTGCAGTTATTTTTGGCGGTGTATCACAAAAAAATCAAACTGAAGCATTAAAAAATGGGGTAGACATACTAATTGCAACTACTGGAAGACTACTTGACTTAATGCAACAGAAATACATTAACATACACCATGTGGAAATGTTTGTACTTGATGAGGCAGATCGTATGCTTGATATGGGATTCTTGCGTGATGTAAAAAAAGTTATTGCTCAACTACCTAAAATCAGACAAACTATGCTGTTTTCAGCTACTATGCCATCAGAAATATCAAAATTAGTGGATTCTATTCTTGTTGACCCAGTAAAGGTAGCAGTGACTCCTGTTTCTTCTACTCTTGAAATTATTGAACAATCGGTATATTTTGTGGATAAGAAAGATAAAAAGCCACTTCTTATACATTTGCTAAAAGATAAATCTATTGTTTCTGCTTTGGTGTTTTCTAGAACAAAACATGGGGCAAATAAAATTACTAAGGACCTTAATAATTCAGGCATAGAGGCTCAAGCTATTCACGGGAATAAATCTCAAAGTGCTAGGCAACTTGCTTTAAATAATTTTAAAGCTGGAATTACAAGAGTACTAGTTGCAACAGATATTGCAGCCAGGGGTATTGATGTAGATGAATTATCTCATGTAATCAATTTTGATTTGCCAAATATACCAGAGACTTATGTTCATAGAATAGGAAGAACTGGTAGAGCTGGACTTGGTGGAGTTGCAATATCCTTTTGCGACGAAGAAGAAAAACCTTTTCTTAAAGATATTCAGAAGCTTATAACAAAAACAATACCAGTAGTAGAGGAACATCCTTATCCTGCAAGTAATTTACCAATAACGGTTAATGTAGATAAAGCAAAAAAAACTTCTACAAGAAAGCCATCTTCAACTGGTTATGTTAGAAGAAATGGAAGGACTCAAGCTGGAAAGCAACAGTCTAGAAATACTAGAACATCAAGATAAAAAAAGCTAAGATAAAAAGCATAAAGCCAATGATTATATTAAATAATCATTGGCTTTACTAATCCATATTTACATATGAATTTATCCATATTTTAAATTTTATATGGACTAGATTAGTAATCTCCGTTTTTAGCCTTAGCAATACTGCCTACACTTAAAACTGTAAATCTATTGATTAACATAACTAACATCTCCCCACTATGTGTTTAATGTTGGCTAGTTGATTACAGTAATATTATATCCGAGGATTAGAAATATATACATCAAATAAAATTAAAAATTTCATTTTTAATAGAGAGGCTGGAATAGCCTTGATAGCTTGGGTAAACTTGCTACAGTAGTAGTATTGACCAAGAAGCTCCCACCTCTTAGGTGGTGAGTAGTTCACTAACCCCTTTAGCATCAGTTCTATGACTTTATGTGTAAAGTACTATTTTTGCACAATACAAACAAATATGGTAAAGTATATTGAAATGCAAGTGGATTATTTGACTTAAAGGGGGCTTACGTCATTGTCAGAAAATAATGAAATATACGATTCTATCCTAATTGAATTTAAGCTTAGTGATCCTATTTTAGAAGGAATGAAAAAATCAATTGAAATCTTAACTAAATCTAGAAATGATATATGTAAACTTTTAAAGATGACAAAATTTACGTCTGAAATTATAGATTCAAATGAAAAAATGTTCTTCATAAAAATAAAAACAAATAAATCAAAAATAGAAAGCTGTCAAGAAAAACAAATAGAATTAAATTATAGTATTAAAGTGAGCAAAGATGAGATAAAGAATATTAAAATTCATTTAAAAAAATTAGAAGATGAACTTATAGGAGAACTACAACAAAGTAGAAAATTAAATCAAGACCTTCAAATTTTTATGAAAAGAGAAAAATTTAAATTTTTTAAAAAGGTAATTTTAAAAAATTACAGGAAAGTTTTTTTTAAGTATTCTAATGGACGTTGTATAAAAAATAAAATAATGGAATGTAACAAAAGAAAAGAAAAAATACGCCAAGAAAAGCAAAAATTTGATAGTAATCAACAAAAATATTACAAAAAAATAATTATGGATAGAGTAGCCCTAGCAGAAATGAGAAAGAGTATTATAAAAATGCAGAAGCAAATTAGTTCTTTTCTTGTAAAAATTGATAAGTTAAAAGAATATAAAGAAGTAGAAAACAAATTCACATTAGAAGCTGGCCATTACGAAAATCAAGAAAACAAAATATAAAAATTAAGGTAACGTGGACTCAATATGAAAAATTATTAAACAATAAAATATAAGGAGATAATCTGAAATTATCTCCTTATATTTTATTGCGTATAGGTCCTAAAAAATATTCTATTCAAAAGCCTTTTTAAATACTGCATTTACAATATCCTTAGAAGCAACACCTTCATGAACCTTAATTCCATCTACATAGTAGGTAGGCACATAATAGTAAGTATACTGTTTTGCTATATCTGGCTGAAGCTCTTCATCAATAATTTTTATTTCAATATTAGCATATTCTGGATTTGACTTTTTTAGATTTTCCATCCAAGCAAGTGCTTTTTTGCAATATGGACACCATTCAGTTACAAACATAATCACTGGTTTCATCTTTTATCACCACCAAACTTTTTAAATAATATATATTATTATAATATAAATAGTATACACCATTTTTGTTATTCTCCGTGCATTATAATAATAATAATTGATAGAAATATATTAAATGATTTGATATAATGAAATAGTCAAAAATTATTCTAGTGATAATATGGAAAAATATTTTGAAAGAGTTTCATAATTTACTAAAAATGAATATAAAGGAGAACCTAAATGCAAACTGTAAAACATTTGTTTCAAAGAGAAACATTAGTGAAAGTAATATTATTGGCATCAATAATATTATTTGCATATTTAATAAGATCCATTTTTAATTTGATTTTATTAACTTTTATGATTACATATTTAGCAAACAGTTTACAATGTTTATTAGCTAAGCAAATCAATAAAATTATAAAGGTAAATCCAACTATTATTACTATAATTATATATATGATAATGACAGTAACTATAGTTCTTCTCCTTGTTAAGTATATACCCATTGCCATTTCTGAAAGTATACTTATTTTAGATAAAATAGAGTATATTAAATTCCCCAAAAATAATAAAGGAGTTATGGTTTATTTAACACCAATATTTGAGCAAATTGACATAGCCAGTTATGCTAAATCGGGCATTCAAAGCATTATGCTATTTGTAACTAATTTTGGAGAATGGAGTTTGAACTTTTTTATGGCGTTTTTACTGAGTTTAATTTTTATATTAGAGAAAGATAGCATATTAAAATTTGTATATAAGTTTAAAGGAAGTAAAATTTCAGTGGGATATAATTATCTGAGCTATTTTGGTAATAACTTTTTGAATTCTTTTGGAAAAGTAATACAGGCTCAAATAATGATAGCTATTACAAATACGGCATTATCAGTTGTGGGACTTACGATAATGGGATTTCCTCAATTATTCGCTCTTGCATTTATGATATTTATTTTAAGCCTTGTACCTGTAGCGGGGGTATTTATCTCATTAATCCCTTTATGTCTAATTGCATTTAAAATAGGTGGATTGATTAAAGTGATTTTTGTGCTTATTATGATTTTTATAATTCATGCTATTGAGAGTTATGTTTTAAATCCAAAACTTATGTCTGACACTACCCATCTTCCAATATTTTTTACTTTTGTGACATTAATAGTCTCAGAACATTTTATGGGTATTTGGGGACTGTTATTAGGAATACCAATATTTATATTTATTCTAGATATGATTGGAATAGATTTGAACGAAAAAAAAGTAGGCTAAAATGGAAAGGCAGTGATCTTGTGTCAATAGAAAATGTGGAATCTATATTAAAATGTCCCGTATGCAATTTGTGCTTAAAAAAACATGAAAAACAATATGTATGTTTAAATAACCATAGTTATGATATAGCTAGTAAAGGATATATTAATCTTCTATTAGCTAATCAAAAGAAAACAAAGGACCCTGGGGACAGTAAAGAAATGATGGAAGGGCGTAGAGATTTTTTAAATAAGGGATATTATCAAAAGTTTTCTGAAACATTGAACCAGGTAATAATATCAAATATAAATGGAAATAACATAAATATACTTGATGCTGGTTGTGGAGAAGGGTATTTTTTATGCAGGTTAAAGCAGGCTATATATGAAAAAGAACCTAACATTACTGAAAATAGAAAATTTGATTTTTTTGGTGTGGATATTTCAAAATCTGCAGTTACTTATGCAGTTAAGAGAGATAAAAAAATAAATTTTATAGTGGGTAGCAATTTTAACATACCTATAATGTCAAGTAGCATAGATATTATTATCAGAAACTTTGCACCATCTGATGAGGTAGAGCTTAAGAGAGTTCTAAAGGATAATGGCAAACTAATTGTTGTAACACCTGGAATTCAGCATTTATATGGATTAAAAGAAATATTATATATAAGTCCAAGAAAACATGAAGAAAAAGAAATAGTTTTTCAGGGATTTAAGTTAATTGACAATACAGAAGTTAAATATAATATTAATGTAGAAGATGGGGCACACGTTAAAAACCTTATTGCAATGACTCCTTATTATTGGACTTTTGACAATTGTATGAGAGAAAAAGCCAGTGAGACTTACCAGCTTTCAACTGAAATTGATTTTAATATAAGTGTATATGAGAAGTGTTAATAATATACTGAAATTCAGTATCATATCTTATTAATGGGAGGCTATGATGAATCTTAAAAAAGAAGACTTCTTAAAGAAAACTCATATTACAGAAAAAAATCTTACTAAAAATAATATAGACTGGAAAGTATTAAATGATATATACCTTGATTTTAATATCTATAGGAGTAATTATGAAAGCCAGGCTGGATTCATAGCTGATACTCTCAGAACGCATAAAAAAATACATTCAGTAAAGTCTAGAGTTAAGGAACCAGAGAGATTAATAGAAAAGATAATTAGAAAGACCCCAGGAAGAAAAGAAAAGTATGGCTCAGAATTCCAGTTCTCCATTGAAAACTATAAACAAGAAATAAATGATTTAATAGGAGTTAGAGCAATACATATTTTCAAAGAAGATTGGGAAGATATACACAACTTTATTTATAGTACTTGGAAAGTAATTGAAATCACTGCTAACGTTCGCGAAGGTGATGATACTAAAAGGTTTGATGAACTAAATATTGAAATCCATTCTAGAAAATCAGGCTATAGATCTGTACACTATTTGATAGAATTTTTTCCAACAAGTCAAAAGGTTATAGCAGAAATTCAAGTGCGAACAATATTTGAGGAGGGTTATGGTGAAATTGATCATCAGCTAAGATACACTCATAGCGAAATTCCAGAGGTGCTAGCTTTAAATCTTTTATTATTTAACCGCATAGCAGGAAGCGCTGATGAAATGGCCTCTTTAATAAATTTACTAAATAAAAATTGGACTGAAATGGAAACAAAATACGAAAATATAATAGAACTAAAGGATAATGAGATAAGGAAGCTGAAAGGCGAGGATTGATTGCAAAATACGAGGGGGTTTGTAATGAAAAAAATATTTAATGCAATATTAAATGGCATTAAGAGCAGTATCAATAGATTTCCGCAAACTATTAGTATATCAACCGCTTGTGTGATACTTCTTATATATATATCAGAAATATCATCAGGAATAAGTAGTGATTTTATAGAGACTCTTAGTAGAATAACTATGGCTTCTGCACTTGGAATTCCACTTTCACTGTGCATTAATCTTTTCTTTGAGAGATTAGAGAAGTACAAGAAGATATCCCTAATTGCGTCTTATTTAGGAGGCACTGTTCTATTAATACTTTATTATTACCTGTTCCTAAAAGATATAGGAATGATGGGAATGATTTCAATGTCAAGATATATTGCATTTAGCCTTATCCTATATTTGATTTTTCTTATAATATCATATATCCCAAGCCACGCGGACTTTGAGATTTTCGTTGTAAGGGTTTTCACTAGATTTTTTACTACAAGTTTATACTCTTTAGTTTTATACCTTGGACTTGCGGCAATTCTTTTTACTGTTGATAAACTTCTAGGAATTAATATTAAAGGTGAACTTTACTATTACACTTTTCTTGTTGTTGCTGGTATATTTGCACCAGCATTTTTTCTTGCAGGTCTTCCTACAAAAGATGAAAAGTTAACTTTAAACGACTATTCTCGTCTTTTGAATGTACTTGTGCTATATATAATAATGCCACTTATTTCTGTATATACAATAATATTATATATATATTTCGGGAAAATAATTATTACAAGGCAGTGGCCAGAAGGATTGGTATCTAATCTTGTGCTTTGGTACTCTGTGCTGAGTGCAGCGGTTCTATTTTTCATATCGCCATTATTTAATGAAAAAAGCTGGACAAAAAGATATATGAAGTATTTTCCGAAGGCAATTCTTCCACTAATAGTCATGATGTTTTTTTCTATAGGAATAAGAATTAATGCCTATGGGGTAACTGAAAACAGATACTTTGTTGTTGCACTTGGTATATGGGCATTTTTAACCATGATTTATTTTGCAACTGCAAAAAAGCTAAGAAACATAGCACTTCCCCTATTTCTAGCAATAATAACTTTTATATCTGTATTTGGTCCTTTTAGTAGTTATTCAGTTTCAAAGTATAGTCAAAACAAAAGGCTAACTAAGATATTTGTTAAAAATAATATGATTAATGATAGTAATGTGATTAAAGCCGGCACTGTGGTAAATACTGAAGATTCTAGGCAAATATCCAGTATTCTTAATTACTTTGAAAGGAATCATAGTCTAAAAGATGTTAAAGCCTTGCCAAAAGACTTTAAAACTTCTGATTTAGAGAAGGTATTAGGAGTAAAATATACCGATGAATATAATAATGGGAGTAATGGATATTTTTATTTTAATTCTTCAGGCGCATTAAAACCAATTGATATAAGCGGATATGATTATTTTTTTGATTCAAGAAATTCACAGCAGCAGGGAAGCAACGCAGACTTCAGCATAAATTTTGATTATGAATCAAGCATATTAAAGATAAATAAAGATGGAAAAGATATTTATAAAAAAGATCTATTGGAGTTCACAAATATACTTATGGATAAATATGGTGATAACCAAAATCAGAAAAATATTCCTTCTGATGAAATGTGCTTTGAAGATGAAAATGGCAAAGTGAAAATAAAGATTCAATTCCATAATATATCAGGGAATAAAAATAGTTCAAGTGGTAAAATGGAATCAAAGGATTTACAGTTTTATGTTCTTGTGAAAATAAAATAAATAATTATATAATAGGGGGGATTTATATTAAGTTTTATATTCGAGAAAAAATATTTTCAATGGGTGACAAGTTTACAATTAAAGATGCTTCAGGGGATGATGTTTTTAGTGTAGAGGGAAAGATTTTTTCAATGGGAAATAAGTTAAAAATTTATGACATGGGTGGCAATGAAATTGTATATATTGAGCAGAAGTTGTTTAAACTACTTCCAGAATATGGTATATACTTAAATGGAACCTATGCTGCAAAAGTGAAAAAAGAATTTACCTTCATTAGTAATAGATTCGATATAGATAGTAACATGGGGAATTATGAGATTGAAGGAGATTTTCTTGCTCATGATTTTTCAATTATGAAAAATGATAGCACAATTGCGGAAATAAATAAAAAATGGGTTGCGTGGGGAGATACTTATGAAATTGAAATAAATGAACAAGAAAATTATGCATTTATATTAGCATTGGTAATTGTAATTGATCAAGTATTGCATAATAATAAAAATAATGGCTAAATACAAAAAAATATTGAATTTTACAATAAAAATATAACAATTTTACTAGAAATGATTTATTCATATCCTTTAAGATGTTATAATATATTTGATAAATAAAAGATTTGAGGTGCATCTATGACTAATGATGAAATATATAAACGTATAATGGTTATGACTAGTGTTAAAGCAGCAAAAAGCTTTGTTAAAACTAGTGAGATAAGTAAGGGTGACTTAGGAAAGCTTTGCAAGAGATATAATGTTTTTGTAGAAGGAAAAGCCACTAAGGAAGATATCATTGATAGATTTGTAAATGAAACAGTTGGGATAAAATTAAGAAATAAGGTAATCAACAAATACAATATTAGATAAGAACTATTTATTTGCTAAGAGCAATTTAATATAGGGAGAATGATACGATTTTGTTGTATCATTCTCCCTATATTTTGCTTATAGTTCCTATGCTAAAATATATAATTAGTACTTATGTAAATTAAGCATTTTAAGAGGAAGTTTGAAAAGAATAGAAAATCAAGTTAAAGAAATTGGGGTATAAGAAAGATAGATGTATAAATAACTTTACTTTATAAAATAATACCTATGAGGTGAAAATAATGAAGTTATTTGTACCAGATATTGCATATATAGATCCGAAAGTTCTTAAGTATGATGCGGGACAAAAGGTTATAAAATATTTAGAAAACTTAAAAGTCCCCATAATTAATTCCAAAAAAGTAGTAATAGATTGTGGATCTCCTGAGAAAAATTATGCTGCGGCCAAAAAGACTGTTCTTTTTACAACAAATGGTCAAAAGAAATTAGTGAGTTGTAGACCGTCAGCGGACTATCAATTTTCATTGTCAAGTTCCTGCCCAGCTAATTGTGAATACTGTTATCTTCAGACTACTCAAGGTGAAAAACCTTTTATGAAGATTTTCCTTAATATTGAAGAGATTCTGGATGTTATTCAAAGTTATATAGATGAGAACATGCCTAATATTACCTCGTTTGAATGTGCAAGCATAACAGATCCTATTGCTCTTGAACACTTAAGTGGAAACTTGAAAAGATGCATAGAATACTTTGGTGATAATACTAACGGCAGATTGAGGCTTGTAACTAAATTTGATGATGTTGATTCGTTTTTAAAGCTTCAACATAATAAGCACACAAAGTTTAGGTTTACTTTAAATTCCAGGTACGTAATAAATAACTTTGAACATAATACGTCCAGTTTTCAGGAGAGAATAGATAGTGTTAAAAAAATTGCTGCAGCCGGCTATCCCATAGGATTCATAATTGCACCTATTATGATATATGATAATTGGAAAGAAGAATATAAGGAATTATTTGAGACATTAAAAGTAGCATTACAAGATTATAAGGATGAAATAAGTTTTGAACTTATTCAACATCGATTTACTAAAGCAGCAAAGGATCTAATAGTTCAAAGATTTAAGAATACATTGCTTGATCTTAACGAAGAAAATAGGCAATTAAAATGGGGACCTTATGGTAAATTTAAGTATGTTTATAAGAAACCAGATAGCCAAGATATGAACAATTATATATCTGGACTTATAAATGAAAATTTTCACGGAGCAATAATTGAGTATTTTACTTAACATTCTTTATTAAGAAAAAATAAATATTGTTAATAACTATAGAGTATGGTAATATAATCATAAGTTTTAGTTATAGAAAATTTGTGGTATTAAATCACCTATATTTATCTATAAACTTGGAAGATAATATAATATTTATTAGGTTTTAGGCAGATGAATATTAACAATTATCATCTGTACCAGAAAACTAAAAAGGAGGGATAATTATGGAAAAATATGTTTGTACTGTGTGCGGATATATTTATGACCCAGCAGTTGGAGATGACGATGGTGGAATTAAACCAGGAACTAAATTTGCAGATATACCTGAAGATTGGGTTTGCCCCCTATGTGGTGTTGGTAAATCAGAGTTTGAAAAGGTAGAATAATAATAAAAATAAGTCAGCATAAAGATGTATATCTTTATGCTGACTTATTTTCATTTACCTATTCAAAATAGGTTTAATGAATTATATAACTTAAAGAATCAATTTTAAAGGAACAATTGAAATTCCTTCTTCTGTAAGGGTTAAAAAGTCCTCTCTAGAAATGTTAACTGCACCTAAACTTTCTAGATGCGCTGTATAAACTTGGCAGTCAATTATAACAAATTTCTTTTCCTCAAGGACTTTGCTAAGAGTAATAAAGGCTACCTTAGACGCATTATTCATAGTTGAAAACATTGATTCTCCAAAAAAACATTTTCCCATACTTACACCATATAATCCACCAACTAATTTATCTCCATACCAAGTTTCTACAGAATGAGCGAACCCAAGCTGGTGTAGGGTGCAGTAAGCTTCAATCATTTCATTTGTAATCCAGGTTCCTTCATCTTTTCTTAAATTAGAACAATTGGATATAACATCTCTAAAGCAAGTATCAAAGGAAACTCTATATGTATTCTTTTTAAGTAGTTTTTTCATAGAGTGAGAAATTCTAACTTCTTTTGGATAAACAACAAATCGTGGATTTGGTGACCACCAAAGTATTGGCTCATCTTCTGAAAACCATGGGAATATTCCATTAGAATATGCAAGTATCAATCTTTCAGGAGATAAGTCACCATCAATGGCTAAAAGTCCATCCTCCTCTGCAAGTGAGGGGTCAGGAAATACTATATCATTGGATAATCTATATATAGGCATAATATGCTCCTTTCAAGAGATTTATTAATACACAAAAGCTATGAATTTTAGTAATTATTTAACTTATATTCCGCTGAATGAATTTCAAAACTAATTATTTACTAAAAAGATATTAATTTACAATTATTTACAAAAAGGATTTTTTAATTTTATGTCGAATATATTCATAAAATACTTTTTGAA